>NZ_JBQERS010000004.1:0-306159 GCF_056535285.1 Ruegeria sp. O11 | reverse complement strand
CGTAGTCGAACGCAATGGCGGTAACGTTCTGAAATTCATGGGAGATGGAATGCTTGCCATCTTCGATATCAATCAAGTTCCGGACGCTCGCCGCGTCGCAATTCACGCGGCAGCGGAGTTGCGAGATACCTTTGAGGAACTCAACCAACGACGGCAAGCGGACGGTTTACCAACGACCGGCTTCACTCTTTCGTTGCACGCAGGCAATGTTCTTTACGGCAATATTGGCGGTAGGTTTCGCTTGGATTTCACGGTGGTCGGCCCAGCGGTAAATACAACTTCGCGCATTTTAGGCATGTGCAGCGCGCTTGATCAGAACATTGTTGTTTCCGACAAGGTGGCGGGCGACTTGGTGGGCTCCATTCCAAGCCTTGTTTCGCTGGGGCAATACAGATTGCGCGGTGTTGCTGAAAGACAGGAGCTGTTCACGATAGACTAGATAAAGCTCAATCCAAAAGTTCTGACCCATTAGGCCAGGCGCGTAAACAACCGCTAGCGCCGCGCGGGCTTACTCTTGCGACGATCCTACGGTCAAAATCTTCCCATTACTCCAAACCAAAGCCTCATAACAAACCTCGGCTCCTCCGCTTCCGCACCAACCACCGTCTCGTCCAATAAGCAGTATACGATCAGGCCCCCAGTCAATAAGACGCCAACCCGTTGCCTGCCACGACATGGTTTCACCGTCGACGATAAGATTGAGCATGCAACCCCCTGTTCCGCAGTACATAGAAGCAGCAGAAGAGCAGGAATACTGACTTTCATCTACGAGTTCAGCCTTAGCCGTGCCAAACTGGGAGCGCAGCTCGATCTCGGTCACGGCGTCACCCTGATCGAACTCTCCATTCTCGAAGTCTTTGCAATCAGCGGCTGCTCTTTCGATGATCTGTTGTGCTTCCTGGGAGGCGGCGAAAACTGTTGTGGCGCAAAACATTGCGGCGACCATTGATGCCAGAAGCGCTGCAAACAAAGATTTCACTCTTTTCATGCTTTCCTCATCGTTTGAATTCAGTGATATCCTGCCAAAGTAGCTTCGTAAGAGGCGGTTTCGCCGAAGTTTTCCATCACCCATTCCGGATCGTAGTAGGTGTCGAGATAACGGTTTCCGTCGTCACACAGAATAGTGACAATGGAGCCAGATCGTCCGGCAGCCTCCATCTCTTGCGCAACTTGCAAAGCGCCCCAAAGGTTTGTGCCTGTTGATGGGCCTGCCCGCCGCCTGATCCGATCTTCTAGCCAGAGCATTGTCGCAATGCTTGCCGCATCGGGCACTTGGATCATACGGTCGATTACATCTGCCAAAAATGACTTCTCTACCTTGGGACGTCCGATACCTTCAATACGACTTGAACAGGGGCGGGTCAGGGTCCTGTCTCCAGTTCGAAAGCTATCAAAAAACACTGAGTTTTCGGGGTCCACAACAACCAATTCACTGTTATAGCCCTTGTAGCGAATGTACCGCCCCAAAGTTGCTGAAGTTCCGCCAGTGCCCGCGCTCATCACAATAACCGATGGAATTGGATGTGGCTCTCGTTCCATCTGACGAAAAAGGCTTTCTGCAATGTTGTTGTTGCCTCTCCAATCCGTCGCCCGCTCGGCGTAAGTGAACTGATCCATGAAGTAGCCGCCGACTTCAGCTGCCAGTTCAACCGAGGCCTGGTGCATGTCCGGCGCCGCATCGACGAAGTGGATTTCCCCACCTTGGAACCGGATTAGGTCGATTTTGCTCTTGGCGGTAGATTTTGGGAGAACCGCGGTAAAAGGCACTCCGATCATACGGGCGAAGTAAGCTTCTGAAACGGCGGTGCTGCCAGACGAGGCTTCGATTACACGTGTCTCTTCCCTTATTTTCCCGTTTACAAGCGCATAAAGGAAAAGCGAGCGTGCCAGCCTGTGCTTGAGGCTGCCAGTGGGATGTGTACTTTCATCCTTGAGATAGATGTCTACGCCCTTCAGCCCCCGGACGGGAAGCTTGAAAAGGTGCGTATCGGCAGAGCGGTGAGCATCTGCATTGATCTTGGCAATCGAATCCGAAATCCAACGGTCCATGCCTCTACTCAAACGCCCTGTTTAGGGCCCGTCAAGCTTGGGAAAATCGTCTTTGAAATTCATGGGGATGCAAGCATGCGTCACCAATAGGACCGACTGTCCATCTAACGGGCAGAAATACCTATCGTGCCAGATTGTGCTTCAATGAACAGCCAGTGATTAAGAGGGAAAAATGTTAGGGTACTATAGGCGACGACTTGAACCCCAAGGAGAAACAAGCCGAATACATGAATGAGTGCAGGTATTTGATCTTCGTAAGCAAGCATCAGAATTGACACGATCTGGCCGATGCAAATTGCTGCAACAAATATTCCAATATCAATCAACAAAAAGTTGCGCTCAAATATCGCTGTGTACGCTGTGAATACTATTACAATCAAAATAGCAGTAATTGCGAGGCTAACTCCTTTAGCACTAAATACGTCCCTTCTTGTAAGTCGGGGTGGAAGCGGCATTAGGCAGGCCCAAAACAATCCTGGCCAAAAAGCCAGCTTTAAGTGTTCCCAAATTGACTCGTTGACAGCTGCCACAAGCGCCATTGGCGTCCAACTTCCAAGCAAAACAAATGCAAAGTGCAGCCCGGACCCAAGTAGGATCATTAGGATCGCCCCTATCGCTTCGAGCCAAACTATTCGGGACGAAGCTTTCAGCATGTTTGGATCTCCCAATCGTGATTGTTGAATACTCTGCTTAGATTCTCAAAAGTGAAATGCCCGCAGACATAAAAGGTCTAGAAATAACTTTCACCCCCCCTTGGTGAGCGGCAATGTCCAAGTTCTTGTAAGAGTCTGTAAAGTTGACCCTTCCTGATTTTTAACCCCAGTTGCTGTCATTGCCATGTTCTAAATTGGATCGTAGGCTGAATAAAAAACGGGGTAGAGCATGCACGCTACAAGGTGGGTTATTTTATCGGCTGGATCTATCGCTCTAGCCACAGCGTCGTGTACAGATTTGTATCCTGACGCCGATGTCATGCCCACTCGCGCTGATGGGGCAGCCTTTTTCTCAGAAAACTGTACTTCTTGTCATGGTGTGGATGGTAGAGGCAGTGGCCCGGCAAGCAGCGGTCTTTCCGTTGAGCCAACAGATTTGACAACATTGAGCGCGAAGAACGCAGGCACTTTCCCTCAAGCACGGGCCCTAAGCTACATCTATGGCGACCCGGGAAACAGCCATCTTGCTCGGGTTATGCCGGAATTTGGCGGGGAAATGGCGGAAGACCTGGTTCCGGTTGAAATCGAGGGTGTCTTGACGCCCACCCCGCGCGAGTTAGCAGGGTTATTGTTTTTCTTAGAAAGCATCCAACAGTAGATTAGTGTTCTTGGCGCTAGGTCAGCAATTGACCGTTTGCCGGTTTTCTGGACTTACACCTTTTTTTGATCCGGTGACTATTGCAGACCTAACACTGTGAAGCGCAGTGTTCTGCAGCGCGTAAGCAGTCTCTCGAATTCCTTTGACCGAATTGGGGTGTCGAACCCAACACTGGCAGACTGCGCCGCGACATATGATTTATGTCAAAGAGCTGAGCGCTTTCACATGCTAAATTTCGAATGTTAAATGGTAAAGCTGTTCTGAGCTCGTTGCTGCCTGTCCCCATCAATCGGTTTTGGGCCACAGGATAGCAAATGTTATATGGTAAAGGACCGACGTTGACCGGGGGGAAGATGTCGGTCCATTTTTGTTGTAGTGAACTCTCGTTTAGCAAAGGACCTCCGGCTTATGAGGTACTTCATGATCGTTGCAAGCATGGGCATTTCTTCGGTTGCAACGATATCTGCGGCCGAGGAGTTTTCGGACCTTGGTAAAGACCTCTTTGTTGAGCATTGCGCCAGATGTCACGGAAACGATGCATCCGGGAAAGGACCTGACGCAGCTGACTTGAAAACAGTGCCTGCTGATTTAACAAGGATTTCCGAACGCAGAGGGGGTGTGTGGCCCATGTTGGAGGTCATGTCGATCTTAGACGGTTACTTGAAAGTACAAGAACCTCGCGATGACATGCCGATAATCACCGAATTGAATGACGGCCCTGCTGTCGAATTCGATACGGGCAACGGTTTGGTTACGCAAATTCCTTCCAGACTTATCGAAATTGCTGAGTATTTGGAGAGTATTCAGTCTCCGAAGCCGGAACGATATGTTCCGTGAAGTTCTGCTCCGCATTTGTGTACGCTAAAGAGTGCTGCGTTGGGCGGTTTCCGTAGTCGCCAAGAAGCAACGAATATGAGGATCGCGTTGTGGACGATGCCGTCGCGGTCTGGCCTAGCTTGCTTCAATATCAGGACTCGCGCTTCACAGCGGTCTAATCCAAGACTTCTTGTAACACTTCACCGCTCGCACCATTGGGACGCGCCGTGCTCAATAATGCAGACAGTGTGGATGCGAGAGCAGTCGTACAAACACGGCGTGCGACCCGTTGCGGTTTTAAGTTCGGTCCAGCGAAGATAATCGGCACATGTGTGTCACCGCGCCACGGTGACCCGTGGGTGGATGTGACGGACAGACCATCGAAGTCTGCGATGAACCAGCCGGGTTTGAAGACTACGTATATGTTCCCGGATCGGGTCGGATGATAGTTGTTGCGGATCAGGCGCATGATGTCGGTATCGGGCAGGAGGTTTGCTTCGATAGCCGTACTGGGGACGGCGAATGCCACATCGGGAAAGGATAGAAGCTCTTCTGCAATAGCTGACTCCAGCGTGGGTAAATCAATATCACGGCGAGCCAATACTTCGGGGGCGATATTGAGATAGGGGTGATTATAACCCTCAAGCAATTTCCCGGTGATCCCAAACCGCTCCTTAAGCCTGGCTATCTGTTCCGTCGGGTCCCATGTGTCCGGAGCAACAAGGCCAGTTTGGATGCCAACACTCTCCAAATAGCCCGGCGCATCGGTGGTGCCGTGGTCCGCCGATAGAACGATCAAAACGTTTTCCAGCCCAATCCGTTCGTCGATAAACGCGAAGAGATTCATGAGAGTCTGATCGAGGCGGTATATCGTGTCCTCGGCTTCAAGACTGGAGGGGCCAAACACATGGTTGACGTAATCCACGGACGAGAAGCTAATCGCCAGATAATCCGTTACCGCGTCTTGCCCGATATCCTCGGCATCAATCAATCGTTTGGCAAATTGCGCCGTCAGATCGTCGCCAGCGGGACTAAGCGTTAAAAAGGTCGTAAAGTAGGGATTTTCTAGCGGGTCAAACCCATTTTGCATCGAAGAATAGCGATGAGGAAAGGTTATGCCGAACCCGGCGACATCCGTCTCCCATGGCTGGTTGTCACGGTCGCCAAAGAGATAGGCTTCCTTTGGGTGCATCAATTCCCAAGAGGTTCCTTCAAAGGAGGCACTCGGCGATGCGTCATTCCAGACAGAAACCCAATCAGGGTATTTGTCGTAATAATACGAGCTTGTGACGAAACGATTTGCGGCTTTCGAGAACCAGAAGGCTTTGCCGCTTTGTCCCGCCATTGTAATAGCCCCACGGTCTTTGATTGAAACTCCAAAGACCTTGGCCGCTCCAGCAGTGGAAGCGTTTAATTCGTCCGAAAGCGTCGTAACAAGCATAGCGCGTGGTGACCGCCCATCTGTGCCAGCTGCCGTCTGTGTTGGGTCAATTTCAATATCGTCATTGACGCCAGCGCCATCTCCAAGAAGCGGAGCGGTGCTGTCTTCAACGTTGTAAACAACGCGGTCCAAGGTTCTGTCGAACCATATGTTTCCGATCATCCCGTGCACTGCCGGTGTTGCCCCGGTCGCCAATGTGGCGTGCCCGACAACAGTCTCTGTATTGGCATGGCAATGATGGGCGTCCACATAGTGTACACCGTTTTCAAGTAAATTCTTAAGGCCACCCTCCCCAAGATTCTCAAAGTAACGTGTCGGCAGATCGCCCCGCAACGCGTCAACGGTCAGCTGCAAAACAAGACGAGGAGGTTCTTGCGCATACGCAGGAGCGATTGCAGCCAACCACAAAGAAAAACAAGCTCTCAGTGATTTGGTCATAATGCTTCCTTTCGCTGTATTGCGCAGCAGGTCTGTCGCGACCGCAATTGCGTGCTAGAACAACCCTCTTCAATACCAAACTGATAGCAAAAACGCTTCACGTCTACTTCTTACGACCTATCGCGAAATAGCCTGCAACACCCAAACCGGTGTTCCGGCAACCAGTAAAGCTGCCGTTAGTCTTCAATCGTCAACTTTTCATGATTTATTGTCTATGGCGATGATCAGCCAGGCTTCGCCATGAAATCCGCGAACGCTTCCTTATAGTCTGGATGCCATCGGCTGAGAGGTGGGCGATTTTCAATGATGTCTCCCAAGCTCCAAGCAATGCGTTTCTCATCAGTATCGCGTGAAACGTCATTGTCGGGGCAGAGGATGTAGAAATCCCCGCGGTTCACGCTTTCAACAAAGAAGTCGACAGTCTGCTCAGCGGTCCAGGCAGAGGCAGGCTTCTCGGGCGCGGAGATCATGCCGGTATAGACGAATCCAGGGACCAGAAGATGCGCGGTAATCTGATGACCTGGACCCGTTCTGAGCTCGTGGGACAGTGCCTCGGTAAAGGCTTTGAGAGCCGCCTTTGAGACATTGTAAGCCGGGTTACCTGGCGGGGTAGTTATGCCTTGTTTGGACCCTGTATTGATAATTGCGCCTGGTCTGCCACGGGCGATCATGTTTGGCGCGAAGACCTGGGTGCCATGGATCGGACCCCAAAGGTTCACGCCCAGCATCTTATCCCAAGCCGTGGCGTCCCCAATGGTCGATGATTTGCCGCCGACACCAGCGTTGTTCATTAAGATGTCTGCCCCGCCGTGGCGGTCTGCTACCATCCGTTCCAACGTCTCTAACTGCGCGCGATCACTGACATCTGTCTCAGAAGTCATCATGTCGGCCGCGCCAGCGGCTAACACCAAGTTTGCCGCGGTAGCCAGTTTCTCGGTGTCTCGATCAACAATAACAATGCGCATGCCCATCTGAGCGAACTTCACTGCTGCGGCGAGGCCAATGCCGGAAGCACCCCCGGTAATCACGGCCACAGAGTCCGAGGTGAATGCGGGGTGTGTCATCGGCTAAGCTCCTCCTAAGCCTGTGTTGGATCGAAAGGTCCGGAAAATCCAGAACGGCCTGTTGATATTAGGCAGCGTCGGCAACGTTAGTCTTCAGCTTCATCATACCTTCCATACCGTAGGCGGTGAATAGCACCTCGGTTGTCTTTTCCGCTTGTACGCTTATCGGAATGACAGGGTCTGCGATGCCGCTCTTGTCCACTTCACTGCGGAACTTCCGCTGCCTAGGCGCCGTATGGGTTGAGTTTTGCCAATTAGAATGCACTTTTGATTGAGTTTTGGTGCGTTCAAGTTGATCAAGCCATGCTACGACAATCGACAATTGAGGGCGTATAGCGAACGGTGCAAACTTATGGGCAAAACGTGCAAAATTACGCGCAAATGCTGTGCGATATTATGCGCAAAGACACCCGGATTTTCTGAACAAAATCAATGATGGAAATGCAGTGTTATGCGCGCACCTACATCTAGCGTAGGATTGCGCATAACACTTCGCGCACCCCATAAGTTTGTGTAGTTCGCCCATAGTTTTGCGCTACGCGTTTGTCTGCATTAGCAACGAATTCAATCTAGTCGTCGCGTTTATGGCCCTTTGCATTACTCAATCCCGCAAAGGGCCTCCCTGAGGAACCTGGGGTTCACGCGAAGGTCTGAGATGCGCAGAAAGCGGACTTTGCAAACTTTGAAGAACGATCATTGCGAATCTTTGCCGAGACCTTTTGGAGCAACCGCTATTGGGAACTAACTGGATATGCTTTTGATCTAATTTGCTGCTCTGCCGAAATCTCGCGCCTGTTGCAGGTCGCTTTGATTGCAAAGTCAGGCGATGGTCACTGTCCCGAATTGGTTTTCGCGATACTGCAAAGCAGATCAACATGTCGATCCAACCAATCCTCGTCCAGTGCTTTGTGACGTATGAGCTTGCGGAAATAAGGTGCCGCGACTGCTAGTTCTATAAGCTGTTCAACCGGAACATCCGCGGCGATCTCACCGCGGTTTATTGCGGCTGCAAATACTGCTTCAACACTTGCGAACCTGTCTTTCATGAATTCAGTGATCACCAACCGCGCTTCTTCGTCGGTGGACGCAGCAGCGACCACCTGAGGCGCGATTTGGCCCCATGGTGTGTCATTCAAGGCTCCCATCAGTACGCCGAGTAACCAGCGCAGGTCAGATCGCAGCGGGCCATCGGTTTTGGGCGGTATATTCGGCGGTGTTGCGATGCGCCTGAATGCTGCATCACGCAGACTGCGCGCATCTGGCCAGTGCCTGTAAAGTGTGCTGCGCGAAATGCCAGTTGCCTTCGAAACTGCGCCATGAGTTACGTGCAGTACGCCCTCATCCCTCAGTATCCTTTGCGCCGCATCAAGCGCGGCCTGCCGTGTGGCGATCAGCCTAGGATCTTCTTTCAATCGCCCCTCCTATAGAACATTTTGTTGTGCAGCAGAACATTTTGTTCTATAAGTATGGCCAGCTAAAAGCTAAAGCTCAATACTCGATTTCGCGAACACGTCTTTTCAAAATAGGAGCGTATCAATGTTCAAAGTGGCAGCAACCCCGCTGGCGGTACTCTTAACGATGGGCGCGACAACCGCATTGTCCGAGAGTGGCAACTACGAGCTGGATCCTGGACACAGCCAGGTATTGTTCAGCTACGACCACATCGGTTTCTCAGAAACGTTTGGAATGTTCTCAGGTTTTAGCGGCGAGATAGAGTTCAACGAAGATGATCCGTCTGCGTCGTCTGTCACAGTGTCTATGCCTGTAAAATCCATGATCACGGGCTGGGACGCCCGTCTGCAACACTTCATGTCCGATGACTTTTTTAGCGCGAGCGACGGTGACGTGGTCACTTTCGCCTCAACCAGCATTGAAGTGACCGGTGACAATACCGCGAATATTTCTGGCGACCTGACCATGAATGGCGTCACCAAATCTGTTGTTCTGGAAACAACGCTTAACAAGTCAGCGCCATACCCTTTTGGCGAAAAGGAGGGCACGCCGACCTTGGGGCTGGCTGCCACGGCGACTATCGTGCGGTCTGAATTCGGACTTGGGGCATTTGCTCCAGCGGTGAGCGATGAAATAGAGCTCTTGATCAATATCGAAGCATTAAAGGCTGAGTAATGTGTGCAAGGGCGCTGATACTGCGCTGAGCGCTCATTCTTAACTTTTGACGGGCTGGCAACAAAATGAATGTGTTCCTTAGACTACTGGCGGTTGCTGCGATAGCGGTGGCGTTGACGTGCCCGTTGGCATTCGCACAAGAGCGCTCCTTGCCGGAGCGCACCTCACCCCGCCCTGAAACGACAAGTGGAGTACCGCATACTCAGATTGGTGTCGAAATTGATGCCGATTTGGCCAAGCTATTGCTGGAGCGTGTTGCGCAATTTCCAGGGGTCACGCTTGGCCCAACACGCATATCGCTTCCGGGCGCGATTGGCTTTCAGCTTGATACCGACATGTTGTTGTCCCAACCGAACTCTATCGTCGGTGGGTTTGAGTTTGCGCACATGCATCCTGATGGCAGCTTGCACGCCTCGCTCGACCCAGAAATGGCTCGAAGGGCAATTGAGGCTGGCTGGGCCGTAGCTCACCCTTGGGCCAAGCAACGTCCTGGGTGGAGCGGCTTTGTCATGATCTATACTCCAACCACACCCGAAGAGCTGGATGTCGTCATCGATCTGGTTGAAAGCTCGTACACCTTCATCACCGGCATCACACTGGGCTAAACACCCACCTGCTGACCTTTCCGTTGCTGACTAATGCGCAGGTCAGTCAAAATTCAGTTTTACCGGAATTTCAGATGATTCATGTACCACCGCTCTAGACGGGCCGGATCCAGAGATGTGGGGCAACTTCAATGGATGCAACTAGGATCGTTTGCTTCGACACATCCTCGTAACTTGTCAAAACTACATACCCCCAGTAGATATTTGGTATGTTTCGCTTGATCCTGTCGATACTTCTTGTTGTTGCATTCTCTGGCGCATCCGCAGCGTCCGTGAAGCATGGCTTGATCCATGGATCGGATCATTCTGGTCATCATGCTCAAATGGCGGACGACGATCCGTTGGCTAATGCCGAGAAAGCTGTTGCGGATTGTTGCGACACCACCAGCGGCATGGGTTCAGCATCCTGTTTTAGTGATCTTGTCGCCACGGCGGGGATTTCGCCGATTGCTCCATCGGTGATCTCAGAGGGTGGTGTGATGCACGCTGATTCCGATTTTTCGGGCCTCGCAATGGGCGTCCCCACCGGTCCTCCGAAAGCCTGAACGGCAACGGGCGCCCGCCTGCAATCCGTTCAAATTTCACATCAAAGGACCGACAGACATGATCACACGTCGTCACTTCACCACACTGTCCGCAACTGCTCTCATCGCGACCGCTCTTCCCGTCCGTGCAGGCACTCCAATGCACGTGCTCAGCTCACCAGGTTGCGGATGTTGTCACGCCTGGGCCGACTTGGCTCTCGCACGTGGCTACGCCGTAACCGTTGAGGAACTGACAGACCCCGAGGCACAGAAGTCAGCGCGGGGTATCCCGCTGAACCTTGCATCCTGTCACACCATTGAAGCCGATGGTTATGTCTTTGAAGGCCATGTGCCGTTCGAGGCACTGGAAACCGTGTTGAAGGATCGGCCTGACATCACAGGGCTAGCTGTTCCTGGCATGCCAATGGGCTCTCCTGGTATGGGCGACGATCCGTCCGCCCGCTACGACGTCGTTGCATTTGGGGGGCAGGCAGGGACCGGAACGGTGTACTACCGCGCGGGCACAGCTCAGCCGTTCGACACCTGATGGTAGGGCGTACAACACTCTTGGTTACCGGTGGGCTTGCGCTCGCCGGTTTCACAGTAGCGTTCGTTCTGGCCCAAGCCTCTGAAGCGGTCGGTCTCTTGACACCTGATGACGGGGAAGTTGTCGCCATTGGCCAAGATATTTACGCGGACCAATGTGCTGCCTGCCACGGTGAGAACCTTGAAGGACAGCCAAACTGGCGGAAACGCGGCGAGGATGGTTTGCTACCAGCACCGCCGCATGACGCCACAGGGCATACGTGGCACCACGATGATGAAACGCTCTTCACCTTGACCAAATTTGGCCTGGCCGGACTGATGGAAAATGCGCCCCCAACCGGTATGCCGGTCTATGAAGGTGTGCTCAGCGATGACGAAATCATAGCGGTCCTTTCTTATATCAAGTCAACCTGGCCCAATGACCTTCGTGAGTACCACGACGAGCTGAATGCCCATTCCGAATAGAGGAAAACTCAGATGATCAAACAAACTCTTATCGGCTTGGTCGTAGCAATGGCTCCAATACTTGCGGCCGCGCATTCCAAGTCCGAAGAAACGACGCCGGCTGACGGCGCGACTGTCACGGACGTGCCGGAGCTTACCATGCGGTTCGATGATCCGATGCGCATCATCTCGGTCACGCTGACCTCACCAGATGGCGACGTCGAAATTGACCGCGAAACGGGTATGGACCCCGCTACAGAATTCCGGGCTGTGCCGTTGGAAGAGCTTGCACCCGGAAGCTACCGCTTCGACTGGCGCGGTATGGCTTCCGACGGTCACCCGATGCAGGGCAGCTTCTCTTTCACAGTCGCTAAATGACTGGACTGGCCCCCATTGACGGTGTTGTCGTCTTGGCCATTTTGGCGAAAGCACTTGGCTACGGTGCGGTGTTACTAGCGATGGGTAGCGTCCTGTTCACGGCCCTCTTTGCCAAGCGCGCTGAAGAGTCTGTTCTACGCCTTGCGCGGCACCTCGCGGTCGGAGCTGCGATTATCGGTTTGGCCGTGCTTGCTTTACGTTTTGGCATCAGAGCAACGCGGATATCCGGGATGGGCTTTGAGGGCGCGACGGACCCAATGATGCTTGGTTTTGTTTGGGATAGTCCGCTTGGCACCGCCGCGATTTGGCGAGGGGTGGGTGAACTCGCGATATTGGCAATCCTGCTCCCCCGCGTAGGTCAGTGGGTCGCTTTGGTGGGTTGCCTCGCCATTGCGATTTCATTTGCCCAGGTGGGGCACTCGCTCGGAGAGCCTAGAGCGGCTCTCGCGGTCTTGCTGGTTCTTCATCTGCTGGCTGCCGCGTTTTGGGTCGGTGCTCTCCTGCCCTTGCGCAAAGCAGCTCTCACTCCCACTGGGGCCGATCTACTGCACCACTTTGGCAGTGTCGCTGCTTATGGAGTTGCCGTCCTGATTGTTGCGGGCGCAGCGCTCGCGTGGTTGCTTTCGGGCTCCATAGCCACCTTTTTTGGGACGGCATATGGATTGGGGCTTTTGATCAAGGTCGTGATCGTTTCTGCCCTTCTTGGCCTCGCGGTGCTGAACAAGCTGAGATTTGTTCCGGCTCTCAGGGCTGAGAAGCGCGGCGCGGAAATTGCTCTCCGGCGGTCGATTTCAATGGAGATGTTGGCTGTTGTCCTGATCCTGTTTGCAACGGCGACGCTAACCAGTGTGACGACACCTCCCATCAATCTCTGATGGCTTATAGTCCGAAGCCGGAACTGCAAGGCCTTGTGACGAATGAACGGTTTGGGCTGGGGGCAGTCATTTACTTGGAGTACAGAGATGGACGGTTATGATCCCTGCGTTAAGCCAACTATCCCTCTGCTGTTTCAATTTTCCAAGCCGCCAGCAGCCTCGGAAGCACAAGATCCCAATCCATAACACCTGTCTGTTTGGCCCAGTTATTGTATTGACTAATCAGGTCTGCCTCCAAGTCGGCGTTGCTCCCTCTCAAATCAGTCAACTCCGTGCGATCCGCTTCGATGTCATAGAGTTCCCAATCTTGCCCATGCTGCCTGACAAGTTTGAACTGACCCAGCCGTACCGCCGAATTTCCTTCATGTTCGAAAAAGATAGGCTCTTCTCGCGCCCAGTCCTTGCCGCGGAACAGGTCCATCAATGACTGCCCCTGCATAGGCTGAATTTCGTGACCACCAACCTCAATTTGGTACTGGCATCCTGTTGCCTCTAAAATAGTGGGTAAAACATCTACGACATGACAGGCGGCGTGCGCGTTTTCCTTAGAGGCAAACCCATTGGGCCAATGCGCGATGAGCGGTGTCGAAATCCCGC
Source organism: Ruegeria sp. O11 (assembly GCF_056535285.1). NCBI lineage: Bacteria > Pseudomonadati > Pseudomonadota > Alphaproteobacteria > Rhodobacterales > Roseobacteraceae > Ruegeria > Ruegeria sp. O11. Next base: position 292,944 of record NZ_JBQERS010000004.1, on the reverse strand, counting down.
CTTCATGAACGTAGTGCTTGAACAACCGAAATGGTGCATTCGAGACATTTGCCCATGGCTTGTCGTAGCTCTGGTATGTCTGGGCACCGCCCGGCATCACGTCGGGGCGGTTTCCCATTTCAATGGGGTGGCCGTCATTTGTGGTATCCGGGAAGAACTTTGCCCATCCGTCTTCCGCCATGAATTCAGCGCAGCCACCATTGTCGGACAGGAACAAAATCAAGGTGTCTTCAAACTGCCCCAAACGCTTTAACGCAGCGATAAGTCTACCGATAGATTGATCCATCCGGTCTACCATCGCAGCATAGGTGGCCATCTTTCGTGCCTCCCAATCGGTATTCTGTTCGGCCTCCCAGGGGTGGACGGCAACATCACGCGGAGAAATTTCCCAGTTCCTCTGAAACAGGTTCATGCTGTTCATGGTTTCGTGCCGTGCGGTACGGATTGTGTCCCAGCCGCCTGAATACACCCCGTCATAGCGAGCGATGTCCTCGGGATGGGCATGCAGGGGCCAATGCGGCGCAGTATGTGCGAGATAAAGAAAAAAAGGCTGGCCGTCGGGTGTTTCTTCGATCATTTCAATTGCTTTGTCCGTGATTGCATCTGTGAAATAGAAGTCATCCGGGAATGTCATGACACGGCTGTCATCTTCGAGCATGTAGTGGGGCGAGAAGAAGTGGGTGACGCCATCGACGATCCCGTAGAAGCGATCAAACCCGCGCTGTCTCGGCGTCGGATGCTCAACATCTCCGACCCGCCAGCTGTCGACTTCGCGCGCCATGAAATCTCCGGCGACATGCCATTTGCCGGACATCAATGTCCGATAGCCACCTGCACGTAGGTGTTCCGCTATGGTGGCGCTGTCATTACGTAAAAACCCCTGGTATGCGGGCGTGCCCAGGTCGGCCCCCATGTGACCCACGCCGGCGCTGTGTGGATACAACCCGGTCAAAAGAGATGCCCGCGTAGGACAACAGCGGGCGCAGTTATACATTGCTGTAAGCAGCACACCATCACTTGCAAGGCCATCGATATTTGGGGTGCGAATTTCCGATCCGGTGGCACCCAAATCTGCAAAACCCAGATCATCAGCCAGGATCAGTATCACATTCGGTCGTTTTCTTGTCGGCATTCGGGGGCTCCATTGCTGCACTTATAAACTTACCTCATTATCGGTGATGATCTTGTCTCCAAGCGACGCGACGATAGTGGGGAGAGGGAGGTTGCCGACCACGGCCGTCGGCACAGAGGCTTCGAGAGCGAGAATGGAAGCGGCTCCGGAAGCGCGTCGCGGATATTTGAGCGAACCGCTGTGTCGCAAAGCGACGTGACCTACTGTGTGACCCATGGTAGTGGCCCAAAGAAAGGGCACTTCATGACAGCGGAACAAAAACTACATAACCCGACAGCTGGTATTGCGTTCGTACTGATCGGAATATTGGCGATTTCTATCAATGATATGCTGATCAAATTCCTGTCTGGCGGTTACCCCTTGCACCAAATGGTGTTTACTAGATCGTTGATCGGGATCGGGTTCAGCTTTGCCCTTGTCCAGATGGAGGGCGGTTGGCGCATCCTGAAAACCGATCAGCCGGGACTTCACCTTTTGCGGGGGCTGCTGATTGTCATTGCCAATCTGACATTCTTTACGGCTCTGGCGGTAATGCCGCTGGCAGAAGCCACCGCTGTTTTCTTCGTAGCCCCCTTGATGATCACATTGCTGAGTATACCATTGCTTGGCGAAAAAGTTGGGCCGATGCGGATTGGCGCCGTGCTTGTCGGATTTTTGGGCGTAGTGATCATGACTCGCCCATGGGAGGCCGGTGGAGAGCGTGAAGTTGGTCTGTTGATGTATGCCCTGCCGGTTCTTGCTGCTTTCACTTATGCCCTCAACAACGTGCTAACCCGTTTCCTTGGCGCAAAGTCCAAGGCCTCAGCAATGGCTGTTTACATTCAGGCGTGCTTTATCGTTGTCAGCTTGTTGTTCTGGTCAGTGGCAGGGGATGGTCGTTTTGCGAACGAGTTCGAAAACGAAAGCCTGATCTTTTTGCTGCGGGCTTGGGTTTGGCCCGAAGGGTCTGATCGCTGGTTGCTTATCGGCTTAGGATTCAATTCTGCAATCATCGGGTATTGCCTTGGCCAAGCTTACCGCATGGCAGACGCGGCTACAGTGGCACCATTTGAATATGTAGGTCTTCCCATGGCCATTTTCTGGGGATGGATCATCTGGGGCGAGCTCCCAAACCTGCCTGTCGCCATCGGTATCGCACTGATCTTGGGGTCAGGATTGTTTGTCTTTTTGCGTGAGCGTCAAAAAAAGAGGCATGTCGTTACTGAAAAGAGAGTGCACCGTCGGTATTAGGTGCCAAATCAAATCTGGCCAAATCCCGCCCAACAATACCTTGGGATATTGAATATCAATCGTAATTGAGCGCTGATGAATCTTGTAGTTAATGAGATGAGAATTTTGATGCGATACACAGTCATTCTTGCCGCGCTATTTATTACCGCTTGCGGCAAGGAACCCGCAGAGCCAATTACCCGACTTTATCCCGGTGAGACCCCTGAGCTGCGTCTGATGATCGACGAAACTGCGGACGCAAACGGTGTGCCGAGGAGCCTAGTACACCGTGTGATCCAACGAGAAAGCGATTATCGTCCCAATGCTCGAAATGGCCCATACTACGGCCTGATGCAGATTCTGCCTGCGACAGCGCGCCAGATGGGATTTCGCGGACAGCCTTCCGACCTCTTGGACGCTCAGACCAACCTGACATACGCCGTGAAATACTTGCGTGGAGCTTGGATGGTTTCAGATGGAAACGAGCCCGAAGCGGTCATGTGGTATGCACGTGGGTACTATTATGAGGCGCGAAACAGATGCATGCTTGTGGCCACCGGGCTTAGGGATACTGAGGTACGAAAGTACTGCGGCTGAAGCCCTTTCCACAGGAGCTAGATACAGTTTCAAATTAACCGTAAACAAGCTCCTCCAAGTAGAGTGGGCTCGCACTACGGAGCCATGTATTTGCGCGTTTTGCAGAGTTGCTGCAAAACTTGTATGTCGCCAAAGTACTAGTTGGCTGCCTGCGAGAAGGCCGACCGAGCCGCGCTACATTGAAAGGGATCTACCATAACCTCGCAATTGAGTTGTGTTGTTCAGTTTTGGATTGAATACTTCCAAGAAGAATGCACTTTAGATTGAGTTTGGTGTGTCCAAGTTGATCGAGCCACGTTACGACAATCGACAATTGAGCGCGTATAGTGAACCGTGCAGACTTATACGCAAGTGCTGTGCAAATTATGGGCGAAGACACCCAAATTTTCTGAATAAAATCAATGATATGAATGCAACGTTAAGCACGCACCTACATTGCTTCTTAGACGCGTCCGTAGTCGTTCGCGGGTGGATCTACAGCAATTCAATTAGTTATGGCAGGCTACATGGCCTCTAACGTGTGTGCGAGGCCGTTCCGGATATGATCCACTAGCAGCTTCTTGGCGGTATCTGCGTCTCTGGCCAAGGCGGCATTGAACATGCCTTTATGCTCCTCGACGGCTTCTTCGCCGCGATAGGTTAGTACAAGCATTTGATAGCGCAGGTATTTATCGTAGATGATCGAGTGCAGCGTCAGAAGGTTCCTGGAGTTGCACGCCGCGATCATGGCTTGGTGAAACTCCCAATCATACCGTTTCCAGGTTTCTTTCTCAGAGTCATCTCCCTTTAGCAGCTGCTGTTCCATCAGGTGCAGCTTATGGTGCGCGGCGACAAGGTTGCCTTCCCAATCCGTGTCGCCGTTTGCAATCGACAATTCCAATGCGTGGCATTCCAACAGGGCGCGCAGCTCTGCGATCTCGGTCAGGTCTTCACGGGAAACTGGCGTAACCAGGAAACCCCGTTGCTCGGGAGCTTCGACAAACCCGTCGCTGGCAAGCCTGTTCAGCGTTTCACGAAGCGTCGAAAGGCTTGCTGAGTACCGCTCTTTCAAAGCGTCCAGCTTAAGTTTCGAGCCGGGCTGCAACTCTCCGAAAATGATATCCCGTTTGATGCGCTGATACGTGCTTGCACCTATCGTAGACGGCTGCTTCGCCATGCATTTCACCCGATATTCTTGGTTTCCTCGTTCATCTATCATTATTGAAGGTCATCAGCAATCCAAACTGTTGTATGGTAAAAATAAAAATATCATACATTATTGCGGAATCGGAAAAACCCCAATACGGTCGTGTTCAAATTGGGCGTTGCAGCCTAGTCGCAAACTTAGGATCCAGAGCTTTTGGGATCCTCCGAAAGGAACCAAAGTGCCTCAGAACTTTCGCATTGCCATCGTCGGCATTGGCCTTGTTGGGCGTCGCCACGCAGATGCAATACGTGCGTTGCGTCATGTCGATCTTGTTGCGTTTGTCGATCCCAGCGACGAAGGCCGCGCGTATGCTGATGAACATGGGGTCGCGTGTTACGAGACTCTTGAAGAAATGTTCGCCAATCAGACCCCGGACGGCGCTGTGCTGGCGACCCCAACGACACTTCATGTCGAGCAGGGCCTCACGTGCATACGGCACGGTTGCCCCATACTCGTGGAAAAGCCGATTGCCGTAGAAGCTGCTGCGGCACTAGAGCTTGTTCAAGAGGCGGAGAAGGCAGACGTACCGCTTATGGTTGGACACCATCGCCGGTACAATCCACTGATCAAATCGGCCAAGGAGGCGATCTCGGATGGGCAGATCGGTGATGTTCGTGCAATCCATGCGAATTGTTGGTTCTATAAGCCCGACGAGTATTTTGACACTGCGCCCTGGCGAAAGAAACCTGGCGCGGGACCCATCTCGGTTAATCTTGTCCATGACGTCGATCTTCTGCGGCATCTGGCCGGAGAGGTCGTAACCGTTCAGGCGCAATCGGCTGCATCGCAGCGCGGCTACGACAACGAGGATGTTGCTGGCGCGTTGCTGACGTTCGAAGGCGGAGCCATTGGCACCATAAGCGTGTCTGACAGCATCGTCGCGCCATGGAGTTGGGAGATGACGTCTCAGGAATATCCAATCTATCCATCAACCACTGAAAGCAGCTACATGATCGGTGGCTCTCATGGGTCGCTATCCGTCCCTGACCTCCGGCTCTGGAGCTATCGGGGTGAGCAAAGAGATTGGTGGACCCCCATTTCGTCCACAGCGCTCAAGAAGGGCGCCTCTGACCCTTTGGTCAATCAACTCAGGCATTTTGTTGAGGTGGCCCGGCACGAAGCCGAGCCGATCGTATCGGGATGGGAAGGTTTTAGAACGCTTCAAGTCATTGAGGCCATTCAGAATTCTTGCAGATCAGGCGAAACGATCAGGATAGAAAGGTTTCAGCAAGCGCCGATCGCAAATGTATCGGTTGTATAAAATATCAAATATTTTGTAAAAAATCTTGCAAAATGTCCAAAATAGGTCAAAACTTGGAATCGTCAAAAAAGAAGCATCAATGATGTCTCAGGGAGGAAAAAAGTGACTTTCAAACTTACACGCCGGGCTGCTGTGTCAGCCCTGGTCGCCACCGGTGTTCTGTTCAGCGCAACAAGCGGTGCGCTGGCGCAGGATAAAGTGCAACTTCGCCTCGCGACCTCGGGGTCGGAAACCGATCAGCGTTCGGTCGCCATGGCCGAAGTTTTCGCACCGATGGTCGCCGATTTCGCGAGTTATGAGCCCAGCTATAACGGCACCATCTTCGCACAAGGTACCGAGTTGGACGCGATCAGCCGCGGTAACCTGGAAATGTCGATCACGTCGGCGCAGGAACTGGCACAGTTCTTCCCCGAGTTTTCAATTTTCACCGCAGGCTATGTCCATCAGGACGCCGCGCATCAGGTTGCTGTCTTCAACGATCCCTTGATGGATGCCTTCAAGCAGAAGGCCGAAGAAGAGCTGGGCGTCAAATTGCTGTCGGTGATGTATCTGGGTCGTCGCCAGGTAAACCTGCGCCAGCCCAAAGATGAATTGACGGTTTCGACACCGGCCGACTTGGAAGGTGTGAACCTGCGGATGCCCGGCACTGATGCATGGCAGTTCCTGGGTAAGGCTCTGGGTGCGGCTCCGACACCAATGGCGTTCTCGGAGGTCTACACTGCGTTGTCGACCGGAGCTGTTGACGGTCAGGACAACCCGCTGCCGACCGTTGTGGACGCAAAGTTCTACGAAGTGACCAACCAGATCGTTCTGACGTCACATCTGGTGGACCTGAACTATATTGCCATCGGCAAAGAGGTTTGGGACAGCCTGACCCCTGAACAGCAAGCTAAGGTTCAAGAAGCTGCAGATGCAGCTGCTGAATCGGGTCGCCAAAAGCAGCTTCAGAAAGAAGAGGATCTTGTAAGCTTCCTGAAAGAGCAGGGCATGGAGATCTACGAACCCGATCTCGCAGCGTTCCGCGATCAGGTACAATCCATGTATCTGGACAGCGAATTCGCCGGTTCGTGGCCCGAAGGCGTTTTGGATAAGATCAACGCTCTGGGCAACTAAGCCTGCATTGCAAGGGAGGGAGAACCGCAATGAAAGACTTCATAAAGGGGTTCTCCCGACTGACCGAAGCGATTGCCGGCGGGATGCTGGCGGCAATCTTCCTGATATTTCTGCTGCAAATCCTGCTGCGGTACTTCTTTACCCCTGCAGGATGGACGCTGGAACTGATCGGCATCCTCTGGGTTTGGGTAATCTTTTTCAGCTGCGCTTTCATCGTGCGCGAGCGGGATCACGTAAAATTCGACATTATCTATCTGTCTGTGCCCCGACGCGTCCGTCAGGTCTTTGCGATGTTGGCAGCCGCGGCAATCGTGGTCGGGATGCTCTACAGCTTTCTGCCAACTTGGGACTACATCGACTGGATGAAAATCCGCAAGACCGCGACCGTTCGCAATCCCTTCTCGGGTGAGAAGATACCGCTGCGCACCGTGTTTTCGATCTATGCCGTGTTCATGCTGGTCGTTGCTGCGCGGTATGCTTGGCTGTTCTTTGACATCATGCGCAACGGCCCACCAAAAACCGAACTTGAAATGGTTGTGGGATACAACGTGGTCGACGATCACCCTCGCGTTGACGTGGAAGACGACGAGGACGCAAGCAAATGAGTTTTGAACTTCTTTCCTGCCTGCTAACCCTTTTTGTTCTGGCAGGCATCGGGACCCCTATCGGCTATTCCATCCTTTTGGCGTCACTGATGTATCTGGGTGTCGCTGGTCTTGACGTCGCGCTGGCGGGTGAAAAAATCCTACAGGGCTTCTACAAAAGCACGATCCTGCTTGCCGTGCCGTTGTTCATCGTCGCCGCGAACATCATGAACGCGGGGTCTATCACGGACCGTCTGCTGAACTTCTGCGTCGCGGCGGTCGGGCGTTTCAAGGGCGGCCTCGGGCACGTAAACGTGGTAGCGTCCCTGATCTTTTCGGGTATGTCCGGCTCGGCAGTCGCGGATGCCGCGGGGATCGGCAAGATCATCATTGAGATGATGACCAAGGATGGCCGTTACAGCCGAGGCTACGCAGCAGCGATCACGGCGGCGTCGGCCACCATCGGTCCGATCATTCCGCCCTCGATCCCGATGGTCTTGTATGCGCTCGTTTCCAAGGCCTCAATCGGGTCGCTGTTCTTGGCCGGTATTTTGCCGGGCCTGATCATGGGCGTCGTCCTCATGGCGATGAACTACTATCTGGCCGGTAAGCGGAACTTTGCTTTGGAAGAACCGATCCCACTGCGCGAATTGCCTGCAAAAACCGCGAACGCATTTCCGGCGCTGTTGATGCCCGCGATCCTGCTCTACGGTATCTACGGGGGTGTCACCACACCGACTGAGGCCGCCGCCGTTGCTGCATTCTACGCCCTGCTACTGGCAGCGTTCTTCTATCGCGCCCTGTCGTTCCGTGGTCTCTATCAGGTCTTCGTTGACAGTGCCCGTTCGTCGGCAGCCGTTGGGGTAGTCATCGGTGGCGCGTTCATTCTGAACTTCATCGTCATTCAAGAGCAGATTCCACAGTCGATCTCGGCCTTGCTGGAGGGTTCGGATGTTAGCCCAATTGTGTTCCTGATCCTCGTAAACCTGCTGATCCTCGCGCTGGGTTGCGTCTTGGATGCGACGACGATCATTCTTGTGATCGTGCCCCTGTTCATTCCAACCTGCGAAGCGCTTGGGATTGATCTGGTGCATTTCGGAGTACTGGTCGTCGTAAACTCGATGATTGGCCTGATCACACCGCCCTACGGAATTCTACTCTTTGTGATCAACGCCGTGACGGACATTCCGCTGCGTGAGATCATCTCGGAAATCTGGGCCTTCCTGGCGGTGCTCATCTTCGCCTTGATAATCATGATGCTGATGCCCGATCTGGTTCTGTGGCTGCCACGTATGTTTGGGTACCAGGGGTAATGTGCCTGTCGGTTTCGACAACATCCATTCCCGGCGATTTGGCAGAGAAACTGCATGCCATCGCCGGGGCTGGATTCGATGGGATTGAACTGCATGAACCGGATTTGACTGCCTTTGACGGGTCACCATCGCAAATCCGGGATATTGCCTCAGACCTCGGGTTGAAAATCTGCCTGCTGCAGCCGTTCCATAACCTTGAAGGTCAATCTGGCGTCGGTCGACAGCGCGCTTTTGATCGGTTGAAACGCAAACTCGATCTGATGGGTGAGTTGGGCACAGAACTACTGCTCATTGGTTCAGCTTTTGAGATGGACGCCGACGCCACCGAAGATCAGGTGATCACGGACCTCGGGGAAGCGACCGAGATTGCAAAGGCGATGGGGGCACGTCTGGCCTATATGGGCTTGCCCTGGTCCGACCTCTTCCACTCGGACACGCAGGCGCTGCGCATTGTCGAGGCGATTGACAGTCCACATTTGGGGTTGGCCTTGAACTCCTTCTTCTCGCTGGCCGACGGGTCCAAGCCTGCCCGCCTTCGGGACATTCCCGGAGAGCGCCTGTTCCATGTGCAACTGTCGGATGCACCCCGGCTTGAGATGGATATCCGCAGGCTTAAGCGGCATTTCGGGCTCTTGCCGGGGCTTGGGTCGCTGAACCTAGCGGGTTTCGTTCGGGTGTTGGCGCGTGCAGGGTACAAGGGGTCTTGGTCCATTGCGCGTGTCAACGAGGCAGCGCCCCAACCCGGTGGTCAAACGTTGGCGCGTGACTGTTACAGATCGCTGGTGAACCTCCTGGATGAGGTATCCCGGACCGAGCCGGGAACCGATTTCGGCATCCCGGATCTACCGGAACGCGTCTATGCGTCAGGCTTTGAGTTCGTCGAATTTACAGCGGATGAAACAAGCGGCGCGCAGCTGGCAGACATGCTGTCAGCAATGTGTTTTCGAATGGAGCGAAAACACGTCACCAAGTCCGTCGAGCTGTGGCGGCAGGGCGCGATAAACATCGTTGTGAATACCGAAAAGGAAGGTTTTGCCCATTCGGCGTTCCTGGGCCATGGTCCCTCGGTTTGTGACATGGGATTGCGCGTCAAAGACGCGGATCAGACGGTTCAGCGCGCGACCGCGCTGGGCGCTCCTGATTTCTCTCAGCCGGTGGGAACCGGAGAGTTGGATATCCCAGCCATCCGAGGTGTCGGTGGCAATGTCGTTCATTTCATCGACGAGAAATCCGATCTGCATCGGGTATGGGACATCGAGTTTGAGCCGGTTGCGAAAACCAAGGCGACCCAGCCTGCTGGTCTGCGCCGTATCGACCATCTGGCACAGACAATGCGCCATGATGAGATGCAAAGCTGGCTGCTTTACTACATTTCAACTTTTGAGATGGCAAAGTCTCCTATCGTGAACGTCGCCGACCCGTCCGGTGTCGTGCAAAGCCAGGCTATCGAAAGTCCCGAAGGCGAAGTGCGCCTGAACCTGAACGGGGCCGTTGGGCGCAGAACTCTGGCAGCGTCATTCCTTGAAGATGGGTTTGGGGCCGGTGTTCAGCACATCGCCTTCCAGTCGGACGATATTTTTGAAACGTCGGATCAGCTGCGTAAATCCGGCTTTCCCAGCTTGACGATCCCAGAGAACTACTACGCCGATCTGCAAGCGACCTTCGGATTGGATGATGATCTGATCGCCCAACTGCGCGAGGGCAACATTCTCTACGACCGGGCAGCGGGTGCCGAGTATTTTCAGATATATAGCCGCCCGATATTTAACGGCTTCTTCTTCGAAATCGTTGAACGCCGTATGGGCTATGCTGGTTATGGCGCGCGCAACGCGCCCATTCGCCTTGCCGCGCAAAGCAAAACCCAGACGATGAAAGAGGTGCAAACATAATGACGAGCGATGAAAAAGCTGTGCGCCAATGGTGGCGCACCTCCATCATCGACATGAAGCCCGGCCAGATCGCGTTTCGTGGCCATCCCATCGAGGACCTGATCGGGAACGTTTCCTTCCCTCAGATGATCTGGCTGATGGTGCGGGGCGATCTGCCCAGCGATGCGCAGGCACGCCTGTTCGAGGCTGCCCTGGTCGCAGGCGTGGATCACGGTCCACAGGCCCCCTCAATCGCGGCTGCGCGTATGGCGGCCACTTGTGGGGTAGGTCTAAATAATGCGATGGCGACTGCGGTGAACATGCTGGGCGATGTGCATGGCGGAGCAGGCGAACAATGCGCCGAGCTGTACTATGATATCGCGGTTCGCATGGATGCGGGAGCTTCGCTGAATGACGCTGTTCGGGACGGCTTGGACAGCTGGCGCGAGACGTACGGCAAGATCGTCTCGGGCTTTGGCCACCGTTTTCACAAGCCCGTCGACCCACGCGCACCACGATTGATGCAACTTGTTCGTGATGCGGCGACAGAAGGCACAGTTTCTGGCCGGTTTGCCGATATCGGAGAAGAGGTTCAGGCCGAACTCGGCCGTCAACGTGGCGGTCGACCCATCGCCATGAATATCGATGGCGCGACAGCCGTGATCTTCTGCGAACTTGGCTTTCCCGCGCCCCTGTCGCGGGGCCTGTTCTGCCTGTCCCGCTCGGTCGGAATACTTGCCCACGCTTGGGAGCAGATGAACCAGGGCGGTCGGAACAAAGGACCCATGCCCCCGAATTACTTACCTCTTTACGAAGACAGGAATGATGATACGTGAGACATCGAAAACCTTCCGGGTCGGCCTTATCGGCTGTGGTCGTATCAGTGATATCTATCTAAAAACACTATCCAAATTCTCAAACGTCGAGGTCGCGGCCTGCGCGAGCCTCGATCCATCAGAAAGCCGCGCCAAGGCGGATCAATATGGCATCGTCAAGGCCTGCTCACCGGATGAGGTGTTCGACGATCCGACAATTGACTGTGTTCTGAACCTGACTATTCCGGCAGCTCATGCCGACATCAGCCTGCGCGCTTTGGAGGCGGGCAAGCACGTCTATTCGGAAAAGCCATTGGTCATGAACCGATCGGATGGAAAAGCGATCCTGCATACGGCCACTGAAAAGGGGCTAATGGTCGGTTGCGCGCCCGACACGTTTCTAGGCGGTCGCTGGCAGACTGTTCGGCGCTTGATCGATGAAGGTGCTATCGGGAAACCAACTGGGGTTTTTGCCCATGTCGGAACGCACGGGACGGAACGCCATCATCCCAACCCGGATTTCTACTACATGGCCGGAGGTGGGCCTTTGCTGGACCTTGGGCCATATTATCTGACCGCGATGATCTGCTGTCTTGGACCAATTGACCGTGTCGCCGGAATGGCACGGCGCACGTTCGACAAAAGGATGATCGAAAACGGCCCGCGCAACGGCGAATGGATGGATGTCGAGGTCAACACGCATTCCCTAAGCCTGCTGCAGTTTTCCTCCGGCGCCATCGGGACAATGACAATGAGTTTTGATGTCTGGGACAGCGAAACGCCTCGGTTCGAGATCTATGGTGAAGATGGGACCATCAGCATCCCTGACCCTGACCCGGTTCATGGGGCCAATATCTTTCAGGGCGATGTCTGGCTGAAAACGCGGGAGACCTCGCGCTGGTCTCATCAGCCTCGCCCAGCCGGTCGCGAAGACTGGCAGGTGGTCGAAAACAAACACGGGTTTAACGAAGACAGCCGTGGCCTCGGTCTTTTGGACCTGGCCCTTGCGGCACAAGAAGGGCGCCAACCCCGCGCAAGTGGAGCGCTTGCCTACCATGTGTTTGAGGTCATGGACGCAATTGAACGGGCTCCGAAATTTGGTGCTTACCAGACAATAGAAAGCAGTTGCGCAGCACCGGAACCTCTGGCGGTCGATTTCCTGAACGATGAGAGGAAGGAGTTGGCGCATGCCAATTGAGACACTCGACTTCGCCCAGCCATTCTTTCGCGTCCAGCACATCACCGATGAAGACAGAATGTCTGTCGACGGTCGTGCAATTGTTTTGAACCTTGGGGGACGAGACCTTTCGGTCGAGGATCAGACCGTTGCACCGCTTTCCTCTGTGATCGTGCAAGACAGCACGCTTAGCGGCGTGGAACGTGCAGTCATTGTCCACGACTTCGACGCCCATGCCGATGACAACGAGTTGTTCGCATGGGTGAAAGATACATGGCCATCTGCTTTTGATGTTCGCCAAGAGGAGCGTCTGCGCGGTGTCAGCCACTACATGTCGCCAAAGGTCTTTGTGGGTAACGTTGGGCTGACCATATACCATTCCGGCTCGGTGCCGCTGAATGTCGGATTGCACAAGGATCATCCGTTCTGCCCGGTACCGGGGTTTCGCGAAGTGCATACGCAAATCGTAGGCTTTGGCAAAATGCAGCAATGCCGCGAACGGGACGTTGAAACCCTTTACCTCGAAGAATTCATGGCCCCCGGCACGACGCACAAACCGATGTATGACGCTGAAGGCAACTATCCCTGGCATCAGTACGAGACGATTACCCCCAGCATTTTCATGGCGGTGGAAATGCTGCCGGAAGGCGCGCGGGTCCCGGACATGGAGATTCAGAATGGCTGAGAGACTTTTACCCGAAGACCTGAACTTTGACGGACCTTTCCCCCGGTTGTCTCGCCGTTTGCGACTGGGCGTTGTTGGCGGCGGACGTATCTCTGTCACGCAGGCAACGGCTGCGCGGATGACCGACCGGTGGGAGGTCGCCGCAGGTGCGCTCAGTTCCGACGCTGCGCGCAGCAAGGCGCGCGGGGCTGAGTGGTTCCTGCCAGCAGACAGGTGCTATGCGTCCTTCGACGAGATGGCAAAGGCCGAGGCGGCGCGCCTGGATGGCGTGGATGCCGTGATGATCACTACCCCGAACCACGTTCATTTTGAAGCGGCCAAAGTGTTTCTTGAGGCGGGCATTGACGTACTGTGCGACAAACCCCTGACCAACGAAGTCGCCGAGGCCGAGGGGCTTGAGGAGATCACTGCGCGCACGGGGCAGGTCTTTGCGGTCGGCTATGCGATGTCGTGTTTTCCGGTGATCCGACAGGCGAAACAGATTTTGGCCGATGGCGGTATCGGCAAGATCAACCAAATCCATGTCGAGTTCATGCAAGACTGGATGACGCCCGACGATGTGGCTGATGCGCCCCATGTCAAATGGCGGCTGGACCCAAAGATTTCTGGCCCGACCAGCTGTGTCGGCGATATCGGTACTCATGCCGCGCATCTCGCCAGCTTTGTCTCGGGCCTGCCCTTGACCGACCTACGGGCCGAGTTTCATGTTTGCGGCGCGCCAAAGCCTTTGGAAGACACGGTGTTCATGTTCACCCGTTACCAAAATGAAGTCCCCGGAACCTTGATGGCAACACGCCTTGCCCCCGGAAATCGAGGTGGGTTGCGGTTGCGGATATTCGGGAACGAAGGAGGTCTCGAATGGGATCTGGAGAATTCGGAACAGTTGAAATTCAATCGGTTCGGTGAGTCGGATCGTATCATCAGCCGAGGTCACGGGCATGGCATCGGCCCCGGCGCAGAACGTCTGATCCGTACCGCGCGCGGCTTCCCCGAAGGGATTATTGAAGCCTGGGCCAATCTCTATACGGAATTTGCCATGGCCGTCGCCGCGCGTCGGGATGGCGTTACCGTTCCGGCCGATTGGCTCTCTTATCCCAGTGTCGATCAAGGCGCAGACGGTGTTCGATTCATTGATGCCTCTGTGCGCTCTCACCAGTCAGGAGGCGACTGGGTCACTATCTAAAGCTTTGCCAATACGAAGGTTAAGCACGCCCGGGCTATTGCCCGGGCATTTTCATTTCCTGCCCAGTATTAAAAGTTGATATTTTTAAAAACATCAGATATTTTTTACTACGTGTGATGAATTTTAGATTCGCAGACACGTGGAGCTGTCGTTCATGGTGAAACCCGAAGAGGCTGGCACAAGCCCCTCTCTCTATTCCTTGGCGCATCTGACGCTGATTGGCTGCACGCCGCCCGAGCTGGTCTATATCGCCGCGCGGGCCGGTTACGATGCCGTCAGCCCTCGGTTCATTCCGATGCATGTGCCCGGCGAATTCACCCAATCCCCGATCGACAAGGCGCAGGTGCAGGCCACCAAGACGGCTCTTTCGACAACCGGCCTAAAAGTCCTTGATGTTGAGATTGCGCGCATCACCGAAGACGTGGACCCGCGCAGCTTTGAGCGCTCGTTGGAAATCGGCGGGGAACTCGGCGCCAAACGCATGATCATGAGCGCGTGGACCAACACCCGCGACGATCGTGACTTTCTGATCGACGTCTATTCTGAGACCTGCGAACTGGCAGCACCCTATGGACTGACTGTGGACCTTGAGTTCCCAAGCTTTTCCCGCCTTCGTACTCTGGATGAGGCGCTGGATATTGTCCGCGCCTCTGATCAGCCGAATGGTGGTATTCTGGTCGACACGCTCTATCTGCACCTCAGCCGAGTGGATCTCGGGGAGCTTTTGCACGTCCCTTCGGACCTGTTTCACTTCCTGCACATCTCTGATTGCCTGCCCGGCATCGCTGATACGCGCGAGGGCATGATCCAATTGGCCCGCGATGCGCGGCTCTATCCCGGCGAAGGCTGGATTGATTTCACGGGCATCATCGAACGGATGCCGCCCGTCGATTATTCTATTGAACTGCCCAACCAAAGCCGCGTTGCCGAGTTGGGGTATGAAGAACATGCGCGTCGCTGTCTCAGCCACGCCAAGCGAACATTCGGCGAGGCGCGGTCACAGCGCCGTATGCCCGATGCAGCAATTCCAAAACACCAAGAGGATTATCATGGGCAAAGAGCTCACTGAAAACGACCGCAACATGGCGGCCGATATGCTGGCACGCGCCCGCGCTGCCATGGCCGAGATCGAGGATTGGGATCAGGGCAGGCTGGATCGCCTGTCTCAAGCCATCGCGTGGTATGCGGGGAACGAGAAAACCTTCACCCGCCTGGCCCAGCAAGGCGTGGACGAAAGCGGTATCGGAGATCGTGCGGGACGTCCGGCAAAGCGGTTCAAGATTCACATGGTGCTGCGTGATGTATTGCGCACACCATCGACCGGTATCGTCGAGGTGGATGAGGAAAAAGGACTGGTGAAATATGCCAAGCCTGCTGGCGTCATCGCATCCCTGATCCCGATGACCAATCCTGCGATGACACCACCGGTGACCGGCGTGTCCGCCGCGAACGCCAGGAATGCCGTCATCTTTAGCCCGCACCCGCGAACCGCCCATACCACCTTTGAGATGGTCGAGGTCATGCGCGCAGCATGCCGCGCCGCCGGTGCCCCCGAAGACCTGTTCCAGTCTATCCGCAAACCATCGATCCCGTTGACACAGCACCTTATGGAAATTTGTGACCTGACGCTGGCGACGGGCGGCAAGCCCATGGTTAAAGCGGCCTATAGTTCAGGGCGTCCGGCCTATGGCGTCGGCGCGGGCAATTCGTCCATTGTCATCGATGAGACCGCCGATCTGGACATCGCCGCGCAGAACACTCGCATCTCTAAGACCTCTGACTTTGGCTCGGGTTGTTCGGCCGACGGTAACATCATTATCCAGCGCTCGGTTTACGACGATATGGTCAAAGCGCTTGAAGCCGAGGGTGGGTACCTGTGTTCGGACGAAGAGAAGGTCATGCTCGAAGCGGCCATGTGGGATGAAAAGGGAACCCGCACGTTCCCGACCATCGCGTGCCCGCCGCAACAAACGGCCAAGGTCGCCGGTTTTAGCATCCCCGAAGATCGCAAGTTTCTGATGGTTGAAAATCAGGGGCAAATCGGACCGCAGCACAAGTTCTCCAAGGAAAAACTGACCACATTGATGGCGCTTTATCACTTCGACACGTTCGATGACGCGCTAGAAACGGTCCGCCAGATTTATAGCACCGGGGGCAAGGGCCATTCCTGCGGCATCTACAGCCACAATGACGATCATATCGATCGGCTCGCGCGTCTGGCTCCGGTCAGCCGAATGATGGTGCGACAGCCTCAGTCTAAGGCCAACGCGGGTGCGTGGACCAATGGCATGCCCATGACCAGCAGCCTAGGCTGTGGCATCTGGGGCGGCAACATCACCAATGAAAACGTCACCATGAAACATATGATGAACTACACCTGGGTCAGCCGCCCGATCCCCGAGGATCGCCCCTCGGAACCGGACCTGTTCGGAGAGTTCTACGGACAGGAGGTCGCGTGATGGACGGAGCGAAACTGGAAGGTAAAACCGTTGCCGAACATATCGTTGACTTTCTCGAACGCCGTAAGGTCAAGCACGTTTTCGGCCTGTGCGGACACACGAACATTGCGGTTCTGGCTGCGCTGGCGGAAAGTCCCATCGATTTTGTTACAGTACGACACGAACAAATCGCCAGCCACGCGGCGGATGCATATGCCCGCGTGACGGGCAAGGCCTCGGTGGTCTTGTCTCACCTCTCCCCAGGTTTGACAAACTGCGCCACCGGGGTCGCCAACGCGGCGCTGGACTGTATCCCCATGGTCGTGATCGCAGGTGACATTCCCACGCATTACTACGGCAAGCATCCGCATCAGGAGGTGAACCTGCACGCGGACGCTGCCCAGTGGGAGATCTATCGCCCCTTTGTCAAACGCGCCTGGCGGGTAGACCGGGCAGACTTGATGGCCGAGATACTGGAAAAGGCGTTTCATCTTGCCGAAAGCGGCCAGCCAGGACCGGTGCTGGTCAATGTGCCGATGGACATCTTCTCGGAAGTGATCCCCTCGGACAGCTTCGACCGTATCCGCGACAACACGCGCGCGCTCAAGAAGCCCTCGATTGACGACGAGACCGCGCGTGAAATCATTGAAGCACTGGCGCAGGCCGAAAAACCGGTTGCTTATGTCGGCGGCGGTATCCTTCTGGCACAAGCCAGTGAGGAATTGCGCGCATTCGTTGAGCATATGGGGCTGCCCGTTGCGCATTCACTGATGGGTAAAGGTGCGTTGCGGGACGACCATCCGCTAGTGTTAGGCATGACCGGGTTTTGGGGCACCGAATTGGTCAACCAGTCCTGCCTGAACGCGGACTATATCTTTGCCGTGGGTACCCGGTTCAAAGAGGCCGATTGCTCTAGCTGGTATCCCGGCTACACGTTCAACATTCCCGGATCTAAAGTCATTCACATCGACATCGAACCGCAAGAGATCGGCCGGAACTATCCCACCGAGATCGGTGTCGTTGCGGACGCCAAGGCCGCGTTGCGCGTCCTCAACCGGGTTGCCCGCGAGATGTATCCGAGCGGTTTCAAACGCCCAGCGCTTGAAAAGAAAATTGCTGAATTCCGGACTAACTTCAAAGCGCGTAACGTGGAAATGGCGACCTCATCTGCCTTTCCGATGATGCCTGAGCGTATTCTGGCGGATACCCGCAAGGCACTGCCTGAAGATGCGATCATCACTACTGACGTTGGATGGAACAAGAACGGAGTAGGGCAACAGTTCGATATCCTGACTCCCGGCTCGATCCTAACACCGGGCGGGTTCGCTACGATGGGTTTTGGACCTCCGGGTGCGATCGGTGCGAAACTGGCGGCACCTGATCGGGTGGTGCTTAGCTTGGTCGGCGATGGTGGGTTTGGTCAAAACCCGTCAATGCTGGCAACAGCTGTCGAACTTGATCTGGGCATCATCTGGCTTGTGATGAACAACAACGCGTTCGGGACCATCGCAGGACTGCAAAAAGCGCATTACGGCCTGACCTATGGAACGACCTTCCCCGGATCAGCCGAAGCGCCCGCAAACGGGCCGGGCTATGCCGACATAGCGCGGGCCTATGGTGCAGAAGGACACAGGCTCAGCGCTGCTGACGAGTTGTTGCCCGCATTGGAGGCGGCAATCGCCAGTGGCAAGCCAACGGTTTTGGATGTCCCGATGATCAACAACCCGACGCCAACAACCGGACATTGGAACATCTTGGATATTTATTCGCCGGACAAAGACGTTTCTCACGTCGCTACATAAATAGGCTGCGCGCGGCACACTCCATCGAGGGTTCCAGTTGACCCGCTAAGAAATGGTGCGGACTTGCTGCCACCAATTGCAGATGGCGAATAGCAACGCCACTCGAATGCGTCAGCAGTGCCGTTCTGCAAGTGGTGATACCCGCTCCACCGTTGCCAGATAGCGCGGCCCGGGTATCGAGATGCAGTGACCGCCTCATTTCGGGCAATAGCACAGGCGGATGTGGGGTTCCATGGCTTGGAGTTCTTGCGTGGCGGGATGATGGCGTGGGCATTGCGGGCGACAATCGCGCCGTAGCATTTGCGCGCGTCGTATGCCTCGTCTGCGGTCACTGACCCGATGTTCTGATCTAGTGGTTTTGATCAAGCAACTCGGGAAGTAATGGCGCGTGTCCGGCGTTGCTTGTGGTAACTTCAACGGCGTGCACTTCCAGTGTTTCCTCGTAGATGCCTACGTGTATTTTACGCCAAATGTGCCGCTTGGGGTTACCATGCTTGCGGGAATTTCTTTCTCCTTCGCCCTCAGATTTGATGCCGGTGCTGTCGATCAGCAGATGCAGCGGGCCGCATCCGCCACGATACGGAAGGCTCACGTTCAGCGTTCTTTTACGGCGGCACAGGGCACTGAAATCAGGCACGGCTCAGTCCACAAGCCAGTCAGCCGCAAGAGACTGCCCACGAAGCCTGTGGTTTGCCTAAGCCGCATCCCGAACAGAACAGGGTCAGACACGCTTGGATCACGGTGTCGCTGAAACTCTGGTGACGGCCGCGCCTGGCTGAAGGTGGCGGTGTCCAATCCATCTCAAGATCAAACCAGATCGAAAGCGATCCTCGTTCTTTCAATGCGGTATTGTACGAAGGCCAGTTCCCGGTCTTGTACTTCGTCCGGTTCCAACGGGTCGTGTCTCTCGGCTATCATGCTGGATTCATGAGGTGAATCCTTCAGTCCATTTGTGCAGCAAAGCCGCCGGGCACCGCAATTCGCGGCCCGTCAGTTGGGAAAGAATCACGGATCTGGCCATTCAGATTCCGTTAAGGAATCGGGCCAATTTGCGGCAAAGAACCGGCCAAACTGCCAAATCTTACAATCTTGACGTGTATTTCTCCGTGGTTTGGAGGATGCGGCGCCCTGATGGCGGGACCTAACCTTGTGGAAGGCTCCGTCCATATGGGGGGGTTAGAACGCCGCGAATTTGGGCGGCATCCATGAGTAACTAGTGAGTTAACTAGGAGAGTAAAATGTTGAAGCTTTATGTAAAGATGAAGACCATGGCACGCGACGAAAGCGGCGCGACCATCGTGGAATACGGCGTCGCCCTGACCATTGTCACGGCGATTGCAGTGGCCACTCTGACCGCTTTGGGCGCCGACGTTAACGGTCAGTTCACCAACGCGGAAACCCTGATTCCTTAATTAAGACAAAGCACGCGGTGCACCCAGCTCCGCGTGCTTATCGCCCAGGATAAATTTTTTGATCCGCTGGCAAAGTGCAACCGTTCAGATCGGTTCATTCGAAAAACGCCAGGAAATAGCTGAAGGAGCACCAGATGAGACTCTCTGCCATTTTCACTGCATTGACGGGCCTGGTCGTAGCCGGAGGATCGGTTTACGTCGCTCGGGATTACATTCAATTTGACGCTCAGTCCGCAAATGTCGAGGCCGAGAGCGAGATGGTGAGCGTGGTCGTTGCATCGCGCGATATTTCGTTCGGTGAAGAAATCGAGCCCGGCGCGCTGACAACCATTGACTGGCCCCGTGGTGCTGTACCCGCGGGCGTCTTTACAGATTACGACGACCTGATTGCGGCGGCCAGCATGCCGACCCGTCGCGCTCGTCGCGCAATTGCTCAGGGTGAACTGATCCTGAACAGCAAGGTTTCCGACTTTGGTGAAAAGGTCACCATCGTTCAGACGCTGGGCGCAGATCATCGCGCCATGGCCATTGAGGTTGATGCCGAAACCGCCGTAGGGGGCTTTGTCACCCCTGGTGATCGGGTCGATGTAGTAATGACCACTGGCGAAAAAAGAGACATGCACGCCGTCACAATTTTGCAAAACATCAGGGTCATTGGTGTTGATCAGGAATCTGACGAACAGACCGACCAACCCGTTGTTGCACGTACGGTTACTGTTGCCGTTACCCCGGATCAGGTCCAGCGCCTTGCTCTGGCGCAACGTGCCGGTCGGCTGAGCCTCACCTTGCGGTCTATTGATGACACCGAGGACAAGACGCTGACCATGACGCGACTTAACGATCTTCTGATTGATGAGCCGGTTGTTGCGCAGGACATCAAAGAACCGGTGCGTAAAACCATAGTCCGGGTCCGCCGCGGCACCGAAGTGACAGAATCCATCATCAACTGAATCGACCAAGGAAGGTTTCGACCGTGTCCCTCGCTCAATTCATACGTCAATTCCGTAGCTCCGAAGACGGCGCGATCCTGGTCTTTGTTGCGGTGGCCCTGTCGGTGATGGTCGGAATGGCCGCCCTTGCATTCGACATTGGTCGGGTGACCACCACTCAGTCGGAATTGCAGAGCTTTGCGGACAATGTTGCCCTTGCGGCTGCGGGGGAACTTGATGGTCGCCCGGATTCAATCACCCGCGCCACGAATGCGGCTGCAAACATGATCCGCGATCGTCAAAGCTTTGGCATTCGCAACAAGGATCAGCTGTTGTCCGGTGCAACGGATTACCAGCTGCGGTTTTACGAAAACCCGCCGACCACTGCAACCGATCCCGCTCAACCCGCGCAACTGCTGGACGCGACCGATCCTGCCAGCGGGCCGATTGCTGCATTCGTTCGGGTGATCGTCGATACGCACGAGGTCAGTACTCCGCTCGCAGCGGCAGCGGCGGCTTTGCTGGGCAATGCGCAGCCCTACTCCAGCGTTAATGCCGAGGCTGTGGCAGGGTTCACCTTGATGGCCTGCGACATCACCCCCATGTTCATCTGCCTGCCGCAGCCCAGCCTCGATCTAACCGAAGGGCAGTTGATCAGAATGGTAAGTCAGGGCGGCAATGGACAATGGGGTCCCGGAAACTTCGGTTTTCTGTCTTCCAATCAGAATCTGGCCATCGACACGTCCGGCGCCTGCGAACCTGCGCCAAACGGTCAGGAAGATTCATGTGCTCTGGCCGCGTCGCGCGCTGTATCCATGTGCTTCAGCCAAAGAGCCGTTGAAACCAGACCGGGTCTGAGCGTGGGCAACATGGTGGCGGGCTTTAACACACGTTTCGACCGATTTGAATCCAGCGCCAGGCAGTTCAGCAACGGCTCGCGCTACGACGTCGACAATTTCGCCTCTTCCCCGCATGTCCTGGACGGTTGGATCACTGCGGGTAATGGAAACAACTGCACCAGCCAGCTATCGCCCACTTATGATGCGAACGGGGTCCTTGATCCGGCCGCGACCGTTGGGCTGCCACTTGACGATTGTTTTGCCAGCGGCACTTGCCCGACACCTCGCATAGGCAATGGCGTCTTTACTACCGGGCTTACTGAGTATCTTACCATCAACTATGGCGCAGATTTCAGCGGCCCTCTCCCGACTGGCATTCCGCCTTGGTTCCCGACTGGTGGTACCCGGTACGACATTTATAATGCAGAAGTCACCAACCAGGCCACGCTGGAAGCTATCCTGACCGCAGGTGGCAAAGCAGAAAGCAGCATGCCTTCGTGCCAACCCCCTTCAGCCGGTCGTGCCGATCCCATGCGTCGTGTCATCACCGTAGCCGGTATCGATTGCGCGACTTTTCAGGATGAGCTGAACGGCGGGTCGGGCGCCATTCCGGTCACCAGTTTTATCGAGATGTTTCTGATCCGCCCCTCGGAATCCGGCAGCACCGGTGCCAACGCGGTCATCTATGGTGAGGTCATTCAGACCGTATCGGATGGCATCGGCGGCGCCGGAGTCGGCGGCATCGTTCACGATCTAGTTCAGCTTTACGAGTAATGATCATGTTTGGTGCCTCCCATCATATCAGCAATACCCTTAGCCGGTTCCGCAACGACCAGTCCGGCGCGGCGTTGGTCGAGTTTGCGATCCTTTTGCCAATCCTGTTAGTGACATTTGCCCTGATCGTCGAAGGGGGGCGGATTTTCTGGTCCTATCAAAATGCGATCACGGGGGTTCGGGACACTGCCCGTTATGTTGGCCGGATCGCCCCGTCGGACATGTGCACTGCCTCGCCAAGCGCTGCTATCGGCGATTTTCAAACCGCTGTCTCGAATACACTGACTTCGCTTTCGACCACTGACATTGCTGTTGGTCTGGACTCGCTGTCCCTCGAATGCGTTGGCAACGCAGGTGAATACC
The DNA here is from genome assembly GCF_056535285.1 of Ruegeria sp. O11. Classification (NCBI taxonomy): domain Bacteria; kingdom Pseudomonadati; phylum Pseudomonadota; class Alphaproteobacteria; order Rhodobacterales; family Roseobacteraceae; genus Ruegeria; species Ruegeria sp. O11. The sequence continues at coordinate 270,264 of NZ_JBQERS010000004.1, read as the reverse complement.
GCGTTTCGCCCACACCGGTTGCCGTACTGACCGCGTCACTGACAATTTCAAATCTGCCGTTTACGCCCCTGTTCCAACTGGTCGGAGGTTCGGCGACGGCGCAGATCCAAACCACCATCACAGATCGTAGCCGGGTGTTTGGACCATGACCCGCCGCATTCACAAGATAACCCGCGAAATGTCGCGACTTGGCCGTCACGAAGATGGGTCGACGGTCACAGAGCTTGCCTTTGTCCTGCCGTTGTTCCTTTTGATTTTCCTGGGCCTGATAGATTTCGGCAGATTGGCCTTCCACTATGTTGCTGCTGAAAAAACAGCACAGGTCGCTGCTCGGATGGCTGCAGTGATGCCACCCGCATGTGGCGGCGTTCCGACAACCAACAGCCGAGGCACCTATACCGATATCACCGGCCCGCGGTTTGGAACCAATTGCAGTTTCGCATCCGGCGTTTGTGTTGAACCGGCCACCACCATATGCACCGGAGCGGCGCCCGCGAATGCAGCGGCGCAGACCACCGTGACCGACATCTGGAACATGCTTCAGTTTGCCGTTCCCAACGATCCCACCGCAACTTTTGACGAAAGCAACATCACGTTCACTTACGACTTCGACCCGGAAATGAATTTCCTGGGTGGCCCTTATGTACCGATGGTCACAGTGACAATCGAAGAACTTCCGTTCCGGTTCGTCTCTCCGTTGGGTTCGATTGCAGCGCTGGTTGTGGGCGGCTCAACACCAGAAACCGATGCGCTGACCACCGCGACAACGGGCTTCAAAATTTTTTCCGACTTTAGCGCAACCCTTCCTGGCGAAGATCTCGCCAGTGGAGTCAACGGTTGAATTTCTAATCATGGGAGCTGAAAAATGACTCAAAAATCATTAGCCCTAATCTCTGATAATGAGGCGATTAAGGATTCAGTCGCCCAGGCCGTCGACCGGTTCGACGATCTTTCGCTAGAGACACATTTCGGGACCTTATCTTCGGTAAACGGTCGCGCCTGCGATCTGATGGGTGAAAATGACCTGCTGGTGTTCAGCTTTTCAGGCGAATTGGATCTGGAAACTGTCAGCGATCTTCGTCGTAGCACCGGTTCGCGCGGCACCTTGCTGGCACTTAGCGACCGTGACATCTCATTGACCGAAGCGCGTGCGCTGAACAAATCGGGAGTAGATGAGATTCTGCCCTATCCCATCGGGCAGGACGAACTGGCCGAACAGATTCAGCGTCTGACGGTCGACAAATCCTTGCTGCCGACAATTTATGCGCCGCAACCGCAGCGACTGGGGCAGATTATCAGCGTATGCCCGGCCCGTGGAGGCATCGGCGCGTCGACACTGTCCATCAACCTGGCGGACCAATTGCAGGGTTATTCCGGCATCTTCCGGAAAAGGACGCGAAACAAGGTCGCTGTCGTAGATCTGGATTTGCAATTTGGCACGGTCGCGACGTCCTTAGATTTGCAGCCTTCCTCGGGGCTTTTGAGAATGGCCCAGGATGGGGTAATGCCGGACCGGACTTTCCTTCAGCAATCTTTGGTGCAACATGCATCCGGTTTGGAAGTCCTGAGCGCGCCCGAAGAATTCATTCCTCTGGATGTTCTGACACGCGAACAGGTCAGCGCGCTGATCGAGACTTTGCGTCTGGAATTCGACTTTGTTGTTATCGATCTGCCACGTGTGCTGGTCGATTGGCTGGGCGCAGTTGTTGCTGCGTCAGACCGGATGCTGATGGTGGGTGACAGCTCGGTCTCTTCGGTGCGCCAAGCCTGCCGTTTGATCGAATTCTTCACAAAAGAGCGGCTCGAACCTCCGGTTGAGATCGTCATCAGCCAGGAAACGAAACCGACATTCCGGTCAAGCCAACATGTCGAAGCCCAAAAGGCGCTGGAACGCGAATTGCGCTTCTGGCTGCCAAGCGACGCGCGCCACGCAAAACAGGCGCTGGATCGGGGTCAATTGCTGTCGCAAGCCTCAGGCAGCTGTGCCTTGTCCAAGGCGATCCGCACGATGGGTCGGAAAATCATGAATGAAACAATGGTCGGCAAAACCGGCCTGAGAAACAACGCAGCCTAATTGGAGTCTAAGGGATGTTTGAAAAGTTTACACGCGCCGGGCGAACCAATGAGGCCGAAGTAATCCAGCTTAACCAGCATGCAGAGCAACTGGCCCGAGAAATTCAGCCTGAGACCACAGCAGAAGATACCGAACTGGCCGACTGGCTTGAGCTCAAAAGCACTTTGCACGAGGCTTTGCTGGAACGGTTGAACCTTTCGGTGATCGAAAAGGTTGAGAAAGACGTGCTGCGGCGCGAAGTCGCCGGGGTTGTTGGCGGTGCGTTGTCCCAAACCGGCAGGCCGCTGAATACCGAAGACTTCAACCGCATCGTCGAAGAACTTCTGGACGAAATTCTGGGTTTTGGCCCATTGGAGCCATTGCTGGCCGATCCAACGATCAACGACATTCTGGTTAACGGTTATCAGACGGTCTATGTCGAACGCTCTGGCCTGCTGGAGCGCGTGCCGGTGCGGTTCCGCGATGAAAAGCACCTGCTGCGGGTTATCGACAAGATCGTCAGCAAGATCGGGCGTCGTGTCGATGAACGGCAGCCTTGGGTGGATGCCCGGCTGGAAGATGGCAGCCGTGTCAACGCAATCATCCGCCCCTGTTCGATTGATGGTCCCAGTGTTTCAATTCGAAAATTCGCCCAGTCGAAGCTGACAATGGAAAAGCTGGTCGCAAATGGCGCTCTGAACGATGCCGCCGCGCGGTTCCTCCAATCGCTGGTATACGCGCGCCTGAACGTTCTGATCGCCGGCGGGACGGGATCGGGTAAGACAACGATGTTGAACGCCTTGTCTTCGTATATCGACCATGGCGAGCGTGTCGTCACCATTGAAGACGCAGCAGAACTGCAACTCCAGCAGGAGCATGTTGTGCGCTTGGAAACACGCCCGCCATCTCCGTCCGGCGACGGCCAGGTCATTCAGCGTGATCTGGTGCGCAACGCGCTGCGTATGCGCCCCGACAGGATCATTGTCGGTGAGGTTCGCGGAGCGGAGACTTTCGACATGCTTCAGGCCATGAATACGGGTCATGATGGCTCGATGACGACTGTACATGCGAACTCGGCGCGCGATTCATTGGGCCGCCTGGAACAGATGGTCACGATGACGGGTATCGAATTTCCCGCCGCAGCTATTCGATCCCAGATCGCGTCGGGGCTGCACTTTATTGTGCATCTGTCGCGGTTGGCGGATGGATCGCGCCGCGTCACCAGCATTTCGGAAATAACCGGGATGGAAGGTGAGATCATCACCATGCAGGACATCTTCGTGTTCCAGAAAAAGGGACGCGCGGAAAACGGCGAAGTGCTTGGTCAGTTTGTTCCCACCGGGATTCGTCCGAAATGCTATGACTTGCTCACAGCTGCTGGCGTCGATCTCGAACCCGAGACTTTCCGAGTATCAGGAGGCTGAGGCATGACCAGTATTAACACAGCCGAACTTCTTAACTATCTGACGCTGGCTTGCGTCTTCGTTGGAATTTTCATGCTGATTACCGGTGTGTTCCACTTTGCCCGTCGCGGTGAAAACCACGCCGAGGCTCGCAACCGCCGAATGCGCATGGTCCGGCAAGGCGTTACCGATGAAGATCGGCTCGCCTTGCTGCTTCCCGAGACCCAGACAGGGTTTTTTGCAAAGATCCCGTTTTTTGGGAACTTGCCGGATACGCTAGTTCAGGCGGGACTGCATGTTTCAGCGAAGAATTTTGTGCTGCTTTGCCTGTTTGGCACCTTGGCGATCGCAATCGCCGGTATGATGTTTCTGCCGCCCTGGCAGGCAGCCCCGATCGCACTCATCCTGGGTGTGCTTATGCCTGCTTTGGTGGTGAAATCGCGGCAGGCTGAACGCCAAAAAGCTTTGACCAGTCAGTTGCCCGATGCGCTAGAGCTGATGGCGCGTGGCCTGAAAATTGGTCACCCGGTCAACACCTCGATCAAAGCGGTCGCGGACGAGATGCAAGACCCTATCGGGTCCGAGTTCGGCATCATTTTCGACCAGATCAGTTTTGGCGACGAATTGCCCGACGCAGTTCAGGACTTTGCTGACCGGGTCGGTTCGGAAGATGCACAGTACCTGGCGGCAAGCATGGCAATCCAACACGGCACTGGTGGCGATCTGGAGCGGATCGTGTCCGTTCTGGCCACCGTGGTCAGACGGCGCATTGCATTGCGTGCGCGGATCAAGGCCATTTCCGCAGAAGGGCGCCTGTCCGGGTTTCTTCTGTCGATCATTCCGCTGGTGATCATGGGGTTAATGACGATCAACGCGCCTGGATATTACACCGACGTCAGTGACGATCCCGCATTCATCAAACTTGCAGTGTTGGTTGTCGTTCTGATGGTCTCGAACGTCATCATCCTGCACAAACTTGTCAATTTCCGTATCTGAGGGCAATTTCATGGAAAATATTCTGGAAATTATGTCGCTTCGTTTCGGGCTGCCAGCCGAAACAATTCTGCTGACCGTCTTTGGTCTTGGCGTTTTGCTGGTGTTCGTCGCCGTAACCTCGGCGCTAAGCCGCCGCCATCCAGCGGCTGTCCGTATCGCCAATCTGCGCGCCCAAAGGTATGAGGCCCGCAATGACCGTGGACTGTTGCGCGAAACTCTCGTCACCCCTAAAGGTCTTTTTAAGGCCGCACTGCCCAGTAGGGAAGCTGAGCGGCGCAAGATCGAGGATCAGCTGATTCAAGCCGGGCTGACAGGTCGAAATGCCCTGCGGATCTACACACTGACTCGGGTTTGGTTTGGGATTTTCGTGCCGATGATTGTGGGTCTGCTCATCGTTGCCTCAAGAACGCCTGGCATCCCCGTTCCCAGCGCGATTACGGGCATTTTTGAATCCATCAGCAAAGCCAACGCTATTCAGCTTATCGGTTTGCTGACGGCCGTCGGATATTTTGTTCCCGCGGCCTGGCTGAAGCATCGCCGCAAAGAACGTCAGCAGCGTATCCGCGATGCATTCCCAAATGCTCTCGACCTGCTGCAGATCTCGCTTCATGCTGGGCTGGGCTTTGATGCCGCTATGACACGGGTCGGGAACGAACTGGCGCTGGCCTCCCCTGACCTGGCGTTTGAGTTTCTGAACACTCAGCACGAGATTCAGGCCGGACGACCCCGCGCAACTGCGCTGTCTGACATGGCGCGGCGTACAGGGGTTGATGAAATCCAGTCCTTTGCCACGGTTGTCCAGCAATCCATACGCTACGGGACCAGTATGTCCGAAGCTCTGACTACCTATGCGTCTGAAATGCGGGACTCACGCGAAACACGGGCACAGGAACTGGCAAACCAGCTACCGGTAAAGATGTCCGCTGTTCTGGCCGCGCTGATGCTGCCGACGCTGATCATCATTACCGCCGCACCTTCGATGATTCGATACTTCCGGGGCTTTGGGGCGTAGAATTCCCGCCCGTATCCGCCGTAATTGCGTGTTCGGGCGGGTCATGTTTCCAAAACGAGGACAAACGGGCGTCTAGTTTCGGCAGATTTTGCCCAGTTTAGAGAGAAAAGAGTAAGCTTTTAGGTAGTTAAGTGGAGTCCGGCCACACAAAAAATCGCGACGCAATCGACGGGTGGGGGTGTCTGTCGAAAGGGTTGATCGGGTTTCGGTCAATGTTAAACGGTATGAATAGTTTGTTTTCGGCGCATCGTTTCGCGCCCGGTGCAGGGGCACCAACGTCAGAACTTCTAAAAGTCGTAGCTGTCCTTTGCCAGGCGACTCAGGGGAAAGTCCCACTGCTAAATGCACTGCGCGAAACAGCTCGCGCAATTGATGCGGAAGTCGTTTCAATCAGCCGGGTGGACCTGCACGGCAATCAGAATTCGGCAAAAGTGCTGAGCTACGACGCCAATCACAAGACGCCGGACAGCTTCAGTGGTTTCAATTTCTGCATCGCGCCTGCCATTTGCGGAAACAACATGAGCCGGGCCAAACTCGGGTCCGCTTGGTTCGGTGGACAGGATGACCTGTCCGAATACGAACATCTGTCAGAGTTCTATGCGTTCCGCAGGTTTTCCGAGTCAGTTTCCATTCTGCTGGAACGACAAAATGGTGTCGCCGACTTTCTGGAATTGCATTTCAGCCACCCCATCTCTTCAGCCGTGGTAGATATTCTGAGCGTTCTGGGCCCTGTTCTGTCGGATTGCTGGAAGAAAAGATCTCTTGGTCGGTTTTCCGAAGCGAAGCTGAAAAACACGCGCCGAAAGCTTATCAAGAAAGAACCAAAAAGCATTTTGTCTATGGACAACCCTTGTCGGCTGAGTCGCTCGGAATATCGGGTTTGCCTCTTATTGGCGCGGGGATTGAACAACAACGCCTTGTTGTCCGAGCTGTCGATTTCAATTTCGACACTGCGTACGCATCTTCGCAATATCTACGTCAAAACAGAAACGTCATCTCAACCCGAATTGATCCATGATTTGCTGACCCCGATGGTCAAGCGCCAATCGCTGAATGCGGGTAGCGAAAATGTCGCCTGAAGTCGCGCAGTTCGTCCCTTTGATCGTCATTACTCCGCTTTTGGCTGCAATGGCATGGAATGACCTGAAGAACCTCAGGATATCCAATAAGCTGGTGCTGATAATGCTCGCAGCTTTTGTTCTCTCCGCGCCCGTGTTTCTATCCTTCCACGAGACTGTATACCGCGTGGTCTTCGGCGTCGGCGTATTTGTCGTTGGTTTTCTTGGTTTCACGCTGCGCCTGTGGGGTGGAGGCGACGTAAAGGCAATCGCCGCGCTGACATTGTTTGTGCCCAGCTACTTTCTTTTGCTGTTCTTTTACACTTTCACCCTGTCCATGGTCGTTGGCATGCTGTTTGTGATCACAAGTCGCTCGATAATTGGATTTCCGGAATGCCGCTGGCTCGCATTGCGACCAAAAGCCAGCTATCCGATGGGTGTATCGATCGCCATGTCGGGTGTATTATTACCCATGGTTGCGATGGGCTTGGGGTAGTACTTCCAGGGTAGTCTTATGCCTCATGGCCAATACATAACGGTTGCTGGGGTGCTATGGTAAAAAGGAAGTCCTTATAGGTATCTGTCGTGGCAGGTGGTAACGCGTCTCCAGTCTTTCAACCGGCCAAACATGATCTGGGTGGTGTGTTGAGCACCACATCGCTTTATGAACCGCGAGGAAAATTCATTTTTGCGGTTTTCAGGTTGTTGGCGACATCGCTTAGGCGACTCTGATGTGTAAGAAAAATGAGCGTCCGCTGCGAACCCAAAGGAAATTTCTTTTGCCAAAAAGGAAGAACTATGGGTGTTGGATCATGAGGAGAAAAATGGTGGAGCCTAGGGGAGTCGAACCCCTGACCTCTTGCATGCCATGCAAGCGCTCTCCCAACTGAGCTAAGGCCCCATGCAGGTACCGTCAAAGCGGTGGACGGACGTTTATGAGACGTCGCCGTAGAGTGCAAGTCCAAAAATCGGATTCGGTGAAAAAGTGCGAACCAATCCTGTGGACTGGGATGAGGCAGCCGGGGCTGCCTCGAAACCCATCAATTTTCGTCTTCTGACGACATGTCCTTGATATCGTCCAGCGAAACGTTGTCGCTGTCGTCATCATCGTCCAGCAGATCGTCATCCAGTTCGACATCGACGTTGTCGTCATCATCCAATACGATATCTTCGTCCGACGAAGCTTCACGTGCTTTGACCGAAGCCGCATCTTCGGCATCTGCCGCGATCATCCGGCTTTTGCCGGTTTCCAGTTCTACGATCTCGCCGGTATAGGGGCTTACGATCGGGTCCTTGTTCAGGTCGTAAAAGCGTTTACCAGTGGTCGGGCAAACACGCTTTACGCCCCATTCTTCCTTGGGCATATCAAATCCCCTTGATATCAGGTGAATCTCATCAATGATTCAGGTCACCTGCCATAAGCGGCAGGCACTGTCAAAGCCTTTGCGCGAAGGAGATCGGCCCATGGGGCGACACGCATTGCCTGGAACCCCTCCGGTGCCGCTGACATTGCGCAAATCTGCGCAGGCAAGACGGATCAGTTTGCGGATTTCCCAATTGGATGGGCGGGTTACGCTGACCTACCCAAAAGGTGTCCCCGAAGCCGAGGCTTTGGATTTCGCGCATCAGAAAGAGGATTGGATTCGCGGTCATCTTCAGGACGGGCCAGACCAGGAAACCGTTGAGTTCGGTCAATCCATATCAATAGAGGGAAAAGCACGGCGAATCGTTCAAATCTCAGGTCGGCGGGTGCTGCTGAAAGGTGACGAGATCGGTGTTCCTGCCGGGGCGGAGGCGCGGAGACTCGCCCGGTTTCTCAAAGAACTTGCCCGCGATCGTTTGACCGGAGCGTGTGATGACTATGCCGCGATATTGGGTCGTTCGTATCGTAGCATTACGCTGCGTGATACGCGTTCGCGTTGGGGATCCTGCAGTTCTGCTGGTGCGTTGATGTTTTCATGGCGACTGATCCTCGCACCGCCTGAGGTGCTGCACTATGTGGCCGCTCATGAAGTGGCGCATCTGATCGAAATGAACCATTCTCCCGCCTTCTGGGCGCAGGTCGAGCGGATATTTGGCCCGTACAAAGAGGCCCGCCGCTGGTTGCGCGACAATGGGGCTGAATTGCACCGCTATCGCTTTGAATCCGCCGCTTGACGCCGGGAAATTTTGTGATCACATAAGCTCATGCTGACCACACGCCCCGCCGAGTCCCACACCGCCACCCATGATCGAGTATATCGAACACTCAGGTCTCGGATCATGCATGGTGAGATGGCTCCGGGGCAGGCGCTGACATTGCGCGGTATAGGCAAGGAATTCGGTGTGTCGATGACGCCTGCGCGCGAAGCAGTGCGGAGGCTGGCGGCGGAAGGCGCGCTGTCACTGTCCACCTCGGGTCGCGTGTCGACCCCTGAACTGACAAGGGATCGGATCGAGGAGTTGGCGGCATTGCGTGCGCTGCTTGAGGTTGAATTGGCCAGTCGTGCCCTGCCGCGCGCGCACATGGCACTGATTGACCGGCTGCAAAGCATCAACATGGCAGTCGCCGAGATGGTCACTAAACGCGACGCGGTTGGCTATATCCGTTCCAATCTGGAATTCCACCGGACGCTTTACCTGCGCGCACAGGCCCCCGCGATGCTTGCAATGGCCGAGACCGTTTGGCTGCAGCTTGGTCCCACGATGCGGGCACTTTATGGCCGGCTGCGACGAACTGAGCCGCCGCATTACCACCGTTTGATCATCGCAGCGCTCAAGGCTGGGGATGAGCCAGGTCTTAGATTGGCGGTGCGCTCGGACGTGACGCAGGGATTGCGCCTGCTCGTAACCTGAGCGGCTTGTTGCCCATCTCATTGACAGGTTGGTTTCAGATGCTGCTCTGCTGGTCTGAACGAGCGGGCTGCGTTATCCTGAAAGCAAATCACAACAAGAGCAGATTTCAATCATGATCAATCGAAGAACTTTTTCTATCGGGCTTGGGGCGACGCTGTTGGCAGCCTGTTCAACTGGCAGCGCACCAACCAGTGCTCCAGCGTCGCGAATGCGTGCTGTCCCGAACGCTGGATGGGATGCGTGGGTTGCTGGTTTCAAAGGCCGGGCAGCGTCGCAGGGCATCTCTCAATCTACCCTGAATCGCGCCTTTCAGGGTGCGGGATATTTGCCCGACGTGATCGAGCGCGACCGCAATCAGGTCGAGTTCAAGCGCTCGCTTGAGGATTATCTGGCCATCGCCGCGTCAGACGAACGGATCAGCACCGGCAAACAGATGCTTGTGCGGCACGCAGGGACTCTGTCGCAGATCGAAGCGCAATATGGCGTCGACAAGGAAATCATTGTCGCAGTGTGGGGGCTAGAAAGCCGCTATGGCGCGCGGCGCGGCGATGTGCCGGTGATCTCGGCGACCTCGACGCTGGCCTATGATGGGCGGCGCGGGGCGTTCTTTGAAAAGCAACTGGTGGCGGCGCTGAAGATCATTCAAGAGGGCGATACAACCCCAGCCAACATGAACGGCAGCTGGGCCGGAGCGATGGGACACACCCAGTTTATCCCTACCTCTTATCTAGCTTATGCCGTTGATTTCACCGGTGATGGACGTCGCGATATTTGGTCCGAAGATCCGGCAGATTCGTTGGCCTCAACCGCCGCGTATCTGTCGCGCGCCGGTTGGGTGCGGGGTCAGCCTTGGGGTGGGGAAGTCGGTACAGTCTCGGGCTCTCCGGTGGCTGTGTTACAACCGCAGACGCCCGGTCCACGCATAGCGGTGTTCCGCAATTTTCAAGTGATCAAGCGCTATAACAACTCGGACAGCTACGCGATTGGTGTTGGCCATCTTGCGGATCGGATCGCGGGCGGGGCACCGTTCCAGGCCTCATTCGGGCCGGACGCAACCGGGTTGACGCTTGACGATCGCAAAGAGCTACAGCGCCGCCTGACATCTGCGGGCTATGACACGCAGGGTGCAGATGGAGTGATCGGGAAAAACACCGAGGCCGCAATCAGCGCATATCAACGCGCCAACGCGCTGTCCGTAACCGGTCAGCCTTCAGTGGCGTTGTTGAAGAGTTTGGGAGGCTGACGGCTTAAGCCGCCAGCCCTTTTGAGCCGATATCCAGGAATTTCTGACGGCGGTCCTTGATCAGGGCTGCCGCATCTTTTCCGTCAAGCTCTTTCAGCATCGAAGCAATTGCAGTCCGCACGGATTCAACCGCTGCAGGGCGGTCGCGATGCGCCCCGCCTTTGGGTTCTGGAATGATGTGGTCACAGATACCCAGTTTGTGCAGGTCCTGAGCCGTCAGACGGAGCGCTTCGGCGGCTTCACGCATCTTCTCTGCATCCTTCCACAGGATCGAAGCGCAGCCCTCGGGCGAAATCACCGAGTAGACCGAATGCTCCAGCATCGCCACGCGGTTCGCTGTCGCAAACGCAACCGCGCCGCCCGATCCGCCTTCGCCGATGATGACAGAAACCAGTGGTACTCCAATCTTCAGGCACATCTCGGTTGAACGCGCGATGGCCTCGGACTGGCCGCGCTCTTCCGCTCCTTTGCCGGGATAGGCGCCTGCTGTATCGATCAGGGTGATCACTGGCAGGCCAAAGCGTCCCGCCATCTCCATCAATCGAACGGCTTTGCGATAGCCTTCGGGGCGGGCCATGCCGAAATTGCGCTCGATCCGCGATTTGGTGTCGCTGCCTTTTTCATGGCCAATCACCATCACCGGTTGATCGTTGAACCGCGCCAGACCGCCAATGACCGCCAGATCGTCGGCAAAGTTCCGGTCGCCGGCCAGAGGTGTGAATTCGGTGAGCAACGCATCTACGTAATCGTTGCAATGAGGCCGCTCAGGGTGCCGCGCGACCTGGCATTTCCTCCACGGCGTGAGGTCGCCATAAAGCTCGTCCAGCAGCTTGGCGGCTTTGGCATCCAGCGCGGCAGCTTCTTCGGCCACGTCCATCTCTTCATTGGCGCGGGCCAGCGCGCGCAGCTCTTCAGCTTTGCCTTCGATCTCGGCCAGTGGTTTTTCGAAATCCAGATACTGGGTCATGACGCCTCTCAACGCGGAAGTTCCCTGCTATATGACTAATGCTTGTCCCGGATGCAACTCAGCAAGATTTGTGGTTTCACAATATGCGACGACAGGCGGGCGAAGATTTAGGAAGGATACCGATGGTCGCCAGCTATGAAGATCGCGTGTTGCGCGTGTTGGCTTATATCCACGATCACCCCGCTGGGGATTTGTCGCTGGATGCCTTGGCCAACGTCGCGGCGATGTCACGATTTCATTGGCATCGCGTGTTTCGCGCAATCACCGGCGAGACCTGCGCGCAGGCTGTCCGCCGGATACGTCTGCACCGCGCCGCCTGTTGGTTGGTGCAGTCGGAAAGGCCTGTTGCGCAAATAGCGACCGATATTGGTTATCCGAACCTGAAATCTTTTGCGCGAGCCTTTTCTGAGGCCTACGGCAGCAGCCCCACCGTGTTTCGCAAGGCGGGGCAGATTCTGCCGGCTCATCCAAAATTCAAAACCGGAGAATACCCCATGCATCCCGTGACAACCCGCACCGAACCGTCCCGCCGTGTCGTAGCACTTCCGCATAAAGGGGCTTATGCCGAGATTGGCCGCAGTTTTGAGGCCTTTGGTGCCCTATGCGAATCCCGAAAACTGTGGCCACAGGTCGGCCCGATGATCGGGCTCTATCTCGACAGCCCCGAAGACGTGCAGGAAGATGAATTGCGCAGCTTTGCCGGGGCTCAATTCTGCGGCAAAGATATTCCGGAGGGGATGGAAGACCTCAGCATCCCTGGCGGCAAGACGGCGGTTCTGACCTACAAAGGCCCGTATTCCGGCATACACGCCGCCTATCAGACACTGTTCGGAAATTGGTTGCCCGATTCTGGCGAGGAGCCTGCGGATCAGCCTTGCTATGAAATCTATCTGAATGATCCGCGCGAAACTGCGCCCGAGGACCTGCTGACCGAAATCTGCCTACCGCTCAAATGACTTAGTGCGGCCAAAGAACAGGGTAGAGCGAGGCAACAAGAAGTACGGCCATTGTCCAGTTAAATATCAGCAAGCGGTGCGGGTTGGTCAGGACCCGCGCCATTTGTTGGCCCAGAACCGTCCACACGCTGACCGATGGCAGATTGATCGCTCCGAACACCAGCGCAACCAGTATGATGGCTTCAAGCGTTTGTCCCGGCGCATATGCTGCAGTTGCCGTAAGCGCCATGGCCCAGGCCTTTGGATTGACCCACTGAAAGCTGGCAGCCTGAAAAAACGTCATCGGCGTACCGCTTGCTGCTTGTCCCTTTACAGGCGCTGCATGTGCGATCTTCCATGCCAGATACAGCAGGTAAATTACGGATGCGATCTTAAGCACCGTATAACTAACCGGGAATCGGTCGAAAACCTGAACCAGCCCTGCGCCCACCAGCAGTACCATGAAGGTAAAGCCCAACCCGATACCCAACATATGTGGTATCGTTCGCCGGAAGCCAAAATTCGCGCCTGACGCCATGAGCATGAGGTTGTTTGGCCCGGGAGTTATCGATGACACAAGGGCGAACACGATCAGGGCCATCAGAATATCGTATGTCATGAACGCATTTTCTCGCCAATCGCGACGAATGAAATTGCTTTTTTGTGCGGCAATAGAATATTATTCACAACAAATGACGAAGATTGATCGAATTAATCAACATATATTGCGAGAAGTGTCGCAAGATGGTCGTATCAGCAACCTCGATCTTGCCGACCGCGTTGGCCTGTCGCCGTCTGCCTGTCTGCGTCGGGTGCAAGAGTTGGAGCGCGCGGGTGTTATATCGGGCTATCGCGCAGTTCTAAACCCGACAGCCTTGGGCATAGGCTTTGTTGCCTATATCGGCGTCGGGCTGGGTGAGCATACCAAGGCCGCCCAAGAAGGATTTGAAGAAGCGCTGCAGCAAGCGCCCGAGGTGGTCGAATGTCACAATATCACCGGCACGATCGAGTACCTTTTGCGGGTCGAATGTGCAGACCTCGCATCCTACAAAACCTTCCATACTGAGGTATTGGGAACGCTTCCGCATGTAACCTCGATTACCTCATACGTGGTAATGGGGTCGCCTAAGGATATGCGCGCGTAAAGGCCGAAAAAGTGAATTCTAACCACCTTGCAGGTCAAAAATTCACAGCCTAAGGTCTTTGCAACAGTGTCGCCGGCAGGGACTGATCCCCAAGCGGGCGCGAATTCAGGGAGAAGACCATGAAATTTTTCCGGACCGGAGCGCTTGTTGCCGTCTTAGCAGTTTTTGCGGGTGTGGCGACGGCTGCACCTTTGAAGTTAACGCCTGCAAATCCTCAACCCAGTCCAAAAGCGGGGTTGAATGCAAAGTATAGCTGGGAAGGTAATCCGCCTCGCAAAATCCAAAACCTCGCCAAAGTTAAACAACTATTGAGGAAGGCCAAGCCCGGCGCGCCACTTAGGGGACTGGACTACCGTGATACGAATGAGGGCGATCCTGTCCTGACTTTCAACGAAGCCTTCAATGTTGCCGCGGAAATCACGGGTTATATTCGTTTTGATTCACCCGGGATATACGAGCTTGAAACCTGGTCAAATGACGGGATCGATGCGTGGGTCGGTGGCCAGCAAATTGGATATGTTAATGGTCGCCAAGGCTGTGAGGCCAACCAACGGACCGAAGTCGAAGTACCGAAGGCCGGTTGGTATCCTCTCAACATTAAGTACTTTCAGAAATACGGTACGTCCTGCTTGATGATGAAATGGGGTAAACAGGGTGAGAGGATTACCTGGACACCCAACGACGTCTTCGGCCGCTGATCATATAAAATAAAAGGCGCTCGCTTGAGCGCCTTTCTTCGTCGTAGGTTAGCCGCCTGCCTCAATCAGTTCGGACTGCGCTACAATGACTTCGGCCTGCTTGATCGAGGCGATATCCACCAAACGTCCTTTGTAGACGGTTGCGCCTTCACCGTTGGCCTTTGCCTGTTCCATTGCGGCTAGAATTTCGCGCGCTTCGGACACCGCCTCATCTGACGGGGTGAAAACCTGATTAGCCAATGCAATCTGCTTGGGGTGGATGGCCCATTTGCCGACCATGCCCAGTGTGGCCGAGCGTTTGGCTTGCGCGATATATCCTTCATCATCCGAAAAATCGCCGAACGGGCCATCGACCGGCAGCACGCCATGGGTGCGGCAGGCGGCGACGATGGCGGCTTGCGCCCAGTGCCAGGGGTCGGACCAGTGCTTTTCACCTTCGCGCAGCATGTAATAGTTTTCCTGCGTGCCGCCAATGCCGGTTGTCTGCATCCCCATCGATGCTGCAAAATCCGCAGCGCCAAGGCTCATGGCTTGCATACGCGGAGATGATGCTGCGATCTCTTCGACATGCGCCAAGCCAGCGGCGGATTCGATGATCACCTCGAAAGAGATGGATTTGGTTCGGCCCTTGGTTCGCTCGATGGCAGTAACCAGCGCGTCCACCGCATAAACATCCGCCGCACACCCGACCTTGGGGATCATGATCTGATCCAGCCGATCGCCTGCCTGTTCCAGCACATCGACCACGTCGCGGTACCAATAGGGTGTATCCAGCCCATTGATCCGAACCGACATGTATTTGTTTCCCCAATCGACCGTATTGAGCGCCTCGATGACATTGGCGCGGGCGGTATCCTTGTCGGACGGGGCCACCGAGTCTTCCAGATCCAGGTTGATGACATCCGCTGCCGACGCGGCCATCTTGGGAAATAGCTTAGTATTCGAGCCCGGGCCAAACAGTTGACAGCGATTGGGGCGCGCCGGAGCGGCGGGTTGGATGCGGAAACTCATCTGAACCTCGTCTGAGTAATGAAATTGCGTTCTTTCCTGAGCCTGAGATATTAAATTGCGTGGCGCTGTGCAAGCTTGATTGTGCAGCTGCGGCAATGCGTGTGCAGAATGTTCGAATTTTAAACCGACAAAAGAATGCTCAAAGATTGATCAGTTTGAAAACTTCGAATAGTTTTGCGAGTTTTAAAATTATTGTGCAAGTTTATCCTGTCAGAAGGCGGATTGTAAGGAGAGTTTGAGAAATCCTCGTCAAATCGGTTCTCTAGCTTAGGCCAGAATCAAAGGAGTGCAGCGCGATGATCGAGACACCGTACCTATTGTTTTTGGGCGATGCGCCCGACTTGTTGGCGGCCAAAGTGGCTATTGGCATCCGGGACTGGCGTCCTGAGAATGCTGTTGGTCAAATCAAGCTGGAGGGTTGCAATGCCGACCTGGGCCTGACGGAAATGACCCTGGCCGAAGGTAAAGCGGCTGGTGCCAAGACACTCGTCATTGGTGTTGCAAACCGGGGCGGGATCATCAGCGAAGCTTGGAAAGAAGTTCTGATTGAAGCGTTGGAAATGGGCTATGATCTGGCATCTGGCCTGCACAACCTGCTGCGTGACGAAGGTGATTTGGTTGCGGCTGCCCAAACTCATGGTTGCACATTGCATGACGTTCGTGTGCCGACTGTTGGCTACCCGATTGCAAACGGCCGCAAGCGTACCGGCAAACGGTGTCTGGCAGTTGGAACAGATTGCTCTGCCGGTAAGATGTATACGGCGATGTCGATGGATGCCGAAATGCGCAAGCGCGGTATGAAATCCACGTTCCGTGCTACAGGTCAGACGGGCATTCTGGTCACGGGGCAGGGTGTACCGCTGGATGCCGTTATCGCGGATTTCATGGCAGGGTCGGTCGAGTACCTGACACCGGACAATGATCCGGATCACTGGGATCACATCGAAGGGCAGGGTTCCCTGTTCCACGTGTCTTATTCGGGCGTGACCATGGCGCTGATCCATGGTGGGCAACCCGATGCGCTGATCCTGTGCCACGAACCAACCCGGACCCATATGCGCGGACTGCCTGAATATTCACTGCCGACGCTGGAGCAGTTGCGTGACACAGCACTGCCGCTGGCGCGCGTGGCAAACCCAGAGTGTCAGGTTGCAGGCGTGTCGATCAACACCCAGCACCTGAGCGAAGAAGATGCGCTTGCCTATATCACTAAAGTTGAGACCGAGATGGGCATCCCGGCGACCGATCCCTACCGCTTTGGAGCCGGTAAACTAGTGGATGCGCTGGCCACACTGTGATCTAAGAACTCTCGCCGGAGGCGGAGCAATCCGCCGCCGGCGGGCGTATTTGTCAAAAAATAGAGGAGCAGGCGCGTGCAAATTGAAGTTTCTCGCGATGTGTTTCGATTGGCGCAGGTATTCACCATCTCGCGCGGCTCACGTACCGAGGCAAAAGTTTTGACTGTCCGTATCTCGGACGGTGTGCACCATGGTTGGGGCGAATGTGTACCTTATGCCCGCTATGACGAAACACTGGAGTCGGTCGAGGCCGAGATAGCCGGGCTACCCGATGTGTTTTCGCGCTATTCCCTGAGGGACCTTTTGCCTGCTGGCGCGGCGCGGAATGCGGTGGATTGTGCACTGTGGGATCTGGAAGCGAAACGCGCGGGCAAACGGGCATGGGAGCTTGCTGAAATCGCTGCGCCAGGGCCTGAAATAACAGCCTATACGCTGTCATTGGACACGCCCGAAGCGATGCGGGCCCAAGCGGCCGAGAACGCTTTCCGCCCCTTGCTGAAGATTAAGCTGGGAACACCCGATGATATGCCGAGGCTCGAGGCTGTCCGGGCTGGGGCGCCAAAGTCGAAAATCATCATCGACGCTAATGAAGGCTGGTCTGCCGAAGTCTATGCAGATCTTGCCCCGCATCTCGTGCGCCTGGGCGTGGCTCTGGTCGAACAGCCTTTACCAGCTGGTGAGGATGATGCCCTGATCGGGATGGATCGCCCTGTGCCAGTTTGTGCTGACGAATCCTGTCACGATCGGGCAAGCCTACCCGCACTCAAGGGCAAATATGATGTGGTGAACATCAAACTGGACAAGACCGGCGGTCTTACCGAGGCGCTAGAATTGCGCAAGGCCGCATTGGCTGAGGGCTATGATGTTATGGTTGGCTGCATGGTCGGAAGCTCGCTTGCGATGGCCCCGGCAACACTGGTGGCGCAGGGGGCGATGGTTACAGACCTTGACGGGCCGCTTCTGTTGGCCGAAGACCGCGATACACCGCTGATTTTTGACGATGCCGGAGTACACCCGCCCAAAGCGGCGCTCTGGGGGTAAGGAACGGGCGAAGCCCGGAAACAAAAGGAAATGACATGACCCGTACCGTCTATGTGAATGGCGAATACCTGCCTGAATCCGAAGCAAGTATTTCGATCTTTGACCGGGGTTTCCTGTTTGCGGATGCTGTGTACGAGGTGACCAGCGTGCTGGACGGCAAGCTGATCGACTTTGAAGGCCACGCCGTACGTCTGAAGCGCTCATTGGATGAACTCGATATCGTTCAGCCTTGCAGCATGGACGAATTGTTGGAAATCCACCGCAAACTGGTTGAATTGAACGGAATTGATGAGGGGCTGGTTTATCTGCAGGTCACTCGTGGCTCGGACGGGGACCGGGATTTTGTTTTCCCAGCCGTCGATACAAAGCCAAGCCTTGTTCTCTTTACCCAGAACAAACCAGGCCTTGCAGACAGTCCGGCAGCGAAGAAGGGTGCCAAGATCATCTCGATTGATGATATCCGCTGGGGCCGTCGTGACATCAAGACCGTGCAGCTGCTTTACCCTTCCATGGGCAAGATGATGGCCAAAAAGGCAGGCTGCGATGATGCGTGGCTGGTTGAAGATGGCTATGTGACCGAAGGCACCAGCAACAACGCCTATTTCGTCAAGAGCGGTAAGATCGTCACCCGTCCGCTGTCTAACGACATTCTGCACGGCATCACGCGCAAGGCGGTATTGCGCATGGCGGCCGAGGCGCAGATGGAGGTCGAAGAGCGCCTGTTCACCATCGACGAAGCAAAAGAAGCCGATGAGGCCTTCACCACTTCGGCCAGTGCTTTCGTTATGCCGGTGGTTGAGATCGATGGCGTTGCGCTGGGCGATGGCACACCGGGTCCGATCGCCAAACGTCTGCGCGAGATCTATCTGGACGAAAGCCGCAAGGCGGCGATCTAGAAGAGGTAGTTATATCTAGTCTCGTTGCCAGCAATGGTATGAACTCAAATGCGACGCGCGGCGCAATTTGCCGTTATTGCTGCACCCTCGCAAAATATTGCGAGGGTGTTGTCAGTTCACAGGATGTTGGTGCCGTGAACAAACCGTCATGTTGGGTTTTTACGGATCACTGAGGTGTCACTGATTGTGAACC
Organism: Ruegeria sp. O11; assembly: GCF_056535285.1. NCBI lineage: Bacteria > Pseudomonadati > Pseudomonadota > Alphaproteobacteria > Rhodobacterales > Roseobacteraceae > Ruegeria > Ruegeria sp. O11. The sequence continues at coordinate 251,480 of NZ_JBQERS010000004.1, read as the reverse complement.
CGTGTTCGAATGATCAGCATCATCCCCGGTGGAAGGTTTACACAGAGAAGGCGGTTTCTTCCGGCGTCGAGTGTCAGCTCTTCTTCGTCACATTCTCTTCAAACGCAACCTTGAATGCGGCCTGTTTTTCGGCGCTGGCATCGGTCTGATAGTTGGCCTTCCATTCATCCATGGACATGCCATAGAAAATCTCGCGCGCTTCGTCCTTGCCCATTTCAATGCCTTTTGCATTGGCGGCTTCCTGATACCAGCGCGACAGGCAATTGCGGCAAAACCCGGTCAGATTCATCATGTCGATGTTCTGGACGTCTGTGCGGTCTTTCATCAGGTGCTGCTGTAAACGACGGAACGCAGCGGCTTGCAGTTCGATTTCGGTTTGCTTGTCCATATTCTGGCTCCGAGTAGATGTTTTTACATTCTGAGGCTGAACTAGCAATCCGCAGGCTTCGATACAATGAATACAAAGGCCTTTGAATTGGCCGATCCGGTATTTAGGAGAGTTTCAGTGCCAACCATGGCACCAGGCAAAAAACCAGGGTCAGGATCTTGTAGTTCGCAAGATACCGGAAGTAAGCGCGTTTTATGTCGGCACGTTCCATCTGGAACATTCTGCCATGCACATCTGCAATCCAGTTTTGCAAAGCCAAGACCATCATGGTGCTGAAGAGCAAAACACCGATGTTCAGAACCGTCATCCAACCGAAGACAGTCGTCAGGAATTCCTGCGTCATAGTCGTCTCCTTTCGCCTGATATATGGGTATTGGCCAATGCGCTCCCAACATTAGGAGGAACAAAAAACAATCTGCGACGTCACTGTGTCACAGCCTGCTTTCGACGAGCGCGTCTTGTAGTGCAGCGGCCAGACGGTTGGCCCAATGGCGCTGCCCCTCGTGATCTGCAATCAGATCGTTGCGCAGCTCAATCAATGCATTGGGTCGACCGAATGCTGTGCAATGTTTGTCAATCGCATCACCGGGTAGAACGCCGGTATAGGGTTCATTTACACCGACGCACAGATCACTATCGGCATTCAGTCGGTTGATTAACGGACGTGAGAACCGCTCATCCGGAGTGTGTAGGACGCCGATATGCCAGGGTCGGGGATCGCGACCGCGTAGCTGGCGCGTAAAGGAGTGCATTGAGACGATAACCGCATGAGGCAGGCCTGCAAGCTGTGCCAGCGCATCATGATAAGGACGGTAGCACATGTTCAGGCGCCGCTCCTTCTCAACTGTATCGGCGTGGCGATTGCCGGGGATGATCGAACCATCATAGAGCTTCATCAGAAGCGTCGGATCATCCTCACCGCGATTGGGGTCGATCACCAAGCGCGAAAAATTGGCCGCGATAACTGGGGCGTTCAGCATCTCGCCCAGATGCTTCGACACCTCGTAGGCGCCCACATCGTAAGCGATGTGCCGTTCCATGTCTTCGCGCGGCAGTCCCAGGTCCCCGTCATTGATATCGGGTGGGACCATGTTGGTTGCATGGTCACAAGTAATTAGCCAACGCGACGGCCGATCCGCGCCGTGAACAAAAAACGGAGAATAAGTCATGAGCCTGTCATCTTGTTTGTCGCAGGTGTAGGACAGTTGCGTTGGAAAGGGAATTGCGCAATAAGCGGCCCAAGCAATGTTTGCGGTAACATTCGTGCGTTTAAGGAGAGCCTGATCAATGCGACGCCTGAGAAATGTGAAAATCGTGGCGACGCTGGGACCGGCGTCTAACGACTATGACACCATCCGCGCTCTGCACGAGGCAGGGGCCGATGTGTTTCGCCTGAACATGAGCCATGGCAGCCATGATGAAATCCGCGAACGGCATCGGATCATCCGGCAGATCGAAAAGGATCTGGATAGCCCGATTGCAATCTTGGCCGATCTTCAAGGGCCGAAGTTGCGCGTTGGTGTGTTTGCCAATGACGCAGAAGAGCTGGAAGAGGGCGCAGCGTTTCGTCTGGACCTTGATCCGGCAGCGGGGGATGTCACCCGGGTCTGTCTACCGCACCCCGAGATTTTTGCTGCTTTGGAGCCGGGTGCGCGCCTGCTGGTCAATGATGGCAAGATTCGTCTGATCGTGCAGGATTGCGGTCAGGATTTTGCCCACTGCACAGTGGAAGTAGGTGGCACGATCTCAAACCGAAAAGGTGTGAACGTTCCGGACGTGGTTCTGCCGCTGGCGGCGCTGTCTGACAAGGATCGCGACGATCTGGAATTTGTCTGCCAGTTGGGCGTGGACTGGCTGGCGCTCAGTTTCGTGCAACGTGCCAAGGACGTTTTCGAAGCACGTGCGCTGGCAGATGGTCGCGCATCGATCCTGTCCAAGATCGAAAAGCCTGCCGCAGTGGAAGCCTTTGATGACATCCTTGATGCCTCGGACGGGATCATGGTTGCACGTGGTGATCTGGGTGTTGAGTTGCCCGTTTCTGCTGTGCCGCCGATTCAGAAGCGTCTGGTGCGCAAGTGTCGTACTGCAGCGAAGCCCGTGATTGTTGCAACACAGATGTTGGAAAGCATGATCGAAAGTCCGATGCCAACGCGGGCCGAGGTTTCGGACGTGGCAACAGCCATCTATGAAGGCACCGATGCAATCATGCTTAGCGCTGAATCCGCGGCTGGATCCTATCCGATCGAAGCGGTCCAGACCATGAATAAGGTCGCCATCGAGGTTGAAGCGGATCCGACCTACCACCAGATCATTGCGGCCTCACGAACTGCCAAGGGCACGACCATCGCGGACGGAATCGTGGCAGCCGCGCGCGAAATTGCGGAAAAGACGGACATCAAGGCCATCTGCTGTTTCACTCAAAGTGGTACAACCGCGTTGCTTACTGCACGCGAGCGTCCCGGTGTGCCGATAATTGCGATGACTCCGGCCACTGGCACCGCACGCAGGCTTTGCTTGAGCTGGGGCTGCCATTGTGTTCTGACCCCCGAGCAGGAACGGTTTAAGGGCGCGGTGGTTAGTGCGGCTCGCGCGGCTCGTTCGGGTGGCTTTGCGGCCGAGACTGATCAGATCGTGGTCACCGCTGGCGTGCCGTTTAATGTCCCTGGAACGACCAACATCTTGCGTATCGCTCCGTGTGATGAACGGCTGATTTACAACACCGATCCGGGTTAAGTTGCGACCCAATATCAACAATTTATATTGATACCTTACAATCTGCCTAAAATTTAGGCGGAAATAAATTAGCAATTTCAACTAGATGAGCGATTGTTGGTTGCATTTCAAAATTACTTCTCTGTTTTTCCGTGTTTTTGGGGATACTTGCCTCTAGGGCAGTCTACTCAAACAAGTTCCAGGTTCCGGCTGCTCTGCCGGGGGCACGGGCCCCGGTCAAACAAACCACAACGGAGGAACGACATGACAACGAAAATTGTCATTGGACTGGACGGGACAGAAACCGGAGAACGCGCGATCGCCTTCGCCAAAGACTTGGCCGGACGTATCGGAGAATGCGAGCTGCTGGTTGTTTATGTCATCGAATGGTCGCCTTTCACATTCCAGACACCGGAAGAAAATGCTATGCGCCACAAGAGGCGCGAGGAAGAGGTAGAACTGGCTACATCGCGGATCATCGCGCCAGCGGTCGAAGCGCTAAAGGCAGCAGGATTCGAAGCCCAAGGTATCGTGCGTCACGGAGATGTCGCCGAAACACTGAACACGATCACGGTCGAAAACGGTGGATCACAGATCGTTGTTGGTCGGGCTTCGGCTGACGGGTTCAAGAAGCGCCTGTTTGGCAGCTCCACGCAGAACCTTGTCATGCATGCCGACGTTCCCGTCACGGTCGTGAATTGAGGGGAGAGTAGATGATGAGTATTCAAAACAAACTTGGTTTGGCTGCGCTTACCGCTCTGGCTGCGAGTCCTGCCGCCGCTCAGGAAGCGGTTGGGCTGGATGACAAGATCAATCAGGCATTTGCAGACTTCACCGGGCCATTTGTAAGTTTTATTTTTGCACCTTTCCCCGGGACAGGTTTCCCCTGGATCGTGGGATGGCTGGTTGTAGCGGCGACTGTGTTCACACTGTATTTTGCCTTCGTGCAGTTGCGCTTTTTCAGCCATGCGATCAGCCTGGTGAAAGGCGACTACTCTGACCCGAACGATGCGGGTGAGGTCAGCCACTTTCAAGCGCTCGCTACAGCCTTGTCCGGTACGGTTGGGCTTGGCAACATCGCCGGTGTTGCGGTTGCCGTTGGCATCGGCGGGCCGGGTGCGACTTTCTGGATGATCGTCGCGGGTCTGTTGGGCATGGCGTCGAAATTCACCGAATGTACGCTGGGCGTGAAGTATCGCAACGAATACGAGGACGGCACCGTTTCCGGTGGTCCGATGTATTACATGTCCAAAGGGTTCAACGAACTGGGCCTGCCGGGTGGTAAGATCCTTGCGGTTCTTTTCTCGATCTTCTGTATCCTCGGTGCCTTGGGCGGGGGCAACATGTTCCAGGCCAACCAGGCGCACCAGCAGATCGCAGGCATCGTTGGAGACTTTCCCGGTTGGATCACCGGTCTGGTGTTCGCGGGCATCGTGTTTGCAGTGATCGTGGGTGGCCTGAAATCTATCGCACGCGTGACCGAGAAAGTCGTGCCCTTTATGGGCGTGATGTATGTGGCTGCGGCGCTGGTAATCATCCTGATGAACGCGGATCAGATCGGGTGGGCCTTTGGCCAGATCTTCGCGGGAGCCTTCACTGGTCTCGGCGTGGCAGGTGGTATGGTCGGTGCGCTGATCCAAGGCTTCCGTCGTGCGGCGTTTTCGAACGAGGCAGGCGTCGGGTCTGCAGCGATTGCACACTCTGCTGTTCGGACCAAAGAGCCGATTACCGAGGGCTTTGTATCTCTGCTTGAGCCGTTCATCGATACGGTCGTGATCTGTACCATGACCGCGCTGGTGATCATCATCACCCAGCAGCTGATCGTTGATCCTGAAACCGGCAATTACATGCTGAACGAAGCGGGTAACGCGATTGCAACTGTTGATGGTAACACCGGTGTCAGCCTGACCTCGGCAGCCTTCGGCAGCGCGTTCAGCTGGTTCCCGTTCATTCTGGCCATTGCCGTGGTGCTGTTTGCTTTCTCCACCATGATCAGCTGGTCCTACTACGGCCTCAAGGCCTGGACTTACCTGTTCGGTGAGGGCCACACGAAGGAACTGGTGTTCAAGGTCATCTTCTGCATCTTCGTTGTCATTGGCGCTGCGGCCAACCTTGGGCCGGTCATCGACTTCTCGGATGCGGCGATCTTTGCGATGGCTGTTGTGAACGTCTTCGCGCTCTACTTCCTGATGAAAGTGGTGCGCCAGGAGCTGGCGTCCTACGCAGAACGGTTGAAGAGCGGTGAAATCCGCAAATTCGAACATTAAACCATACCACCGGGGCGGCGCGCGTCGCCCCGGTACTCAGTCTGCCCGTGAAAATCGCAGATTCTGACCCAAACCCCCTTGCCAGTATGACCGAACTTGCGTAAACGGCGCTTCTGATCGCGTGACCGGCCGAGATGGCATGCCGAGTCGCGTCTGAAACCGAACCCGGAAAAGGAGACGGAAATGCCTAAGATGAAGACCAAGTCGAGCGCCAAGAAGCGCTTTAAGGTGACTGCGACCGGTAAGGTCCTTGCTGGCCAGGCCGGCAAACGTCACGGCATGATCAAGCGGACCAAGAAATTCATCCGCGATGCCCGTGGCAACACCACCCTGTCCGCCCCCGACGCCAAGATCGTCAAGGGCTACATGCCCTACGACCGCTAAGAGGAGATTTGAGAGATGTCCCGCGTTAAAGGTGGAACCGTAACCCACGCCCGTCACAAGAAGATCATCAAAGCCGCAAAAGGCTATTATGGTCGTCGCAAGAGCACATTCAAAGTTGCGTCTCAGGCCGTTGACAAGGCCAACCAGTATGCAACCCGCGACCGCAAGAATCGCAAGCGCAACTTCCGCGCGCTGTGGATCCAGCGTATCAATGCTGCTGTGCGTTCGCATGACGAAGCACTGACATATTCCCGCTTCATCAATGGCCTGAACCTAGCCGGTATCGAAGTGGACCGCAAAGTTCTGGCTGACCTGGCCGTGCACGAACCGGAAGCGTTCGGCGCGATCGTCGCCAAAGCTCAGGCAGCCCTGGCCGCCTGATCCTCGTCTCAGAGACAGTGAAATCAAAGCCGCTCCTACAGGGAGCGGCTTTTTTGTTTTAACGAACCGGGTCGTAAGCCCAACCGCCTCACAAATTTTTATCGGAGAATGGGTCCGATGGCGTGTTTAGCCGAAGATGTCGCATGAATGCGCGGGCGATTCTAGGAACCGGCCTTTGATCCGAAATGACGAAGTGGCCACGATATCGCATGGGCGCTTCAAACGGGACAAAAGTCAGGTCCGGTGATCGATACATGTACACCGGAAAGGGATTGATCACAGCCAACCCAAGGCCCTCCCGAGCCATATCGGCTGCTGCGAACGAGGTCGAAACCTCGGCGACAATTCTGGGTTCCGCTCGTACCTGATGCAGTAATCGATCAAGCTGCCCGCGTCTGCCGTGGCGATATGTCAATGCAATCAGATCTTGTTCATGCAGATCTGCGGGGGTGAGCGCACTGCGTTGGGCAAGTGGATGTTCAGGTCGCATTACGCAAACTGCTGGCGATTCCCTGAACGGTATCAGTTTGATCCCCGCGCGGCTTTGCTCAATCCCGGTTACCGCCAAGTCGAAGCGGTTTTCCAATACGCCCAATGTCACCATGTCTGAGGTCGTCACCTCCAGGTTCACAAAAAAACCCGGATTTCCGCGTATGAAACTGGCGATGAGCGTGACGATATAGCGGTGGGCATAACTTGGAGGAGCGACAAGGCGTAACGTTTCCTGGACGGTTTCACCCGGTCCATCGATCCGGTCGAGAGCCTCGAACAAGGGGTCGAGACGCATATTCAATCGCACGGCCTCTTGCGTCGGGCGTAGTCTGCCCGCGTCCCTTTCAAACAGTATTTTCCCAAGTCGGGATTCAAGGCTGCCAACAGATCTGCTGACGGCTGATTGAGACAGGCCCAGTTGTCGTGCCGCGGCGGCAGTGGTTCCTGCCTGCATGAGGGCCCGCAAGGCTTGATACTCCGGTAGTGAGTGCCAGTTGCGTGTTTTCTTCATCGACTTGCACCCTCATGAATCCGACTAGCTCTATGAGTAAAACTCATTGAATTTTTTTACAATCATGACGATAACGTCTGTTAGCGTGTATCGGATTGATACTTAATTCGGGTGATACGGCTTTGAACACCTTCCCCCTCATTTTCGATGGGCACAATGATGTGTTGTCCAAATTGGCTTCGACCGGTGGTGTTTCAGAAGCGGGCCAATTTCTGAGCGGCCTGGAAGGCGCAATCGATCTGGTCAAATCCAAAGAGGGTGGGTTTGGCGGCGGGTTCTTTGCCGTGTGGGTGCCGTCGCCAATGGATGTCGACGCCAAGATGGAAGAGATGGTCCAGCCCAGATATGACCTGCCGCTTCCCGATCAGATAGATGCTGAAGACGCCTTCCCGGCAGCACTGAGCCAGATTGCCATATTGTTGGAACTGGAAAGGCTGGGCGCGTTGAGTGTTGCACGCTCAGTCGCAGATATCCGGGATTGTCTGGCGCAGGGTCGGATGGCAGCGATATTTCATATCGAAGGCGCCGAAGCGATTGATGCCGATCTGCATTCGCTCGACGTTTTTCATGCTGCGGGGCTGCGCTCGCTTGGTCCGGTCTGGAGCAGGCCAAACATTTTCGGGCACGGTGTGCCGTTCAGATATCCATCAGGGCCAGACACCGGCCCGGGGTTGACCGATTATGGTCTGCGACTTGTCCAACGCTGCAACGCGCTTGGTATCATGCTGGACTTGTCTCATCTCAATGAGAAAGGTTTTTGGGACGTTGCGCGATATTCAGATGCGCCTTTGGTAGCAACGCATTCGAATGCGCACGCCATTTGCCCGCACGCTCGAAATCTGACCGACGATCAGCTTCGCACAATCGCAGAAAGCGACGGGATGGTCGGACTGAATTTTGCCGCCGCCTTTCTGCGCGAGGATGGGCGAATGCTTTCTGACGTGCCGCTGACACAGGTTCTGAAGCACCTAGATCACCTGATCGGGATCTTGGGTGAGGACCGGGTCGGGCTTGGGTCGGACTATGACGGGGCCGTAGTTCCAGACGATGTGACCGACGTATCGATGCTGCCCCGATTGAGAGATGCCATGGAAACCCATGGATACGGCGAAGAGCTCATTAAGAAGCTCTGCCATGAAAACTGGTTGCGTGTACTTGAGAAGACTTGGGGATCGTAACCGTTAATGAATAACTTGATGACAGAGAGGACAAAATGAACGCATTTAATAGATTGCTTACCGGTGCGGCCCTGGGATTAGCGCTGGCTGTGACCTCGACTTCGGCAATCGCGGAAACGCCGCCAAACATGTTGGTGATCGCGAACCGTATTGACGACATCACAACACTGGACCCCGCGGAAAGCTTTGAATTCGCCGGGTCTGATGTCAGCCGCAATGTTTACCAAAAGCTTGTCAATTTTGACCCGCTGGATCTGGATGCAGGATATCAGCCGGACGTCGCGGAAAGCTGGGATGTTTCAGAGGACGGCAAGTCGATTACCTTCAACATCAGGGAAGGGTTGACCTTTCATTCCGGTAATCCGGTGACCGCCGAAGACGTTCAGTTTTCGCTGCGCCGTGCAATCATTCTGAATAAGACTCCGGCTTTCATCCTGACGCAGTTCGGGTTCACGCCGGAAAATGTCGAACAAACGATTGTTGCAGATGGCAACACTCTGACGATCACGACCGACAAGCCCTACGCGACATCCTTTGTTCTGAACTGTCTGACCGCGACCATCGGTGGCATCGTCGACAAGAAGACGGTGATGGAACACGACAAAGATGGTGATCTGGGCAACGAGTGGCTCAAGACCAACACGGCGGGCTCTGGTGCCTACAGCTTGGTGAGCTGGAAGCCCAATGAAAGCGTAACCCTAAAGTCCAACCCTGATTTCTATCTGGGTGCCCCGGCGATGGAGCGTGTTGTTGTCCGTCACGTTCAGGAAAGCGCCAGCCAGCGCCTATTGCTCGAGCGCGGGGATATCGACGTTGCTCGCAACCTGAACCCCGAAGACGTTGCAGGTGTCTCATCGGTCGCTGGCGTCAAGATTGCAGATGAGCTCAAGGGCCGTCTGATGTATGTCTCACTGAACCAAAAACACCCTGAGCTCAGCAAACCTCAGGTTCGTCAGGCATTCAAATACCTGATCGACTATGAAGGGATGCGCGACAGCTTCCTGAAAGGTCAGTACACAATTCACCAGAATTTCTTGCCGCAAACCTATCTTGGCGCATCGGATGAGAATCCGTTCAGCTTCGATGTTGAAAAAGCCAAAGCGCTGCTGGATGAAGCCGGTGTAAGTGGGCTGGAGATCGAAGTTGGCGTGCGCGAAGCGCAGGAACGTATTGAGATCGCTCAGTCACTTCAAAATGCACTGGGTCAGGTTGGTATCACGATGAATATTACTGTCGGTACTGCCAAACAAATTCTGGCGCGATATCGTGCACGGGAGCTCGACGTCTATCTTGGCGCATGGGGTCCGGACTATCCTGATCCGCAAACCAACGCGGGGACGTTTGCCTATAATCCTGACAACTCGGATGCGGCCAATGCAACTGGTCTGTTGGCGTGGCGGAATTCGTGGGATACCGGCGGGCTGACAGAGAAAACAGATGCGGCTGTGGTTGAGAATGACACCGTGAAACGTGCCGATATGTACAAGGAAATCCAGGCTGAGTTCCGTGAGACATCACCATTCGTCGTGATGTTCCAGCAAATCGAACAATCGGCATTGCGTGAGAACGTGACGGACTTCTCGACCGGTCAGGCGATCACATCGGCGTCGTATTGGCAGGTGACCAAGTAAATGGCTCTGGCCGAAAGACCATCTGAGGGGCGCCGCTCGGCGCCTCTTATTCATTGGATCAAGAGCATCCTGAAAACTCTTGGCACCATTGCAATCACGATGTTGGGTCTGCTGTTCGTGACCTTCATCATCGGCCGCGTCATGCCGATCGATCCGGTGCTGGCGATCGTCGGTGAGCGCGCCTCGCAATCGACCTATGATGCAGTTTATCAACAGCTTGGCCTCGATAAGCCGCTGCTGGTGCAGTTCGGTTACTATCTTTGGGATGTCCTGCACGGAGACTTTGGCAACTCGCTGCTGAATGCGCGCCCTGTATCCGAAGACATCGCACGCGTCTTCCCCGCCACACTGGAATTGGCGACTCTTGGTGTGATGATTGGCATCTTTCTAGGTGTTCCGCTGGGTGTGATTGCCGCCGTGAAACGGGGGTCCTGGATCGATCAGATCGCCCGTGTGGTCGCACTTGTTGGCTACTCAATGCCAATCTTCTGGCTGGGGCTCATGGGGCTGCTGGTCTTCTACGGAATACTAGGTTGGGTCGGTGGACCGGGTCGCCTGGACATCTTCTATGAGGACCTGGTTCCGACGCGAACGGGGCTCATATTGCTGGACAGCGCTATCGCCCAGGATTGGGATGTCTTCCGCAATGCGTTGTCTCACATCGTCCTGCCCGCTGCCTTGCTGGGGTACTACTCGCTGGCTTACATCAGCCGGATGACACGATCCTTTATGCTGGAACAGTTGTCGGCGGAATATGTCATTACCGCCCGCGTCAAAGGCCTGTCAGAACGGCAGGTGATCTGGCGTCACGCCTTCAAGAATATTCGCGTACAACTCATTACAGTCATCGCACTGAGCTACGCCAATCTGTTGGAAGGCTCGGTTCTGACCGAGATCATCTTTAGCTGGCCGGGGATCGGCAGCTACATCACGACCGCTTTGCTGAGTGCCGATATGAATGCAGTTCTCGGTGGAACCGTTGTGGTCGGGCTGATCTTTATCTGCCTGAACATATTCTCCGACCTTCTCTACCGTTTCTTTGATCCGAGGTCGAAATGAGCGACATGACTTTGCGTCAGTGGCTGCTGACCGACGAGCCCACATCCAGACGCCACGCCAGATTGGCTAGCTTGTATAAAGGTTGGCTGACACTGCGATCAAACTCGATGGCAATGGTTGGGTTGGCGATCCTAGTAATCCTCGTACTGACAGCGGTTTTTGCTCCTATCATCGCACCGCAAGATCCTTTTGTTCAGGATCTGTCCAGCCGACTGCTCCCTATCGGAGCCGAAGGGCACTTGCTGGGGACCGATAGTCTGGGGCGGGATATTCTGTCACGTTTGATTTATGGCGCGCGGATAACGCTGTACATTGTAGCGTTGGTGGCGCTTATCGCTCCGGTCGCGGGCCTTTTGGTAGGAACCGTCGCGGGATATGCCGGGGGATGGGCAGATGTGATCCTCATGCGCATCACCGATATCTTCCTCGCCTTTCCGCGCCTTGTTCTGGCATTGGCTTTTGTAGCAGCGCTCGGGGCAGGGATTGAAAACGCGGTTCTGGCGATCTCGCTGACAGCCTGGCCACCGTACGCGCGCATGGCGCGGGCAGAAACGCTGACGATCCGGTCAACCGACTATATCAATGCGATCCGGCTTCAAGGGGCCGGGCCACTGCGGATCATCACCCGGCATATCTGGCCGCTTTGTATCTCGTCACTGATTGTGCGGGTCACTCTGGACATGGCCGGGATCATTCTGGCTGCCGCGGGCCTGGGTTTCTTGGGCCTGGGCGCACAACCTCCAAGTCCGGAATGGGGTGCCATGATTTCCGAGGGGCGCAGGTTCATCCTTGATCATTGGTGGGTTGCCACGGTGCCGGGGCTTGCAATTTTCACGGTTTCGCTGGCCTTCAACCTGTTGGGTGACGGGCTAAGGGACGCGCTTGATCCAAAGGACGGTGGGCAATGAACTTACTCGACATCGAAGACCTGTGGGTTCGCTTCCCAACCCGTCAGGGCGTATTTGATGCGGTACGCGGTGTCTCGTTCTCGTTGAGGCGCGAACGATTGGGGATTGTGGGTGAAAGTGGATCCGGCAAGTCGATGACCGGGCGCGCCATCCTGCGCCTGATCCGAAAGCCCGGTATAGTCGAGGCCAACCACATCAATCTTGAAGGTCGTGACTTGCTGAAGCTTACAGAGCGCGAGATGCGCGAGGTACGCGGAAAGCAGATTTCCATGGTGATGCAGGACCCCAAGTTCTCTCTGAACCCAGTGGTCACGGTAGGCGAACAATTGATGGAGGCGTATCTTCAGCACAATTCCGGCTCTAAATCACGCGCCAAAAAAATGGCGATCGAAATGTTGGAGAGTGTTTCGATCCGTAGTCCCGAACGGGTGATGCGGGCATACCCGCATGAAGTGTCAGGAGGTATGGGGCAACGCATCATGATTGCGATGATGCTGATCCCGAACCCTAAGATCCTGATTGCGGATGAGCCGACCTCGGCGTTGGATGTCAGCGTGCAGCGGCAGGTGCTGAACATCATGGATGGATTGGTCAAAGAACGGGGCATGGGCCTGATCTTCATCAGTCATGATCTCAACCTGGTGTCCGAGTTTTGCGACCGTGTCCTCATCATGTACGCGGGACGGATTGTCGAAGTCTGCGAAGCAGATAAGCTGCACCAAGCGAAACACCCATACACTCAGGGGCTGCTGAACTCGCTTCCGCGTCTTGACGAGAAATGTACGCATTTGAGTGTTCTGACCCGCGATCCCGCCTGGTCAGACGCGCCCAGCGTGAGAGGTTGAAATGACCGCATTGGAAATCAACGATCTGAACGTCTGGTTTGGTCACGCGCATGACCGCGTAGATGCGGTCAAGGGTGCTTGTCTTAGTGTTAACCAGGGTGAGAGCTTTGGTCTTGTGGGTGAAAGCGGCTCGGGTAAATCTACCATCCTCCGCGCGATAACCGGTCTGGCACCTCAATGGTCTGGTGCTATCCGAGTCGAAGGTGAAGCGTTGTCCGGGGCTAAGCGAGATCGCAGGTTCTTTAGAGCCGTGCAGATGGTTTTTCAGGATCCATACGCTTCGCTTCACCCGCGGCACACCGTCGATCAGGTGCTCAGTGAAACTCTGCATCTGCACGGACTAGATAATATCGATCAAAGGGTCAAAGGTCTGCTGAACGATGTTGGGCTCGGTCAGCGCTTCCGGTTTCGGTATCCGCATCAGCTATCCGGGGGGCAGCGTCAGAGGGTCGCTATCGCTAGAGCGTTGGCAGGCGAGCCGGACATCCTGCTGCTGGATGAACCCACATCAGCTCTGGATGTCAGCGTTCAGGCAGAAGTATTGAACTTGTTGACGGATTTGCGAAGACAACGCGGGCTGACATATTTGATGGTATCCCATGATCTTCCAGTTGTCGCGCATATGTGCGATCAACTGGCAGTTATGCGAAATGGTGAGATCGTTGAGGTCATGTCCTCTGAAACGCTGCGTGTAGGCACACCTGAACACCCGTACTCGCAAGAATTGCTGCAGGCCTCGGTCGCCGTTTGACGAGATACGAACGCTGGTTGGCGTACATCTATCTGGCGAAGTGCTTTGAGTGTATTTGCGGCTGATTTCACACGACTTCTCAGAAACCTAAAGGGTCTTGATTGTCGTGTAGATTATGGCGGAGACGAAGGGATTCGAACCCTCGAGACGGTTTCCCGCCTACTCCCTTAGCAGAGGAATTATTCTGGCAAAAAAATACAATAAAAACAATAAGTTATAAGTTATTTCTACCCTGTTGTGTCGATTTTGTGCCAATTTTGCACGAAAAAACTTGCATCAGTTCAGTGTTTCGTTCGTTCGTCAGTCCAGTTCTCACTTCTTTTGTTTGAAACTCATACTGTTATTTGTCCGCTGGAATCTGCACGTTAAAAAGGTATCTGCCCAAAAAAATGGAGCAGAGTATGGATTGCAACTTCTTTGCTTTAAGCGAGTCTCAGAAGCATTCAAAAATGGACACTGCGTGGAAGGCTGTTTGGAGCCTAAAGTCCCTCTAGACGGTGCGCAGCTTTGATAACATCGGACAAGATACATTCCCGCTGTCGCAGTTGGCCGTGAGTTCGTTCAAGGCGGCTTCCAAGCGCCTAAGTTCGGCGATCTTCGCACGGACATTTAAGATATGAAGCTCCGCCAGCTCTTTCACGGATCGGCAATCCTCGCCGTCGCCTTCGGACAGATCGAGAAGCGTCTTTGCGTCGGCGAGCGGAAAGCCCAAATCACGGCATTTTTTAAGGAAGCGAAGCCTTCCAACATCGTGCGCAGAGTACATCCGCCGATTATTCGGTGCCCGTTCTGGTTTAGGCACGATCCCTTCGCGTTCATAGTAGCGGATCGTTTCGATGCCGACACCGCTTTGCCGGGATGCTTCCCCAATCGCAAACATGTGAGTTTTCCCGTCTTGATCCTGTAGCGACTACAGAAGTTATACAAGAATCTGTCATTTCGACTACTCCAACTAATCAAGGGAATGAGATGCAGAAGTACGTTAGCCTAAGTTATCTGGGATCACTGTCAGCACTTGGCGTCGCGACTTGCTGTGTGTTGCCCATGACAATGATGTTGCTGGGACTAGGGGGCAGCTGGCTGGCCATTTTTGGAAAGATCGCGGCAGCAAGCTACTACGTATTGGCGATTTCGACGGCGCTTGTCGCGATATCATGGTTTGTATCTTATCAGCGCGGTTCCCTACCAAAGTTGAAATGGTGGCTTCTAGGGACGACGGCAATCACAGGCTTTGCTTGGGTCGTCGTCTTTAACGAAGCCCGGATTAATGATTTCCTGATAATGCAGATGTGAGACTATGACAGAACAAACTGTAGTGCTTGAAAGCACCCTGACTTGCCCGAAATGCGGTCACAGCGAAACTGAAGTCATGCCGACGGATGCTTGCCAGTGGTTCTATGAGTGCAAGTCATGTAATGCAGTCTTGAAGCCGTTGCAGGGTGACTGTTGTGTCTACTGCTCCTATGCTACGGCACCCTGCCCACCAATTCAGCTAGGCGACAGTTGTTGCGGGTGAATGAAAGGGCGGCTTTATCAGCTATCTAGACTTTGAGTTTCTACATAAAGAGAGACTGCCCTATTTTGACTTGCGCGCAGCTTGCAGCTCTGCTGAGATCTAGAGCTGAAAAAACTGAGACCCGTGCGGTGGTCAGTTTAGAACTCGTGCCTGCGCCAAGAGCGAAGTAGGCGAATTTTCTGCGTTGCCACCGTTTTTCAGTTGCTTGCCTTGAAGCTCCGGACTGAGTTTTTGGGAAAGTGAGTTGTGACTGCTTGCTTCCGGTTCCGCAGGTTCTAAGCTTCGGTCGAACTAGTGCAAAATTCGCTTCTGCTGCAAGTGCAAAATAGAGTCTGAAAACTCCTTTACAAAAAATCGCGCCAACCCGATTCTGTGCCAAATTTGTGCTAGTTTTTTAGTGCTTCTTAAAAAATAGCGTTTTGAATCAATGTGAATTTCGTACAATCAAATATCAAAACCTGACTACCATTCTGCAGTGCGGCGTAAAAAAATTATCAATTATTATCAGAAGGTTATGGCGGAGACGAAGGGATTCGAACCCTCGAAACCATTCCTGGTTTACTCCCTTAGCAGGGGAGCGCCTTCGACCACTCGGCCACGTCTCCGCCGACGGGTATATCCTTGCAAGCGCCGGGAATACAAGGCGAAATTTCCTTTTTGTGTGTTACTCCGACAAAATTGGTGAACCCGTTGAAATCACGGTAAAACACACCGACTTACGTGGATTATGGGCAAGAATTGGATTTGTTTTCTGAACCAATTCCCAGCGACACACCACTCATCCACCAGGTTCGAAACTCCACAACACATCGAATCCCCGTTCGGCATCGCCGTGTCTGACGTCAGCGCCCATGGGACAGATTAGGTTGATTTGATAAGAGAGGGTTTTTGGCTCATCGTAGCCGCCAAGGAGTGGAGATGAGAAAGAAACCCGGAACCAAGCAGAGCCAGGGTGAGAAGGTCGTAAAAGACATCCGCCGCGCGATGCGCAATCAGTATTCTGCGGAAGAGAAGATCAGGATCGTTCTGGACGGCCGGGCGCGCGCCCGGGCGGATGGCGTGCAGGTTGCGCCCAGCCGCAATGCGTTTTTTGCCGACAGCGATATCTTCTCGGTCCATGTGCGCCTGAAACCGGACACGTAAGGGATCATTACCGCAGCGGATTTAGCACAGATGCAACCGGGCGCGCTGTTCGATAATACGTCACGGTCCGGGTTGATCACTCCAGGTGCCTTGCTTGGAGCGCTCAACGCCGGTCGCCCGGGCAGAGCCGCAATTGATGTGTTCGATACCGAACCACCAACCGACCCGAACGATCCGTTTCTGGCACATCCCAAGCTGATCGCGACGCCGCATATCGGTTTTGTGACCGAAGATGAGTTTGACCTGTAGTTTGCTGACATCTTCGATCAGGTAAACGCTTATACTGAAGGCGCGCCGATCCATATGATCAACGCCGAGGTTTAGACCAGCGCAGAATGAGATTTGCGGCGATGGGCGCACCGATGATCACCAACACGATCCTTGTCAGATGGTGAGTGATCACAAAGCCCAGATCCGCGCCTGAGACGATGGCCAGAACCGTCATTTCGGCCTGCCCGCCGGGTGCGAAGGCCAGAAACGCTTCGACCGGTTTGCCAAACCCCAACGTGGTTACAACAGCTGTGAAGGCCGCTGCCAGCACGGCCAGCACAACCACGTAAGCGCAGCCCGCGGCCACGACCTTGCGCAACTCCACCCAGGTAACACCGACAAACTTCACGCCAATTCCGCACCCAATGAAGAATTGTGCGGCCAGGATGGCCTCGCGCGGTGGTCGTGTATGGATGAAGTCCCAGAGCGACAAAGCAGCCGTCAGGATCATCGGCCCCAGGATCGATGCGCCGAATAGGCCAATACGCTCGCCACCCTTCCAGCCGATAAAGGCAGCCAGCACCATTAGGGCCAGCTCGTGCAGCGGCAGGTCGCGTGCGGGTTCTCCGATCGGGTTTGTCAGCTCGGCGCCGTAAAACATGGTCAGAAACAGCGGGGCCAGCGTCACGATGATCAGCACGCGCGTGCCATGGATCAGCGACAAAGTGCGCGGGTTGGCTCCAGCTTCGGTCCCAAAAATGATCATGTCCTGCAAGCCGCCGGGCATGGCGGCATAGAATGCGGTTGTCGTATCGAAACCCCAGACCCGGCGGAAGAATGGTACGCCGATCAGCGCGATCAACAGGATGAAAAATGGGACCAGTGCAATCGACGCGGCCATTTTAGGCAATTCTGCAAATAGGGCAGGTGTAATTGATGCGCCCACCGCCACACCCAGAATGGTGCGCGCTGCCACTGACACCTGTCCGAACCCCTCCATCGGCGCATGCGCGAGGGCCGCAATCAGACAGGCGCTCATCGGGCCAAACAGAAAGGGCAGCGGCAGATTCAACGTCCAGAAAGCTCCGGTGCCAAGAAGTGCAAGGCCGAGTGTTACGGCCCGCTTTGTCAGAAGAGGCATTGTGTTGATCAGCGTGGGCAAGGAACGTTTTCCAGCGTCATTGACTCGTTGTGTATTCAACTGTATACAATAGGATGCAATAAAACAAGTGAGCCTAATGTGACCATACAGGACGACCCCTTACAGCCCGGCCCGCAAGGCTATTCCGCGTACCAACGTCTTTTGGACGATATTCGCGAAGGCAATCTTCTGCCCGGTGAACGCCTGCGAGAAATAGAGTTGTCTGAACGATTGGGAGTTAGCCGCACCCCGGTGCGCGAGGCGATCCGTCAATTGGAGGCTGATGGATTGGTGACCCATGTTCCACGGCAGGGCGCAACAGTGCGCAGTCTGGATTATGCAGAGGTGATGGAGCTCTATGAAATGCGCGCGGTGCTTGAGGGGACAGCTGCCCGTTTGGCCGCCCGCGCTGCGTCAGGTGTCGAACTGGATGAGCTTGAGGTTCTGAATGATCGACTGGCGGAGGCAGGCACGGGCCCGGACGCTGTGCGGATCAATCGGATTTTTCATGCGACACTGCTGGATGCAGCCAAGAACCGGTTTCTGGCAAAGTCGATGTTATCCTTGCAAAAGGCTCTGCTGGTCCTTGGGCCATCTCAACTGTTGGAGGGTGACAGGGCCGAGGCTGCGGTGGCCGAGCATCGGCGCATTATGGCGGCTTTGAACGCTCGCGACGGTGCGGCAGCTGAGACGGAGATGCGTGCACATATTCAGGCCGCACAACGGATGCGCATCCGTGCATTGCAGGAACGCGACCGCAGGAGAGACGAAACCCAGTAGGTAATCTCGATATGGCCGCTCAAAACGAAGCTTGCGGTATCGCTTTGGTCGAGAGCGGGAACGCAGCTATCTGCGATGCGATGACAGTCGCAGAGGCAAGGGCGGGAATTTGATCCTCGAGACAGCACCGAAATGATATCGTGGTGGCAATACACGCTACACATTCTAATTTCTCGGCGCGCACTCCGGACCGCTGGGGCCTCTGACCGAGGAATACCACGAGCACGAATTTCTGTTTGATCTGTTGAAGGTCACTGACGGGAAAACTAACGAGCATCTGGCCCGCTCGGCGATCCGCGCGTCCGAGGGATGCCTGTCGTGGGTGGAGGAGCGGGTTGTCCGGTTCCAACGTTCGCTCTCTGGAACATTATCATTGTCCCGGAGCAACACGTTCTTCTTGGGGGGCGGTAAGTCTCTGGAGAATGCAGATTACCGGACCGCGGTTGGTCTGGCGGTAGATATTCGGTGTAAAGCCACTGTCACGCATTTGGAGCTGACTGACGATAAAATCCAATGGGTGGATTACACCTAAGTAGGGGAATCCCACCGGATTTCGCCAAAGGCTGTGATCGCTGTTTTGGGCGGTTTTCAGGCGGATACCAACTGGTTGATCCGCGTATGGGGCGAGCCTGCAAAGAACTTCCTGATCAACTGAACGCCTTATAACTGCGGCGTGGTATTGTCGACCTTACGAGTCAGGGCGTGGAAAGTGTAGGAGACCCAGCCCAATGACACGCTTTTGCCATCGACCGTCGCACGCCAAAATTCGCCGGGGGCATCGTCACCGCCTGGACTGCGTCCCGATTTCCATCGTCGCAAACAAGCACGCCCAGCGGTTCTATGACGAGGACGAGGATGTCTGGCCCAAGCATTGTGCGATCTGGGGATGTCTCGCCGATGCGCAGACGTGACCCCGCACATTTTGCGCCTGAAAAGTTGTTCTGAGAACTGTTGATCAAATCCAATGATGTGGCTGTACCGAGCCTTGGATAAGAGATTTCAAAACGCGGGAAACGCAGGCAAATACCCCGATGCTTGCCAAATGCACCGGTTTGAGCGCATATTTGTCTAAATTTAATGGGTTGAATAACTAATCAGATTTAGCTTTCTGAGGCGACAGATATCGGGCGAGGGGTGATTTAACATCCCAGTGGGTACCTTTTGGGGGAAGGGGACTTGGGTTTGGCCTGGTTAAGATTGTTTTTTGTTTTCATGGTTCTGGCTGCATTACCGGCATCGGTCACGGCCTCTATCGGAAAAGTATTGAGTGCCAAGCAGGGCGCCGATGTAGTTCGCGCTGGCAAAAAGATACGTCTGCGTGAAGGGATGGAGGTTGTTTCCGGAGATACCATTTCTACTGACCGATCCGGCGTCGTACAGTTGTTGTTCGTAGATGATACCAAGATCGCAATCGGCCCGAATGCACAAATGGTGCTGGATGTCTCAATGTTGCGCGGAAAAAAGAAAGCAAAATCTTTCGCGGTTCAGGCCTTGGGTGGAAGTTTTCGATTCATTTCGGGTAAAAGTAAGAAAAGAGCCTATTCCATACAAACCCCCACAGCGACCATGGCCGTTCGTGGCACAACCTTCGACATGTGGGTTGTCCCGGGTAAGCAAAGTGCCATGCTGGTATTGGAAGGTAAGGTCCGAATGTGCAGTCGATCGGGTAGGTGCCGCTCGACCGGGCGCCAGTGCAGCCTGTTCGCGACTTCACTGGGTGGGAATGTTGGTCGCCCCGTCGACCAGGAACAATATGAGTTGGCCCTTAAGAATGGCTTTCCATTCGTTCAGTCGCAAAGGGATCTGCTGAGTCCGCTTCAGGTCGATTTTGGCGGATGCGCTAGGGAATCTGTTCCTCTTGCGGTTCGGCAATCAGACATTCCGGTTCAACGAAGCGCGGCACCTCAAAGGGTCATTCAGACCCAAGTGGCGAGGGTGTCCAGAGCTGAAACTTCTGAACCGGAACCTGAGCCTGAACCTCCGACACCGGAACCCCCAGCGCCAGAGCCTGAACCAGACGTCAGCTCAAATCGTTCTGGCCAAGGAGACGGTTCAAATCCTGCTGGTCGAACCGGACCTTCAGGCGGAACAGGGAACCCTGGCAAAGGTAAAGGTCCCGGGCATGGCAAGGGGAATAGCGGTAGCCCGGGTGATAGAGGCAACGCGTCCGCAGCCGCAAACAGGTAGGTGAAGACATCGCAAGCCTACTTTTCCCCCAGCGCCAAGGAGGCGAATGTGGCGGGTAAGATCAAAGCCAGAATTAGTCGACGACTGGGTTTTCGCCTGGCTGGTTTGGCGCTGATCTTGTTGGGTTGCTTCATAAGAATTCTAGACCCCTACCCCGTACGTATGTCTCGCCTGATCTACTTCGACGTGCTTCAGCGCATCTCGCCAAGGGAATACAACCCCGAATTACCGGTTAAGGTTCTGGATATAGACGAGCAGTCATTGGCTAGCTGGGGTCAATGGCCCTGGCCGCGCACACTATTGGCGCAGATGGTTCAAAATCTAGGTGAAAACGGCGCGGCGGCCATAGCATTTGATATGCTGTTTGCCGAGCCTGACAGATATTCCCCCGCGCGATTGCTCAAAGACCCGTCGCTTGCAGGGGTTCTGACCGTTGAGAGTAATGCGCAAAAAACCGACTACGATGTTGTGTTTGGGCTAGAGGTTGCTCGTTGGCCAGTCGTACTGGGCACCGCCGCCCGAACCTCCCAGGAAGGAAGTCAGATCAGCTCCAAGGCCGGCATCGTCGAGATCGGAGAAAACCCGACCGCGGGGTTGGTCTCGGTGCCTTACTGGACACCAATTGCACCACCTCTTGACCGCAGCGCCGCGGGAATTGGCGGCGTTAATGTCTCACCGATTGGGGGAATGGGCGTCGTACGACGAGTTCCAGCCTTGTGGGGTGGACCAGACGGGGCGCTGCCGGGGTTGGGCATCGAAGCTTTGAGAGTTGCTTTGGATGCCCCTTACATTCTGGTCGAGGGCTCTTCTGAGGAAGAAGGGATCGTACTTGCGGTCGAAATCGGGGATTTTCGACTGCCAACAACTGAAGATGGCGAGGTTTGGGTCAGGTATCGAAAAGATCAGCCAGATTTATATCTGTCGGCAGATGCAATCATGCAAAACCCTGATGATCCGGCGCTTCGATCAGAAATCGAGGGCCATATCATACTGGTGGGCACGTCTGCGGCCGGTTTGTTCGATATGCACCAGACAGCGTTGGGTGAGTCCGTACCAGGCGTTTCGATCCACGCGCAGATTATCGAGCAGATATTAGTTGGTGATTTGCTCAGCAGATCTGATGTGACCGCCGCGCTGGAACTGGTGGCATTTGTGATTCTTGGCATTGTTGTCACCGTGGTGATGTCCAACTTTGGAGCGGTTGCATCATTTGTCACAGGCGGCGTAGCGGCAATGGTGGTGATCCTTATCAGCTGGCTTTCATTTCAGAATCAATCGGTTTTGTTTGATGCGACCTTCCCTTTGGCCGGAGGAATGGCAAATTTCGGGTTGTTGGCAGGCTACCTGTTTATCTCAACCGAACGGGAAAAGCGGGTGATCCGTCAAACCTTTTCGCATTACGTAGCGCCCGAGATTCTTGATGAGATGGAGGCCAATGGGCATCAACTGCAATTGGGTGGAGAATCTCAGGAGATCACAGTGATGTTCTCGGATATTCGAGGATTTACCCCCTTGTCCGAGTCGGTATCCGCCACAGATTTGGTGGCTTTGCTAAACGCGCTTTTTTCTGAAATCGGGGACCAGATTCTTGTCGAACGCGGAACCATCGATAAGTTTATCGGCGATGCGGTCATGGCCTTCTGGAATGCGCCACTGCCGGTCGATGATCATCCGTGTCGCGCTGCATTGGCCGCATTGAAAATGAGGGTGGCGTTAGAGAATTTTAACTCTTCCTCCATTATGCGCGATCGTCCTCCGATTGCCCTCGCCACCGGGTGCGCGACCGGAGCCGCCTGTGTCGGCAATATCGGTTCGCAGCGTCGTTTCAACTATACGGTTATCGGGGATGTGGTGAATGTGGCGGCGCGGATCGAGCAGAATTGCCGACATGTGGATTACGACATACTTGTCTCACACTCGATACAGCAGGCCACAAAATCTGATCTGGCACTGCTCGAGGCGGGATTTGTTGATCTGAAGGGCAAGAGTGAACCAGAACCAGTTTACCTTCTTGTCGGTGACAGGAATCTAGCGGGCAGCGCTGAGTTTAAAGCGTTGGAGGCTGCGCATTTTAGGCTATTAGAAGCCGTTCGATCGCGGGCGTCACAGTTTGACGTTGAGAACCTAAGCAAAGAATGCGCAGCGCTCGCTGCGACAGTCGAGCCGGGTCTGGCATCATTCTATGGCACATTACCCGGGCGAGTTGCGGATTTTCGGTCGGAGATGGTGCATGCGCAACCGGTATTCAGTCATCATAATGGCCTGCGCGAAAGCGCCAAATAGAATCATCACCCGATTACTTTGGAGAAAGAACGAGGCGCAGCTGATTTTCAACTGCGCCCCGCCAGAAAGATCAATCTCGCCCCCTCGAATACTATCTAAAACAAAAACGGGCTAAAACTTTCGATATATTCGAGACCGACCTTCCATCCTCATTGGAATAAACTCATATTTAGACAATCCAACAGAAGATACAGTGAAGAAGTTCACATTACCTTGAGGTTGTATAAATTTTTTTCTTATCGCCAATCGAAGAAACCTGGACCAGCTTGTTTCAGAAGAGATGTCGCCATTGACTGGCCCAGTTCGATCCCGTCATCGACCGATGCGGTTACCTCATCGTTGATGGCCTCGGACCCGTCCGGGCGCAGAACTTCGCCGCGCAGATGTAACTGGCCATCTCGGATTTCAGCCAATCCAGCTATCGGAGTTTCACATGAACCGTCCAGCCCGGCCAGCAAGCTGCGCTCGGCGGCGAGCCTCTGGCTGGTTTCAACGTGATGAATTGCGGCCAGCATTTCTGCAGCGCGCGTGTCATCGCTGCGTCTTTCAATGCCGATCGTGCCCTGAGCAATAGCGGGTAGCATGTCGACCGTGGAAATGGCGGTCGCTGGGACGTCTTTCATATCCAATCGGCGCAAACCGGCCATGGCCAGAAACGTACAATCGGCCACGCCATCGGCCAGTTTCTTCAACCGGGTTTGAACATTGCCGCGAAACTCAACCACGTTCAGATCGGGCCGACGGTTCAGCAATTGCGCCCGGCGGCGCAGCGAAGACGTCCCGACAACAGCGCCTTCGGGCAGATCGTGAATCGAGCTCAATGACGGCGAGATAAACGCATCGCGCACATCCTCGCGTGGCAGGAATGTATCCAGCACCAGCCCGTCAGGCTGTTCCACCGGCATGTCCTTGGTCGAATGCACGGCGATGTCGATCTCGCCTTTTAGCATCGCCTCTTCGATTTCCTTGGTGAACAGACCCTTGTTGCCAATCTCTTTCAGCGGTCGGTCTGCGTCGATCATGGCACGGTTGTCACCGGTCGTCTTGATCACCACGATCTCGAACGCGTCCTCAGGCAGGTCGAAAGCGGCACCAAGCCTCTGACGGGTTTCATAGGCCTGCGCCAGCGCCAGCGGGGATCCACGGGTACCGATTTTCAGAGGCGATGCGGGGGTAGGCAATATCAGACTCATGTGCACAGCTTTAGTCGCGTCACATTGCCCTGACAATGGGGGCAGAGCTTGACAAATTGCCACTGAGGGCCGACCCGTTGCACCAAACCGGAATACTGGGGGCACGAATGGCCGAGACAAAGAAAATACTGCGGGCGCTGGCGGGTGAGGTTCAGGACGTTCCACCGATCTGGATGATGCGGCAGGCCGGGCGGTATCTGCCCGAATATCGTGCCACGCGTGCGCAGGCCGGTGATTTCCTGTCCTTGTGCTATAATCCCGAGCTGGCCGCCGAGGTTACCCTTCAACCCATCCGCCGTTACGGATTTGATGCTGCGATCCTGTTTGCTGACATCCTGCTGGTGCCACAGGCGCTGGGCGCGGATTTGTGGTTTGTCACTGGTGAAGGGCCGCGTCTGTCTACGATCACGCAGCAATCAGATTTCGATGCGCTGAAGTCTGTTGATGCGATCCATGAAACTCTGTCTCCGGTTTATGAGACCGTGCGTATTCTTTCGCGTGAGCTTCCTTCTGAAACTACATTGATCGGATTTGCAGGCGCGCCCTGGACAGTGGCGACCTATATGATCGCCGGACGGGGCACCCCGGATCAGGGGCCAGCCCATGCGCTGCGCGAAGAAAATACTGCGCTGTTCGAGGCGCTTTTGGACAGGATCACTGCTGCGACGATTGAATACCTGTCAGCTCAGATCGAGGCCGGGGCCGAGGTTGTCAAAATCTTTGATAGTTGGGCAGGATCATTGAAGGGCGAAGCGTTTCAGAAATACGCTGTTGAACCCTGCCGCGTGATTACCGCAGCCATAAAGGCCCGTCACCCGGGCATACCCGTCATCGGGTTCCCGCGCGAAGCGGATCAGGGCTACATCGGGTTCGCCAAAGCCACCGGAGTGGATTGCGTCGCACTGGACAATTCTGTGTCGCCCGAATGGGCTGCAGCGAATGTACAAGTCGATGGGTGTGTGCAGGGCAATCTGGCCTCCTTGCATATGGTCACGGGTGGTCAGGCGCTGGTT
The DNA here is from genome assembly GCF_056535285.1 of Ruegeria sp. O11. Classification (NCBI taxonomy): domain Bacteria; kingdom Pseudomonadati; phylum Pseudomonadota; class Alphaproteobacteria; order Rhodobacterales; family Roseobacteraceae; genus Ruegeria; species Ruegeria sp. O11. The sequence continues at coordinate 226,507 of NZ_JBQERS010000004.1, read as the reverse complement.
GATGAGACACGTCGAATTGTTAAGGCCTTCTCGAAGGGGCCGCATATTTTTAATCTGGGACATGGGATCACACCGGATGCGGACCCGGAGAATGTTCAACTGATGATCGATACGGTACGCGGGCGGTAAGCCGGGCTAAGGGGCCAGCCCCCTCTTGGCCTTCGGCCGATTCACCCCCGAGATATTTTTAGCCAGATGAAGCGGGCGGGAGATCGTTCAGAATTTCATCTGTGTGCTCTCCGCGTTTTGGGCTGGATCGAGGGTGCCAATCGTAGGTTGAGAATCTTGGTGCGGCTGCGGCTTGACGTGTTTCGTCGTGGTCGATCCATGTTTGGCGAGCCGTGTTCATGGGGTGATCTAGCGCTTCTTGCGGGCTTAGGACCGGGGCAACGCAGGCGTCTGTATCTTGGAACAGCGCCGCCCATTCATCGCGAGGTTTCTCGGCAAATATTTTGCTCAGGCGTACCGTCAGGCCCGGCCACGCAGCTTGGTCATATTGCCGAGTGAATTCAGCATCATCGCCAAGCCCGAGGATATCCAGAAAGCAGCCGTAAAACTTTGGCTCCAGACATTGAACTGAGATGAAGCCACCGTCTGCGCACGTGTAAGTGCGGCTCCAATGCGGGCCGTCCAGCAGGCTTTCACCCCGAGTGTCGGACAGGTTGCCGGTCTGGCGCAGGCTCATCAGCAGATTCATCATATGGGCTGAACCATCGTAGATGGCGGCGTCCACCACCGTGCCTTTTCCTGTGCTTTGGGCATTCAGAAGCCCGGCTAGCAGACCTGCGACCAGATACAGTGCGCCACCGCCGATATCTCCGACGAGCGTTGCAGGCGTTAACGGTGGTTGGCCGGGTGGGGATGCGTAAGACAACGCCCCCGAAAGCGCGATATAGTTAAGATCATGGCCTGCAGTGTTGGACAAAGGGCTTTGCTGGCCCCAACCAGTCATTCGGCCATAGACCAGTTTCGGGTTGATCTGATGACAATCCTCAGGGCCCAGCCCAAGCTTTTCCATCACGCCAGGGCGAAAGCCTTCGATCAGCGCATCAGCGGTTGCGATCAGACGTTTCGCTATCTCTAATTCCTGTGGGTCCTTGAGATCCAGCGCAATGGATCGCTTGCCTCGGTCCAGAAGGGAACGCTCAGGCATTCCCGGTGTGACCGCAGATCCTTTGCGGTGAATAGTGATGACGTCCGCACCCATATCCGCCAGCAGCATGGCAGCGAAAGGGCCCGGGCCAAGCCCTTCGACTTCGATGATACGAATTCCGTTCAGCATGGTCCCTCCTGCGACGCAGGGTTTCTGCGTGGCGCAGCGAATGCAAGCGAAGAGTTTGTTTTGCCCCTGCAATTGGGTTGCCTGCATCGACAATTCAGGGCTAGGTCTATGTCGGTCTGCCGTAGGTATGAAAGAGGTTCTCAGATGCAGCTAAGCGATACACGCGAAATTCAGGCGTCACCCGCCGAAGTTTATTCTGCCCTGCTGGATCCTGAAGTGCTGAAAGCTTGCATCAGTGGTGCACAAGAAATCACTGGCGATCCGACTGAAGGATACCATGCGACCGTGGTGCAAAAGGTCGGCCCCGTGAAGGCGACCTTCAAAGGCACCGTTACCATGTCTGACATGGTTGAACCGGAACGTCTGACCATCGTGGGTGAGGGCAAGGGTGGGGCCGCAGGCTTTGCTAAGGGCAGTGCGAATGTAAGTTTCGAGCCAAGTGAGTCTGGTGGCACCCTTTTGACCTACGAAGTCGAGGCCAAAGTGGGGGGCAAGCTAGCGCAGTTGGGAAGCCGCCTGATTGATGGATTTGCCAAGAAGATGGCGGATCAGTTTTTTGCCAATTTGCAAGAGCACTTTGAAGGGCCACCACCGGAAGACGATGACGCCGAGGAAGAAAACAAAAAGGGTTGGCTAGGCCGTTTGACAGGGCGAGATTAAGCCCCCTGCATACATGCGCATGAGCCTGTGCGGAATTGGGCTGTTCCATGATGGTCCTCCGCGATAGGTTGCGGGGCCAGAACGAGGGAACGCATGACCACCATTTTGTCCATCCGCGATTTGCGGAAATCCTATGCCGATGGTTTTGAGGCGCTGAAAGGCGTGTCTCTGGACATTGAAGAAGGTGAGATTCTTGCGCTGTTGGGTCCGAATGGTGCTGGTAAAACAACGCTGATTTCCACCGTTTGCGGCATTACTACTCCGACATCAGGATCGGTTACCGTGGGGGGGCATGACATCCAGACCGAGTTTCGCGCGGCGCGAAAGATGATAGGACTGGTGCCGCAGGAGATCGCGCTGGAGCCGTTCGAGAAGGTTTGGAATACTGTTCGCTTCTCACGAGGGCTGTTCGGCCATGGGTCTGACAATGCCCGGATCGAAGAGATTTTGCGCAAGCTGTCCCTTTGGGACAAGCGCCGCAATTCAATCAAGGAGTTATCTGGCGGCATGAAGCGCCGCGTATTGATTGCCAAGGCTCTGGCGCATGAGCCGCGGGTGCTGTTTCTGGATGAACCCACCGCTGGCGTCGATGTCGAACTGCGTAAGGACATGTGGGAGATCGTGGCCGAGTTGAAACTGGCCGGTGTCACCATCATCCTGACCACCCACTATATCGAAGAAGCAGAGGCAATCGCCGACCGTGTCGGCGTCATCGATAAGGGTGAGCTTTTGCTGGTCCAGGATAAGGACACATTGATGGCGCAGATGGGTAAAAAACAGATCGAGGTAATGCTGACCGAGCCTGTATCGACCATTCCCGAAAGCTTGTCCGAGCATAACCTGACTTTGAATGGGGCCGGAGACTCGCTGATCTACACTTACGACACCCATGCCGATCGTACCGGGATCACCACTCTTCTCAATGATGTGGCGCAGGCTGGTCTGGTATTGCGCGACGTTCAGACCCGTCAGTCGAGCCTTGAAGAGATATTCGTTAACCTCGTATCCGGAGAGCCCGCATGAACTGGTCTGCAATTGCCGCAATCTACCGGTTCGAAATGGCCCGGTTCTTCCGTACGCTCGCACAGAGCTTTTTGTCGCCAGTGCTGTCGACCTCGCTTTACTTCGTGGTGTTTGGCACCGCGATCGGCAGTCGCATTCAAGAGATTGAGGGCGTTTCGTACGGCGCTTTCATTGTGCCGGGTCTCATCATGTTGTCTGTGGTGATGCTGTCGATCTCGAACGCATCTTTCGGAATCTATTTTCCGAAGTTTCTGGGCACGATTTATGAGCTGTTGTCGGCACCGATCAATTTCATTGAGATAGTGATCGGATATGTGGGTGCGGCGGCAACAAAGGCGCTTTTCGTCGGCCTTGTCATTCTGGCCACCGCAACGTTCTTCGTCGATATACGCATAGAACACCCCATTGCCATGGCGGCATTCCTAGTCCTGTCCTGTCTCAGCTTTTCGTTGCTGGGCTTTATCGTGGGTATCTGGGCCGGGAATTTTGAGCAGATGTCGTTGGTCCCTCAACTTGTCGTAACGCCCCTGATCTTTCTGGGCGGAACGTTCTACTCGATCTCGATGCTGCCGCCCCTCTGGCAAACGATCACGCTGTTCAACCCAGTGGTGTATCTGATTTCAGGCTTTCGCTGGTCATTCTACGGAATCGCCGATGTACCCATTTTTTGGAGCCTTCTGGCTATCCTTGCGTTCACCGGAATCTGCCTTGCAATCATTGGCTGGATCTTCAAAACCGGCTGGCGCATCCGTAGCTAGGGCGTTGCATTTTTGCCCATCAAGTGTGTGAAATTGGTTCACGTCGCGTTTATGGCGCTTCGGGTCTCTTGTTTACAGCCTCGGCGCCCTCTACATCGGCTTCCATGAAACTCAGCCTGCCCTTCTTGAAAAAGCAGCCCATGGTGGCCGTTGTTCGCCTGTCCGGTGCCATCGGAATGGCTGGGCGCGGGTCGATGAATGCCACCGCCTTGGCGCCGGTACTGGAAAAAGCTTTTCGCAAAGGCAAGCCTGCCGCCGTGGCGCTTGAGGTCAATTCTCCGGGTGGATCGCCTGTTCAAAGCTCATTGATTGGTGCTCGTATCCGGCGGCTGGCGGAAGAGCTTGATATTCCGGTCTATGCCTTCGTCGAAGATGTGGCCGCCTCAGGCGGATACTGGCTGGCGGCGTCGGCAGATGAGATTTGGGCCGATGACAGTTCGGTTCTGGGATCGATAGGCGTGATCTCTTCTGGCTTCGGCGCGCATGTTTTTCTGGCACGCCAGGGCTTTGAAAGACGTGTGCACACAGCGGGTCAGTCGAAATCGATGCTCGATCCGTTTGCCCCCGAAAAGAAAGACGACGTTGCACGGCTCAAAGTGCTGCTGGGCGATATCCACGAGAATTTCATTGATCACGTAAAGTCTCGCCGAGACGGCAAGCTGGATACCAGTGCTGATCTGTTCAATGGCGAGGTTTGGCTGGCGCGGCGTGCGCAAGAGTTGGGATTGATCGACGGGATTGCACATCTGAAGCCCAAAATGCAGGAGAAGTTTGGCGAAAAGGTCAAATTCCGCCGTTACGGCCTGCGCAAACCGATCTGGTCCCGTTTTGGGGCGACGATTGCGCAGGATGCCTTTGCCGGGCTTGAGGAGCGTGCTGCATACGCGCGTTTCGGGTTGTGACGTGATCATCAAAATAGTCACACTGTTTCTGGTTGCCATGGGTGTTCTGGCGATGTTCGGAAAGCTCCGCTTTCCGGGTCAGAAACGGTTGAGTTCTGCAAAATGTCCACGTTGTGGGCGGTTTCGGATCGGTAAAGGCCCCTGTCCTTGTGAAACAGGAGGCCGTGGATGAGCGCGTGGCTGTTCTCTGGCCTTGGATTGCTAATCCTGCTGTTGGCAGGTGATGCGCTGGTCCGCGGGGCCGTGAACCTCAGCCTGCGATTGGGTGTGCCTGCGCTGATAGTCAGCCTTACGATTGTTGCCTTTGGCACCTCGGCACCTGAATTGTTGATCGCGATCAGTGCGATCAAAGAAAATGCTCCGGGGATAGCGCTGGGCAATGTGGTGGGGTCGAACACGGCGAATATTCTGTTGGTCCTAGGGCTTCCGGCGCTTTTGGCGACGTTGCACACAAGCGAATGTGACAGCAGAAAAAACTATATCTTCATGCTGCTCGCTTCGGTTCTGTTTATCGGGTTGGCATTTTGCGGGGTCTTTAATCTGCTCAGTGGGGCGATCTTGCTGGCAGCTTTGGCTCTGGTTCTCGCCAATGCCTTTCGCGAGGCGCATGCCCACCGCAAAGCCTGTGGTGAAGCCTGTGCTGATGACGACGAGCTGGACGGTCTGGAGGAAGCAGACCCCGACATGCCTTATTGGAAGGTAGCGGTTTATTTGATCTTGGGCCTGATCGGTCTGCCAATGGGTGCCCATTTGTTGGTCGACAATGCAACCATCATCGCCCAGAGCTATGGCGTGAGCGAAACTGTGATCGGCCTGACCTTGATCGCGGTTGGCACATCCTTGCCGGAACTGGCGACTACGGTTATGGCGGCATTGCGTCGGCAGGCAGATGTGGCACTGGGTAATGTCATCGGATCGAACATGTTCAATCTGCTGGCCATTGTCGGTATCGCAACTCTGTTTGGGCGTATCCCGGTTGATCCTGAGTTTCTACGCTTTGATCTCTGGGTGATGCTGGGTGCATCGCTTTTGCTGGTCCCGTTTGTTTTCTTCAAAAAGGACATCACGCGGGTCTGGGGTTTGGTCCTGACGCTACTTTATGTGATCTATGTGGTTAGCCTTCTGGCCTGATCAGACCTGGGGAGAGAGCCCATGACCCAAGCATTGGTGACCGGAGCGGGAAAACGTCTTGGCCGCGCGATGGCACTATACCTGGCGCGGCGCGGGATGGATGTGGCTGTGCATTACGCAAGCTCGGAACGGGAAGCGCTTGAAACAGTGAATGAAGTGCAAGCGCTGGGGCGAAAGTCAGTCGCTCTGCAGGCAGATCTGCTTGACGAAGCTCAGGTCAGCTCGTTGCTGCCCCGCTCGGCCGAGGCGCTTGGCGGGCCGATAACTTGCCTCGTCAACAATGCCTCGATCTTTGAATATGACAATATTAATACCGCTACGCGCAACAGCTGGGATCGCCACCTCGACAGCAACCTGCGCGGGCCATTTGTTCTGACGCAGGCCATGGCCGCACAGGGATTGCAGCCGACTTTGGATGAACAGGGTGAGCCCCAGGCAGTGGGTCTGATTGTGAACATGGTGGACATGCGCGTTCGTAAACTGACGCCCGAGTTCATGTCGTATACGATCGCCAAGATGGGTCTATGGACCCTGACCCAAACCGCAGCTCAGGCATTGACACCAGCGATCCGCGTAAACGCAATCGGCCCGGGACCGACGATGCAGGGTCATCGACAAAGCGAAAAGCACTTTAACGCTCAACGCCGGAACACGATTCTTAAGCGCGGCGCGAATCCGTCAGATATCACTGCCGCGCTTGGCTATTTTCTGGATGCGCATTCGGTCACCGGTCAGCTTTTGTGCGTGGATGGCGGGCAGCATCTGGGCTGGCAGACACCGGATGTACTGGGCGTAGAATAGGTAAAACTGCGGTAAGTTTTGCACCGCTCTCATTTACGTTACATGCACGTTACAAAAATGTCTTAATTTTCATACACTTGTCTCACATCAGAAAAAGTATCGTTTGAAAACAAATAGTTAAAATACTGCCTATTTTTTGTGCAGATCAACGAATAGGCAATGATTCAAGGGAAAATCACGATGCCCCAAAAGTTATCTGCATACTTATCCACAGAAGTCGTGGATTTGTTTTCTCTTGATCTAAGGGGCTCAAGATTGCAGCCATGGTCAGAGAATCATATCTCAGAGCCATGACAGCCAGCACCGACCCCGATTCATCAACACAAGCCACCGGCTATGCCTGCATACAGCGCTATGTGAAAACGCTGGACAGCTCGCCGGGTGTTTACCGGATGCTGGATGCGGACAGTCGTGTTCTGTACGTGGGCAAAGCGCGCAACCTGAAGGCACGGGTGTCGAACTATACGCGACCCGGGCATTCGGGCCGGATCGAGAAGATGATTGCAGCGACCGCTTCGATGATGTTCCTGACTACGCGGACAGAGACCGAGGCACTGCTGCTGGAACAAAACCTGATCAAGCAGCTCAAGCCAAAATACAATGTGCTGCTGCGGGACGACAAAAGCTTTCCCAATATTTTGGTCGCCAAGGATCATGCCTTTCCGCAGATCAAGAAACATCGCGGGGCCAAGAAAGAAAAAGGCGCCTATTTCGGGCCATTCGCCAGTGCTGGAGCCGTAAACCGGACGCTGAACCAGTTGCAGAAAGCATTCCTGCTGCGGAATTGCTCTGACTCAATGTTTGATAGCCGCACGCGGCCTTGCTTGCTCTACCAGATCAAGCGTTGTTCTGGGCCATGTGTTGGGCTGATTTCCGATGCGGACTATCGTGAAAGCGTAAAGGACGCCGAACGGTTTCTATCTGGCAGATCCACCAAGGTGCAGGAAGATTTGGCCGATCAGATGATGGCCGCGTCCGAGGCGATGGAATTCGAGCGCGCCGCTGGTCTGCGCGACCGAATCCGGGCATTGACGCAGGTGCAGACCAGCCAGGGCATCAACCCGCGCGGTGTGGCTGAGGCGGATGTGATCGGCCTGTATATGGACGGCGGGCAGGCCTGCGTACAGGTGTTCTTTATCCGCGCCAATCAAAACTGGGGGAATAAGGACTTCTATCCGCGCGTTGGTGCGGACGTGTCTCCGGCAGAGGTGATGGAGGCGTTCCTGGGGCAATTCTACGACAATAAGGAACCGCCGCGTCAGTTGATCCTGTCTGATGCAATCGAAAACGCCGATCTGATGCAACAGGCGCTAACCGAAAAAGCCGGCCGTAAGGTTGAAATCAATGTGCCCCAGCGTGGCGAGAAACAGGAATTGGTGGCTGGTGCCTTACGCAATGCGCGTGAATCACTGGCCCGACGGATGTCAGAAAGTGCCACGCAGGCCAAATTGCTGCGGGGTGTGGCCGAGGCATTTGATCTGGACGCACCGCCGAACCGGATCGAGGTTTACGATAACTCTCACATACAAGGAACTAACGCAGTAGGGGGCATGATCGTCGCAGGTCCTGAAGGGTTCATGAAGAACGCTTACCGCAAGTTCAACATTCGTGGCGACGATCTGACCCCGGGTGATGATTTCGGCATGATGAAAGAGGTCCTGACCCGCCGTTTCACTCGCCTGCAAAAAGAAGACCCGGATCGAGATAAGGGACTATGGCCTGACCTGCTGTTGATAGATGGCGGAGCCGGACAGGTGAGTGCTGTGCACGAGATCATGCAGGTACATGGGGTCGAAGATATTCCAATGATCGGTGTCGCCAAAGGCGTGGATCGCGACCATGGCAAAGAAGAGTTTCATCGCATCGGCCAACGCCCCTTTGCCTTGAAACGCAATGACCCCGTATTGTACTTCGTCCAGCGCCTGAGGGACGAGGCCCACCGCTTTGCCATCGGGACGCACCGTGCGAAACGGGCCAAAGCGGTTGGTGCTACGCCCTTGGATGAAATTCCCGGTGTCGGAGCCGCACGCAAACGTGCTCTGTTGGCTCATTTTGGCAGCGCCAAAGCTGTAAGCCGAGCCAATTTGGCAGACCTAAAAGCTGTCGAAGGTATCTCAGCCGGGCTGGCGCAGAAGGTCTATGATTTCTTCCACGACAAGGGTTAGGCTTTTCGCCCGCGCCAGAGAATATAAAGACCGGAGGCCACGATCAGAGCGCTGCCAATCCACATTGTTTGATCCAATTGCTCTTTGAATAAGAACACACCCAGACCGATCCCGAACAGAAGCCGAGAATACCTAAAGGGTGTTACAGCTGAAACTTCGCCCGTCCGCATCGCTTTCATGAGTGACGCATAGGCCATCGTCCCAATCACCACTGCAGTCGCAATGTAGGCACCTGTGGTGCCCGTCATGGCTACCATCGGCGCACCCTCGTAGAATCTATAGGCGATCCCAGCAACCACGACAGAGAGGAACCCGTAGAACCCCAGCACGTCTGCCCCCAGTGTCGCGGGCGCGGCGCGGCTCGCCAGATCGCGACCCGCAAATCCCAACATCCCGAACACCGCCAGAAGTGACAGCATCGTAAAACTATCGCCTGTTGGTCGGATGATGATGACGACACCGACCAGACCAATTGCAATCGCGCTCCAGCGTCGCCAGCCGACGGTTTCCCCAAAGAACAGCGCCGCACCAGCAACCACGACCAGCGGCGTGGCCTGCAAAATCACTGTCGCAGATGAGAGTGGCGTCAGAGCGATTGCCAGCAAATAGAACATCCGTCCGAGGATCTCGAAAAAGACGCGAATTTTCATGGGCCGAGACAAGACATCGGGATGGAATATCCGCCCGCCGCGTAAGGTTGTGACGCAGGCAAAAATCATTGATCCGCCCATGCCAAACAGAAGCAAAACCTGCCAGATCGGCAAGTCAGCCGATGCGCCTTTTAGCAGCGCGTCTTCGATCGCGAACAAAGCCATGGCGGCGATCATCCAGGCGCTACCGATCAGGTTCGACCGGGGGTCGGTTTGGATATGCGGTGTCATGTGGGGTTCAGGTGCTTTCAGGTCGGGCCATCCGCCAATCTGACTTCAATGTCTTGCGATGCCAAGATGAATCTGAAGACTTCTCTACTGTTGCGACTCTGTGACGTGCCACGTGCCAAACGCTTGTGTACTGTGAGTTTTTCGCGACCTCATCTTTTATGTCCCGGGCCGGCGATGTAGGGTCCAAGCCATGAAATGGAACCTGCCGAATATTCTGACCGTCCTGCGCCTCGTGGCCGCGCCAGGTCTTGCCGTGATGTTTCTGTATTTCACGCGCCCCTATGCGGATTGGTTTGCGCTGATCCTGTTCCTGACTGCGGCCATCACTGATTGGTTCGACGGCTATCTTGCGCGGGCTTGGAAACAGGAAACCAAAATCGGGGCCATGCTGGACCCAATCGCTGATAAGGCTATGGTTGTGATCGCGTTGATGATCCTGGTGGGCTACTCGACCGAGCACTGGACGCCATGGCTGGTGCTGCCCGCAACGGTCATCCTGTTTCGTGAAGTCTTTGTTTCAGGTCTGCGGGAGTATCTGGGTGACGTGGCTGGGACGTTGAAGGTCACGAAACTGGCCAAGTGGAAAACGACGGCACAGATGGTGGCAATCGCGATCCTGTTTTCGCAGGGCATATTCGAACACCACTTCGTGATGGCCACGTTCGGAATGGACGCCACGACCATCGATCAGGTGTTGACCGGGCAGGTGGAGGATCTGGGCCACGTGCGCTGGCATCTTGAAGGCATGTTCTGGTCTGGCCGTATTGGTCTGTGGCTGCTGTGGATCGCTGCGACGCTGACATTGATCACCGGCTATGACTACCTACGTAAAGCCATGCCCCATCTGAAGGAGAGCTAAGCAATGGACGTGCTGTATTTCGCCTGGGTGCGTGAACGCATCGGTCTGCCGAAAGAAAAGGTTGAGACGCAGGCCGCAACGGTGTCTGATCTGGTCGCCGAGCTTAGCGCGCGAGAGGATCGCTATGCGGCGGCCTTTGCCGATCTGTCCGCGCTGCGGGTGGCTCTGGATCAGGAATTGTCAGATTTTGACGCGTCACTGGCGGGAGTGCGCGAGGTCGCGTTTTTCCCACCCATGACCGGTGGTTAAATTGCGCATCTCGGTTCAGGAAGAAGAGTTCGATCTGGGTGCCGAGGCCAGTGCTTTTGCCGCCGGAGATGACGCCAATGGGGCCATCGTGACCTTCACAGGCGTCGTCCGTGATCTTGCTTCGGGCGATCTGGACGTGATGGAGATCGAGCACTACCCCGGAATGACCGAGCGCGCCTTGACCAAGATCGCCGAAGAGGCTCAGAAACGCTGGTCTTTGGGGGATGTGCTGGTGATCCACCGCCATGGGCGGCTTGCGCCGGGCGACCGGATCATGATGGTGGCCACCGCTGCACGGCACCGCAAGGATGCGTTCGAGGCGGCGGAATACCTGATGGACTACCTGAAATCCCGCGCTCCATTCTGGAAAAAGGAAATCACCTCGGGCGGGGCCGAATGGGTCGCGGCCAAGGATGAGGACGAGGACGCGCTGACTCGGTGGTAAAGACTGGGTCCGGCACCCGTTGCCGGATGCCGAGATTGGGTTGATCGACTTAACTGCTTTGTTCCGTGTTGCAGGTCCGAGCAGCTTCGATCGCCTTCAGAGTGCCATCAAGGCTTACGGTGAATCCGGTTTCTTTTTCCGGGAAAACCGTCATCTCATATTTCTTCATGACGTCTTCGACAAATTGCGGATTGTTGGCCAGAATGTAGCCCCCTGTGTATCCTTCAGCGAGGTGCTTTGTCTTCTTGCGCGCTTCGGCCGAGTAAACGTTGCCGTCCAGCGATAGGATGATTTCCTCCTTTTTGCCTTTCAAGCCGATGTCGTTTTGTGTGAAGACGCCGAGATAACCCATCTCCTGATCTTTTGTCAGTCCCATCTGAACGACGTTGCTGTTACCGTCGACACGCTCGATCAGGCAGGACCCACGGGTTTCATCCACATAGATGGTCCAACCGGACTCTTCGCCCCATTTTGTAAAGGTGTCATTCTCTGACGGGATCACATCGCTTGAGGCGACTGCAGCGGTCGTCACAAACATCCCAAGGATTGCGGCGGTCTTAAAAGTTGGATTGAAAAACATAGTACACTCCAGTTTCTTGGATCGTGAACAGTTCAGTGCGCAGGCAAAAACACACCAATTCATATTATTGAATAAGTTGTGGAAATGAAGACAGTGCTCGCCTATCGGCCAAAATACGCCGATCTAAGCGTAGAAACAGGATTAGCTTTCTAGGTTGCCAAGATCAGTCTGCGTTGTTGATCCTACCACGCAGCTCTTCAGCCTCTTGCCTTGCGGCGCGCAATCCGTCCATGGCGGCGGCCAGTTCGGCCTCGGCCTGGGTCAGTTGGTTGGTCAGCTCCGCTTCGCGTTGCTGCAGATAGGTGATTGCTTGATCGCGCGTTTCCTCGGCCTCGTGCAACTCCTGGCTCATGCGATCCAGATCAGCCACGTCGCTTTGACGGACGCGCGACAGTCGATGTGCCAGCCAGTTCGCAAACCAGCCCATGCAGAAGGCAGCAAACAGGATGATAGCGGTGGCGATAACGAATTCGATTCTGTTCACTTTATTGGTCCTCTGAGCCTGCATCCTGGGCTTCGGCGTCCGGTGATTCTGCTTCTACGGCTTCAAGCCCGGTCTCAGTATCTGGCACAGGTTCAGGCCGGATCAGATGAAACTTGATGCGGCGGTTTATTTCACGGCCTTCTTCGGTGTCATTGTCCGCAATTGGCTGCGTCTCGCCATATCCGACCGCTGAAAAGCTTGAGGTCGGGACACGCCGACCACGTAGTTCGTTCAGGATAGATTGCGCACGCGCCTGGCTGAGTTGCTGGTTCATTTCCTCGCGACCCTGACTGTCGGTATGGCCCTGTATTTCCAATCGTATCGGGCCGCATTCGCGCAGGATGTCCGCGATCTGATTCAACGCATCGCGCGAGTCGGAGGCGACTGTCGCCGACCCTGGTTCGAAGGCGATTTTACTATTGCTTTGAACCTCGGCGATCTGTTCTTCGCAAACCTCCGGATCTGGCAGCGCATCTTGAGGCGCTGGTGGTTCAACATAGGTGATCGACAGGTTGAAATCCTGAGCATCGCCCAGCTTGTCCGATAGCAAACCAGCGATCCGCGCCTTTGCATCGGGATCGTGGCTGACCCCTGTCAGCGAAACGTCGTCTGGCGTTACAGTCAATGCTCCGTTGTGTAGATGCGACAAGGCATCGAGCCCGGCCAGAACCCGAACGGGCCAATCGGTTGGCAGATCCTGAACCACACGGGTGGCGGTGTAAACCTGCGTTGATCCAAAGGCGGCGCGGGCGAAACTGTCGGTCATGTCGCGTAGGGTCTCGTCACTGACACGGCCACGCAACTGCACCAGACCTTCAGGGCTGAGGGTGGCGTTGAATTCAATCGGTCCAGCGGGATCGTCGGGCTCGGGTTCGGGCAGTACTGCATGAAGGGCGAATACGTCGGGAAGCGCGTTTTCCAATTCCCCCACAACACGATCAAACAAGATGGGGCTGGTATCTTGGGCCGCTACCAACGTGATGTCGGCATCCGACATGGTGACCGACCCCTGTCCAATCTCGGCCAGTGCCAAGATGCTTAGCTGTGCAGCATTAGACCAGCGAGGCGAAGGAACCCCCAGCCCGATTGTACAGGAATATGGCCCGGTCAAACCAGCCTCGCGCGCGGTGGCGACGATCAGCTCCCGCGCGTCTTCACTCTGAGCAGAGCAGGCATCAAACTGTCCGCCGTTTTCATCTATCAGATAGCGGAGCGTAAACGGCGTGATAACGGGGCGGGGCGCCGAGATGGAAAGGCCGATTCGCAGTCCGGGCGGTGCGGCACGGCTCAGGTTTTGTTCCAGCCTGTCTTTCTCCTGCTGGCTATCGGCGATGGCGGTGATACGTACCAATCCAGGGCTGGCGGAAATCTTGGCACGGGGCAGGCCAGAAAGTGCCTCGATCGCATAATCTATGGCTTGATCCCATCCCTTGGGTTCGGCGTAGTCCGCGCTTTCCATCAGATCAGAAACGGATGAGTTCTGATCAAGTCGCTGCAACCTGTCGATCAGGTCGTCGCGATCCAAGCTCGCGGGCACGAGGCCGATGATTGTTATGCCGCTGTCATTGCGCAATATCTCGGCCGAAAAACGGGGCGGGGTCAGGTCGGCGGTGGGCGCGACCTCCATCTCATCGATTACACGCGAGGTATCAACTTCGGTTCCGGCGGCGGTCAGTGCGTTGAACCGGGTAGCTTCATCCGGGGCAGTACCAGTCAATACAACACGCAACCCATCGGATTGGACCTCGGCCCAGTCATGGCCCTTGAGATTCAAAGCCCGGCGTACTGCAAACTCCGATGCGTCTTCTATCTTTGTCACTGCGTAGCTCGCCGCCACCAGAGACAGCACGGCGGTCACCGCAAAGATCAACGCAACAGCAAGAGCGTAAGGCATGCGCATAGGTGGGATCGAAACTCCTCGGGCGGTTTGTTCCGGACTCATACAGAGCCCATCACGGAGGTGCAATCAGAGCAAAAGGGCGACGCAGAGGAAGATCAGCGGAATCAAGCCGGTGTCGCGATTGGCCCGAAACAGTTGCAGCAATTTGGCGTTGTCTTCCGTGTCCAACCCCCTCAGTTGCCAGGCAAGGTGCCATCCCATCGCCCAAGGCCCGCCAAGCGCAACGACCAATGCAAGGACCGACGCCACCGGCAATGCCGCATCGATAATCGCAAGTCCCATCAGACTGACCGTTCCTATCAGAAAATATTTGAGCCAACGCGCGGTATCGGTTCCGAACAGCCGCGCAGTGGATTTGATTCCGATCAGTTCGTCGTCCTCGGCATCCTGATGGGCATAGATCGTGTCATAAAACAGGGTCCAGGCAATGCCTGACAGATAGAGCATGATGGCGGGCCAGCCCACGGTGCCAGTATGCGCTGCCCATACCAGCAATGCGCCCCAGTTAAAGGCCAGCCCCAGAAAAATCTGTGGCCACCAGGTAAACCGTTTCGCGAATGGATAGATCGTGACGGGAAGCAACGATAAAACACCCATTGCTATGGCGGCCTGGTTGAAAGTCAGAAGAATCGCCAGTGCCAACAGGCATTGCAAAGCCATCCAGAACACCGCCTGGCGCACACTGACCTGACCCGATGGTATTGGGCGCGAGCGGGTGCGCTCAACCTTCCCGTCGAACTCCCGATCGGTGATGTCATTCCACGTACAGCCCGCGCCGCGCATCAGGAAAGCTCCGATGGCGCAACCGACGGCGATCCAAAGATCCTCCCATCGTGGTTGCCCGTCGCTGAGGATGGCCAGTGCCAGACCCCACCAGCAGGGAATCAGCAACAACCATGTGCCAATAGGCCGATCAGCCCGGCTGAGCCGCAGGTAAGGGCGCGCAAAGGTGGGTGCGTACGTGTCGACCCAGTTGCCGGTCGCGGCATCAGCGACCTGACCGTCTGGTGTTGGGGCATTGCCTTGCATATGTAGGGTCTCATGACTGCGAAGATCAGACTGTATGTAGAGCACCCTTTAGGTCCGGGGCAATCGGTTCCTTTGACGCGCGAACAGGCCCATTACCTGTTCGGTGTCATGCGCTTGTCGGTTGGCGGGCAGGTTGCCTTGTTCAACGGGCAGGATGGAGAGTGGCTGGCCGATGTCGCCGAGGCGAGCAAACGTGGCGGCCTACTGTCCTGTGCAGAGCAAACGAAGCCGCTGCAACTGCCGCCCGATCTGTGGCTACTCTTTGCGCCGATTAAAAAGGCGCGGACCGATTTTATCGTTGAAAAAGCAGCTGAAATGGGCGCTGCGCGGATTATGCCGGTGCAGACAGGGTTCACCAATTCCGAGCGAATTCGGCAGGATCGGCTGCAAGCGCATGCGGTGGAAGCAGCGGAACAATGTGGCGGGACCTTCGTGCCAGAGGTCACTGAAATGCAGCGACTGGATCGCGTGCTTAATGCATGGCCTGAAGATCGTCAGTTGATGTTCTGTGACGAGGCCGAGGTTGGCTCGGCCCTGCGATTGGCCGAAAGCGAACCAGGTCAGCCATGGGCCATCCTCATTGGCCCAGAGGGTGGTTTTTCCGACCAAGAACGCAAGCGGCTGAAGGCGTTGCCCTATGCTCATGTGGTCAGTCTCGGCCCCCGTATCCTGCGTGCCGATACGGCCGCTGTTGCTGCGATGACCATGTGGCAGCAGGCACTGGGGGATTGGTCTTGATGTGGCGGCCGGCACAGGAAACGGACCTGACGGATATTGACGCATTTCTATCCCAGCACATCCAGACATCCATGTTTCCCTTGGCTAATCTACGAGATTTCGGTCTGCGTAAAGCGCATCCCCGGTCGTTGAAAGCGTGGGTGCTTGGCGATCCGTTTCGCGCTGTCTTTGCCATCACAAACGAAGGTATGATCCTGTCACAATGCCCGAACTGTTCGGATGATGAGCTTGCTGAGGCCATAAGCCTGATCCGAAGGCACGCTCTGTTTGGCATAGCCTCGGAAGCCACGCAGGCGCGGCGGCTCATGAAACTTGGCGGCTGGGAAGACCGACCCGCGACGCTTAACAGTGATGAGCCGGGGTTTTCGCTGGAGCTGGATCAGCTTCGCATGCCAGACGTTTCAGGCGCCCGTCTGGTTCCTCTGGATGAAGTCGACAGGGCAATCACCGAGAACTGGCGGCGCGACTATCTGATCGAGGCCATGGATTTTGTTCCCGACAGGGCAAAAACACAGGCAGGCGAAGATTTCGAAGCTTATTGCACGCGCGATTCCCACCGGGTTCTTCTGATCAACGATCGGCCCGTCGCCATGACAGGCTTCAATGCGCGCCTGCCCGAGATCGTACAGATCGGAGGGGTCTACACACCCCCTGAATTGCGTGGCCGAGGTTATGCGCGTTTCGCTGTTGCCTTGCATCTGACCGAGGCACGGAGCGCAGGGGTTTCACGTTCAGTTCTGTTTGCCGCTTCCGATTCCGCCGCGCGTGCTTATATGGCTATTGGGTTCCAACCAGCGGGCTATTTCTCGCTGATCTTGTTCACAAACCCGGAGGACACAGCATGAGTTTCATCCGACCAGAAGCCAAACTGGCCATGTGGCGCTGGCGCGAAGTGCTGGTTGCTGGATTTGTCCTGCTGCTGGGCCTGAGCTGGATCAACGGACCCGGTGGATTGCTGGGCTGGTTGGGTTGGATTCTGGTGGTCGTTTCGATTGCTCTGGCCGTAATCGGATTACAGCGTGCGCGCTTTCGCACCGGTGCAGGTGGTCCGGGAGTTGTGACCATCGATGAAGGCCAGATCACCTATCTTGGCCCTTTAGATGGCGGGATCGTTGCTGCGCGCGAAATCGAACGACTTGCGCTGGACCCAACCGCACGCCCAGCTCTTTGGGTTCTGGATCAGCCGGGGCAACCGACTCTTCACATTCCGGTGAACGCCGAAGGGGCTGAGGCTCTGTTTGATGTGTTTTCGAACCTGCCAGGGTTGAAAACTGAACAAATGCTGTCGGAACTCAACGGTGGATCAGCGCATCCTGTCGTGATTTGGGAACGCACGCCCTCGCGCCCGGCTCATCTCAGGCTGCATTGACACTGGCGCGGTTTGCGCTCAGGACTGACCTTCAAGACAGACAAATCAGGATCGGAGCACGGGTAACATGTCCATCCCCCAGTCCGGCGGCGGACCGATCGAACGCCATGAGCAACTGGCCGAATATCTGGAATCGGGCTGCAAGCCCAAGGATGATTGGCGTATTGGCACCGAGCATGAGAAGTTCGGATATTGTAAAGACACGCTGAAACCGCTGCCGTTTGAAGGCAAACGGTCCATCGTGGCTGTGCTGGAAGGCCTGCGCGACCGTCATGGTTGGGCCGAGGTGCGCGAAGCCGGGCATCTGATAGGGCTTGAGAAGGATGGTGCGAACGTCAGCTTGGAGCCGGGTGGCGCGTTGGAGTTGTCGGGTGCCCCGCTTGAGACGATCCATGAGACCTGCGATGAGGTGAATATCCACCTGCGTGAGGTGAAGGATATAGCTGATGAGATCGGCGTAGGATTTATCGGTTTGGGTGCCGCCCCGATCTGGACTCATGACGAGATGCCGTTGATGCCCAAGGGCCGTTACCGGCTGATGAACGATTACATGGAAAAAGTCGGCACCATGGGCCGCGCGATGATGCGGCGCACTTGCACGGTTCAGGTCAATATCGACTTTGGGTCCGAGGCAGACATGGTGCAGAAACTGCGTGTCGCGCTGGCATTGCAGCCGGTAGCCACTGCGCTGTTCGCGAACTCTCCGTTTTTTGAGGGCAAGGTGAACGGCCAGAAAAGCTGGCGCAGCTATATCTGGCGGCACCTCGATGATGCGCGGACGGGCATGCTGCACTTTGTGTTCGAAGAGGGCTTCGGGTTCGAACGCTATGTGCAATATGCGCTCGATGTACCGATGTATTTCGTCTATCGCGACGGGCAATATATCAACGCTCTGGGCATGTCCTTCCGCGACTTCCTGCAGGGCAAACTGCCTGCACTGCCCGGTGAGACGCCGACTCTGTCCGATTGGGCCGATCACCTGACTACGGCCTTCCCCGAGGCGCGGATTAAGAAATTCATGGAGATGCGTGGCGCCGATGGTGGCCCATGGCGCCGCCTGTGTGCGCTGCCGGCCTTCTGGGTCGGTCTGACCTATGATCAAACCGCGCTGGATGCCGCTTGGGATCTGGTCAAAGGCTGGGATGCCGAGACGCGCGAAGCACTACGGGTTGAGGCTGCCAAGGATGGTCTGCAGGCGCAGGTTGGCAACATCAATATGCATGATCTGGCGCGCGAAGTGGTCTCGATCGCCGAGGCTGGTCTGGCCTCCCGCGCGCGCCCCGGTGCGGGTGGTCTGGTTCAGGACGAGACGCATTTCCTGAACGCGCTCAAGGACAGCATCGATACCGGTAAGGTTCCGGCGGATGAGTTGCTGGATCACTACAATGGCGACTGGAATGGCGACCTGACCCGGATTTATCCCGAATACAGCTATTGATCCCTACCGTCCCGCTTGCATTCGCGGGGCGGGGCCGATAGCAGGTTGGCGACCAAATTCAGAGGGCGTCATGGACGATCTTAAGGCAAAATATCTGGGCCAAATCGCCGAAGCAGGCGATGAAAACGCACTTGAGGCGATCCGTGTCGCTGCCGTGGGCAAAAAAGGCGAGGTCGCGCTGAAAATGCGCGAGCTCGGCAAGATGACCCCCGAAGAGCGTCAGGTCGCAGGCCCCGCGCTGAACGCCCTGAAGGATGAGATCAACTCGGCGCTTTCCGCCAAGAAGGCGGCGCTTGCCGATGCCGCGCTGGATGAGCGTCTGCGCACCGAATGGCTGGACGTCACCCTGCCGACTCGCGCGCGCCGTCAGGGTTCGATCCACCCGGTCAGCCAGGCGACCGAGGAATTGACCGCGATCTTTGCCGAACTGGGTTTCTCGGTGGCCGAAGGGCCGCGGATCGAGACCGACTGGCACAACTTTGACGCCCTGAACATCCCCGGCCACCACCCTGCACGGGCCGAGATGGACACGTTCTACATGCACCGTGCCGAGGGCGATAACCGCCCGCCGCATGTGCTGCGCACGCATACCTCACCGGTCCAGATCCGCTCGATGGAGCTGCAGGGCGCACCGATCCGCGTCATCTGTCCGGGCGGCGTCTACCGCGCCGACTATGACCAGACCCACACGCCGATGTTCCATCAGGTCGAAGGGCTGGCCATCGACAAGGACATCTCGATGGCGAACCTGAAATGGGTTCTGGAAGAGTTCGTGAAGGCGTTCTTTGAGGTCGATGACGTCGAACTGCGCTTCCGCGCCTCGCACTTCCCATTCACCGAGCCATCAGCCGAGGTCGACATCCGCTGTTCCTGGGACAACGGCCAGCTGAAGATCGGCGAGGGCGACGACTGGATGGAGATTCTGGGCTCCGGCATGGTCCACCCCAAAGTAATCGCCGCCGGTGGAATTGATCCTGAGGTCTATCAGGGCTTTGCCTTTGGCATCGGCATCGACCGTCTGGCGATGCTGAAATACGGCATTCCCGACCTGCGGGCGTTCTTTGATTCAGATTTGCGGTGGCTGCGTCATTATGGGTTTGCGGCATTGGATATGCCGAACTTGCATGGTGGTTTGTCGCGGTAGAGAGATCATTGGACGACTGGCTGACGTTATATCGTGATTGGTGGAAGCTTAGGGTTTCCAAACAGCCGCTTCTTTGGTTCATATGTTTGTTTTTCGCGGTGTTTATTCCACCAACACTTTTATCTTGGGTGTGGGAAAGTTCATCGACAGCAGTCTTGATTGCTTTTGTAGTCTCAGCAATTTTGTTTCTGCCGGGACTACTCGTTGCTGGGCTCGAATTTTTGCGGCCCGGTGCTTTTCAAGTGCGAGATAGGCTGCAAAGAGACAAAACCTTAGACCTAATCCAAAAAACGGAATTCCAGTTTTTGGAATTGGTGGTAAGACTTGTACCTGTTCAGCATATATCTCGCTAAGTATTATGACTGGTCCTATTCGTTTTCCAGCCGTCACCGTCGGTGGGTTGGACTTGCGATACTCTTCGCGTGGTATTGGGTATTTGTTGGAATTGTTAGCTTACTTCCGGGTTTGGTTGCTGGCTTAGCTTTACTCATATCCGCGCCATTCTCGGGCCTGTTCATGATTGCGCATCATCGCGTCTGGAAAAAAAGAGATGAAAGCGCGCGCGATCAACAATCTCAGTTGTGGAAAACCAAGAAACTCATTGATCGATTCAAGAAGTAAGTGCGGAGCAAAGGCCGATAGGCCGCCGCGCTACCGCCAGACCGCCCGCACGGACTGGCGATTTGTCTCCGTTAGCGCTCCGTTTGAGTGTTTCGCGGATTTGGCTGGCATAAAGTGCCCACCACAACCCCTTGATCGCCACCCCGCGGTCTGGCGATCGCGCGGCTTTGTGAATTGATCCAGTGTAGGGTGGGGTTTCACCCCACCGTGTGGCGGTTAGTGGGGTGAAACCCCACCCTACACCAATATGTTATGTGACAGTGCGGCAGACGTCGCTAGGCTCCGGCCTATGATCTATCGACTGCTTTTTCTTCTACTGACCGCGACTCCGGCCTTTGCGATGGGGCCGTGGAAATCTGACTGCCACGGCGATAACGCCTGTGAGATCGGCGACCGCTCATACCATGTGCTGGAACCTGATGGTTGGGATGGCGAAACGCTTCTGCCGGTGCTGTTGCATTTCCATGGCTGGGCGCGGCAGGGCGATGTGGTGGTGAACCATGAACGCATCGCCGGGGCGACCAAGCTGCGCGATGTGCTGTTGGTGGCTCCGAACGGGTTGGGCAAAAGCTGGAACTTCTGGACCGCTGACACCGCAGACGTGCCATTCGCCGATCGGGTGTTAGAGGATGTTGCCAAGCACTATCCCATTGATCCTCAGCACATCTATGTCTCGGGCTATTCCTATGGCGGCGCGATGGCATGGCGCTTTGTCTGCCAGTCGGGCAATGACATCGCGGCACTGCTGGCCGTTGCGGGATCAATTCGCCAGACCGAGGACTGCCCGGAAGCCCCACGCGAGGTGCGCCATGTGCATGGGCTTGATGACACCGTGATGGATTTCCCGCTTGGGCCAGACGGGGATACGACCTATCCGGTGGCGCTGTGGAAGGCCAAGTTCGACTGCAACGGCGCCACTCCGCGCGGGGATTGGAGCGTGAAGCCGTTTCTGACGCTCAGCCGGATAGAGTGGACCGATTGCGCGCAGGGGCAGGTCACGCTGGATACGCATCCGGGCGGGCATTTCATTCCTCACGGCTGGATCGGCTGGCAGTTGGACGAGCTTTTGGGCCGAACGCCAACTTATCCATAACCGTTGACTTCGCTGCCGCAGCGCGATCACTTGCCAGAGCACAATCATAGGAGACGACTCGTGAAACCGCTTCTGCTGGGTGCACTGATCCTTGCCGCCACTAATGCCCAGGCAAAGGATACATACCCGCCGGTTGAATTGCTGTTGCAGACCGATACCTCGATCATCGGCGAGCCACTGGAATATCCGACAGGGCAGGCTGAAATCACTATGGCGATCGTCACCATGCAACCGGGACAGCAGACAGGCGACCACCGTCATGATGCACCGTTGGCGGCCTATGTTCTTGAGGGTGAGATCACCGTTGACTATGGCGACGCTGGTACGCGTGTCTACAGAACCGGGGATGCCTTTGTCGAAGCCTTCCGCTCGACCCATGCCGGGGTGAATACGGGTAGCGGGATCGCGCGTATTCTGGCTGTTTTTGCCGGGTCGGACGCTGTTTCGAACACGGTTGCCGAAGACTAGGCCAACGGCCTCTTTCCCCTGTGTACAATATCCGCTACATGCGGTCTGACCCGAGATTTACTGGCGGATGACGACCGATGAAATTCACTCTTTCCTGGCTGAAAGACCACCTCGATACTGACGCTTCGGTGGATGAGATTGCCGAGGCGCTGACCGACCTCGGACTTGAGGTCGAAGATATCGTCAATCCGGCGGACCGGCTGGCAGGCTTTACGTTGGGCCATGTGAAACATGCCGAGAAACACCCCGACGCCGACAAGCTTCGAGTTTGTACGGTTGAGACCGACGAGGGCGACCTGCAGATCATCTGTGGCGCACCCAACGCGCGCGAAGGCATCACTGTCGTCGTGTGTAAGCCGGGCATGTATATCCCCGGTCTGGATATCACCATCAGCGTTGGCAAGATTCGAGGTGTCGAAAGCTTTGGCATGATGGCGTCCGAACGCGAGTTGGAGCTGTCGGACGAGCATGACGGAATTATCGAGCTGCCTTCGGGCGAGGTCGGTGACAAGTTTATCGACTGGCTGGCCGAGAACGAGCCGTCGAAGGTTGACCCGATGATCGAGATTGCGATCACGCCAAACCGCCCGGATGCGCTGGGTGTTGAGGGGATTGCGCGCGATCTGGCTGCTCGTGGTTTGGGCACGCTGAAGGTGCGCGACTATGTGCCGGTGCCAGGTGATTTCGAAAGCCCGATCAAGGTGTCGATCGACGAGGATACGCTGGACGGCGCACCGCATTTCACCGGTCGGCTTATCAAGGGTGTTAAGAACGGTCCTAGCCCGCAATGGCTGCAGGATCAGCTGAAGGCGATTGGTCTGCGCCCGATCTCGGCTCTGGTGGATATCACCAACTATATGACCTTCGATCACAACCGCCCGCTGCACGTGTTCGACGCCGACAAAGTGCAGGGCAACCTGTGCGTTCACCGTGCCAAAGGCGGCGAGAAGCTGGTGGCACTGGATGAGAAGGAATACACACTTCAGCCTGGCATGATGGTGATTTCGGACGACAAAGGCCCGGAATCAATCGCCGGTATCATGGGCGGTGAGGAAACCGGCTGCACCGAGGAGACGGTGAACGTCTTCCTTGAAAGCGCGTTCTGGGACCATGTGCAGATCGCCCTGACGGGCCGTGCGCTGAAAATCAATTCGGATGCGCGCTATCGCTTCGAACGTGGGGTCGACCCGGAATACACCCGCGAAGGGTTGGAGCACGCGACGCAGATGATCCTAGATATCTGCGGCGGTGAAGCCTCGAACGTGGTTGAGGCGGGCAATGCGCCGAACCACGCGCGGGCCTACAAGCTGGATGCGGCGCGAGTGCAGTCTCTGGTCGGGATGGAAATCCCGGAAAGCGAGCAGCGGCAGACGCTGACCCGTTTGGGCTTCCGTCTGGATGGAGAGATGGCGCACGTGCCCAGCTGGCGACCAGACATCATGGGGGAAGCTGATCTGGTGGAAGAGGTTGCGCGGATTGCTTCGCTGACCAAGCTGCAGGGTATTCCTCTGCCACGCACCACGGCAGGTATCCCCAAACCGGTCATGACGCCGACGCAGCGCCGCCAGTCGATGGCGCGCCGGACCTGTGCCGCGCTGGGGTATAATGAATGTGTATCCTACACCTTCATAGATCAGGCCTCGGCTGCGCTGTTTGGCGGTGGCGACGCGGCAACCATGCTGGAAAACCCAATCTCGTCCGAGATGAGCCATATGCGCCCTGATCTGCTGCCTGGTCTGCTGCAGGCGGCGGCGCGTAATCAGGCGCGGGGTTACGCAGATCTTGCTCTGTTCGAGGTCGGTCCGGTGTTCCACGATGGCGAGCCGGGGGATCAGCAGACGCAAATCACCGGCCTGTTGGTTGGGCGCAGCGGCCCCAAGGATGTGCACGGTGCGTCCCGCCCGGTTGACCTGTTTGATGCGAAGGCTGACGCCGAGGCGGTGCTGGCCGCAATTGGCGCGCCAGCTAAGGTACAAATTCTGCGTGGTGGCGATGCCTGGTGGCACCCGGGTCGTCACGGCAAGATTTGCCTTGGCCCGAAAAAGGTTCTGGGTGTCTTTGGTGAGTTGCACCCTCGCGTCTTGCAGGCCATGGACATCAAGGGTCCGGCAATGGCGTTCACCATTTGGCCGGATCAGGTTCCGATGCCGCGTAAATCCGGAGCAACCCGTTCCGCCTTGGAACTGCGTGACCTGCAGGCGGTTGAGCGTGATTTTGCGTTTGTCGTTGATGCCAATATCGAGGCGTTAACGCTGGTTAATGCAGCTGCAGGGGCTGACAAGGCACTGATTGAAGGCGTTCGGGTATTTGACGAATTCATCGGGGGTAGCCTTGGTGAAGGGAAGAAATCTCTGGCCATTACCGTACGGCTGCAGCCATCTGACTCGACCCTCAAGGAAAAGGACATCGAAGCGGTCAGTGCAAAGATCGTTGAGAAAGTGGCGAAAGCGACTGGTGGCGTGCTGCGCGGCTGAGGATGTTTCCACCCAGGGTGGGACATATATGATATCACGAAGGGGCGGGCGCGCCCCTTTTTTGTGGGAGGAATAGGTCATGTTAAAAGTTTATCTTTCGGGTGAGATTCACACGGATTGGCGGGAACAGATTATCGCAGGTGCCGAGGGGCTGGACATAGAGTTTAGTAGCCCAGTGACAGATCATGATGCGTCGGATGATTGTGGCGTCGCGATTTTGGGGGCAGAGCCAAATAAGTATTGGCATGACCACAAGGGTGCGATGGTGAACGCGATCCGAACCCGCAAGGGGATTTCAGACGCTGATGTGGTCGTTGTACGCTTCGGGGACAAATACAAGCAGTGGAATGCAGCCTTTGATGCCGGTTATGCGGCGGCCTTGGGCAAATCGATCATCGTGTTACACGGACCCGATCATCAACACGCTTTGAAAGAGGTGGACGCGGCCGCGCTGGCGGTGGCGGAAGAGCCCGCGCAGGTTGTCGAGATTTTGCGTTACGTGGAGACAGGCCGATTGCCAGGCTGAAGGGCCTAAGGGCGTGCGGCACTTTGGTGCCGCCGCCCTGTGGTTCAAGTTAATCTCGGGGCGGGATGGTCAGGCCCTTCTGAACTGCAGGCCTTTCCAGAAAACGGTCGAGATAGGCCACTACATTGCTGTAGTTGTCCCAACCGAGGACCTCTTTGACGCCATAATAGTCGAGACCACGTAGCCAGGGCGCGATGGCTATGTCCGCGATCGAATAGTCTCCGGCGATCCAATCCTGGCCGTTCAGCTGTGTTTCCAGGACGTTCAACAAGCGTTTGCCCTCGTTCACATAGCGTTCGCGGGGACGGGGGTCTTCGATCTCGCTGCCAGCGAACTTGTGGAAATACCCCAACTGACCGAACATCGGCCCAACGCCGCCCATCTGGAACATCAGCCATTGGGTGACTAAATGTTTGTCCGCCTTGCTCTGCCCCAGCAGCATGCCGCTTTTCTCGCCCAGATACAGCAGGATCGCTCCGCTTTCGAAAAGCCCCATCGGGACCCCATCGGGCCCGTTCGGATCAATGAGAGCCGGGATCTTGTTATTGGGATTTAGCGACAGAAATTCGGGACTTTTGACATCCGCATCTGCCAGCGTAACCAGATGTGCCTCGTAGGGCAGTCCGGTTTCCTCCAGCATGATCGACGCTTTGACCCCGTTGGGCGTTGCAAAGGAATAAAGTTGGATGCGATCAGGAAATTGCGGTGGCCATTTGGCCATGATCGGGAATGAGGTGGTGTCCAGCATGATATGCTCCTGCGAGTTATAGGTCTCAATGTGGTGGCATGAGCGCAGATTGTCAGGTGTTTGAGTGTGCAGGACCGGACAGTGGCTGTTTGCTGGGGAACAGCAGGGGGAAAACTCGGAAATCCTGCACCTAGACCTGAGCGTAAATATGTCCCAAACTTTCAGTGATCCCGCGCCAACAGCGCGGGTTTGCTGTTGGTGCAAAGGAGAAGCACGTGGAAGACGTCGTAACACAGGTGGGCGCATTTGGTCCGCTGATCATGAGCGCGATCAAAGCGCTGATCGTTCTGGTATTGGGTTGGATCGTCGCCGGAGCCATAAGTGGTCTGGTGCGGCGGCGGATCAACGCGACACCGCATATCGACCCGACTTTGGGGAATTTTGTTGCGAGCTTGGTGAAATGGGTGCTGCTGGCGATAGTCTTTGTTGCCGTGCTGGGCATCTTCGGTATCGAGGCGACCAGCATCGTGGCCATTCTGGGTGCCGCATCCTTGGCCATCGGTTTGGCGCTGCAGGGAACACTCAGTGATTTAGCCGCAGGCGTGATGCTGGTCGTGTTCCGGCCTTATAAGTTGGGCCAGTATGTCGATATTGGTGGCACTGCAGGTACGGTGAAAGACCTGAACCTGTTCACGACTGAGCTGGTGACGCCTGATAACGTACAGATCATCGTGCCAAACGGTCAGGCTTGGGGTTCGGTGATCACAAACTACTCCGCCCATGACACGCGCCGAGTCGATCTGGTGTTCGGCATCGACTATGGCGACAGCGCGGATGAGGCGATGAACATCATTCTGGATGTGGCCAAGGCCGACAGTCGTATCATGGCTGATCCTGAGCCTTGGGTGCGCGTGACAAACCTTGGAGACAGCTCAGTTGATCTGACAGCGCGCCTGTGGTGTGCGGCGGCTGACTATTGGGATGTGAAGTTCGAACTTACCAAAGCGATCAAAGAAGCGTTTGACGCCAAGGGCGTATCCATCCCGTATCCGCATTCAGTGGAGATTCACAAAGAGGCGTAAGCCTCCCGCCCGTCGCTCGGGCATTGAATTGCCCTCCTCCGGTTGGGCCGGGCACCGCGCCAAAGTGCGGTGCCTTTTTTGCGCGACCGTTGGTCAAGAAAACAACAGCGCCGCGCTTTTGGCGCGGCGCCAGGCCCAAGTCTGTAAAGCGTCCTTTGGAAAAGGACGCTTTCAGAGGCGGGAGTACTCTTAGTTCAGCAGAGTTGCCGGATCGACCGAGTCGATGTTGAGGGCGGTACCTACCGCTTCGTAAGTCAGCTTGCCGGCGTGGACGTTCAGACCTGCCAGCAGGTGTGCGTCGTCCTTACAGGCCTGCTTCCAGCCCTTGCTTGCCAGCGAAAGCATGAACGGCATGGTCGCGTTACCCAGTGCGATAGTAGAAGTCCGGGCAACCGCGCCGGGCATGTTGGCGACGCAATAGTGCATGATGCCGTCAACTTCGTAAACCGGATCGGCGTGGGTGGTGGCTTTCGATGTCTCAAAGCAGCCGCCCTGATCGATCGCAACGTCTACCAGAGCCGCGCCGGGCTTCATGGTCGACAGTTGTGCGCGCGAGATCAGCTTCGGAGCTGCTGCACCCGGGATCAGAACCGCACCGATGACCAGATCGGCATCCTGGATCAGTTCAGCGGTGGCGCCAGCTGTCGAATATTGGTTCTTGAACCTTCCGCCGAATACATCGTCCAGATACCGAAGACGCGGCAACGAGCGGTCCAGCACGGTGACATCTGCGCCCATGCCCGCTGCGATCTTGGCAGCGTGGGTACCAACCACACCGCCACCAATGACGATCACTTTGGCAGGGCCAACACCCGGAACGCCGCCCATCAGAACGCCGCGGCCACCGTTGGCCTTCTGCAAAGTCCAGGACCCGACTTGTGGTGCCAAACGACCGGCAACTTCCGACATCGGGGCCAGCAGAGGCAGGCCGCCGTTCGCGTCGGTGACAGTTTCATACGCAATCGCGGTACAACCGGATGCCAGCAGGTCATGGGTCTGGTCTGGGTCGGGTGCCAGGTGCAGATAGGTGAACAGCAACTGACCTTCGCGCAGCATTTTACGCTCGACCGCCTGAGGTTCCTTGACCTTGACGATCATGTCGGCGGTGGCGAACACCTCTTCTGCAGTGTCGACGATGCGAGCTCCTGCCGCGACGTAGGCATCATTGTCAAAGCCCGAGCCCATCCCGGCACCTGTTTCAATGATGACTTCGTGACCACGGGCCACAGCCTCGCCAGCCGCGTTCGGGGTCATCCCGACGCGGAACTCCTGGGGTTTGATTTCCTTGGGGCAGCCGATTTTCATGTGAGACTCCATTCATAAACTGCCTAAATTATGGGCATTATGCTGTGCAATTTTTGTGAAACCCTGCTTGCCAAATGGTAGAATTGTAGGAAATTATCCGAAGATAGTTAAATACTACGCAATGGATGTGCGCCGATGATGATAGATGCGACCGATCGAAAGATTCTGGCAGCCCTTCAGCGCAAAGGCCGGATGTCTAATTCAGAGCTATCCGAACAGGCCAACCTGTCACCATCGGCGTGCCACCGCCGTGTTCAACGGCTTGAGGCAGAAGGTTATATCAAAGATTACGTTGCATTGCTGGATGCACGTAAAATGAATGTGCCAACAACTGTGTTTGTCGAGATTACTTTGCAGGGACAAGCGGAAGAGGTGCTTGAATCCTTCGAAAAGGCAGTAGCCCGAATTCCCGATGTACTAGAATGTCATCTGATGGCCGGAACAGCGGATTATATTCTGAAGGTGGTTGCTGAAAATACCGAAGATTTCGCGCGCATACATCGGCAGTACCTGTCTCGCTTGCCCGGCGTGGCGCAGATGCAAAGCTCTTTTGCTTTGCGCACTGTTTTCAAAACCACGGCCCTGCCAGTTTGAACTCTTCCGCACCCGATGGCCGCGTTTCATCCTGACCGCTTGTATCTGCCTTCAGACCGGTTCAAAATCTATAGTTCCGACCATAAGTGAAACATTGGCAATGCGCGCTGACATCCGATGGTTACACTGGCCCTGTATGGTCCGAACCCGAAGACGATAAGGAGCAGACTTTGGTTTACGAACATGACAGCACCCCTAAAGATTGGCTGGAAGCCGAACTGGAAGATTCGCTGGATGAAGATTTCGAGATCGAATTCAGCGAACCAATGCTTTCGGTCGAGGTGCGTAAGATCTACAAGGATCAGCATCCTGATATGCTGGATCGCAAGGTCTATTTTCGTAACCTTTTGCGTCTGCAGGCTGAACTTATCAGGGTACAGGATTGGGTGGTTCACACCGGGGCCAAGGTTTGCATCCTGTTCGAAGGCCGCGACAGTGCTGGCAAGGGTGGGGTGATCAAACGCATAACACAGCGCTTGAACCCGCGGGTCGCGCGCGTGGTCGCCTTGCCTGCGCCTAGCAGACGGGAACAAAGCCAGTGGTATTTTCAGCGCTATGTGCCCCATTTGCCTGCGGCGGGTGAGATCGTGTTCTTCGATCGGTCCTGGTACAACCGAGCGGGTGTGGAACGCGTGATGGGGTTTGCCAACGAAGATCAGGTTGAACAGTTTTTTCAGGACGTTCCCGAATTCGAGCGGATGCTGGTGCGGTCGGGGATTATTCTGCTTAAGTACTGGTTCTCGATCACAGACGAAGAACAGCAATTGCGATTCCTGATGCGCATTCACGATCCGATGAAGCAGTGGAAACTGTCACCCATGGATCTGGAGTCTCGCATCCGGTGGGAGGCATACACCAAGGCCAAAGAGGATATGTTCTTTCGCACCAACATTTCTGAGGCGCCATGGTATATCGTTGAAGGCAATGACAAAAAGCGCGAACGGCTCAATTGTATCGAGCATCTGCTAACCAAGATCCCCTACGAGGATGTGCCGCAAGAAAAGGTCAATTTGCCGGATCGGCGCTATAATCCCGAATACGAACGGCGTATTCTGCCGGATGAGCTGCACGTGCCAAAGATTTACTGATTTGGCAGGCATGTGGTGCGGGAGAGTGATCCCCCGCACCTGAACGGTTTGATTAGCCCCAATCAAATCCGCAGTTCATTTCGAAAACAAACATGCCGCACATATCGTCATTCATGTCTTCGACTGTGGTTTCAACGGTTTCAATCATGTCGTTAGCGACGTCGGTGTCGAACACAAGATCGAAATCATCCATTTCCGGGGTCGTATCGGCCTGCTGCACCTGAGACCAATCGAACTGGTCAAAATGGGCCTGCAGTGCGTTAACAAACGCTTCGATCCCGGCAAGGAAGGCCTGAACGTCAAAGCAGTCCGCGCCCGGTGCACCATTGTCAACGACAACCTCAGGTAATTCTGGCTCTTCGACCTCGGTGACGTCGGTATCCGGCACTTCAGGTTCCGGGTCTTCAACTTCAGTCACATCGGTATCAGGCGTTTCCGGCTCTTCAGTTTCGGTGACATCAGTTTCCGGTGTCTCCTCGACTGGGTCGTCGGTCTCAGTGACGTCAGTGTCCGGCGTTTCGTCCGCAGGTCCCTCGGTCTCTGTCACATCGGTGTCCGGAGTTTCGTCCGTTGGTTCTTCGGTTTCAGTAACGTCCTCGTCCGGGGTCTCCTCAGCCGGTTCCTCGGTTTCCGGAACTTCCGCAACCGGTGTTTCGTCAACCGGTTCGTCAGTCTCGGTGACGTCGGTATCCGGCACTTCAGGTTCGGTCGGAGTGGTAACCTCCTCTTCCGGTTCCGCAACCTCTTCAACCGGAGGGGTCACGGGTGGGGTGATGCCGCCGTTATCAAGGTCGACCTCGCCTTGTGTCGCAGCAAAGTTCTGCGTCACCATGACTGCATCGAACCCCTGCATGTCGCCTTCTTCGATCCCGATGCCGATATACTTAAATTCGGGGTTCAGAATGTTGGCTCGGTGGCCGGGGCTGTTCATCAGGTTCTGGTGCAGTTGCGCGACATCATCGCTGATGCCTGGTGCGCCGCGCTCGGATTGCCAGGCGATGTTTTCTCCGGTGCGCCAGCTGCCGGACAGGTCAAATCCTGCGGCTTGCATCCGTTGAGTTGCAGATGAGCCGCCCTGCCCGGTGTGGCTGAACCGGTCGGTGTCCAGCATCCAGGTGCTGTGGTCCTCGGATGATTCATTCAGGTTGCGTTCAAGTTCCAGGGGATCAAGACCGCGGGATGTGCGCTCTTGGTTGATCAGCGCCAGCATTTCGCGCTCAACCGTACTTGCTGTCGACATCAGTGCCTCCGTTTTTGGTTATGTCTGAGTGGACGGCCTCACTTACAGACGATCAAAGAACGCTGAACAGGGTAGGTACGGTGTTGGGCGATTTTCGGCGGCAGAATGCAACCGAGCGGCGATTCGCTGCGCTGTAAAATGCCGACTTAGGCGATCGCATCAAAATCGGCAGGTTGCCGCGAGGGTAAAGCCGGGAATGGGCGAGAATATCCGCCCTAAAAAACGACAAACCCCCGGGCGGGGCCTCGGGGGTCGTCAAATAGTGTCATCCAAAGCTGGACGAGTCGCGGTAGGCTCTTAGAGCAAACCTTCGCGCTGTGCTTTCTTACGTGCCAGTTTACGGGCACGGCGGATCGCTTCAGCTTTCTCGCGCGCTTTTTTCTCGGACGGTTTCTCGAAATGTTGCTTCAGCTTCATTTCACGGAACACGCCTTCGCGCTGCAGCTTTTTCTTCAGGGCACGAAGCGCCTGATCGACGTTATTGTCGCGAACACTAACCTGCATGTGGTTGTCACCACCTTTCTAGATAGAGTTGCAAGGAAATTGCAGGAGGTGGCCGTATAGCAAAGCGCGCCTAACTTGTCTAGTACTGGACCCGCAGCCTCGGAGAGCCGAAATGACCGCTACCTATGAAGATACCAAAGAACAACTTCTGAACGCGATTCTCGACCATGTGCCATTTGACGGTTGGTCGGAAACAAGCTTTCGCGCAGCGATTTCCGATTGCGGTCTGGATGCCGGACTGGCCCGCGCCATCTGCCCGCGCGGCGCTGTCGATCTGGCACTGGCCTTCCATGCGCGCGGTGATGCGGCAATGCTGGATCGTATCAATACTGAGGATCTAAGCGGGCTGAAGTTTCGTGACAAGATCGCCGCCGCTGTCCGCTTTCGTTTACAGGCAGTCGAAGACAAAGAGGCCGTGCGCCGGGGTGTGACTCTGTTCGCGTTGCCAATCTATGCCGCAGATGGGGCCAAGGCGGTCTGGGGCACCTGTGACCAGATCTGGACAGCGCTTGGCGATACTTCGGATGACGTGAACTGGTACACCAAACGTGCCACTTTGTCGGGAGTCTATTCTTCAACACTGTTGTATTGGCTGGGCGATGACAGTCCGGATTATCAGGCGACATGGGAATTCCTCGATCGCCGGATCGAGGGCGTGATGCAGTTCGAAAAGCTCAAGGCGCAGGTGAATGACAATCCGCTGCTGAAGCCGTTTCTGGCTGTGCCCAACTGGCTTGCGGGTCAGGTGAAGGCTCCGGTGAAGATGTCAGACAACTTGCCCGGTTCGCTGTCATCTGGGAAATAGTCGCAACGTTTCCACTTGTTGCTGGGCCTCTGCGCTACTGACTGCTAGGCAAGAGGCAAAGGAGATATGCCCATGACCCAGACGATGCGCGCTGTTGAGATTACCGAAGCGGGTGGCCCGGACGTTCTGCAATTGACCGAACGCCCGATACCGGAACCGGCGGAGGGTCAGGTGGTTCTGAAAGTAGCCTATGCCGGGGTGAACCGTCCTGATGCGCTGCAACGGGCGGGGGCGTATGATCCACCTCCCGGCGCGAGCGATCTGCCAGGGCTGGAAGCCTCGGGCGAGGTCGTCGCCATCGGTTCAGGTGTCGAAGGTCTGGCCGTGGGCGATCAGGTTTGCGCCTTGTTGCCCGGCGGCGGCTATGCCAAATATGTCGCCACACCCGCCGCGCATTGCTTGCCTATACCTGCAGGCATGGGAATGAAAGAGGCCGCCTGCCTGCCCGAGACCTTCTTTACCGTCTGGTCCAATGTATTTACGCGGGGTGGCCTGAAAGCGGGGGAACGTTTTCTGGTCCATGGTGGTTCAAGCGGGATTGGCACGACCGCGATTCAGTTGGCCAATGCATTTGGCGCTCGGGTTTTTGCCACGGCCGGATCGGCTGAGAAATGTGCGGCTTGTGTCGAATTGGGGGCTGAGAAGGCGATCAATTATCGCGACGAAGACTTCGTGGCTGCGATGCGCGCCGAAGGCGGGGCGAACCTGATCCTCGACATGGTCGGCGGCGATTACATCCCGCGCAACGTCAAAGCGCTGGCCGAAGATGGTCGTTTGGTTCAAATCGCATTCCTGCAAGGTCCGGTGGTCGAACTGAACTTTGCGCTGATGATGGTGAAGCGTCTGACCCTGACCGGCAGCACTCTGCGTCCGCAAAGCGATCTGGCGAAGGCGCGCATTGCGCAAGACTTGCGTGAAGCCGTCTGGCCTTTGCTTGAGGCCGGGAAGGTAGCGCCTGTGATGGATTCCGAATTCGATCTGGCTGATGCCGCCGCCGCGCATGCGCGGATGGAAGGATCGGGCCACATCGGCAAGATCGTTCTTAAAGTCTCCGGCTAAGCTGACGCCGCGCGGTCAGGCGACCGCCCGGCGATACAGATGCCAAGTGGCGTGACCCAGAATGGGCATCACTACGATCAAGCCCAGCAGAATCGGTATGGCGCCCAATATCAGAAGCGTCGCCACGATCGCACCCCAAGTCAGGATCACGCCCGGGTTTTGACGCAAGACCCGAACCGAGGTCACCACGGCCACTGGAACGCCCACTTTGCGATCAAGCAATAATGGAAAGCTGACCACGCTCAGCGCCAACGCGACCAGTGCGAACAGGAAGCCGATGGCGGTGCCGATGATGATCATGCTCCAGCCAGCTCCAGTGGTGAATACCTCGGTGATAAAGGCTGTTGCCGAGGCTGGGGGCTCTGGCCCAAGTGTCTGCGCGTAGATTCCTTGCGCTACCATCAGCCAGATCAACAACAGCATGACCAGATAAAAGCCCAGTGCCAATATCGCGCCGAAGGAAGGCGAGCGGAACACGCCAAACGCATCCAGCCAATGTACGTCTCCGCCCTGTTCCCGCTTGCGACTGATCTCATAAAGCCCAACGGCGGCGACAGGCCCGATCAGGGCAAAGCCCATGACGAGCGGGGCCAGCAAAGGCACCATGTCTTTGTTGAGCCCAATACCGAACATCAGAAGGCCTGCGATCGGGTAGATCAGAACGATAAAGATCGCATCGGCTCGAGTTTCGAGAAAATCGTTATATCCGGCTTTCAGGCATTCGCGCAGATCCTGCAGGGTCAGCGTGTGCACTGTTGGCAGGGTGCGGACATCCGCGCTGCCGATTTCGGATACTGATTCCGACACATGATCGCTGGTCGCCCGCAGATTACGGGCGACCCAGGTAATTGGGTTACCGATTGTCTTGTCCATGTTCATCCCCTTCTCTGGCGTGGGT
Organism: Ruegeria sp. O11; assembly: GCF_056535285.1. Lineage (NCBI taxonomy): Bacteria > Pseudomonadati > Pseudomonadota > Alphaproteobacteria > Rhodobacterales > Roseobacteraceae > Ruegeria > Ruegeria sp. O11. The sequence goes on along the minus strand of NZ_JBQERS010000004.1, from coordinate 192,224 downwards.
GCGCCGCGGGATGCATCCGGTACGGCAAATTCGTGTGACCGGATCAGCCGGCAACGTCTGCCCATTTACAACGTCCACCCGCATTATAGCACATATTGCAAAATCTTGCCCGAACATGCTTGAGGGATAACAAAGATTGCCCTGTCGAACAGGCATGTTAGCTTTGTTTCAACAGGCAACGGAGGGTATCATGCAGCAAACAGCGCGCACTGTCGTCATTCACGAACACGGCGGGCCGGAGGCCCTGCGGATTGAGGATCGTCCGCTTGGGGATCCGGGGCCGGGAGAAGTACGCATTCGCCACCATGCCTGCGGATTGAATTTCATTGATGTTTATCAGCGCACCGGTCTCTATCCGCTTGAATTGCCTCACGCATTAGGGATGGAGGCAGCCGGTGTGATTGAGGCTGTGGGCGAAGGTGTCACGCACCTTTCCAATGGCCAACGCGCGGCCTATGCCGCTGGCCCGTCCGGGGCTTATTGCGAAGCGCGCGTGATGCCTGCCGCACAGGTATGTCCGCTGCCCGAGAGTATCTCATTCCGCACCGCAGCGGCGATGATGCTGAAGGGCATGACGGTCGAATACCTGTTTCACCGCACAACGCCTTTGCGGCGCGGGGACACCGTTTTGTTTCACGCCGCTGCAGGCGGGGTTGGTCTGATCGCCTGCCAATGGGCCAAATCCGAAGGCATCAAACTGATCGGAACAGCGGGAACGGATGAAAAATGCAGCCTGGCGCAGTTCAACGGCGCGTCGCATTGCATCAACTACCGAACCGAGAACTTTGTCGAACGTGTCGCTGAGATCACCGGCGGCAAAGGGGTCGATGTGGTGATGGACTCCATCGGCGCGGACACGTTTGAGGGATCGCTGGATTGCCTGAAACCCTTGGGCATGATGATTTCATTCGGAAACGCGTCGGGGCCAGTGCCACCTGTCGATCTGGGAATGTTGGCGCAGCGGGGATCTTTGAAGATCACCCGCCCAACCCTGTTCACCCATATCTCGGATCACGCTACTTGTCAGGCAATGGCGCGGCGTCTGTTTGGCAAAGTGGATGGGCGCGAGGCTAAGATCCACGTCGATCAGGAGTTTCCGCTGGATCAGGTTGCCGATGCACATCGCGCATTGGAAGCACGTCAGACCACTGGCAGTACAATCTTGGTGCCCTAAAAGGAGAGGCCCGGTAATGACTACCGGGCCTGTTGTATCTGCTTAGAACCGGTAAGCGACACGCAACTGGAGCGTCGTGGCATCAACATCGACGCCCGATGAATTGAAATCATCAAACTCATGATACAAAAGTTCGCCGCCTACGCTGATGTTGGGGGCGACGATCTGTTCATAGCCAGCACCAATAAACCAGCCATTGTCGCTGCCTAGATTGTTTGTGTCTGCGTCGGCATAACCAGCGGTACCATACAACAGACCCTGTGGGTTCACCTTGTAGCCAGCGCGTGCTTTGATGCGCCAGACCTTCTCGACCGTGGCGGCGCTACCCAGGTCGATGTCGCTCCAGTCATAGTCAAAGCCACCGCCAAAAACCCAGTCGCCCAGATCATAGTCATATCCCAGGATGATACCGCCAATGGCGCCATCCCCGTCTACGCCTGAGATGTTGGTATCGATATCAGCATAGCCGATCTGTGCACCGCCGTAAAAGCCGGTCCAGCTGCCCGAGGATTGTGCCATCGCTGAACCCGCCGCTAGCGTCACGACAGAGGTGAAAAGTGCAAGTTTACCCGTCATCTTCTGTTTCCTTTCGCTCGAGATCCGCTGACCGGTAATCGGCTAGCAGCCTTATGCCTGGCGCTACAAACCAGCCCAAAAGCCGGATCAGTGATGCTTTGTCTATTCCGAACCATACTGGTGGCTAGCCGGTGTCCGCGGCGAGGGCCCATTTTATCTGGGCACTTGTCTGAGCTTATAAATAGGTCGCGGCACGACGCCTTCAAACGACGATCGGCGGCAGATACGATCCGCCGCCGATATACAAAGGTCTTGTCAGCGAATTATTGCTGCAGTTCAGCCGGGTCTTTGTCGGCGATGTCTTCCCAGTTTGCGCTGGCTTGCTCAACAAAGCCCGGAATGTCGCCTTCCCAACGCTCCTGAATGTCCTGAGACAGGTTCAGGTACAGCTTGTTGTCGACGATTTTCCAGTAGTTCGGGTCACCATCGAATTTGAAGCCCATTGCGGTGCCAAATGCGCAGTAGCCACCGTAAGCGGGCAGGTATGCCTCAGGGTTGGCTTCAAAGGCGGCTTTGTTTTCTTCCGACGCGAAACGGTACAGCGCGTCGTTGTGCAGGGTGGAAATGCGGTAGTCGCCTTTGGTGGCTTCACCAACGGTAAAATAGGCAACCGGGTCATAGCCCTGCATTGCCAAGCCGGTTGAGCTTGCGTTGATTTCAACACCTGCGGCCATGGCCGAACTTGCAATGGCAACAGACAGCGCGACTCCGCTGATTATGGATTTGAACTTGTTCATGACTTCACCTTTCGTGAATAGGCTCGCTTAAGAGCACGGTAATTTTGCCCGGGCGAACCGGATTTGATTGTCGCGACGCCGGTAATTGGCCGTCACAAAATCCCAGTTGGGGAATGGCCTGTTCACGTTCAAAGCAATCAATTGTGATTGTGCGGTCACAAAGACCTGTTGTTCATTCCTGCACGTCAGGCACGAGCGCCAGAACAAAGGCAACCACTTTCTCAGCGGGCATCTCACAGGGGCGCAGCAGCGCACCGCTCTTGCGGGTGAGATAAAGGTTTAAGCTGATATAGTCCGGTCCGCCCAGTTGATAGGCCACGAGCTTGTGTGATTTCCCACCTGCCATGATCTGATGCGAAACCAAATATCTGCGCGGGCCAGCGGCCCCCGTGAATGTGCCGATGGGCAGATCATCGATCGCCTTCAGGAAAGCGCTGGACGCCGTCACGATTTTCCGATTTTTGGCTCGGTTCCTGCCTTGATACGCGCGAGGTTGGCGCTGTGCCGCCAGTAGACCAGTAAGGTCAAAGCAATCCCGAGGAAAAACGTACTGCCATCTGTCAAAACCATAATCCAAGTTGTGGACAGAGCGGCGGCGGCCAGCGCCCCAACAGATGAAATACGCCAGATCAGCACTGCAACCAGCCATGTCAAACAACAGGCGACACCCACGCGCCAGTCAAGCGCGAGCCAAAGGCCCAGAAAGGTTGCTACGCCTTTGCCGCCTTTGAAGCCCAGCCAGACCGGGAAGCAATGACCAAGAAATGCGGCAAGCGCTGCGATTTGCGCAGCGTCTTCTCCGGCCAATGCCCGTGCAAGCAGAACGGCAACGGCACCTTTGGCTGCATCAAACAGCAACGTCAGCGCCGCCGCCGCCTTGTTCCCGGTGCGCAGGACGTTGGTTGCCCCGATATTGCCCGACCCGATTTGCCGCAGGTTTCCCAGACCCATCACGCGCGCGACGATCATGCCAAACGGGATTGACCCAAGCAGGTATCCCAGCGCGGCCCACAGGATGAGCTGAGTTATTGTGCTGTCGATCAAGGGCATCAGGCTCTCCGGTACACTTCTTGTCCAGCGACATAGGTTGCGGTGACCTTACCCTGCATCCGCTGGCCGTCAAACGGTGTGTTCTGCGATTTCGATTTCAGCGTAAAGCGGTCCAGAACAAAGGGAACATCCGGGTCGAACAGTACCAGATCAGCGGGCGCGCCTTGGGACAGGCGACCACTCTCCAAGCTCAGCCGTTTGGCCGGGTTCAGGGCCATGGCGCGGAACAGGGTCGGCAAGTCCAGCTGTTCGGAATGGTATAGGCGCAGCGCCGCAGGCAGCAGCGTTTCCAGCGCCACCGCGCCCGAGGCCGCCTCTTCAAACGGCAGGCGCTTGCTTTCCTCATCCTGCGGGGTGTGCATGGAGCTGATCGTGTCTATCAGACCGGTTCGCACTGCATCGATCACGGCTTGCCGGTCATCTTCGGATCGCAGTGGGGGCTTGATTTTGAAGAAGGTGCGATAATCGGACACGTCCAATTCGTTCAGTGTCAAATGGTGGATCGAAGTGCCTGCCGTGATGTCCAGCCCGTTGCGCTTGGCGCGTTTCAGTGCGGGCAGGGCGCGGGCCGTGGTGATCTGATCGGCGTGATAGGCGGCTCCGGTCATTTCAAGCAAGGCGATGTCACGATCCAGTCCCATCCGCTCAGCCATAGGCGATACGGCGGGCAAGCCTCGCAGAGCGGCGAACTTGCCGCTGGTGGCTGCAGCCCCAGCGCTGAGCCCCGGCTCCTGCGGATGCGCAAGGACCAGTGCGCCGCAGGATTTAGTGTAAGTCAGAGCACGAGAAAACACCTTGGTGTTGGTCACGACATGATCGCAATCGGTAAACGCCACGGCGCCTGCGTCCTGCAGGAACCCGATCTCGGTCATCTCACGCCCTTCGCGTCCTTTGGTCAGGGCGGCCATCGGCAGGACGTTGACCGGAGCGTCCGCTTGCGCGCGGCGGGTGGCAAACTCCAGCGTTTCGGGTGTGTCGACGGCAGGTAGGGTATCAGGGCGCGTGACGATGGTTGTCACACCCCCTGCGGCTGCTGCAAGACCTGCAGATTTATAGCTTTCCTTGTGCCGTTCACCGGGCTCGCACACCTTGACGCCAATGTCGACAATGCCGGGGGCAAGGCATTGCCCACCGCAATCGACCACCTGCGTGTCAGCGTCTGGGGCCGCGCCTTCACCAAGCGCCGCGATCCTACCGTCGGCAACCTTCAGCCAGCCGATGCTATCTGTGTCCGCTTCGGGGTCGATCAGGCGGGCATTGGTGAAAATCAGATTGCTCATGCCATGGCCCTTTCGATTGCGGCTTTGGTGGCGGCGGGGTCCGCCTGGTATTTGATAAGGTGTTTGTCGCCGCCTTTGGTGACGATCTGGACAAAGCTGCCAATCGTGTTGACCGCCTGAATCTGGTTCAGCGCCACCTTGCGCGAACCGGGCCCGGTGAGTGTGGAGTCTGTCATTTCCCACGTGGCGACCAGTTCTTCCGAGGCCAAATACCACGCGCGGATCCCGATGGCAGCCAACCCGGCAGGCGCGCCGGTCCAGACGTAGGGATTGCCGATCAACCATAGCACGACCATCGCGGCCACCATTGCAAAGGCGGCGAGCCATGCATTGGTGCGGACATAAGCGCCTTTGTCCGAGGAGAATGTCACAGGATCAGCCACAAGGCACCTCCGATGGCGATCAGAATCAGCAAGGCAATGACCGCTGATCCGATGCGGTTTGGTTTGGTATCCGCTGGCGGGCTTTGCGGGGCCGAGTATGGCTTTGCGCTTTCCGTCGCGATCACGTCGCCGGTCCAGTTCGTGGCCTCTTCTGTGAACAGGCCAATCAGATGCAGGCGTGGATCGGGTGAAAGGGTTACTGATCGATCGCCGAAAGCCGCGCTGCGCAGGACCATCACCCAGCCTTCGATGGCCTCCAATTTCGTGCGGTCTAACTGGTCTACCGAGACACCGCAACCTTCGCTGAGATAGCCATAAAGCCCAAGGTCTTCGAGGTCGGATACTGGAAAAATGTCGATCTGTTCGGGGTCCAGCCCTTCGACTCCAAGTACCTGATCAACAGCCCCCGGTTCGTGCAGGAATTTCGCCTCTTCCGGGCGCATATCCAGCGAGAACAGGCGGATCACGCCGCGCTCATGGGGGGCGATGATCAGATCGTTCATGCGGCTTCTCGCACGTTGCGCGCCAGCAGGTCCATGGCGGCCATGCGGACGGCAACGCCCATCTCGACCTGTTCCTGAATGACGGACCGGTTGATGTCATCGGCCAGAGTGCCGTCGATCTCGACCCCTCGGTTCATGGGGCCGGGGTGCATGACGATGGCGTCGGACTTTGCCAGCGCGAGTTTCGCGGCATCCAGCCCATAGCGGTGGTAGTATTCGCGCTCTGAGGGGATGAAACCGCCGTCCATGCGTTCTTTCTGAAGGCGCAGCATCATGACTACGTCGACGTCTTTCAGGCCTTCGTTCATGTCGTCATAGATTTCGGCCCCGAATTCGGCGAAATGAGACGGTACCAGCGTCGGCGGGCCGATCAGGCGGATACGGTTTTCCATCTTGCCCAGCAGGATCAGGTTCGAGCGCGCGACGCGCGAATGCGCCACGTCTCCGCAGATCGCGATGTTCAGCCGGTGCAGCCGGCCCTTGGCCCGGCGGATGGTCAGCGCGTCCAGAAGGGCTTGTGTCGGGTGCTCATGCCGCCCGTCGCCCGCGTTCAGCACGGCGCAGTTTACCTTCTGCGCCAGCAGGTCCACCGCGCCGGAATGAGGATGCCGTACTACAAGCAGATCGGGATGCATCGCGTTCAACGTCATCGCCGTATCGATCAGTGTCTCGCCCTTTTTGATCGAACTGGCCTGCATCGCCATGTTCATCACATCGGCCCCCAACCGCTTGCCCGCCAGTTCAAAACTGGCCTGCGTGCGGGTTGAGTTTTCAAAGAACATGTTGATCTGTGTCAGGCCCGACAGCACGTCCGAGTGCTTAGTCGATTGCCGGTTCAGATCGACATAGGTTTCGGCCAGATCAAGGATAGCAGTGATATCGGATTGCGACAGATGCTCGATGCCAAGAAGGTGACGATGGGCGAAACGCATGGGCGGGCTCCTGTCTGACAATCGGACCGCTTATAGGAAGCCATGCAGGCCAAGGCAACCTAAGGTTCCGACCCTTCGGGCAGTTTCTCGCATCCACCTTCGGGCAGGCATTGTTCGCCGGGTTTGCACCACTTGCCATAGCCGCAATCGATAGCCTTGATCGGCACGCAGCCCTGATGAGCCGAGCATTTAAAGCCGGGCCGGCATTGCGAACCGGTTTCCTCACACAGAAACCAGCCGGGGCGTGAGCATCCGCCGCCCGGCAAGCAGGAAGAGCCCGCTCCGCAGGACCGGCCATCCGCGCAGGTTGTGGATGGAGCTGGGACCAAATCTGGTCTGCTGCGCTCGCATTCCCCGCGCCCGTTGCAGAAGCTGCCACCTGGGCAATCCAGACGCGAGGTGCACTTGTTCGCCCCCGCCGGGGCGCAACGGGTTCCTCCTGCCGCGCAACGCTCGAACGGGCCGCAGGTGCGTCCGCCTCCACAATAGGTGTGCCCCGGCGGGATGCAGCGGCCATCAAAGCTGCAGCGCTGGCCTGCGGGGCAGCAACCGCGCCCGCATTGCAAATGTCCGGGGCGGCATTGAGTATTCCGGTCAAACAGCTGCGCACTCGCCAAACCGCCAGAGGTTGCCAGCAATAGAGCAATCAGAAGGAATCGTAGAAATGACAGCATGACCCCGCCATGGTCAGTGCGACCCTGTGCCTTGGCAAGGTCTATTCGCTTTCCCTCGGTCAAAAGCTGGTTAGATTGAGGGTTATGGAATCGGGCTTGGACCATCATACCGCGCGGGCGCTGCTGGAATGGCAGATCGAGCTGGGCGCAACCGAGGCGATCGGCGATGCGCCGGTGGATCGCTATGCGTTGCCGGACAAAGCGTCCAAGGCGAAGAAACCCTCTGCGGCTGAACCTGCGAAAAAGCCTGAACCCGTCGATGCCGCAGCTGTTGCGAAACAGGCGGCAAAGACCGCCGGATCGCTCGTCGATTTGCGTGCGGCGATGGAAGCGTTTGATCTTTGCGACCTCAAACGCGGCGCGCGGCAGTTAGTGTTTGCCGACGGCACCCCCGGCGCACGGGTAATGATCATCGGCGAAGCGCCAGGCCGTGATGAGGATCGCGAAGGCAAGCCCTTTGTCGGGCGCGCTGGGCAATTGCTGGACCGGATGCTGGCCGCGATTGGTCTGGATCGACGCGAGAATGTCTACATTACCAACGTGCTGCCGTGGCGCCCTCCGCAAAACCGCGATCCCAAGCCAGAAGAAATAGGCATGATGAAGCCGTTTCTGGAACAGCATGTGACCTTGGCCAAACCCGAGGTGCTGGTGGTGATGGGCAATATCAGCTGTCAGGCCGTGCTGGGCAAACGCGGTATCACGCGGCTGCGAGGGAAATGGGATCAGGCGCTGAACCTGCCGGTCATCCCGATGTTTCACCCGGCCTACCTGCTGCGTCAACCGCAGATGAAGCGACAGGCCTGGGCCGATCTGCTGGACCTGCAAGCGCGGCTGAGGGGCGGGGCATGAGGGTGCTGGCGTTCTCTGACCTGCACATGGCGCGCAACCGCGCCTCCGACTTGGTGGCCGCCAGTGCCGAGGCTGATCTGGTCATTGGGGCCGGAGACTTTTGCAATGCGCGACGGGGATTGAATGAAGCGATGCAGATGCTTTCGGGCATTGCGGCTCCGCTGGTTCTGGTGCCGGGCAATGCGGAAAGCGCCGAGGAACTGACAGAAGCCGCGCCTGATGGTGTGCATGTTCTGCACGGGACAGGCATGACACTTGATGGTCTGCGCCTGTTTGGGCTGGGCTATGGCGTGCCGGTCACGCCTTTTGGCGATTGGTCCTGCGACCTGACCGAGCCTGAGGCCGCAGAACTGCTGGATCGGTGCGAGGCCACAGATATCCTGATCGTGCATTCTCCACCCAAAGGGCATGGCGATACTACCTCGCAAGGCCAATCGGTTGGCTCAGTCGCTGTTCGAGACGCAGTCGAACGGCTTCAGCCCAAATTCGCCTTTTGCGGGCATATCCATGACAGCTGGGGTTACCGAGGCACCATCGGCCGTACACAGATAGCCAATCTGGGGCCCAAAGTGCATTGGTTCGAGGTGAGTTCATGATCGACACGGTAACGCTGCTGGCTTTTATCCCGGCGGCGCTGGCGCTGAATTTCACACCCGGCGCGGATATGATGTTCTGTTTTGGTCAAGGCTTGCGCGCAGGTCCGCGCCCTGCGATTGCCGCAAGTGCCGGGGTCTCTGCAGGCGGTATGATGCACGTTCTGATTGCCGGTCTCGGCCTTGGCGCGGCGGTCGCTACCCTGCCGTGGCTGTTCGATGTGATCCGCTGGGTCGGGGTGGGTTATCTGCTTTATCTCGCATGGGGTGCGATCAGGAATGGTGCAGTCGCCGCCGACGCACCGAACAGACCCACCCGTTACGCGTTTCGGGACGGGATGCTAGTCAACCTGACCAATCCCAAAGTCATTCTGTTCGTGCTCGCTTTCATCCCGCAATTTATCGATCCAGGGAAGGGTTCGGTATTGGCGCAGTTCCTGATCTATGGCGCAATTCTTGGTGTCGGCGGGTTTGTAGTGAATGGGCTGGTCGGCATTTTTGCTGGCGGCGCAGGTCGGATTCTAATCGGCAATCCGCGTGCCTCGCGTATTCTAGGTTGGGTGTCAGGGGGGATCTTCACCGCTTTGGCCCTCCGGCTTGCTATTATGGAAAGGGCCTGACACCGCATGTCACGCATTGACGAAAGCAAGAAGTTCATTCCCGTCCGGATCGCTGTCCTGACTGTTTCTGACACGCGGTCTCTGGACGAGGATCGCTCGGGCCAGACGTTGATGGATCGGATCGAAAAAGCGGGCCACTCAGTGGCGGATCGCAGGATTATACAAGATGAGCGCGCTGAGATAGCAAAACAATTGCGTGCTTGGATCTCTGATCCTGAGATCGACGTTGTGATCTCGACCGGCGGCACAGGTCTGACGGGTCGCGATGTTACAGTCGAGGCACATCGGGATGTTTATGAAAAAGAGATCGAGGCGTTTGGCACGGTGTTCACCATCGTGTCTATGGAAAAGATAGGTACTTCTGCCGTGCAGTCCCGCGCCACAGGCGGTGTGGCGGGCGGAACCTATCTGTTTGCGCTGCCGGGCAGCCCGGGCGCGTGTAAAGACGCGTGGGATGCGATTTTGGAGAAACAGTTCGATTATCGCCACCGCCCCTGCAATTTCGTGGAAATAATGCCCAGATTGGACGAACATCTGCGACGGAAGTAGACTGGTCCTGCGTTTAACGCATCATAACCGCTTTGTGGCTTGGCATTTTTTGCGACCCGGCTACCTTTGCGGAAGACAGCATGTGCGACCAAAGGTGAGTGACCGATGCGATTTCTGCGGCAAAGCCTTGTAGGTGTGTTCCTGGCGTTTCTGACGCTGGGCCTGTTGATCGTGGCTGTACAGATGATCTCGGGTGCGGTGCAGGATGTGCTGACGCGGGACAATCAGACCCCCGAGGCGCGGGAACGCATTTTCGCCGTCAGTGTCCGCGCCGCCGAACCAGAAACCGTTACGCCCTATCTGGAGGCATTTGGTCAGATCCAAAGTCGCCGTCGGCTAGAGCTGCGCGCAGCCTTGGGCGGGCGCGTTGTGTCGCTGGCGGATGACTTTGAAGACGGTGGCACCGTGACGGCTGGTGAGTTGCTGGTTGAGTTGGATCCAGCTGATATGCAGTCAGCCTTGGACCGCGCCAAATCCGATCTTCTGGATGCCCAATTTGAAGAACGAGACGCAGAACGCTCGCTGCTGCTGGCGCAGGATGAATTGAAATCAGCCGAAGCGCAGGCCGAGCTACGCGACCGGGCTCTTCAGCGTCAACAAGACCTACAGACACGAGGCGTTGGCGCGGCTGCCAGTGTTGAAGAGGCGGAACTGGCTGCAACATCTGCTCATCAGGCAGTTCTGGCGCGCAGGATTGCGTTGGCGCAGGCTGAGTCTCGGGTTGATCAGGCCACCACACTGTTTGCCCGCGCCCGCATCGCGCTGGAAGGGGCCGAGCGTGATTTGGAAGACATGACGATCCACGCCGGCTTTGACGGCACGTTGACCGAAGTCACACTGGTCGAAGGCCGGTTGGTCGCTGCCAATGAAAAGCTGGCTGAACTTGTGGACCCCAACGCGCTTGAGGTCGCGTTCCGGGTCTCGACCGCGCAATATGTGCGATTGTTGGACGCGCAAGGCGGCTTGATTTCCGCACCAGTCACCGTGTCGCTAGAGGTCACTGGGACCGATCTGATCGCGAAGGGCCAAATCAGTCGCGACAGCGGAGCTGCGGGTGAAGGGCAGACCGGGCGTCTGATCTATGCCCGCCTCGATGATGCGCCAGGTTTCAAACCAGGGGATTTCGTCACCGTTTCGGTTGAGGAACAACCGCTGGAGAATGTTGTGCGCCTGCCTTCCTCTGTTCTGGATGCAGCGGGCAACGTGCTGGTGCTTGGTCCGGACGATCGGTTGGAGCCTTTGGCAGTACAACTGGTCCGTCGTCAAGGAGATGAAGTATTGCTGCGCGGTGAAGGTCTGGAGGGTCGAGAAGTAGTGATCGGACGGACGCCTCTGTTGGGTTCGGGCGTTCGCGTCCGGCCTCTGCGGGTTGAAGCCAGCACCGAAGTTGATCCCGGCATGGTCGAACTCTCCGACGAAAAGCGGGCTCAACTTGTCGCGCAGGTAGAGGCCAGCGATGGGATGTCACAAGCGGATAAGGACCAGGTATTGGGTCAACTGAGCGAGGCAAAAGTACCTGCCGCTCTAGTACGCCGTCTTGATGACAATCGGGCCGGGGGTTAGGAGCCATGATCCGCGAAATTCCCAGCGCGGCAGGCGGTATCCTGAGTTATTTCACCAGGCATCGGACAGCGGCCAATCTGTTGCTGCTGGTCATGTTGGTGTTGGGCATCGCGGCGATCCCCAACATGCGGGCGCAGTTCTTTCCTGATGTGATCCTTGAACGCGTCGATGTGAATGTGGAATGGGAGGGCGCCGGCCCCGAGGATGTCGACAATGGCATCATCCAACTGCTCGAACCGGCGCTATTGGCCGTCGAAGGTGTAGCAAGTACCGAATCAACCTCGCGCGAAGGATCGGCACAGGTCCGGCTGGAATTTGAACCAAACTGGGATATGTCCCGCGCAGTCGAAGAGGTTAGGACGGCAGTCGACAGTGTCACCAACCTGCCCGAAGACGCCGAAGAGCCGACAATTCGGCGCGGGGCCTGGCGTGATCGTGTCACGGATGTGGTCATCACTGGCCCCATCGAGGCCGAGCAATTGGCTAAGTTCACCGATGAACTGATCAGCCGCCTCTTTGCCGCCGGGGTCACGCGCACTACGATCCGCGGCTTGGCCGCACCGCGCGTGGTGGTCGAGGTGCCCACAGTACAGCTGATCGCCAATGACATTTCACTCTCGGATATCGCGGCGGCCATCGCTGCCGAAGTCACGGCTAACCCTGCAGGCGATGTCTCGGGCGCCAACGCGCGCATCCGAACGGGGGTAGAAAAACGCACCCCGGAAGAAATTGAGGGCATCGCCCTACGCAATTTCGCAGACGGCTCAAAGCTTGTTGTAGGGGATGTGGCTGAAATCAGGGTCGAGGGCGTTACGCGCAATCGCAGCTATTTCGTGGGTGAAAATCCTGCAATGTCGATCCGCGTAGATCGTTCCAATCTTGGCGACGCCATTGGCATCCAGCGCGATGTTGAGGATGTGGTGGCCCAGATGCAGGCGAGCCTGCCCGAAGGCATCACGATTGAGCTGATCCGCACACGGGCGCAAGCCATCACCGACCGTCTGGATATTCTGGTGGACAACGGTCTGTTGGGCCTGGGACTGGTGGTGTGCCTGCTCTTCCTGTTCCTCAACGCGAGGATCGCTTTTTGGGTGGCCGCCGGCATTCCGGTTGCGATGTCAGCGGCTATTGCTCTGATGTATCTGGGTGGGCTGTCACTGAACATGGTGTCTCTGTTTGGTCTCATCATCACGCTGGGCATCGTGGTCGATGACGCCATTGTGGTGGGCGAACATGCCGATTTTCGTGCTCGCCGGCTGGGCGAAGCGCCGATGGTCGCTGCCGAACGCGCAGCCCGGCGCATGGCGATGCCGGTGTTTGCCGCAACCGTCACAACCGTCATCGCATTCTTTGGACTAACCGCGATCGGTGGCCGGTTCGGAGAGTTGATCCGCGACATTCCGTTCACCGTTATTGCGGTCCTGATTGCCTCATTGATCGAGTGTTTTTTGATCCTGCCGAACCACATGGCGCATGCCATCGCACATTCGGCAAAGGAACACTGGTATGACTGGCCAAACCGGGTCGTGAATAGAGGTTTCCGCTGGGTGCGGGATCATTTGTTCCGCCCACTGGTTGCGTGGGTGATCTGGGCGCGCTACGTGGTGGTTGCGTTGATGGTTGTCGTTCTGGCCAGCCAGATCGCTCTGTTCATACGGGGGGATGTGAACTGGCGTTTCTTCAATGCGCCAGAACGCGGCTCGGTCACCGGCAATTTCATCATGGTTGAAGGTGCCACACGCGCCGAGACGCTTGAAATGATGCACATGGTCCAGCGGGCCACCGAAGAACTGGGCCAGATCTACGAAGAGCGTCATGGCCGCAATCCCATCGATTATGTTCTGGCAGAAGTAGGTGGATCGGCCGGATGGGGGTTGCGTGCGGCGGATGGGAAGGACAGCGATCTGCTGGGCGGTATCTCGATTGAGTTGATTGATGCCGACCTGCGCCCCTATTCCAGTTTTGAGTTTGTGGGTGAGCTTCAGGACTTTGTCCCCCGCCATCCGAAGGTCGAATTGCTCAGTTTCCGCGGCTGGCGCTCGGGCCCCGGTGGCGATGCAATTGACGTGCAATTCTACGGCGCCGATGTGAACACGTTGAAATCCGCGTCCGAAGATTTGCAGGCCGCGCTGTCGAAATATACTGAAGTTTCGGCGCTTGAGGATAATCTGGCGTATGACAAGGAAGAGTTCATTCTGGATCTGACGGCACAGGGCCAGGCGCTGGGTTTCCGCATCGAAACACTTGGCCGCGTATTGCGAAACCGACTGAACGGGATCGAGGCCGCTACTTTCCCGGATGGACCGCGCAGCACCGAGATTCGGATCGAACTGCCCGAGGGCGAACTGACAGCTGATTTTTTGGAACGCACGCTGATGCGGACGCCCGATGGTGTCTACGTTCCGCTGGCCGATATTGTCTCGGTCGAGCGAAAGTCGGGGTTCTCGACGGTCCGGCGCGAAAATGGCCTGCGCGTGATCTCGGTGAACGGCGACATTTCCGAGGATGATCCGGCGCAAGCCGCCGAGATTGCTCGTGCGATGCAGGAGGAAATCCTGCCCAACATTGCCTCCGAACGTCAGGTTGAATGGCGCATGGCAGGTCTGAGCGAACAGGAGGATGAGTTCCTCTCGGAGGCGCGCACCGGGCTAATCCTTTGTCTGACCGGGATTTATCTGGTTCTGGCATGGGTCTTTGCCAGCTGGACGCGGCCTTTGGTGGTCATGGCGATCATACCCTTTGGTCTCGTGGGCGCGATTTGGGGGCATTACCTTTGGGATGTGCCGCTGAGTATGTTCACCGTTGTTGGCTTGTTGGGCATGACCGGGATCATCATCAACGACTCGATTGTGTTGGTGACTACGATCGATGGGTATCAACAGGAACGTGGGCTGGTACCGTCGATCGTTGAAGGCACCGCAGACCGGCTGCGACCGGTGATGCTGACCACCTTGACCACTGTGCTGGGCTTGACGCCTTTGATGTACGAAAGCTCGCAGCAGGCGCAGTTTTTGAAGCCAACCGTGATCACGCTGGTCTACGGGCTGGGCTTCGGGATGGTGCTGATCCTGTTGCTGGTTCCCGCGCTGCTGGCGATCTTGAACGATGTCTCGCGTCCGATGACTGCGATGCGGCGCGCCCTACGAGCGCCGGATCGAGTGGTGCGCATAGCCGTTCGCGCAACAGGCGCAGCGCTGGCGGTTTGGTTAGGGGTATCAATGATCTGGCCTGCCGTTACGGGTGAACCGATGGTGCTGCTTTCAGACTTCTACCCAACCCCGGATGGGCCAATTGTGTTGCAATTGGGCTTTGGCGTCTTTGCCGCCGGAGCGACGGTGATCCTGTTGTTGGGAGTGCTGCTGTCGAGCTTGTTATACGCACGATTGTCAGGTCGCGCCGAGGCTTGATCGCAAGATCGCAAGCTGCAGCAGGTCGGGTACGCGGCTACTCATGGGAAGGTCACGGGCTTTGATCTGATCGACGGGGAACCACTGCGCGTCCCGCGCGTCATCTGCAGCAACCGGCGTACCCGAAGTGTATCGACACGCGACACCAACCAACAGATAATGCGCCCGGATCAGCCCTTCGCCGTCGCGCAGAAGCAAATCCAGATTATCGATATACTCCATCGGTTCGGCAATCACGCTCGTCTCTTCCCGCAGCTCACGGGCGGCGGCGGCCAAAACGGTTTCACCCCATTCCACATGGCCACCGGGAAAACCCCACAACCCTGCGTCGGGTTGCTTGTTGCGCTGAACCAACAGCACCTGATTTTCATGAACAACTACGGCCAACGCGCCAATCTTAGGAGTTTGACTCATCCGGTCAGCCTGCGCTGCATCCCTGTATGTCTACAGCGTGGTTTGCCCCAAGCACCGTGATCCTCACCTCAGACCGATCCAGCGCAAACGGCCCACCCGAGGCGCTGACGACCTCTGAACTTGTGATTAAGGTTTTGCCCTGACGATGTGTTTCGGGTTGCGAAGCCCAGAGCGTCGGGTTGCCCGGTTCGATTATGGCGAATTCGGACCCGCCTGCAGAGGGCATGGTGATATGCGCTTCGATCCGCATCCCGTCCGAAGTGGGCGTCAGGTGGCAGGTTGCGATCACCACGCCAGCCTCACGCTCGGAAAACGGGCGCTGGGCAAGGGCTGCTGCTATAGCCGGATTGCGACCGGCTTTTGCATCCAGTGTGTGGTCAAAATCCAGCTTACCCGGTACACAGACATCTTTGCAGACACCCAAATCCATCTCACCGCGCAAACGAACGGGTTTTGCAGGGTTCTCGGGCGTGATCTCAACGGGAAGTACCAGTTGATCCTCATACCCGACCGAGCGCAGTCCATTTTGATCGAACACATGCGGTGCAGGCCACGTGATCGCGATATCCGCGATGTTGCCAGAGCCTGTCCAATTGAACTGCGGCGGAATGCCCGCATCACCCGGCGCACGCCAATAGGTTTTCCAGCCTTCCTTCAGCGTCAGATGCAAAGCGCCTTGATAGGTGCCCTTGGCGGTCCGACCACCGTCCAGAACCTCAAGCTGCACCAGGTTACCAACCCCTTGAGCAATCGCAGGCAAGCCAAAGCAAAAAGTGGCCGTCAGACCGGCTGCGGCGGATTTCGAAAGCAGTTTCATGTGCAGAACATGCGCATTCTGAGCGTAAATGCCAAGTCACGATCCGGTCACTTAGGTGAAATGCCCAGAAATCCCAGCTGGTCCCTTGCCATTCCCCGGCATGCAGGTTCATTCTGGTGTCATCCGATGGCGCAAGAGAAGTTTGCTGATGGACCTTACGGGAAAACTGTTGATTGCTATGCCCGGCATGGGCGATCCACGATTCGAACATTCGGTCGTCTATATCTGCAGCCACGGCGAAGATGGCGCGATGGGTTTGATTGTCAACAAGCCTTCAGATCTGCGGATCAAGACCTTGCTGGAACAGCTCAACATCCCGTGCCGCATTCCGGTTGTTGGGGAGCGTCTGGTTCAATTCGGCGGTCCGGTCGAGATGTCGCGTGGCTTTGTGCTGCACAGCGCGGACTACGATGCGAATCTGCATTCGATGCAAATTGCGGAAGATTTCAGCATGACCGCAACGCTCGATGTGCTTGAAGATCTGGCATCAGGCAAGGGACCGCTGAATTCGATGCTGACTCTGGGCTATTCTGGTTGGGGGCCGGATCAGCTTGAGGATGAGATCGCCATGAATGGCTGGTTGACGACCGAAGCGTCCTCGAAACTTGTTTTCGATGTTCCGGATGACGAGAAATGGGAGGCCGCTTTGGCCACGCTGGGGGTTGATCCACTGACGCTCTCTGCCAGCGCAGGCCGCGCCTAATCGCGGGGGGCCGCCGCGCGGCGAAGGCGGTCGTTGATGGCTGCACCCAACCCATGATCTGGGATCGGTGAAACAGCAATCGGTCGGCCTGTTGCATTCAGCTTGTGTAGCGCCGCGAACAGGTTGGCGGCGGCTTCGGCAAGATCGCTGCTATCTGAAAGGTTCAGATCACAGGTGACATCTCCGAATCCCAGCAATACTTCGGCGCCTTGCGTGGCTTGTGCGTTCAGGCGAACGGGCGCATCCGGCGCGTAGTGGGATTGCAATTGCCCCGGCGCAGTCAGCAGATCACCCGGCTGGTGATGATGCAACTCCGTTTGCAAAACCTCTTCGATTCGTTCCAGCGCCACACCACCTGGCCGCAGCAGAGCAGGGGCTCCGGCCAGACCGACAATGGTGGATTCAAGCCCAACCCCGCAGGGCCCATCGTCCAGAATGGCAGCGATGCGCCCCTCCAGCCCGGTTCGGACATGGGCCGCTGTGGTTGGGCTGATCTGCCCAGACGGGTTAGCCGAGGGGGCGGCCACTGGGCCATCAAACGCCGCCAGCAAGGCGCGTGCGGTGGGATGGGCGGGCACCCGAACAGCCAAAGTATCCAGCCCCGCCGTGACGAGTGATGAAATCCCGTGATCATCCTGCAAGGGGAGAACCATTGTAAGTGGACCGGGCCAGAAGGCTTGTGCCAATTGCTTGGCCTGATCGGTCCATTCAACAAACCTTTTTGCTGTTTCGGTTGAGGCTACATGGGCGATCAGCGGGTTGAAGCTGGGCCGCCCCTTGGCCTCATAGATCGCAGCCACAGCCTCGCCATTCCGCGCATCGCCGCCCAGACCATAGACAGTCTCGGTCGGGAAGGCGACCAGCAGCCCTTGCCGCAACAGGTCGGCGGCCTTAGCGATGCCGTCGGCATCTGCTGATAAGTCTTGAGTGCCGAGAATGGTCATAGGTCGTGACGCCGCGTTTTGGTTGCTTGCAGTTCAGGTCACGGTAGGTAATCGTGCCAGCCCAGATGAATACCGGCGTGGGGCCGGGATTCCAACCCCACGCTGACAAACTGCCAGACTCAGAGGGAAACCATGCCCTATCGTGCCCCGATCTCAGACTATGAATTCCTGTTTCGCAACGTGATCGGTTTTGACCAGATCGCCGCGACCGAGAAATTCTCGGAGGCCAGCGATGACGTTGTCAGCGCCATTCTGACCGAGGCCGGGAGAATGTGCGAAGAGATCATGGCCCCGCTTCAACGTCCGGGCGATCTGGAACCCGCGCGGTTGGAGAACGGCGTATTGCGGACGTCTCCGGGTTATGCAGAGGGGTGGAAAGCGATTGCCGAAGGCGGATGGATCGGGATGAGCGGCGATCCCGAATATGGTGGTATGGGCCTGCCCATGACCATGACCACCGCCGTGAATGAGATGATGAGCGCGGCCTGCCTGTCGTTGCAACTAGCACCCCTGATGACTCAGGGCCAGATCGAGGCGCTGGAGCATCACGCGAGCGATGCGTTGAAGGCGCTCTATCTGCCCAAGATGATGGCGGGCGAATGGTCGGGCACCATGAACCTTACCGAACCACAGGCCGGATCGGATGTGGGCGCGCTGACTTCGAAGGCCGAGGATAATGGCGATGGCACATATTCGGTGACCGGCCAGAAGATCTATATCTCATGGGGCGACAACGACTTTGCCAAGAATGTTTGCCATCTGGTTCTGGCCCGTCTGCCGGACGGTGTGCCGGGGACGAAGGGGATTTCGCTGTTTCTGGTGCCGAAATACATCCCCGATGAAAATGGCAATCCTGGCGTTGCCAACGATTTGAAAGTCGTCTCGCTGGAACACAAGATGGGCCTGCACGGGTCCCCCACCTGCGTGATGCAGTATGACGGTGCCAGAGGCTGGCTGGTCGGCAAAGAACATGGCGGGATGGCCGCGATGTTCACCATGATGAACAACGCACGTCTGGGCGTTGGTGGTGAGGGCGTCGGTGTGGCCGAAGGGGCCTATCAGCACGCGCTTGCCTATGCGTTGGAACGCAAGCAAGGCAAGACGCCCTCGGGTACGATCATCGATCACGCGGATGTACGGCGGATGCTGATGTCAATGCGCGCGGATGTATTTGCCGCGCGAGCAATCATGCTGGCCAATGCAGCTGCGATCGACATGGCGCAGGCCACGGGTGAGGCCGATTGGGCTGCAAGGGCCGCTTTGCTGACGCCAATCTGCAAGGCCTTCGGGACGGAAACCGGGATGCGCGTGTCCGAGACCGGTGTTCAAGTCCATGGTGGCATGGGCTTCATCGAAGAAACCGGCGCTGCGCAATACTATCGCGATGTCCGCGTGACCGCGATCTATGAGGGCACCAATGGCATTCAAGCCATGGACCTTGTGGCGCGCAAGATGATGGATGGGGGTGAGGCGGCTTCGAACCTGCTGGATGAGATCGAGGATCAGGCCGAAAAAGCTCGCGCCACAATGCCCGAGCTTGCCGGCCCGGTGTGGGAGGCATCTGAGTCACTGCGTGAAGCCACCGAGTGGATCGTCGCGCAATCAGACATGAATAACCGCTTTGCCGGGGCGTCAGCCTATCTCAAGGCCTTTGCGCGGGTGCTGGGCGGGCATTACCACCTGTCGGCGGCTCTGGCCGATCCCGATGGATCGCGCGCAAAACTGGCGCGCTACTACATCAACGCGCTGCTGCCCGAGCATACAGGCTTGCTGGCACAGGCGCAGAACGGGGCTGATGACCTTTATGCGCTCAGCGCTGAGGAGTTGGCGGTTTGATGGATGGCGAGGGGCCTCAGGTGATGCGTTATCCGTGGGTTGAACCGCCTGCACCCGGCGAATGGGTCGAGGTTGCAGAAGGTGTTCTGTGGATCAGGCTGCCTTTGCCCATGGCGCTGGATCATGTGAATGTATATGCGCTGGATGATGGCGATGGCTGGACGATAGTCGACACCGGGCTTTCGTCGAAGAAAACACGTGCCATCTGGCAGACCCTGATGGAAGGGCCTCTGGCCGGAAAGCCAGTACACCGGGTTGTGGTCACCCATCATCACCCCGACCACGTCGGCAATGCAGGCTGGTTCCAGACCGAACACGGGGCCGAGCTTGTGACCAGCCGCACCGCTTGGTTGTTCGCCCGAATGCTGACGCTGGATGTGCAGGAGAACTGGCCGAAGGAAACGCTCGATTACTACCGCAGCGCCGGGATGGATGCGGATGTGCTGGCGGGCCGGATGGCTGAACGTCCCTTCAACTTTGCCGACACCGTCTACCCCATGCCGCTGGGCTTTACCCGTGTCAAACAAGGCGACGTGATCCGCATGGGCGGGCGCGACTGGGACGTTCACATGGGCAACGGTCATGCCCCTGAACATTGCACCTTCTGGAGTTGCGACGACCATCTGGTGCTGACTGGCGATCAGATCCTCAGCTCCATCAGTTCCAACCTTGGCGTCTATGCGACTGAACCAATGGCCGATCCCGTCGCCGATTGGCTTGAAGCCTGTGAACGCCTGCAACCTTTGGCCCGTCCCGACCATCTGGTTCTGGGCGGGCACAAACTGCCCTTCACGGGATTGCCCATTCGGATGCGTCAACTGATCGATAATCACCATGGCGCGCTCGAACGTTTGCAAAGCGATCTAGATCAGCCCAAGACCGCAGCCGAGTGCTTTGCCCCGCTGTTCAAACGTCAGATCAAAGGCGGCGAATACGGCCTCGCGCTGGTCGAGGCGGTTGCACATATGAACCATCTCTACCACATTGGAGCGGTCACCCGGACGCGCCGCGCGGACGGGGCGTGGGAATATCAGCGCAAAGGGTAAAGCAATGGACAAGATCGAAACATCGGCGGAAGCCGCCGAATCCGCAGCATTACCCCGTTGCTATGAGGTACACGCCGACCCCGATGCGGCATCGGGTAACAAAGATTTGCCAAAGCCGTTGCAAAAGCCGGTCGAAACCAAGAGCCCTGCTCAATGGGCCTATGAGCGGCTGATCATGTATATCCAGAATTTCGAAAAGACGTTGGATGGCGATCACGAGGTTGCCATGGGCTTTACCGGGGGCGACGCGGGTGTCATGCGGATCGAGGGCATGGGCTACTTTGATCCCGATATCATCACCTTTTATGGCTCGGACGGCGGCGGGGCCAAAACCCAGCTGGTTCAGCATGTCAGCCAGTTGAATGTGATGCTGCGCGCATTGCCCAAGACGGTCGAAGACAAACCGGCCAATCGCATCGGATTCCGGCTGGCGGCTGATCTGGAAGACAGCTAACGCGCACCCTTGCAATTCACGCTTTCGCAGCCTTGAATGAGTTCACCATTCAGGAGGGCGCCGCGTGACCAATTTCTCAGCCGTAACAACCGCCTATCGCGGCGCTTGGGCCCAGCGGCGTGTTTTTGTGCCTGTCTATGTTGCTGTGCGGTTGTTGCTGGTTGCATTGATCGCCCCCGGCGTTGCCATTGCCGTCAATCTGGCCGTTTCACTGTCGGATCAATCCGCATTGACAGACCAGGACATTGCTATGTTTTTGCTGTCGCCTGCAGGGTTCATCGCGGCGGTTGCGGTGCTCAGCCTGTTCCTGCTTGCTGAAGTCTTTGTTTTCTCTGTTATGGCAGGATCGCTGCGAATGGGTGAGAACGACCCGTGGCGTGCGGGCAGCGCTTCGATTCGCCTGATTTTGACGCGCGTACCTGCGCTTTTCGGATTTGCTGCGCGGTTCATTCTGCGTGTGCTGGTTCTGGCGCTGCCCTTCGTCGCTGTGGCAGGCGTGATCGCGTGGTGGACGCTGACGGAATACGACATCAACTATTACCTCACCTTCCATCCGCCCTCATTCTGGGTTGCAGTGGTGCTGATCGGCTTTGTGGTGCTCTGCCTAGCCTGGGTTCTGATCCGCAGGCTTTCTGCTTGGGCGCTGGCTCTGCATCTGGTGTTGTTTGAAGATTGCAAACCTGCCGAAGCCTTCGCGACTAGTACCGATCGGATGGAGGGCAAACGCGGCCGCCTTAAGATCGAACTGGCCCTTTGGCTTGCGATCCGTCTGGTCATTGCGGCGCTCATCGCGGGTGCCGCCGGGGTGCTGTTTGATCTCGTGCCGTTGCAAGAAAGCGCGAACCTGCGTTTTGCGCTGATTTTCAGCTTCATTGTCGCGGGCTTGTGGTCATTAGCAGGGCTTGTGCTCGCTGCAATTGCGCTGGGTGCACTGGCGGTATTGTTGGATGGGTTCTTCGAAACGCAAGCCAACGAGCTTCCCCACCCGGAGCCGGGCAACCTACGCGCACCGCTCTATGCGGTTGTGGGTGGCGCAACTATTGCTTTGCTGATCGGCCTATGGTCCGGGCAGGAATTGCTCGAGCGTATTCAAGCGCCCGACCATGCCGATGTCATCGGGCATCGGGGCGCGGCGGCGATACGGCCGGAAAACACCATGGCTGCGGTGTTGAAGGCGATCGAAGATGGCGCCGACTGGGTCGAGATCGATGTTCAGGAAACAGCAGACGGTGTGGTTATCATCGCGCATGACAGTGATTTCATGAAATTGGCCGGTGTGCCGCTCAAGGTCTGGGATGCGACGATGGAGGATGTGGCCGAGATCGATATCGGCAGTTGGTTCGGCCCGGAATACGCCTCGGAACGGACGCCGACGCTGTATGATGTGCTTGAGGCTGCCAAAGGTAAGTCCAAAGTCATTATCGAGCTGAAATACTACGGCCATGACGTCGATCTGGAAAACCGCGTCGCTGCGATTGTCGAAGAACTTGAGATGCAGGACGATATCGCCACCATGTCCCTGAAGTATCCTGCGGTGCAGAAAATGAAAGCGCTGCGCCCGGATTGGCGCGCAGGAGTATTGGCCGCCACCGCGATTGGCAATTTGTCGGGGCTTGAGGGCGATTTTGTAGCTGTGAACGCAGCAACGGTTTCGCCGGGTCTGATCCGATCGGTCCACGATGCGGGCAAGGATATCTATGTCTGGACGGTGAACGACCCATTGCAAATGTCGGCCATGGCCTCGATGGGGGTCGACGGGCTGATTACCGACCGTCCCGCGATGGCCCGCGAAGTGTTGCGCGTCCGCGCTGAAATGGGGCCGGGGGAGCGGTTGATGTTGTGGCTGGCAACGGCCTTTGGCCTTTCGATCGAAACCTCTGAGATGCGCGATGCAAACCCATAGACTCGCCGCCCTTTTGGCCTGCTGCGTACTTCCCGCCAATGCGCAGGACTTGATGCGCAGCGTTGAAATGCCCGCGCACAGGGCGTTAGTCGAGTCGATGGAAGGCGCTGAGTTGACCCCGTTTGAAACCGATGGCTGCTCGGGTGGATTATCATCAAGTTGGCGACTAGTCGCTGAGACCTTCCCCAAGTTCAGCTTGCTGTACGAAGAGCATCCTCCGTGGGAGTATTGCTGCGTCACACATGATCGCGCCTATCACAACGCGGGTGGTGCATCACAGGCCGAAGTCAGTTTTGATGCGCGTCTTGCTGCTGATGAAGGACTGCGCCTTTGCGTCGAAGCCCACGGTGATACCCATGCCGCGGACTATGCTGAGCGCTATGATATGACGCCGGATCAGATTCGCTCGGTCCATTCGATTACGTCCGAGGCAATGTTCCTTGCAGTACGCTTTGGTGGTGGTCCGTGCAGCGGTCTGCCCTGGCGCTGGGGATTTGGTTATCCCGGCTGCACGATCTTTGGTCCAACTGCGCGCGAATGACGTCGTGACAGGCCCCGATTTTTGCATTATTCAGCATTCCAAACACGCGAATTGGGATTCTTTGAAACATGGCTGAACATAAGCACGGCGAGATGGACATCACCGTTCAAACCAAAACCTTCGACGGGTTCATCAAATTCACCACCTGGTTTGTGGTGGCATGTATCTTCCTTTGTATTTTCCTGGCGGTATTTGCGGCCTGATCATTTTCTGCGGCGTACCACCCATGTTCAGGATTTTGATAGCCTGTCTGCTTGCGGTGACAGTTGCTGGGTGCGCTGGTTCACAGCGCCCGCAGGCAGAGTCCTTTGAAATCGTATCCCGGTCTTATCGTGATCCGGGGCCATCGACACTGACGCTCTATACAATGATCAGCACGCGCACCGGGTCGGGGGCGCATACGTCGCTGATGATCAGTGGTAGCGAGAGGGTGATTTTTGATCCTGCGGGATCCTTCCGTGCCGACGTAGTACCGATTAAGAATGATGTGCTTTACGGCATTACGCCAAATGTCGAGCGTGCCTATCGCAGCAGTCACGCGCGCGAGACGCATTATGCCCGTATCCAAACTATCCAAGTGACGCCACAACAGGCGGAAATTGCGCTTCAACTGGCCAAACAGATGGGCCCAGTTGCCGGGGCATTCTGCGCGAATTCAACGGCACAGCTTTTGCAGCAGGTTCCAGGGTTCGAGCAGATAAGCACCACATTCTACCCGGTGAAACTGTCCGACCAGTTTGGCCAGATACCGGGTGTTGTCACGACGGAGTATCGCGAAAATGACTCGGCCGATCTGCAGCAGGGTCTAGCCGAAAATAACGCGCGCCTGAACCAGATTGAAGCAGCCTCAAGCAACTAGGTAGAGCAAACCATAAAGCGTGGCGGCGCCCGTAAAAATCGCGGCCAGAACGTTCTTCGTGACGTACCCAACTGTTAACGCAACAGCAGCAGCTGACATGCGCGGCAAATCAGGCTGGCCGTCAGTGGCGGATGGCCAGACCACAAGTGGCGCAATCAGGGCAGGAATAATCGCCACTGCCGTATAGCGCAGGTGGCGCAGCAGCCAGGGCGGCATCGGGCGATCCCCAACCAGACCGATAAATGTGAATCTTAGAAGGTAGCTGCCAATCGCAAGGCCGATGATTATGATCCAGATGGTGGTGCTATCGATCTGCGTCATGACTTATTCCGTTCCAGCATCAGTTCGACCTGTGCACCGGCGGCCATTCCTGCGGCACCTGCGATTAGAAGGCCTAGATTGAAGGGCACAGCAACCGTCAGCAAGGCCACCACGATCGCAACCAATGCCGCAACCACATGGGCCAACGTGCGCATCATTGGTCCGATCATGGCCAGAAAGGTGATTGGCAAAGCGAAATCCAAGGCCCAACTATCTGGTATCTGCGTTCCCAGAACCGCGCCCAGATACGTTCCCAAGACCCAAAGCGGCGTAATCGGTGTGACCGAGCCAAAGAAATAGATCATGCGCTGTGGCACGGTCATATCGGGTTCTTTTTCAAATCGGATCATCGAGCAGGCATAGGATTGATCGACGATCAGATAGGCCGCGCAGGCGCGCTGCCACAGTGGCGCTGCGCCCAGATAGGGCGTTAGCGAGGCCGAATACATTGCAACCCTCAAATTCACCGCCAGTGCAGAAATCAGGACGATCACGGTGGGTGTATTGTCCTGCAGCAATTGCAATGCGGTGAATTGCGCAGCACCCGCAAACACGGTGGCGGAAAAGGCCATGGTCTGAATGATGTTCAACCCCGCCTCGGTAGCAAAGACCCCGAACAGCAGGCCGAACGGCATGGCGACGAAGACGAATGGTGCCCCGTCGCGAAAACCTTTCCAGAAGTATGACTTGGGTGTGGCAGAGGCCATGGCTAAATCCTATGGTGTTGCGAGCAGCAGTAGCCGTCTTGGGAAGGGGTTGCAATTGGCCAAGGAATTCGACCTGTCAGACTACCTTATTGCCCCTGATCCGGGTGCGGCGCGACTGACCCGCGCGGTGGAAGGCGTAGATCAGAATGGAGAGGTCAGCCAGATCTCGGTAGTCGAGGAGCGCCCGTTGACGATCTTTCTGAATTCGCAGGAAATCGTGACCGCGATGACCATCGGAGACTACCCCGAATATCTCGCACTGGGGTTTCTGCGTAATCAGGGCATGCTGCTGGCCGATGATCAGATCACGCGGGTCGACTACGACGATGATCTGGAAACCGTTGTCGTGCGCACAGCGCGTGAGACTTCGTATGAGGACAAACTAAAGAAGAAGACGCGGACAAGTGGCTGCGCAGTGGGTACCGTTTTTGGCGACATGATGGAGGGGTTGGAGGACGTGCTTTTGCCGCAGGTCTCGGTGCGCACCTCGTGGCTCTATGATCTGGCATCCAAGATCAATCGCACGCCGTCGCTGTATCTTGAGGCCGGGGCGATCCATGGCACCGTGCTGTGCCGTGAGAGCCGCCCGCTAGTCTATATGGAGGATGTGGGCCGTCACAACGCCGTCGACAAGATCGCGGGCTGGATGTTGTCCGAGGGAGAGGGCGCCGCAGACAAGATCCTCTATACAACCGGTCGCCTGACCTCGGAGATGGTGATCAAAACGGCAATGATGGGGATCCCGGTACTCGCTTCGCGGTCGGGCTTCACCGCCTGGGGCGTTGAAATCGCGCGAGAGGTCGGCCTGACGCTGATCGGTCGCATGCGCGGGCAGCGGTTTGTATGTTTGTCTGGCGAAGACCGTTTGGTACGTGACGTTGATCCCGCATCCGTGGCTGCCGAGGACACGAAGCATCGCAGGAAAAGTGCCAATGGCTGAACGGACACCAAAACTATTGGGCGTTATTTTGGCAGGTGGCCTGGCGACCCGCATGGGGGGAGGCGACAAGGGGTTGTTGCAGATCGGTGGGGTTAGCTTGCTGGATCGTGTGATCAATAGGTTCTCGCCTCAGGTCGAGGCTCTGGCTCTGAATGCCAACGGGGATGCATTGCGATTCAATGAACTGGGATTGCCTGTGATTGCGGATTCGATCGATGGCTTTGCGGGACCACTTGCCGGTGTTCTCGCTGGACTTGATTGGGCTGCAGAACAGGGTGCCCAGTCCATTGTGACAGTCGCCGCTGATACACCGTTCTTTCCGCGAGATCTGGTGGCGCAACTGGTGCGGGCTTCCGAAGGGCAAAAGCACCCTCTTGTTCTGGCAACCACTCCGCGAATTGGCGAAGAGGCCTTGAAATCGGGCGGGTCCAGGCGAGTGAACAGGCACCCGACATTTGGTCTCTGGCCTGTTGCGTTGCGCGATGATCTGCGGGCGGCACTTGAGGGTGGTTTGCGCAAGGTTGTCCTTTGGACTGACCAGCATGACGGGCGAGAAGCGCTGTTTTCGGCCCAGCCGTTTGATCCCTTCTTCAACGTCAACACACCCGATGATCTGGCCCGCGCTGAAACTCTGTTGGAGCTGGCATGAGACTCTACGGCGTCATCGGTTGGAAAAACGCGGGCAAAACCGGGCTGGTGGAGCGACTGGTGGTCGAAATCACTGGACGTGGTTTCACCGTCTCTACCGTTAAACATGCCCACCACAGTGTCGATGTCGACCAGCCGGGAACAGACAGCCACCGGCATCGCGTGGCTGGGGCGTCCGAAGTGCTTTTGGCATCGGGTCAGCGTGTTGCTCTGATGCAGGAATTGCGCGGAGCACCAGAGCCAAAACTGGATATCTTGTTGGCACGCTTGTCTCCGGTTGATCTGGTGCTGATTGAAGGGTTCAAGCGTGAACACCACCCCAAAGTGGAGGCATTTCGTACAGCGCCTGGAAACCCGCTGATCGCGACGGAAGATGACTCGATCCGTGCGGTTGCCAGTGATACGCCATTGAAGCTGG
This sequence comes from Ruegeria sp. O11, assembly GCF_056535285.1. NCBI lineage: Bacteria > Pseudomonadati > Pseudomonadota > Alphaproteobacteria > Rhodobacterales > Roseobacteraceae > Ruegeria > Ruegeria sp. O11. The sequence continues at coordinate 164,783 of NZ_JBQERS010000004.1, read as the reverse complement.
ATCGCCCTGTTTTTGATTTGAACGATACGGCGGCAATTGCTGATTTCATTCTTGGGGAGGTCGGACTTTGAGCAAGCCAGACATATCGCCTCCACCCCTGCGCAATGATTGCTTTGCCTTGCCCGCCGGGGTGAACTGGACGCCGGTCGACGACGCACTGGCATTGCTCCGGGACAGATTGACCGTGGTAACAGGGGTCGAAAGCGCGCCGCTGATGCAGGCCGCCGGTCGCATTCTGGCAGAAGATGTGCAGGCCAAACGTTCAAACCCACCACAGCCCAACACCGCTGTTGATGGATACGGATTTGCCGGACCAGTGGCGGATGGCCCTTGTGTCTTGCCTTTGGTTGAAGGTCGCGCAGCGGCCGGTGTTCCGTTTGGCGGTAAGGTTCCCTCGGGCCATGCCGTACGCGTGTTGACCGGGGCGGCGCTTCCGGAGGGTGTTGATACGGTTATTCTGGAAGAGGATGTGACCCTCGATCAGGGTCACATTGCGTTCCGAGGTCCATTGAAAAAAGGTGCAAACGCACGAAAGGCTGGCGAAGACTTGGTCGAAGGTGCGCTGGCCTTACCTGCCGGGCGACGGCTGACACCCGCTGATTTGGCGCTTTTGTCGGCAATTGGGTTGGCCGAAGTGTCCGTATACAAAGTGCTGCGCGTCGGGGTGCTGTCGACCGGGGACGAATTGGTCGAACCGGGTCACATTGCCGGACCAGGGCAAATTTACGATGCCAACCGTCCGATGCTGTTATCGCTGGTCGAACGAATGGGGTTTGAACCGGTTGATCTTGGCCATGCCGAGGATGACCGAGAGGCTTTGGAGCATCGTCTGAATCATGCCGCTCGGCAGGTGGATGCGATCCTGACCAGCGGTGGGGCCTCTGCCGGGGATGAAGATCATGTCTCAGCCCTGTTGCAAGAGGCTGGGGCGATGCAGGAATGGCGCATCGCACTGAAACCCGGACGGCCTTTGGCGTTGGGCATGTGGGATCAAACGCCGGTGTTCGGCCTGCCCGGCAATCCGGTGGCCGCAATGGTCTGCACGTTGGTATTCGCCCGCCCCGCGCTGAGCTTGATGGCCGGAGCAGGTTGGCGGGAACCGCAAGGGTTCGACGTGCCTGCCGCATTTGAAAAGCGCAAGAAACCGGGTCGCCGCGAATATCTGCGCGCCCGCATCCGTGAAGGACGGGCCGAGGTGTTTCATTCAGAAGGGTCCGGCCGGATAAGCGGGCTGAGCTGGGCCGAAGGGCTGGTTGAAATCGAGGACGGTGCCCGCGATATCCAGCCGGGTGATCCAGTACGATTTATCCCCTACGGAAGCTTTGGGCTCTAATTAGTCGAACGTCCCTGCAACCCGTCCCAGCAGCATAAAAGCGCGCGCTGTGCGCGTCTCACCCAATGCGTTCAGTTCGGCGTCGCTGGCTTCGGGTTCGAACTCAACGATCATGTGATCGAAGCGCCGCAGGAAATGGTGTGCCGCATCGCGAAAGATCGGATCCTGTTTCATCCGCGCCGCTGTCAGCGCCAGCGAAGACCGATCCCGGATACCGCCCAACGCAGCCACCGAACGCCCGCGGGCGCCTTGCGCAAACTGCCGCCAGATCTCGGGCCGGGCCATATCGGGGCGCAGGTCATCCATATAGATGCCTTCCTGACTAAGCAGGGTCAGAACATCCTGTGAGGCCTGAACAAGTTGCGATGCCTTGCGATCCTTCAACGCAAGACGCAGCGCGTCGAAACCCGCCTCATCGCTCTGCGTTTCGGGGAAGTTCAGGGCGCGGATGAAGATGTTGGTTGGCAACGGGGCCGCAATCTCTTCCGCAGGCGTGCCAAGTTCCAAGGTGGTTTGATTTGCAGGTTCGGATGCAGGCTTGCTGGCGCGTGCAGGTTCACTGCGATTGGTTGAGAATGTGGCTAATGCGCTCTCGGTCTTTTTGGCACTTTCGGCGATTTCATCCAGTTTCTTGCCGACCATCGGTTCATAGGTGCTGGTCGCGCGCTGTTGTTGCACCACATAGCTGTTGCGGATTGCGTCGATAGCGGTTTGCAGACGCGCACTTTCTTCGCGCATAACGCGACTGGCGCGCATCGCCAACGCTGCAACCCAGATCATCGCTACCGGCATAAACACCGCCAGAAATGTGACGATAAATCCGCCTTCCTGTGCCCCGGGTAGCACCAGAAATACTACTGACACCACCAGCCAGATCAGGCTGAGCACAACAGCCGCGATCTCGATCTCGGTAATCGAGGGATGCGCGGGCCGATCGTAGATTCCCAGCGAGGTCGGTTTCTCGGGTTCTTGCTCGGGCTCAGACCCTGACATGATAAATGCTCCGGTCAGGCGTATTCGATACTCAGAACTTCGTAGGAGCGTACACCGCCGGGGGTGCGAACCTCGACACTGTCGCCTTCTTCTTTGCCGATCAGGGCGCGGGCGATCGGGGATTTGATGTTCAGGAGGCCATTTTCAATATTGGCTTCATACTCACCGACGATCTGCCAGGTCTTTTCTTCGTCGGTATCTTCATCAACCAATGTCACCTTGGCGCCAAACTTGATCGCACCCGACAGCTTGGCGGGATCGATGACGTCGGCAAGCGACAGGATGCCCTCAAGCTCTTTGATGCGGCCCTCGATAAAGCCCTGCTTTTCACGAGCGGAATGGTATTCCGCGTTCTCTTTAAGGTCACCGAGTTCGCGGGCTGAGGCAATCGCCTCGATGATCGCCGGGCGCTCGACGGACTTCAGGTTTTTCAGCTCTGCCTCGAGCGCGGCATTGCCCGAAGGCGTCATGGGGATCTTTTCCATAGTCTTGTCGTCCACGCATAAATGTTACGCCCCGCCGCACAAAAGCGTCGGGGCGAAGGATGGGTTGGCAATTACCTGACCCAAATGGAGCGTGAATTGCAAGAGGGGAGGCGCGGGTTGTCAGTAAACTCGCAACTTAGCGCCGCCGTTTAGGAGGTTGATTGCGCCGGTGGCGCTGCCCCAACAGCTCCCCGCGTCGCCAACGGCTGGCATCGTGCCCAAGCCACAACATCTCAATCATACTGAACCACCTCGAATTCGATGCCGTTGTCGTCGCGGAAATAGAAGCGCCGCCCGGGCTCATAATCAGCGTGATTGTGAGGTTTGAACCCTGCTTTGCGAACCTTTTCTTCGGTGGCTTCGATATCTTCGACCAGCACGCCCACATGGTTCAATCCACCCACGATATCATAGCTGCTTTCACTTAATGGCTTAGGATCATCGGGGGCGTAGAGTGCCAGATAGGTGTGAGCGCTGCCCACATGCACTGTGTAGCCACCGGCAATGGCCGGGCCTTCCCAGCGTGTTTTCCAGTCAAAGACTTTCTGCATCCACGCCGCAGATGCCTTTGGGTCGCGGACCGTGAAGTTGGTATGTTCCAGAGTCGCCATCATAGGATCTCCTTCCTGATTTAAGGCTTGTCCCGACTCACCGTAATTTCTAAACCTAACTTTAGGTCAAGGGACTTTTTTGGAGAATGTTATGGCTGTTTCCGAAGGATTGGCGATTGGTGCTTTGGCTCGACGGACGGGGTTAGCTGTGTCGGCGATCCGGTACTATGAAGCGCAGGGTTTGATATCTCCGTGGCGAAACGCGGGTGGGCAGCGACGGTATCAGCGTGCCGATATTCGACGGCTAAGTTTTGTGATGATCGCACAGCAGTTCGGCCTGACCCTGCCAGAAATACGGGAAGTGCTTTTGGAACTGCCCGGTAATCGAACACCGACGCCGCAGGACTGGAAAAACATCAGCGAAGGGTTGCGCACCCGGCTGGATCAGCGAATCGATACGCTGATGCGGTTGCGCGACAATCTGGACGGCTGTATCGGCTGCGGCTGTCTCAGCTTGCCTAAATGTAAGCTTTACAACCCCGATGACAGGGCAAAATCCCATGGTAGCGGTCCCAGATACCTGATGGGCGATGCGCCAGAGGCTTGATGTGTCGAATAGCGTCATTGTTACGCCGTGTTTCGATTGACCAAAGTCTTTCCGACCATGTAATCAGCCGTGAAACAATATTGCGCCGACCAAGCGGTGAAAGCGCCAATTCGGAAAGTTAGCTAAGGAGCCCGCGATGGCCGAGATTGAACGCGAAGCGATGGAATACGACGTGGTGATCGTGGGTGCAGGCCCCGCGGGCCTGTCGGCGGCCATCCGTCTGAAACAGCTGGATGCCGACCTGAATGTCGTGGTTCTGGAGAAGGGCTCGGAAGTGGGCGCGCATATCCTGTCGGGTGCGGTTCTGGATCCGTGTGGCCTGGATGCTCTTATCCCCGATTGGAAGGAAAAGGGTGCCCCGCTGAACGTGCCGGTTGAGGAAGACAATTTCTACATGCTGGGCGAAGCCGGTCAGATTCGCATCCCCAACTTCCCCATGCCGCCGCTGATGAACAACCATGGCAACTACATCGTTTCGATGGGCAATGTCTGCCGCTGGATGGCAGAGCAAGCTGAAGAGTTGGGTGTTGAAATATTCCCCGGCATGGCCTGTTCCGAGCTGGTCTACGGCGAAAACGGCGAAGTCAAAGGCGTCGTGGCTGGTGTCTTTGGTCTGGAAGCTGACGGCTCCTACGGTCCGAGCACCGAACCGGGCATGGAGCTGCACGGCAAATACGTCTTCCTGTCGGAAGGCGTGCGCGGTTCACTGTCCAAGGAAGTCATTGCCAAATACGACCTGTCTGCCGGTAAAGAGCCGCAGAAATACGGCGTTGGCATGAAAGAGATCTGGGAGATTGACCCAGCCAAGCACAAGGAAGGCTCGGTTACACACACGATGGGCTGGCCGCTGGGCAGCAACGCGGGCGGTGGGTCGTTCATCTACCACCTGGAAAACAATCAGGTCTATGTCGGTTTCGTGGTTCACCTGAACTACAAGAACCCGCACCTGTATCCCTACATGGAATTCCAGCGCTTCAAGCATCACCCGATGGTCGCCGAGCTGCTGAAAGGCGGCAAGCGCGTGGCTTATGGCGCACGTGCGATCACCGAGGGCGGTTATCAGTCGATGCCGAAGCTGGTCGCGCCGGGCGTGGCGCTGCTGGGTTGCTCGGCAGGCATGGTCAATGTGCCGCGCATCAAGGGCAACCACAACGCCATGCTGTCGGGCAAAGCAGCGGCTGAGGCCGCTTATGACGCCATCAAGGCCGAGCGTTCGGGCGATGAGTTGACCGCCTATGAGGCTGACGTTCGTGAAGGCGCAATTGGCGCCGACCTGAAGAAGGTGCGGAATGTCAAGCCGCTGTGGTCGAAATATGGCCTGACTGCCAGCCTGGTGCTGGGTGGCATGGACATGTGGACCAACACGCTGGGCTTTTCGCTGCTGGGCACGCTGGGCCACGGTAAGAACGACGCGGAATCGACGGAAGATGCCAGCAAGCATCAACCGATCGATTATCCGAAACCAGACGGTACACTTTCCTTTGATCGCCTGACGAATGTATCGTTTGCGGCCACCAATCACGAGGAAAGCCAGCCTTGCCATCTGAAACTGGCCGACCCGGAAATACCGGTGAAGGTCAACCTGCCTAAATTTGATGAACCGGCGCAACGTTATTGCCCCGCAGGCGTCTATGAAATGGTCGAGGATGAAAACGGTCCGCGATTCGTCATCAATTTCCAGAACTGTGTTCACTGTAAGACCTGCGACATCAAGGATCCCAGCCAGAACATCACTTGGACAACGCCGCAAGGCGGCGACGGACCGAACTACCCCAATATGTAGGCAAGAACATGGGCGTTGGCAGGGTCGTGAAGGCTCTGCCATTGCCCTTCGCCCACCAAAGCCCTAGCTTATCCTTCAGTCAACGACAGTAAGGCAGGCAATCGGTGGTTTCCCTGGTAAGACGTACGGCATTGGCCGTCATTCTCATCTCAGCAATAACGCTCCCGGCGGCAGCCGATACCGGGTCGGGGTCGTATCTGGCGGGGCGGCAGGCGATTTATCAAAGCGACTATCCAGCCGCCGAGCGCTATTATTCGCAGGCGCTTCAAGCAGATCCTAAAAACGCAAAACTGTTAGAAAACGTTGTTGTAGCGCGGTTGGCTCTGGGTGAAATCGAGCGTGCCTTGCCGGTTGCGAATGCCATCGAAGAACAAGATTTACCCAGCCAGGCTGCCCGGATGGTGATCTCGGCGAATTTGCTTGCAAGCGGAGAGCTGGATGAATTTCTGGCCCGTGACCCTGAGACACAGGGGGTTGGTCCTTTGGTCGATGGTCTGTTGATCGCCTGGACACACATGGCGCAGGGTGCCATGTCCAAGGCGATGGAAGAATTTGATGCGGTTTCCACGCAGGAAGGGCTTAAAGAATTTGCGCTCTACCATAAGGCTATGGCCTTGGCATCGGTCGGGGATTTCGAAGGGTCCGAAGCGATTTTTGAGGCCGATAATGGTGCTGTTGCCCGCTTCTCGCGCCGCGCGGCGTTGTCGCGAACCGAAGTTTTGTCGCAACTCGACCGCAACGAAGATGCGCTTCAATTCCTTGATGATGTGTTCGCTGCAGGAAGTGACCCGACCATTGAAGGGTATGTAAGTCGCCTGGCTAACGGCGAAACGTTGCCGTTTACACATGTGCGATCTGCACAGGACGGCATGGCCGAAGTGTTCTATTCAGTGGGTGCGGCACTGAGCGCCGAGGCCGCGCCCGACTATGTACTCCTCTATATTAGGGCCGCGACGTTCCTGCGCTCGGACCACATCGACGCCATCCTGTTGAGCGCAGAGCTGCTGGACGGGCTGGAGCAATATGATCTCGCCGTCGATGTCTATCGGCAGGTGCCGCCGACAAGCAGCGACTATCACGCTGCCGAGTTGGGGCGCGCCGAAGTGCTCAGCCGTTCCGATCGCAAAGATGCGGCCGCTGAAGTGTTGCAAAACCTCGCAGCGCAGAGCCCCGATTTGCCGGGTGTACATGTGGCTTTGGCAGACCTTCGGCGTCAGCAGGAAGATTATGCGGCGGCGGTTACGTCATATGACAAGGCCATTGCTTTGACTGAGGAAGGTGCAGGCAGCAACTGGTTCCTGCACTATGCACGCGGGATATCCCATGAACGTCTCAGGAACTGGGAGATGGCCGAGGCCGATTTCCGACGCGCGCTTGAGTTAAACCCGGATCAACCGCAGGTGCTGAATTACTTGGGGTATTCGTTGGTTGAACGAAAAGAGAAGCTGGATGAAGCGCTGGAGATGATAGAACGCGCGGTCGCTGCGCGGCCGGACAGCGGCTATATTGTCGACAGTCTTGGGTGGGTGTTGTTCCGCCTGGGCCGGTATGACGAGGCGGTTGATCACATGGAGCGAGCCGTTGAGCTGATGCCTGTCGATCCGGTGGTGAATGATCATCTGGGCGATGTTTATTGGGCTGTAGGTCGTGCTCGCGAGGCGGAGTTTCAGTGGAAACGTGCCCTGTCCTTCATCGACCCCGAAGACACCGATGGAGAGGCCGATCCTGAGCGTATTCGTCGTAAGATTGAGGTAGGGCTGGATACTGTCTTGCGCGAAGAGGGCGCTGAGCCATTGAAAGTCGCCAATGAAGGCTGAGGCATTCGCCCCCGCCAAAATCAACCTGACCCTACATGTAACCGGCCAGCGAGACGATGGCTATCATATGCTGGATTCATTGGTTGCCTTCGCAGATGTCGGGGATCGACTTAGCTTTTCTTCGGGACCCAAGCTGGCGTTGTCGGTAGAAGGCGAGTTCTCGAACGGTGTGCCAATCGACCATAGCAATCTGGTCTGGCAGGCTGCCGAGGCGGCTGGCTGGACCGGCAGCATTCTTCTAGACAAGCAACTGCCCCATGGCGGCGGTATCGGAGGCGGGTCTTCGGACGCAGCCGCGGTCCTGCGCACGGCGACGACTCAGGGGTCCATAAACGCCAATGATATTGCCTTGTCGCTGGGGGCAGATGTCCCGGCATGCCTATACGCTGCTGCGGCGCGAATGCGAGGTATAGGTGAGCAGATCGAACCGATTAATTTGCCGCCATTGCCAGCTCTTCTTGTTAATCCGGGGATCGCAGTTCCAACCGGACCTGTGTTTTCTGCGCTTCAAAGTCGAGAGAACGCGCCGATGCCAGCGAGAATTCCTACGTTCAAAACGCCAGAAGATTGCGCGGCGTGGCTACGGAATCAGCGCAATGACCTTGAAGCGCCCGCGATGACGGTAGCGCCGGGAATTGCAGCTGTCCTTGATGCACTGAGCGATACGCGCGGCGTGTTACTGACCCGCATGTCAGGTTCAGGCTCTACCTGTATCGCGCTCTATCCAACCCTGAAAGCGGCCCAGTTCGCCGCCTACGAGATCGGAGCCGCGCAACCCAACTGGTGGTGCCGCGCGACAATGCTTAGTTGAGGCGCGAAACAACATAGTCCGCCAGATCGCCTAGCAATGTGCGGATTTCGTGATCAGGAACGTCTTCCAATGACGCCTTTGCCTTGGCTGCCCAGCCGAACGCATCTGCGCGGGTAGCTTCCAGCGTGCGGTATTTGGCCATCAGCGATAGGGCGTAGTCCAGATCGCCTTCTTCCTGACGTCCGCGCCCTATCGTGCGTTCCCAGAAAGCATGTTCATCCGCTGTGGCTTGCGCCACAGCTTTGATGACGGGCAGTGTTAGCTTTCGCTCGCGGAAGTCATCACCGACATTCTTGCCGGTGACCGCGCTATCACCTTGATAATCCAAAAGATCATCAGCGATTTGGAAGGCAACCCCAAGCGCATCACCATAATCATAAAGCGCTTTGACTTGAGCATCGTTTGCGCCGGCAATGACACCACCAACTTCGGTTGCAGCCGAGAAAAGCGCAGCAGTCTTCCCGCGTACAACTTGCAGATAGACACCCTCATCCGTGCCCAGATCGGTGGCTGCTGTCATCTGCAGCACTTCACCTTCCGCGATCGTGGCCGACGCGTTAGCCAGAATATCCAGAACCCGTAGCGAGCCCGTTTCAACCATCAGCTGGAAACTGCGGGAAAACAGATAGTCGCCAACCAGAACGCTGGATTTATTGTCCCATAGCAAGTTTGCGGTGGGCCGCCCACGCCGCTGTCCGCTTTCGTCCACGACGTCGTCGTGCAAAAGGGTCGCGGTGTGGATGAATTCGACAGTCGCGGCCAGCTTAACGTGATGGTCGCCGGAATAGCCAAATAACTGTGCAGCAGCCAGCGTCAGCATTGGGCGCAGGCGTTTGCCACCTGCCTCAACCAGATGTGCAGTCACTTCGGGGATGCGTGGGGCATGTTCCGACGCCATTCGGGTCCGAATCAGCGTATTCACCGCTGCCATTTCACCCGCCAACATCTCAGACAGACGCTCATGCGGTTTCGAGATCGTGCTGACGCTCATCACACTCCTGATACAAGGCTCGACATCCCAGTCACCTTGCCCTTACATCCATCCCCATGAAAGAACTATTGCGCAGCACCGATCCGACAATCCTGGCTTTTGCAACGGCTCTCCTTGAGGGCGAGGATATAGACTGCTTTCAGATGGACGTAAATATGAGCATCCTCGAAGGGGGCATAGGAATTTTCCCTCGTCGCTTGATGGTGCGCGCCGATGACCTGACCCGCGCCGAGCGCGTTATGCGTGATAACGAGATACCGCTGGGGCGATGAGCTTGTTTTCCGACAATGAGCTGACGCTGAATGAATTTCTGGGTGGTCGTGTGCGATTATGGCAACCAAAGACTGGGTATCGCGCGGGCGTTGATCCTGTCTTGCTGGCCGCTTCGGTTACTGCCCTCAAGGGTCAGTCGGTGTTAGAGCTCGGATGTGGCGCGGGAGCCGCTATTTTGTGTTTGTTGGCGCGTGTTCCACAATTGCAGGCGACAGGGATCGAACTGCAACCCGCTTATGCGGAACTGGCGCGTCGAAATGCCACTCAGAACGCTATGGACCTGTCGGTGGTCGAGGCTGATTTGAGCGCGCTACCCAAAGACCTGAAACAAGCACAGTTTGATCATGTCATCGCTAATCCGCCTTATTACAGGCCGGATGCACATAGCCCATCGGCCGATCCGGGACGGCAGATTGCTTTAGGTGAAAACACCCCACTAACTGCGTGGATAGATGTCGCGGCCCGGCGGTTAGCACCACGAGGATACTTGCACATGATCCAGAAAGCGGATCGCTTGCCAGACATACTGGCTGCATGCATTGGCCGTTTGGGGTCGGCCGAAGTGTTGCCTCTTTCTGCACGCGTGGGCCGCCCGGCCGAGTTGGTGATTCTACGAGCTCGTAAGGGAGGTCGCGCCAGCTTTCGGTTACAATCTCCGCTGATAATGCATCAGGGGGATCGGCACCTCAAAGATGGTGAAAGCTATACTCCAGAGGTTTCGGCGGTGCTGCGCGATGGCGCCGCATTGGCCGGATTCGCTTCAGATCGGCAATGACCAGCCGAATTTGTCGGATTTATTACAGATTCTGTGCGTCTGCAGCGTGACAGTCTGGAAATGATGTGATCAACTTCTTACGTCATACTTACCAAACCAGAGAAGGAGGACCGCCATGAGCGTGAGCGCGCATCTGACGGAGTTGAAGAAAAAACACGAAATTCTCGGTCTTGAAGTAGAAGAAGCTCAACGCTCACCTGGTATTGACGATCTCCATATTGCACAGCTCAAGAAGCAGAAACTGAAGCTGAAAGAAGAGATCGAGCGCCTGTCGGCCTAAGCCTTCAGGCTGGCGCGGGCAGCGATTGCAGCGCCACCGGTGACAAGCAAGGCCGCGATCGCCAATCCCCACGACGGGGCGGCGATCCCGGCCAGAACCAATACAAGCGTCGATAGCAAAGGTGCCGCGTATGAGGCGGTGCCGAGGATTTGAATGTCCCCGCGTTTAACTCCGATATCCCAAACATAGAACGCCAGCCCGACCGGGCCCAAACCCAAGGCGAGGGTTGAGGCCCAGCCTATTGCGCCCTTCGGCCAGACTGTTTCTTCAATTGCAAAATGCAGCGTCCAAGAGGCTATTGCTGTGATGATGCAGAACACCGCAACCGAACTTGTTGGTACATCGCCCAACCTTCGCGACAGAACCGAATAGCTTGACCAAGTCAGCGCACACAAAAGGGCCAACCCATAACCGGGCAGATGTTGCGCCTGAAACCCTGCACTGCTGCCACCAGTAATGATCACTGCAGCCCCGGCAAAGCCAAGGCTAGCGCCGATCAGGTGGCCAGGTTTCAGGTGTTCGCCGGGGAGCAAGCCGGACAGCAAAACAATGAGCAAAGGCCAGAGATAAGCAATCAGCCCTGCCTCAGCGGCGGGTGCCATGCGCAGGGCTGAGAAATACAGAGCGTGATATCCGAAAAGCCCAATTGCACCGAACAGATACGTGGTCCATGCGATCTGCCCCAACTGCCTCAGGCCTCCATTTGCTATAGTCCAGATCAGGCCCAAAGTTCCACCGATCGTAAAACAAATTGCGTTCAGCAACAGAGGTGGTGTGGGGGCTGAGCCCACGGTAAACAAGGCCAGCAGAGACCACAGCAAGACGGCGACAAAGCCGATTGCGGTCGCACGGGAACGAGTCATGGGCGTCCAAGTTCCTTTTCTGGGATGATCTCAAAGTCGTCCCACATATGCGCGGTTTTTTCGATCTCTGCAAAGAACCATTCTCGGAAAGCTGCTATTTGTGGGCGGTCTTTGGCTTCGGGCAGGCAAATGAATCGGAACCGCGCTTCGGTCTGCACCGCCACTTTGAACGGGGCGACAAGTCGGCCTTCGCTCACATCCTTGATGATCAAAGGCCGCCGCCCCAGTGCAACCCCCAACCCGGCGCAGGCTGCATCAATCGCGTGATCAGGTTGAGAAAAATGGGTGCCCGTTGCAGGTGAATATGACATACCAACGGCGCGGAACCAGGACGGCCAATCGCAACCAGGGGCGACCTTGAAGAGGGAATCATCAAATATCAGCGGTGCGTCACGCAGCGATTCCGGTGTCTGGAACCTCTCATGCAATTCAGGTGTCATAATAGGCGTCACCCAATCTGGTCTGGCGGCGTAGGAAGCTAGGTCAGCGTCGTCAGATATTCCAAATCGGATCGCCGCATCCACATCATCCCGCCGCAAATCGACAACCTTTAGTGATGCGGATAGCCGCAGTTCGATGTCCGGATGTAATCGTGCAAACTCGAACAAGCGGGGGGCCAACCACTTCGCGGTCAAGGCTGGTCCGGCAGTGAGAGTCAGCGTCCCGCTGCTTTGCAACCTTCGTGTTGCAGCCCATGCTGTCTGTAGAGTCGTAAATCCCTCTGCCGCGCCGGGTGCTAATGTGCGACCGGCCTCGGTTAGTTCAACGGCGCGGTTCAGGCGGCGAAACAGCGGTTGCCCGAGGTGCTCCTCAAGCGATTTGATCTGAAAGGACAGTGCAGCGGGGGTGACGTGTAGCTCTTCCGCGGCCTTGGCAAAAGACATGTGCCGCGCGGCGGCATCAAAGGCACGCAATGCGGTCAATGGTGGCAGGCGGTCGCTCATCCAGTTAAAATTTCCTTAACTGAATATACGAAAAAGCTCGTTTGTAGGCCAGATAAATATGCCTCATCATCGGAGCAAGTCAAATGAAACTGATCTGAGAAAGAGGCAAACATGATTGAGATGACAACCCATCCTTCGGTTCAACGTGCCTTTCAAAAGGCGCATTGCGAGCGCGGTAAAGCGGTCAGGAGCATCTGGCGAATGATTTTTGGTTCCCGCTGACCGCAGCGCGCGCGGACTTACGGGATAAAAGAAGGGCCGGTCCTTGATGGACCGGCCCGTTTTCGTTCCAATGCCGTTGGTTCAGACGAAGAACTGAGCACCGTTGGCCGAAATGGTCGAGCCGTTGATGAACTGCGAATCGTCCGAGGCAAGAAAGGCGACGCAACGCGCAATCTCTTCCGGCTCACCCAGGCGACCCGCGGGGATCTGGCCAATGATCGATTCGCGCACTTTTTCCGGCACTGCCATGACCATTTCGGTCGCGATATAGCCGGGGCAGATTGCATTGGCTGTAATACCGGCCCGCGCGCCTTCCTGTGCCAGCGATTTTACAATACCCAGATCGCCTGCTTTTGTTGCGGCATAATTCACCTGGGCGAACTGACCTTTCTGGCCGTTGATTGAGCTGATCACGATGATCCGGCCGAACTTACGCTCGCGCATGCCCGGCCATACCGGGTGAACGGTGTTGAAGACACCCGTCAGGTTCGTGTCGATCACCTGATGCCATTGCTCAGGCGTCATCTTGTGGAACGGCGCATCGCGGGTGATACCTGCGTTGGCGACCACAATGTCGATCGGGCCGACCTCGGCCTCGACTTTTTCGATGCCCGCTTTGGATTCGTCGTAATCCGCAACATTCCATTTATAGGTGTTGATACCGGTTTCTTCGGTGAACTTTGCGGCGGCTTCGTCATTGCCTGCATAAGTGGCGGCAACATTATATCCTTCGGCCTTCAACGCCTTGGAAATTGCTGCGCCGATGCCGCGGGAACCGCCGGTTACGAGTGCTGTACGTGCCATTTAGGACTCCTCCAAATTTAGTCGTCTTGGTAATTCTGTTACTCTGAGAGTTGCGGGTGCGCAATATCGTTTCGTGATCGAATTAATCTTTCTGTCCGGCGATATTGTCGCATCTAAGGGATATGATCCGATTGTAACAAAAAAGGGCGCCCTGTGGACGCCCTTTTATAATTAGTTTTCAGCGCAATTAGTCGCGCTCCACGCACAATGCGACACCCATGCCACCACCAATGCAAAGGGTCGCAAGACCCTTCTTCGCGTCGCGGCGTTTCATTTCGAATAGCAGGGTGTTCAGAACCCGACAGCCCGAGGCACCAATCGGGTGACCGATAGCAATTGCACCGCCGTTGACGTTCACAATCGACGGATCCCAGCCCATGTCTTTGTTCACGGCGCAGGCCTGTGCAGCAAATGCTTCGTTGGCCTCGACCAGATCCAGATCGTCAACCGACCAGCCCGCTTTTTCCAGCGCTTTGCGCGAAGCGTAGATCGGGCCGACACCCATGATTGACGGGTCCAGGCCGGCGGTCGCGTATGAGGCGATACGGGCCAGAGGCTCAATTCCGCGCTTTTCGGCATTCTCGACCGACATCAGCAGGGTGGCTGCGGCACCATCGTTCAGGCCCGAAGCATTTGCCGCCGTGACCGAGCCATCCTTGGTGAAAGCCGGGCGCAGTTTGGCCATCGCCTCCATGGTCGCGCCATGGCGGATGTATTCGTCCTTATCCATCACGATGTCGCCTTTGCGGGTCTTGATGGTGAAGGGCACGATCTCGTCGGCGAATTTTCCAGCGTTTTGGGCTGCTTCGGCCTTGTTCTGCGAAGCAACAGCGAATTCGTCCTGCATGTCGCGGCTGATCTGCCATTTCTCGGCCACGTTTTCGGCGGTCTGACCCATGTGATAGCCGTTGAAGGCATCCCACAGACCATCGCGGATCATAGTGTCGATGTATTTCATGTCACCCATCTTGTGACCGGCGCGTAGGGCGGCGGCGTGGGGTGATAGGGTCATGTTTTCTTGTCCACCTGCAGCCACGATCTCGGCATCGCCCAACTGGATGTGCTGAGCGCCCAGAGCGACAGCGCGCAGACCCGAACCGCAAACCTGATTGATGCCCCATGCCGCGCTTTCTTGCGGCAGACCTGCATTGATATGCGCCTGACGGGCGGGGTTCTGCCCTTGTGCGGCGGTCAGGACCTGACCCATGATGGTTTCGCTTACCTCACCCTTGTCGACCCCGGCGCGCTCGACAACGGCCTCCAGGACGGCAGCGCCCAAATCATGTGCGGGGGTGTTCGCAAACGAACCGCTAAAGCTACCGACGCCCGTACGTGCGGCGGATGCGATTACTACGTTGGTCATACAGTCAATCCTTTACCGTCATGGTCTTGTGGGAAATCTGACGGCGCAGGTCGTGGAGAGGCTTTCTCCGGATACAAGAGCGCCTCGTGTTCCCCGCTCCAGCACCTTCTGCAATACCGCAATGCTGCATCTGCAGCAACGGGCAGCTTGTCTCAGAGTTGACTGCGGTGTACCTTTGCGCGGCTTCTTTCTATCAACTGCCTGTTTTTGAGGATTTTTCTTTGACCCAAGGTGGGGAGACCGAAGGTGCGCCGTACAAGAAGCCCTGCAGGCAATCGACCCCATTTTCGACCAGAAAAGCAGCATCTTCAGCGATCTCGACCGATTCGGCGGTCACGAGAATTTCAAATTCACGTGCTACGGCGATCAGCGCGCGCACCAGCGCCTGATTGTCAGAGTTGTTACTGACGCCACGTATGAACTGCCCGTCGATCTTGGCGGCGTCGAACAGAAACTCGCGAAAATGGCGAAAGCTGAAGTTGCTGGCTCCGAAGTCATCCAGCGCGAAGGCGATCCCGCGGGCTTGTTGCTGATCCATGAAGTCAACCACCAGCTCGGGAACCTGCATGGCTGACGCTTCGGAGATTTCCAGAATCAACCTCTCGCCCAGGCTTGCGTCTTTTTTCAGGAACCTATCCAGTACACGCGACCAGTTGGAATAACCGATGGATCGGGCGGACATGTTGATGGACAAGCGAATGCCGGGATTTCGGATCAGGGTGCGCAATCCCATCTCGAGCGCTATGCAATCCAGATCACGACCGATAGGCGTGTTTTCTACCTGTGGCATGAACTCGCGTGCGGGTATGACGCGACCGGTTTCATCCAATACGCGGATGAACCCTTCGTAAAAGGCGATCCCTTGCGGGGGGTGAGCCTGAATAACGGGTTGAAACGCCAGCCTGCATTGCTTGTGCTTTACCGCTTCAGTGGCCATCTGAACGACGGATTGGTCCCGAGAGGTGACGGCGGCGCTCAACGGGTTGTCCGACCCTTCAGGCAGGTCCGCGCGCTTCCTGTTTCCCATGTTCTACCATTCCTCTGATCCCGACGATTACGGTCCGGACAACAGTTTCAGGCAAGACAGGTAAAACCGGAGTTAATGAGCGTGTATTTATCTGCAGGTGTTGCGCCGGTGATCAGTGTGTGGACTGCCGGGCATGCCGCAGCGAAGCCGCCGCGCCAACCAGAGCTCCGAACAGTCCAAGCGCAGCCATGACAAACCCGAGACCCAAAATTGTCGGGACAGCTCCGTTGAGCGCAGCGGCCATGGTGATGACAAGACCCAGCAAACCAGTAACGGTAGAAATTCTCAGCAATTTTGACATGCGGGTCTCCGGAGAATGCTTACTTAAATCACCTTTCGGATATGGAGCAGCTGTGCCAAAAATCAAGCAGAGAAAAGGTCTTTTTGAGACTTAGGCCCGCTTTGGCGCGGTGGCGGACGCCTGCGGGTCGAATTGCTCAAACCCCGGTGTTCCGCAATCTTCCGGATGGCGGACAAGATGTTTGGCCTTGATCTGCTCGGAATTGTCTCGGCTACCATCATGGCTGTAGCCCGGAGGCGCAAAACAATACGCTAATCGCTGGCGCAATGTCAGCCCAGGCTGGGTGGCATCCTTCCAAATTCCGACCCATTCATGAAACGCCACGCGCAGTGGATTGAAGGTGCCGATATTGTGTACGAGGCCATAGTCGACCTTGTCATCTGCTTGCTCGGGAACAAATGTGCCAAACAGCCTGTCCCAGATGATGAATACACCGGCATAATTGCAATCCAGATAGCGTGCATTGCGTCCGTGATGGGCACGGTGGTGGCTGGGGGTGTTCATCACGGCCTCGAACCAGCGGGGCATTTTGCCAATGGCTTCGGTGTGAATCCAGAACTGATAGATCAGGTTCAAGCCGCCGACAAACAGCACCATTGCGGGGTGAAAGCCCAGCAGGATCAACGGCGCACGCACCACCATCATGAAGGTGAACGTATAGGTCCAGGTTTGCCGCAGCGCTGTGGTAAGGTTGTAATGTTGCGAGCTGTGGTGGTTCACGTGGCTGGCCCAGACCCAGCGGATACGGTGCCCGAACCGGTGGACCCAATAATAGCGCAGATCATCCAGCACAAAGCAGAGGATGATGACCGGGATCGAAGTGCCCAGGTTCAGCGGCGTGATTTGCCACAGCCACATGAAAAACGCATACGCGATGAAGCCCAGCAAAAAGCCTGAGGCAATGTTGCCCGCCCCCATGATCAACGAAGTCACGGCATCGCGCGTCTCATACCGACCGCCCTGACCTTTGACGGCGATCCATAGAAATTCCGCCAGAATGGCGGCGATGAAGAACGGTACGGCCCATTGCACCGCGTCGGGAAAGCTTACGTAATCAGTCATGCGGGTTCCATCAGATGTTGCCAGTGGCGGCACTCGGTTTCGTCGAGATGGATGAGTACGCGCGGAGTGCTGAAATCGTGAAATTGAACCTCAAACCCATCGGGATGGTCGATCCTGTCGAAATTCAGCAGATGCCGGGCTACCGTGTCAGCCCCGAAGGACCACAGCAACCCGGCGCCTGTCTCGGTTCGTACAAGGGCGGCATGACCGTCATGGGCGACCGTGACATCAATGACTGTGTCATCAGGGAAGTGTCGAAGCCATTGGATTTGTGCGGTTTCAGGCGTCAGTAGGCGCAAACGAGATCTGCCCGTCAGATGCAACAATAGCGTGATCCCGGCAATGCCGCCGACGACAAGTCCCAACAGAATTTCCAGCGGCATTCGATCCTCCTGCGGACAAACTGCAAGAGGTCGAATTGCCTGTCAAAGGTGGCGTGGCGTCAGCCGTGCTCCAGGCCGTCCAGAACTTCGTGCTGCACCACCCGTTCGACGAAAGGCACCAAACCCTCAGGGCCCGATGTGCGATCTTTTAGATGGATACAGATATCAGGACGGCGCGCGGCAATGATGCCGACCATTTCACCTCGTATGTTGTCGTCCAGACCGGCGCCCATGATGGCGCAGGCGATGCGGGGTTCGGTGTCCAGTTGTCGCCGGACCTCATTCTGATCATGTGCGCCTAGCCATTGGATAGGTAAATGATCCAACTGCCGTGCAACGTCACCGATTACATTCGGCAAACGGCCGATCAGTAATACTACTGGCTTCATATGGCCTCCATTTCGCTGATCACAAACGAAAACCGGCCCAACGGGGCCGGTTTCAGTCTAACACAAAATGAAGCGGGCGGCTTTAGCTATTGGCCTCAACCAGAGTCGATATGATTGACTTCGCGCTTTCCGAGTTCCATTCCGCATCGCCGATCAGGCGCGCAATTTCCTGCCCTTCGGGGTTCAGAATGACGGTAATCGGCAGAGCGATGACACCGAATTCGCGTGCGGCGGCAGAGTTGGGGTCCTGATGGCGTGGCAGGTTGTCGATGCCGTTCTCGTCAAAGAACTTCTTGATCCCGGCAGGCGTGTTACGGCCAGTGGCCAAGGTCAGCACCTGGAACTTGTCGCCGCCAAATTCTTCCTGAAGCTCGGCAATCTGCGGCATTTCCTTGCGGCAGGGGGCGCACCATGTGGCCCAGAAGTTCACCAACACGTATTTGCCAGCATAGTCTTCCAGCGTGCCGACACCGCCATCGTCTTCCAACTGAAACTCTATGGTCTTGGCGGGTTTTGGTTCCTTATGCAGGATCAGCCGTTTCAACGTGCCATCGCGCAGCGCGCCCAGAGTCTCGGCATCCGTTGCCAAAGCGGCGTTTGCACCCAGCGCAAGGGCCATATAAAGGGGGATCAGACGAAATAGGCGCATATCAACTCCGGGTTTTCTTACATGACCGATCAATCCTCGAACCAGATGTGGGGCGGCCGCTTTGCCGCCGGTCCAGACGCGATCATGGAGGCAATCAATGCCTCGATCGGGTTCGATCAGCGGATGGCAGCCCAGGACATCGCAGGCTCGCGCGCCCATGCCGCCATGCTGGCTGCCACAGGCGTTATTACTGATAGTGATGCGCAGGCAATTCGGGAAGGGCTGCTCACCGTTTTGTCAGAAATCCAGAACGGTACGTTTCAGTTTTCGACCGCGCTGGAAGACATTCATATGAATGTCGAGGCGCGGTTGAAAGAGGTGATCGGAGAACCAGCAGGTCGTTTACACACGGGTCGTAGCCGGAATGATCAGGTCGCGACCGATTTCAAACTGTGGGTCCGTGACCAACTGGACGCAGCGGAAACTGGCCTGCTGGCCCTGATCCGCGCGCTTTTGGCGCAGGCCGAAGCTGGTGCCGATTGGGTCATGCCGGGCTTTACCCATCTTCAAACCGCGCAGCCAGTGACCTGGGGCCACCATATGATGGCCTATGTCGAGATGTTTGGCCGCGACCTATCCCGCGTCCGCGATGCGCGTGCACGGATGAACGAATCCCCCTTGGGCGCTGCTGCGCTAGCAGGGACCTCTTTCCCAATTGATCGACACATGACCGCCGAAGCGCTGGGCTTTGATCGCCCCGCAGCCAACTCGCTGGATGCCGTCAGCGACCGCGATTTCGCGCTGGAGTTCCTGTCGACAGCTTCAATCTGTGCGGTCCACCTGTCGCGCTTCGCCGAGGAACTGGTGATCTGGTCTTCGGCCCAATTCCGTTTTGTCACTTTGTCCGATCGGTTCTCGACCGGCTCGTCAATCATGCCGCAGAAAAAGAACCCCGATGCCGCGGAATTGATCCGCGCCAAAGTGGGTCGCATTTACGGCGCCAATACAGCGTTGATGATGGTGATGAAGGGCTTGCCGCTGGCCTATTCCAAGGACATGCAGGAAGACAAGGAACAGGTCTTTGATGCCGCCGACAACTGGATGCTGGCGCTTGCCGCAATGGAAGGGATGGTCAACGACATGACCGCCAACCGCGAAAGTCTTGCAGCTGCTGCAGGCTCCGGTTTCTCAACTGCAACTGATCTGGCCGACTGGCTTGTCCGTGTGCTAGGCCTGCCGTTCCGCGATGCGCACCACGTAACCGGTTCGCTGGTTGCCATGGCCGAAAGCAAAGGCTGCGACCTGCCTGACTTGACGCTTGAGGACATGCAGTCGGTTCATGCTGACATCACTGATGATGTCTATTCTGTTCTTACGGTCGAAAATTCGGTAAACTCGCGCCAGTCCTATGGAGGCACCGCACCGGATCAGGTGCGAGCCCAGATCAAGCGATGGAAGGCGCTGGTGTAATGCATATACGACGCGTGGTGCTGTTGATTTCGGTTGCAGCGGCTCTGGCTGGCTGCGGCGCTGATGGCGAACCCATCCAACCCACCATGAGCGCAAGTGTTGGCGTTGGCAGCAGCGGCACTTATGGCGGTGTCGGGGTTGGTGTGCGTCGCGGTGGTCTGGGCGTATTTCTGGGGCTCTGAGGCATTGCCATTCGTATTTGTCATTCCCATGTGAGCAGAACAACCGGCTGCACGCTGCTCCTCTGGACGTAAGGTGGCAACATGAAATTCTTTGGCCTGATCTTGGCACTTGTTATTCTTGCAGCTTGCGACCCGGCATACAAACCACAACCCAAACCTGAGCCCGAAGCCCGCTCGACAGGAATTTCGGTATCTGGATATGCGCGGATCGGTGCATCGAAGACCTTCTAGATAGCGATGGGATTTCTGCAGATGGCTGGAATCATTTGATCCACATGCCTCTTTTGGTCTAAGCGCGCGGTATGGATCATTTTCTCTACCGCGACGGCGCGCTTTTCGCCGAGGATGTGCCAATCTCCGAAATCGCAGCCGCGGTCGGAACCCCGTTTTATGTTTATTCGACGGCTACTTTGCTGCGGCATTTCAAGCTGTTTGATGACGCGCTTGAGGGCACCGACCACCTTGTCTGCTACGCGATGAAAGCGGCCAGCAATCAGGCCATCCTGAAGACGCTGGCTCAGGCAGGTGCGGGGATGGATGTGGTTTCTGGTGGAGAGTACCTGCGTGCCAAGGCTGCAGGCGTGCCCGGTGACAAGATTGTCTTCTCGGGCGTTGGCAAAACTGCAGATGAGATTCGCACGGCATTGACTGGCGGAATTCGGCAATTCAACGTCGAATCCGAGCCTGAAATGCAGGTGATCAATGCGGTCGCGCTAGAATTGGGCGTGAATGCGCCGATCACCGTTCGGGTGAACCCGGATGTGGACGCCAAGACCCATGCCAAGATTGCTACTGGAAAGTCCGAGAATAAGTTTGGCATCCCGATCTCGCGCGCTTCCGAGGTTTATGCGTTGGCTGCAAGCCTGCCGGGCCTCGAAGTGATCGGGATCGACGTCCATATCGGCTCGCAACTGACCGAATTGGAGCCGTTCGAGTTGGCATATGACAAGGTCGCGGAACTCACTGAGCGTTTGCGCTCCGAAGGGCACAATATTCGGCGCCTTGATCTTGGGGGTGGATTGGGCATTCCCTATACGCGTTCCAATGACGCGCCGCCCTTGCCAGTTGAATATGGCGCGATGATCAAGAAAACGCTTGGCCATCTGGGCTGTGAAATCGAGATCGAGCCCGGCCGACTGATTGCGGGTAATGCGGGTCTGATGGTGTCCAAGGTCATCTACGTCAAATCCGGTGAAGACCGCGATTTCCTGATCCTTGACGGGGCGATGAACGACCTGATCCGCCCCGCTATGTATGAAGCGCATCATGATATAGTCGCCGTCGACGAACCTGCTGCAGGGGTCGAACAAAGGCCCTATGACATTGTCGGTCCTGTTTGCGAATCCGGCGATACATTTGCCAAGCAGCGCAACATGCCGCCGCTGAAATCAGGTGATCTGATCGCTTTCCGCAGCGCGGGGGCCTATGGCGCGGTCATGTCCAGCGAGTACAATACGCGCCCCCTGATCCCTGAAGTTCTGGTGAACGGGGATCAATTTGCCGTAATTCGTGAACGCCCAAGCTTTGACGAAATCATAAACCGCGATACCATACCAGAGTGGCTCTGACGCGATAGGCGCGCGGGCCGGATCAGGAGGCCCGCCTTGCGCGAGAACCAGACCCTGCCGATTCCAAGACTGTCCCTGTGGCTGACGCATGGGGGCATGCTGGCCGAGCAGGTGATGCGCGCCTTCTGGCCGCTCTTTTCTATTCTCATGGCGCTGCTGGCGGCCCTGATGCTGGGGCTGCACGATCTTGTGCCCATCGAAACCGTTTGGATTTCTGCAGCTGTCGGATTGGTTGCGTTGATTGCTACCGCGATCTTAGGGATCAGGCGGTTTCACCTGCCAACCCGGTCTGAGGCGTTGGTTCGGCTGGATGAGACCCTGCCCGGTCGCCCGATTCAGGCATTGATGGATGATCAGGCAATCGGTGCGATGGATGCGGATTCGGTGGGGCTGTGGCAAGCACACCAGGCGCGCATGGCAGACCGTGCTTCACATGCCGATCCGGTGAAACCCGACTTGCGGCTGGCCTCTCGCGATCCCTATGCGCTTCGCTATGCTGCATTGTTGGCGCTCGTCGTTGCAGCTCTGTTTGGTTCGTTCTGGCGGATTGGCTCGGTGGCGGACATGACGCCGGGGACCGCGCAGGCCGGGCAGGGCCCGACCTGGGAAGGCTGGGTTGAACCGCCACGTTACACGGGCTTGCCGACGCTTTACCTTGCTGATCAAACTGATCCAACACTTACGGTGCCCAAAGGCAGCCGCATCACGCTGCGGTTCTACGGGGAGATTGGTGCACACAGCCTTACCGAGACGACGACGCCGCTTGGAACCGAGGCCGCAACCGAGCCAGAGCAGGATTTTGTCGCCGATCGCTCGGGTCAATTGCGGATCGAAGGTCCGGCTGGACGCGATTGGGCGCTGGACATACTCGCGGACACAAAACCACAGATCGAGGTGGCGGGCGCTGCTGAGGCCGAAGCTGGCGGACAGATGAAACTACCGTTCGCGGCGTCCGACGACTATGGCATCATTTCAGGCACGGCTCGGATCGAGTTGAATCTGCCTGCTGTGAATCGCGAATTTGGCCTGGCAACTGAACCGGAGCCGCGCGAGATCATCACGGTTGAGCTTCCGATGCCGATCACCGGCGACAGGACGGATTTTACCGAAGACCTGATCGAAGATTTCTCGCAGCACCCCTGGGCGCATTTGCCGGTGAAAATTACCCTCTTGGCCGTTGATGCGGCAGATCAGGAATCGGTGGCCGAACCTTATTTTGCCGATCTGCCTGCCCGGCGTTTCTTTGATCCACTGGCCGCTGCGGTCGCTGAACAACGGCGCGATTTACTCTGGTCGCGCGACAATTCACTGCGCGTTGCACAATTGTTGCGTGCCGTCTCGCATCTACCCGAAGATTTGTTCCGCTCGGACACCGCCTACTTGCGCCTGAGGGTGATCTTGCGTCGGTTGGAAACCTTTGATCGGCACGGTGCGCTAAACCTCAAACAGCAGGAAGAGATCGCGCAGGCGCTATGGGATCTCGCTGTTCTGATCGAGGACGGAACACTGGCTGACGCTTTGGAGCGGATGCGCCGCGCGCAAGAGCGTTTGACCGAAGCAATGCAGAACGGTGCCAGCGATGAGGAAATCGCTGAGTTGATGCAAGAGCTGCGCGAAGCAACGCAGGATTATATGCGACAGCTTCAGCGCCTCGCCCAAGAAAACGGCGAAGATGGTCAGAACCAACAAGGCCAGAACGGCGAAACGCTGCAGATGACGCAAGATGACCTGCAGCGGATGATGGATCGCATTCAGGAGCTGATGGAACAGGGCCGCATGGCCGAAGCGCAGCAGGCGCTGGAAGAGTTCCAACAGATGATGGAAAACATGCGCGTCACGCAGGGCCAGGGTCAGGGTGGCCAATCCGAAGGTCAGCAGGCCATGGAGGGGCTGGCGGAAACTCTGCGGGAACAGCAAGGGTTGAGCGATCAGGCCTTCCGAGATCTACAAGAACAGTTCAATCCGGGAGCCCAATCTGGCGAAAGTCAGGGCAATGAAGGCAGCAGCGGCGGTCTCGGGCGTGGGCAGAGCCACGAAGGTCAGGGCGGTCAGGGCCAGGGTCAGGATCAGGCAGGTGAGGGGCAGCAGGGTCAGGGATCTCTGGCGGATCGTCAGCAAGCGCTGCGAGATGAACTGGGTCGGCAGGAACAAAGCCTGCCGGGTGGCGGCACGCCTGAAGGTGACGCCGCACGTGAGGCGCTTGGCCGTGCAGGGCGAGCGATGGACGAGGCCGAAGACGCCCTGCGCAGCGATGATCTGGCCGAGGCGATCGACCGGCAGTCCGAAGCGATGGAAGCGCTGCGCGAGGGGATGCGATCACTGGGTGAGGCCATGGCGCAGAACCAGCAAAACCAGCCGGGGCAGGGTACGGAAGCGGGTGATATGCAAGCCAACAACCGCGACCCGCTGGGCCGCGCGCCGGGATCGGCAGGGTCGATCTCGACCGATGATAATCTGTTGCAAGGCGAAGACGTCTATCGCCGGGCGCGCGAGCTATTGGACGAAATCCGTCGCCGCACTGGCGAACAGGATCGGCCTCAGATTGAGCTGGAGTACCTCAAGCGCTTGCTCGAAAGGTTTTAGTTTTGCCCTGCGCCACCGGTCTGTGATTCTAACCACAGACGCGCCTGATCGACCATTGATACATAAGATTTCAGCACCGGATCAGCTTGCGGTACCGCTTCGCTGATCTGGCTAGCATTGCCATAGATCAGAAACAGAATAACGCCGATGATTAGTATCAGCGCGAAGCCACGTAGAAATCCACCGGATTTGCGAGTTGGTGCATCTGTTTCAGCCTCGTCCGAGCTGAGATCGCTGCGCAGGCCGGAATTGATTGCCTCAACATCAGGTAGCTCATCGCGCTGACCTGCATCGGCTGCTGACTCAGTGGCGGAAGGTCTATTGGGTTTGACCTTTGGCTCTTCGGGTGGGTCAAGGGCCAGATCAGGCTGGCTTTCTAGACTACTGCCTTCACGCTCTCGCAGATCAGCCTCGCGCGCGGCTTCTTCCTTTAGGATGTTAGAAACCGCGGGATCTATGTTGCTGGCACTCTCATCATGAGACGCTTCGGCCGCTGTTTTGACCTCTTCAGGATCTGGCGAGTCTATTTCCTGCGTTGCCTCGGCCTCTGGCTCTGTTTCGCCGGCGGCAGGGTGTTTTTCCTGAAACCAGGTCTTTTCGCAATTGGAGCATTGCACTTCGCGCCCGTCTTCTGGGATCACCTCGTCCGGGACTTCGTACTGGGCGCTGCAATTCGGACACGTTAAACGCATTCTGCCTCCTGGCCTTCAAGGCTGGCCTGATAATAGTTTTTTCAGGGATGATATTCCGTTAAGACCCAACAGCAAAGCGTGTTTTCGGTTTCGCGGGCCAAGTGTCGCCAATTGGCCCCGCCCGAGGCATTGAATCCAGCGCTGCGCTCGGGCAAGAGGTGAGCAGAACAATGGGGGCAGGCGTGATCGAGCTGGACAATATCAGCTATACCTACGGCGGCGGCGAATTGCTGAGCGATGTTTCGCTGCAGTTGCAGCCGGGTTCGTTCCACTTCCTGACCGGCCCTTCCGGCGCGGGCAAGACCACATTGCTGAAACTCTGCTATGGCGCGTTGCTGCCAACCTCGGGCAAGTTGATGGCCTTTGGCGAAGATATCGCCAGCATGGACCGTGACCAGATGGCGCTGCTGCGCCGTCGGATCGGCGTGGTGCATCAGGATTGCCGCTTTCTGGATCACATGACGCTGGCCGAAAATGTCGCGCTGCCGCTTATGGTCTCGGGGCGCTCAGAAAATGGACAGCAAGACGACCTGACCGAGCTGCTGAGCTGGGTCGGACTTGGAAGCAGACTCGAAGCACACCCGCCCGAATTGTCGGGTGGGGAACGCCAGCGTGCCGCCTTGGCCCGCGCGGTCATTTTGTCGCCTGACGTGGTGCTTGCGGATGAGCCCACCGGCAACGTGGATTGGGAGATGTCTCAACGTCTGCTGCGCCTGCTGATCGAACTGAACCGGATGGGTAAAACCGTGCTGATCGCCACCCATGACCTAAGCCTGATCCGGGCCGCCAAAAGCCAGGTGCAGGCGCGTGTACTGCGCATCGCGCAGCGTCGGGTGCAGCTTGCGGGGGCGGATCTATGAGCAAGGGCACGATCCGCAATCTGCTGCGCCGTGACACCCGTGCTGATCGCGTTGTGCCGCCCACTGGTTTCACTGCTCAGCTGACCCTGTTTGTCTCGGGCGCGATGGCATTTCTCGCAGTATTTGCACTGGCCCTGTCGCTGGCCTCGGGCCGGGTGGCAGATCGCTGGGCCTCGGAACTGGCAGGGGCTGCGACCTTGCGGATCAATGCCCCTGCAGATCAACGCGCGGCGCAAACCGAGGCAGCTTTGAACGTTCTCCAACAGACGCCGGGGGTCGCTTCGGCCCGCGCGTTGACGAGCGAAGAACAGGCCACACTGCTGTCGCCCTGGTTCGGACCGGACTTGCCTCTGGACACATTGCCAATCCCGCAGCTGATCGAGATTATCGAAGGGGAGCCCGGCCTGGATGCGGCTGGTCTGCGCCTGAGATTGGGGGCAGAAGTGCCGGGTGCGGTGCTGGATGATCACACCCGCTGGCGCGAGCCATTGGTTGATGCGGCCAATTCACTGCGGCGTCTGGGCTGGATTTCGATCCTGCTGATTGGTGGCGCTACTGCCGCTATGATCACCCTAGCCGCCAACGCCTCACTTGCCGCCAATGCGCAGATTATCGAGGTACTGCGTCAGGTCGGCGCGCGGGATCGGTTCATCGCCAGAGCTTTTGTGCGGCGCTTTACCTTCCGCGCGCTTTTCGGGGCGGCCGTCGGAACCCTGTTAGGTATGTCTGGTTTTTTACTGCTACCCGAGGCCTCGGACACTGGTGGATTTCTTACTGGGCTTGGGTTTCAAGGGATTGGATGGCTACTGCCGGTGCTGATACCAGTTTTGGGGGCCGCCGTTGCATTTCTGGCCACATGGTCGGCAGCACAGCGCAAGTTAAAGGAGCTTTCGTGATGTTCATGGCCATTCAATGGGTCCGATCGCTGATCTTCATGATCACTATCTACGCCTGGATGCTGGTCCTCGGGATCATCTTTGCCCCCTATGCGCTGTTTGCCAAAAGTGGCGCTTTGCGCGCCTGTAAGACCTATGCGCGGACGACCAAATGGTTGGCCCGCTGGATGGTTGGCATTCGTTGTGAAGTGCGCGGAGAGGTGCCTCATGGTGAGGTTGTGATCGGCGCCAAGCACCAGTCGTTTCTGGACATCATCATAATCTTCGACGCCATCCCGCACGGCAAATTCATCATGAAGCGCGAGCTTTTGTGGACGCCGGTCATTGGCATGTATGCGCGCCGTCTGGGCTGTATCCCGGTCAATCGCGGCAAACGAGGGGCGGCGGTGGCCAAGATGGTCAAAGATGTTGCGCGCGAGTTCAGCGAACCCGGACAGTTGGTGATCTACCCGCAGGGAACGCGCGTCGCGCCGGGTGTGCACAAGCCCTACAAGGTCGGAACGGCGGTTCTGTATGAAGGCCTCGGGTTCCCGTGCGTGCCCGTTGCCACCAATGCGGGCGTCTTCTGGCCCAGAACCGGTGTCATGCGCAAGCCGGGCAACGCGATTGTCGATTTCCTTAATCCAATCGAGCCCGGCGTCGCACGAAATGACTTTCTTGAGCGGCTGGAAAACGTGATCGAGACTCGGTCGAACGCATTGATGCAGGAAGTGGGATTTGATCCGGATGAAGTTCATTAAGGACATCGCTACGCTCGAGGCGCTCTACGGGACGCCCGGTGCGCCATCTATACGCAAGGTGGCGCGGCAACTTACCCCGCTCTATCGCAAGTGGATCATGGCCTCGCGCCTGTGCATTCTTAGCACCGTCGGCCCCGAAGGTGTCGATGGCAGCCCGCGCGGAGACGACGGATCAGTCGTATTGGAACTGAATCCGGGCACTTTGGCCCTGCCGGATTGGCGAGGAAACAACCGTCTGGATTCACTGCGAAACATCGTTCAGGATCCCCGAGTGTCGCTGATGTTTTTGGTGCCCGGCTCGAACAACGTGGTTCGGGTAAATGGGAATGCTCAGTTGACCGATGACGACGACCTGCGCGCCCGTTTCGAGAAAAACGGAAAGCGCCCTGCGACCGTGATTTTGATTGAGTTATCCGAGGTCTACACCCAATGCGCCCGCGCCCTGATCCGAGCCGGAACCTGGAGCGGTCGTGATGAAACCGATGGCCTTCCGAGTGTCGGCGAGATTCTGTCTGAAATGACATCGGGTGAAGAGGGCGGCGCACAATATGATCAGGAATGGGGTGCCCGCGCCGCAAAGACTATGTGGTAGCAGCTTTGCCGCATAGTAACTTCAAAGCGCGGCGGCTCCCATTCTGGCCACTTTGCCGATCCAACGTTCAACGCTTCCGGGTTTCGGATAGCTTGCGCTGGCAAAATAGGTAAAGCGGGTAGGCTTGAACCCAACAAAGCCCAGAACCTGATCGCGAAGCTGCCGCAGCAGCGCCTGCCGATAGATTAAACGCATGAACCAGCCTGGCGTATCTGACGTCAGGATCACCCTTGCGGTGCGTCCGCTCAGCATCGGTGCTGGCAAACCGATCTTTGTTGTGTTCCGCGTATCGAACGTCCGTCCTGGGATGAATGTCCGGTCGATCAGGCCCTTCAGCTTGGCTGGCAGACCGCCCCACCACATCGGTGTCGTCAGGACCAGGTGCTCGCTCCACTCGATGTCCTGCAATACCTGTTCAAGCACGGGCTCAAGCGGTTTGAAATCCTCATAACTTCCCTGGCCAAAGTCGTGATCGAACTGCAGATCGCTCAGATGCACCATGCGAACCTTGTGACCTTTGGCAATGGCTGCGTCTGCATAGGTTTGTGCAAAGGTGCGCGACAGGCTGCTTTCGGCAGGGTGCCCATTGAGGACGAGTATCTTCTTAGCTGGCATTGCGAATCTCCAAAAATTGACCATGGTCACTTTGTAAGCGCGGAAAATGACCGCGGTCAATAATAAATTTGACCATGGTCAAAAAATATGCAAGCAAGCTCTATGCAAAGACCAATTCAAAAACGAACTCTTAAAACCAGAGCACGCCTGATCTCAGCCGCCGAGGACGTAATTCAGAAGGGCGGGTACGAAGCTCTGCGCGTGGAAGAGGTGGTTCAGGCTGCAGGCGTGGCCAAGGGGACATTCTTTGCGCATTTTCGCGACAAAGACGCGCTAATGGAAATCCTGCTGGCGGAAAAACTGAATGCCTGCCTTGATCAGGCAGAGGCCGGAAAGCCCCCAAAATCAGTGCCACAAATCATCGCGGCCCTAGAATCCGTGCACAACTTCATGACGGTTGAACGCTATGTATTCGACCTGCTCATCAGGTATTCCGGCGCAACGGCAATAGCCGAGATTGGTCCAATCGCATATTTCTTTGAACGATACTTCCGTGTCGTGATGATGTGGCTCGAAGATGCGAATGTTCGCCAGGACGTTCCTTCGGAGCTTTTGGCCGAAGGAGTGCAGGCATTTGCAATTCAGACCATGTCGCTAAAGTTTTGTGCGCTGCATGCCTCAACAAGCTTCAGCGACAGGCTTAAGGTTTATCTTGAGGCGTGGTTGACCCCGGCGAGATAACCACCGGGGTCGTTTATTCAGCTATGAATTGGTCCGTCACCACAGGCGAGCGCTGCCTCGCGCACCGCTTCGGAATAGGTCGGGTGCGCATGGCAGGTTAGGGCCAGATCTTCGGCTGAGGCGCCGAATTCCATGGCGACGCAGACCTCGTGGATTAGGTCTCCGGCCGCGGGGCCGATGATATGTGCGCCCAGAATGCGATCAGTTTCTTTGTCTGCCAGAATCTTGACGAATCCGTCGGCCGCAAAATTCGCCTTGGCCCGGCCATTGCCCATGAACATGAACTTGCCGACCTTGTAGGCGCGGCCCTGTTCCTTGAGTGTCGCTTCGGTCTCACCCACATTGGCCACCTCGGGCCAGGTGTAGATGACACCTGGAATGACGCCATAGTTTACGTGACCGTGATTACCCGCGACCTGTTCGGCTGCAGCCATGCCCTCGTCTTCAGCCTTGTGCGCCAGCATCGGGCCTTCGGTCACGTCGCCGATGGCGTAGATGCCCGGCACGTTGGTCTGCCAATCACTACCAACCTTGATCTGGCCGCGCGGCGTCATCTCAACACCCAGAGCGTCCAGCCCCAGCCCATCCGAATACGGCTTGCGCCCGGTTGCCACCAGCACGGTATCGGCGTCGATCACATGCTCGCTGTCATCCTTCAGCAGCTTGTACGTCACCTTGGCTTTGGTCTTGGTCGCTTCGGTCTTTTGCACCGCAGCGCCCATGACGAATTTCAAACCCTGTTTCTTAAGAATACGCTGAAAGGTCTTCTGCACCTCCGGGTCCATGCCCGGCGTGATTTCCTTGAGGAATTCGATCACCGTCACCTCGGCGCCCAAACGGCTGTAGACCGAACCCAGCTCAAGCCCGATCACACCGGCACCGATCACAATCATTTTCTTGGGAACTTTGCCCAGAGACAGCGCTCCGGTCGAAGTCACTACGACCTTTTCGTCAACCTCGACGCCGGGCAGCGCCGATGGCTCAGAGCCCGACGCGATGATGATGTTCTTGGCCTCATGTACCTCATCGCCAACCTTGATCTTGCCCGCAGCGGGGATCGAGCCCCAACCTTTCAGCCAATCGATCTTGTTCTTCTTGAACAAGAACTCGATGCCCTTGGTGTTGCCATCGATGACTTCATCCTTATAGGCCTGCATTTGCTTCCAATCGACCGAAGGCGATTTCCCCTTAAGGCCCATCTTTGCAAAGTTATGTTCGGCTTCGTGCAACTGATGGCTGGCATGCAGCAAAGCTTTCGAGGGGATGCAGCCCACGTTAAGACAGGTCCCGCCCAGCGTCTCGCGCCCTTCGACCACAGCGGTCTTTAGACCCAGTTGAGCGCAGCGAATTGCGCAGACATAGCCGCCGGGCCCGGCGCCGATTACGATGACGTCATAATTTGCCATTACATTCTCCTAAATCGACCGGTCGCCCGGCACTTCCCCGACCCGATTTCGTGGGTCAGAAATATCTTTTGTCAAACGGGTTCCAGCAGCTTGATCGAGATATGCGCAATCCCACCACGCTCGTGATGCATCGCCAGTTCCTCGGACCCGAAAAAGGCACGGGCCTTGTCTAGGTTCACGACCTCGAACATTGCAATCGCATGGTCCTTCTGATCGGGATCACGCCAGACATGCAGGTCGCGGATACCCGCGGCCTTACGCATCGGCATATCCTCGCGGAACACTTTTAGCCAGGCGTCGAAATCGGCCACATCGGCCTGCCAGAGTACATGTGTCGCCATCTTATAGATCCATCAACAGGCGGCGTGGGTCTTCAAGCGCTTCTTTCACGCGAACCAGGAATGTCACCGCACCCTTGCCGTCAACAATACGGTGGTCATAGGACAGAGCCAGATACATCATCGGGCGGATCTTGATTTCGCCATTGATGACCATCGGACGGTCCTGAATCTTGTGCATGCCCAGAATGCCGGACTGCGGGGGGTTCAGGATCGGTGAGGACATCAACGAGCCATAGACACCACCGTTCGAGATCGTGAACGTACCGCCCTGCATTTCAGCCATCGACAGCTTACCGTCACGGGCGCGTTTGCCCTTTTCAGCAATGGCTTTCTCGATCGCTGCGAAGGACATGCTGTCGGCGTCACGGATCACCGGAACCACCAGTCCCTGAGGCGTACCAGCGGCGACGCCCATATGCACAAAGTTCTTATAGACAATGTCAGTGCCGTCGATCTCGGCATTCACCTCGGGCACTTCTTTCAGCGCGTGACAGCAGGCCTTGGTGAAGAAGGACATAAAGCCCAGACGCACGCCGTGCTTTTTCTCGAACTGGTCTTTGTATTGATTACGCAAGGCCATCACCTCGGTCATGTCCACCTCGTTATAGGTGGTCAGGATGGCCGCTGTATTTTGCGCATCCTTCAGGCGCTTGGCGATGGTCTGGCGCAGACGGGTCATGCGCACGCGCTCTTCGCGGCTCTCATCCTCGGCAGCCAAAGGAGCGCGTGGAGCTTGCGCCGCGGGAGCGGGGGCAGCCGCCGCAGGCGCTGGGGCTGTAGCTGCTGCAGCAACTGCCTTTGCCACGTCTTCTTTCATGATACGCCCATCGCGACCGGTGCCGGTGACCTGATCGGCGGTCAGACCGGCTTCGGCCATCGCTTTCTCAGCTGATGGTGCGTTGGACACGTCTTTACCTGTGTTGGCAGCAGTCGGAGCGGCAGCGGCCGCAACCGGAGCGCTTGCCACACCTGCGGCCGAGCCCGAGATCACCGCCAGCTTGGCAGACGCATCGACCGTGCTGCCTTCGGGTGCAACGATCTCTGCCAGAACGCCTGCCGCCGGGGCCGGAACTTCGACCGAGACCTTGTCGGTTTCCAATTCGCACAGCATCTCATCCTGTGCGACGTTGTCACCAACCTGTTTGAACCATGTCGAAACGGTTGCCTCGGTCACGGATTCGCCCAGCGTCGGCACCATTACGTCCACGCTGCCACCTGCCGCAGCCGGCGCTGCTGCAGCTGGGGCCGGGGCCGCCGCTGCCGGAGCAGGCGCTGCCCCTTCGCCAGCGGTGATGGTGGCCAGCAATGCATCGACACCCACCGTCTCACCTTCGGCAGCGACAATCTCGCCCATCACACCTGCGGTAGGCGAGGGCACTTCGACCGTCACCTTGTCAGTTTCCAGCTCACACAGCATTTCATCAACTGCAACGGCGTCGCCGGGTTTCTTGAACCATGTCGCAACGGTGGCTTCGGTGACAGACTCGCCCAGCGTGGGAACACGAACTTCAATCGTCATCGTTTACTTTCCTTCAATGCTCAGCGCTTCGTTCACCAGCGCTTCTTGTTGGGCTTTGTGTTGGCTGGCCAGACCCGTTGCAGGCGAGGCCGAGGTTGCGCGACCGGCATAGACCGGACGGGTGTGTTTTGCGCCAATGCGGGTCAGAACCCATTCGATATTGGGTTCGATAAAGGTCCAGGCCCCCTGGTTCTTGGGCTCTTCCTGACACCAGACCATCTCGGCACCTTTGAAACGCTCAAGTTCGTTGATCAGCGAATGCGCAGGGAAGGGATAGTATTGCTCGATTCGCATCAGGTAGATGTCATCGATGCCGCGCGCATCGCGTTCTTCCAGCAAGTCAAAGTAAACCTTGCCCGAACACATCACCACACGCTTGATCTTGTCATCCGCCACCAGCTTGGCGTCTGAATTTCCCTTCTGCGCGTCATCCCACAGCACCCGGTGGAAGCTGGAGCCTGTGGTGAAGTCATCCGCCGTGCTGACCGCCAGTTTATGACGCAGCAGCGACTTTGGCGTCACCAGGATCAGAGGCTTGCGGAAAGTCCGGTGCAGCTGACGGCGCAGGATGTGGAAATAGTTCGCAGGTGTTGTACAGTTCGCCACGATCCAGTTGTCCTGACCGCACATCTGCAGGAACCTTTCCAGGCGCGCGGATGAGTGTTCTGGGCCTTGCCCCTCGAAACCATGCGGCAGCAACGTGACCAGACCGGACATCCGCAGCCACTTGCTTTCACCCGAGCTGATGAACTGATCGAACATGATCTGCGCCCCGTTGGCGAAGTCGCCAAACTGTGCTTCCCAAAGGACCAGCGCGTTTGGCTCGGCCAGAGAGTATCCGTACTCGAAACCCAAGACCGCATACTCGCTGAGCATCGAGTCAATCACGTCATAATGAGATTGACCCTTGCGGATGTTGTTCAGCGGGTAGTAGCGCTCTTCGGTTTCCTGATGGACAAATCCGGAATGGCGTTGGCTGAATGTACCTCGCGTCGCGTCCTGTCCGGCCAGTCGCACTGGGTAGCCCTCGGTCAGCAGCGAGCCAAACGCCAGAGCCTCGCCAGTTGCCCAGTCAAATCCGGTCCCGTTTTCGAACATCTGTTTCTTGTGTTCCAGCAATCGTCCGACGGTTTTATGCATCGCAAAACCTTCGGGCGCTGTGGTCAGGGCGGTCCCGATCTCGGCCAGCGTATCCGCTGAGATCGCGGTTTCGCCGCGCATGTATTCTTCTTTGTTCTTGTCCAGATGCGACCAGCGCCCATCCAGCCAATCGGCTTTGTTGGGCTTATAGTCTCTCCCGGCGTCGAACTCTTCGTTCAGATGGGCCTGAAAGGCGGCCTTCATATCCTCGATCTCACCTTCGGGGATCAGGCCGTCTTTGACCAGACGTTCCGTGTACAGCGACAGCGTAGTCTTATGCGTCTTGATTTTCTTGTACATGATCGGGTTGGTGAACATGGGCTCATCGCCCTCGTTATGACCAAACCGGCGGTAGCAGAAGATATCCAGCACCACGTCCTTGTGGAACTTCTGACGGAATTCGGTCGCCACCTTGGCGGCATGCACCACCGCCTCGGGGTCGTCGCCGTTCACATGGAAGATCGGCGCTTCGACCATCAGCGCGATATCTGTTGGATAGGGGCTGGAGCGGCTGAAATGTGGCGCGGTGGTAAAGCCGATCTGGTTGTTCACCACGATATGCATTGTACCGCCGGTCTTGTGCCCTTTCAGACCCGACAGGCCGAACCCTTCAGCCACCACACCTTGTCCGGCAAAGGCCGCATCGCCGTGCAGCAGAATGCCCATAACCTTGGTGCGGTCTTCGTCGTTCAACTGATCCTGCTTGGCGCGAACCTTGCCCAGAACCACCGGGTTCACCGCCTCAAGGTGCGAGGGGTTGGCGGTCAGCGATAAGTGCACTGAGTTGCCGTCAAACTCCCGGTCACTGGATGCACCGAGGTGATACTTCACGTCACCCGATCCATCCACATCCTCAGGCTTGAAGCTGCCGCCCTGGAATTCGTTGAATATGGCGCGATAGGGCTTGCCCATCACATTGGCCAAAATATTCAGACGCCCCCGGTGCGGCATCCCGATGACGATGTCCTGCAATCCCAGCGCACCGCCGCGCTTGATGATCTGTTCCATTGCAGGGATCAGGCTTTCACCACCGTCTAAACCGAACCGCTTGGTGCCCATGTACTTGACATGCAGAAATTTCTCGAAGCCCTCGGCCTGGACCATCTTATTCAGGATCGCCTTGCGGCCCTCTTTGGTAAAGGCGATTTCCTTGCCGTACCCTTCGATCCTTTCCTTCAGCCAAGCGGCCTCTTCAGGGTTCGAGATATGCATATATTGCAGCGCGAATGTGCCACAGTAAGTCCGCTTCACGATCTCGACGATCTGGCGCATGCTGGCCATCTGCAGGCCCAGGACGTTGTCGATAAAGATCGGGCGGTCCATATCCGCATCGGTGAAGCCGTAGGTCTTTGGATCCAGTTCAGGATGGGTACTTGCGGCGCGCATCCCCAGCGGATCCAGATCCGCAGCCAGGTGGCCCCGGATGCGATAGGCCCGGATCAGCATCAGCGCCCGCAAACTGTCCAGCACCGCGCGCTTGATCTGGTCTTCGCTGACCTCAACGCCCTTGGCCGCGGCCTTGTCCTTGATCTTCTTGCCCGCCGCCTTGGCATCGATCTCGGCCCATTCCCCAGTCAACGCACCCGTCAGATCATCCGCTGGCATCGGAGGCCAATCACTGCGCGCCCACGATGGCCCCTCGGCCTCGCGCTGCACATCCGGCGCGTCATCGCCCATGGCCTTGAAAAATTCGACCCAGGCGGCGTCTACCGCGCCGGGGTTCTTGGTGTACTGGGCATAAAGCTGCTCCAGATATTCGGCATTATGCCCCTGCATGAAGCTGGAGGCATGAAAGGCTGAGTTGGGCGAGTGTTCGGTCATTGGGCTACCTCATATGGGTTGGGACCGTATTGGTTGGTGCCTAGTTCGCTGGGGCGGGTCAGCCACCACAGAACCAGGAGGGGCGACACAAACAGGACAAGAAGTGTCGGAATGACGATAAGAAGAGTTGCGCGGGTGAACAGGATATCCAACGTGCCGCCATGGAATTGGTTGGCAAGGCCGATGCCAAAGATCAGAACAGCCAGCGCAGCGAGGATCAGCAAGATCGGCAACAAGGCATAAAGCCCGCTGCGCCCAGTATCATGCATCCGCCGCCACGCGACAGCCAGATGCGGGAGGAAGACAATCAGGCTGACGATGCTTTGGACCGGGCCTGTCGAAGTGGCCGTAACGGATTTGGATGTTTCGGTTTCGGTCACTGCGACCTGAGTGAAGAACTGCCAGTCAATGATCCCGGCAATAATGCTCCAGATCACGATGAACAGGAAAAAAAACCAGTATTCGGGCCGCGAGGCACGGCCCGAAAAGGTGAAAAACTTGGAGAAACAGGTTTTAATGGCTTCGCCGAAAGTCATGTTTACCGCTCCTCCCAAAGCAGTCAAATTCTGGTCAACCGATGGCTTCCAGCACAGCCTCACCCAGCTGCGCCGGGCTTTCGGCCACGACAATACCGGCCGAGCGCATGGCTTCGATCTTGTCTTCGGCGCCACCTTTGCCGCCGGCGACAATCGCGCCCGCGTGACCCATGCGGCGGCCCGGAGGGGCGGTGCGACCTGCTATGAAACCAGCGGTCGGCTTTTTGCGCCCCTTCTTGGCCTCGTCCGCCAGGAACTGCGCAGCCTCTTCCTCGGCTGAGCCACCGATCTCACCAATCATGATAATCGATTCGGTTTCGTCATCGGCCAGGAACCACTCCAGCACGTCGATATGCTCGGTGCCTTTGATCGGGTCGCCGCCGATGCCCACGCAGGTGGACTGGCCTAGACCCACATCGGTGGTCTGCTTGACGGCCTCATAGGTCAGGGTGCCCGAACGGGACACAACGCCGACCGAGCCGCGCTTGTGAATGTGGCCGGGCATGATGCCGATCTTGCAGGCATCAGGCGTGATGACACCGGGGCAGTTCGGCCCGATCAAGCGCGAGTTCGAGCCTTCCAGCGCACGCTTCACCTTCATCATGTCCAGAACCGGAATGCCTTCGGTGATGCAGACGATCACCTCCATCTCGGCATCAATCGCCTCAAGGATCGAGTCAGCCGCAAACGGCGGCGGAACATAGATCACCGAGGCATTGGCTTCGGTCACATGCTTGGCCTCGTGGACCGAGTTGAACACGGGCAGGTCAAGATGTGTCATCCCGCCTTTGCCGGGCGTCACGCCGCCTACCATCTTGGTGCCATAAGCAATGGCTTGTTCGGAGTGGAATGTGCCCTGCGAGCCGGTAAAGCCCTGACAGATCACTTTGGTATTTTCGTCGATGAGGACTGCCATCTGGCGTTCTCCTTTGTAGGGCGGGCTTCAGCCCGCCAAAATCTTGGGAAAGGTGGGCTGATGCCCACCCTACGGGATGACACTCAGCCTTTGACGGCCTTCACGATCTTCTCGGCACCGTCTTTCAGGTTGTCCGCCGCGATCACGTCCAGGCCAGAGGTGTTGATGATCTCTTTGCCTTTCTCAACGTTTGTGCCTTCCAGACGCACGACTAGCGGCACCTGCAGGCCGACCTCTTTCACCGCTGCGACTACGCCTTCGGCGATGACGTCACAGCGCATGATGCCGCCGAAGATGTTGACCAGGATGCCTTTGACCTGCGGGTCGCTGGTGATGATCTTGAACGCCTCGGTAACTTTCTCTTTGGTCGCACCGCCGCCGACGTCTAGGAAGTTGGCAGGCTCGGCTCCATAAAGCTTGATGATATCCATCGTCGCCATCGCCAGACCAGCACCGTTAACCATGCAGCCGATCTCACCATCCAGGGCGATGTAGTTCAGGTCGTATTTCGACGCTTCCAGTTCCTTGGGGTCTTCCTCGGTCGTGTCACGCAGTTCGGCGATATCCGGGTGGCGGTAGACCGCGTTGCCATCAAAGCCGACTTTCGCGTCCAGCACTTTCAGGTCGCCACTGTCGGAAACGATCAGCGGGTTGATCTCCAGCATCTCCATGTCTTTCTCGACGAAGGCGGCGTAGAGCTGGCTCATCAGCTTGACGCATTGCTTGACCTGCACCCCTTGCAGACCCAGCGAAAAGGCGATGCGGCGGCCGTGATAAGCCTGATAGCCGGTCGCAGGATCCACCGAGAAGGACAGGATTTTCTCTGGCGTGGCAGCGGCCACTTCTTCGATGTCCATGCCGCCTTCGGTCGAGCAGACAAACGAGATGCGGCTAGTCTGGCGATCCACCAGCAGGGCCAGATACAGCTCGCGTTCGATGCCGGACCCGGCCTCGATATAGATCCGGTTGACTTGTTTGCCTACGGGGCCGGTCTGATGTGTGACCAGCGTGCGGCCTAGCATCTTTTTGGCTTCTTCGGCGGCCTCTTCCACCGACTTGGTCAGACGGACACCGCCCTTTTCACCGGCGTCGGCTTCTTTGAAGCTGCCTTTCCCGCGCCCACCTGCGTGGATTTGTGCTTTTACAACCCATAAAGGGCCATCCAGTTCACCGGCTGCGGTTTTGGCTTCCTCGGCGCGCAAAACCGCGCGACCGTCGGAGACCGGAGCGCCATAGCTGCGCAAAAGAGCTTTGGCCTGATATTCGTGAATGTTCATCGAAATTGTCCCGTCTGACTACGATTACCCTGTTATAGGCGTGTCTAAGCGCCAAAATTAAAGAGTTTTTTGACGTGTCACGGGAAATTGTCGAAGATTTTCAGGATTTGTGATCACAGGTTTTTGGGGTGTGATCACAAAGTTTGAGCAAAGCGTAAGCTTGATTCGATGATGCAGGTTCGCGCGAAGAAAACACATTCATACACGAGACTTTCGGCGTTTGCGCCAACATCTCTGGCTCATGATGTATGGCATAAAAGAAAACCGGCCCACCAAGAGCCGGTTTCAAATTATTCACTGCTGACGATTAGGCCAGCGAGCTATCGATGCCTTTGCAAGCTTCGATCAAACCCTTCACAGCATTCACCGAGTTGTCGAAACCTGCCTGCTCTTCTTCGTTCAGCTTGATGTTGACGACCCGTTCGACGCCGCCGGCACCGATCACGGTAGGAACGCCGACATACATGCCTTCTACTCCAAGCTCGCCATCGCAATAAGCGGCGCAAGGCAGAACACGTTTCTGGTCTTTCAGATAGGCCTCGGCCATTTCAATCGCCGAAGTGGCGGGCGCGTAGAAGGCTGAACCGGTTTTCAACAGGCCGACGATTTCAGCACCGCCGTCACGGGTGCGCTGAACGATGGCGTCCAGTTTCTCTTGTGTGGTCCAGCCCATCTCAACCAGATCAGGCAGCGGGATACCGGCGACGGTCGAGTAACGAACCGACGGCACCATGGTGTCGCCGTGGCCACCCAGAACAAACGCTGTGACGTCGCGCATCGAGACGTTGAACTCTTCCGATAGGAAGTGCGCAAAACGGCCCGAATCCAGAACGCCCGCCATGCCGCAAACTTTGTTATGCGGCAGGCCCGAGAATTCACGTAAGGCCCAGACCATCGCGTCCAGCGGGTTGGTGATGCAGATGACGAACGCGTCAGGCGCATTGGCGGCGATGCCTTCGCCAACCGATTTCATGACTTTCAGATTGATGCCCAGCAGATCATCGCGGCTCATGCCCGGTTTGCGTGGCACACCAGCGGTGACGATGCAAACGTCTGCGCCTGCGATATCTTCATAGGACTGGGTGCCTTTCAGCTTGGCATCAAAGCCTTCCGAGGGGCCGGATTCGGCGATATCCAGCGCCTTGCCTTCCGGGGTGCCTTCGGCGATGTCGAACAGGACAACGTCACCGAGTTCCTTCATTGCAGCGAGGTGGGCGAGCGTGCCGCCGATCTGACCTGCGCCGATCAGCGCGATCTTGGGTCTGGCCATTTGGAATATCTCCGATGGGTTTTGAAATCGCGGTTTTGCTAGTCGTAAATGCGGCGTCGCGCAAGCCTCCTGCGACGCGGCATGCCACCGCATACCGTTTGCATGTCATGTGCTGATTGCGCTAAACCGCTTGTGACTCATGCATATTTCCGGGGCGCCAGATGTTCGAGATGAACCTGATGTTTTTTGCCGTGGCGATCCCGGCAGTGATCTTCGCGGGTATCTCGAAAGGTGGGTTCGGCTCGGGCGCCGCCTTTGCGTCCTCGTCGATTCTGGCGCTGATCCTGACGCCTGGGCAGGCGTTGGCGTTGATGCTTCCGATCCTCATGGTGATCGATGTCGCCACGTTAAAGCCCTACTGGAAACGCTGGAGCTGGCCGGATTCGCGTCTGCTGATTCTGGGTGCAGTGCCCGGCATTGCGTTGGGCGCGTGGCTCTATCGTGTCACCGATGACGATCTGCTGCGTCTGCTGATTGGTGGGATATCGGTCGGCTTTGTGATCTGGCATGTTGCCCAGACAAGGGGCTGGGTGCGCGGCTTTGCCAACCGCCTGCCGCCTTCGGCAGGATTGTTTGCCGGGCTGGTTGCCGGGTTCACCAGCTTTGTCAGCCATGCAGGCGGTCCGCCCGCCGCCGTCTATCTGCTGTCCCAACGCCTGACGAAAACCGAATTTCAGGCCTCAACCGTACTGGTCTTCTGGGTGATCAATGCCGTGAAATTCGTGCCGTTCGCCTATCTGGGTCTATTCACATGGCACACGGCACTAGCCGATCTGTTGCTAACCCCGTTTGCGATCCTCGGGGCCTGGCTCGGCGTCCGGGCACATTTCATGCTGTCCGAACGCCTGTTCTTTGGCATCGCCTATGTCCTGCTAACACTGACTGGCAGTAAATTGATCTGGGACGCATTGGTCTAAGCGTTGGGCGGCAATGCCTCAGCCAGCGCCTCAAAGGATTGGCCCGAGGCGATCAGGCAGGTCACTCCCTCGGGCAAGGTCACAACAATGGTCCAACTGCCGGTTCGATCCGAGGCAAAAACCTCCATCACCGCCCCCTGACGCCCAATCCCGATGCCGCGCCGGGTTTCGCCATAGGTCTTTGCCAAACGCTTGATCACATCCACGCGCGGCGCGCAGTTCTGAGCGCTGATCTGTTGCGCAGCCAACACCATGATGCCCAACCCGTTCGTCAAATTCAGCAATATCGTCTTCATCAGTCACCCCTTTCGATTCCTTCTTGAAAACAGCGTGCTGCAGGCTGAAAGAAATCGCGTTAAGGCAACGAGCGTTGCGTCACGATGCTAGAATGCTGCGCTGCGGCGATTTTGGGCTTGAACTTTCCGTCAAAAAATGCCCCATTCTGCGCAACATTATTTCAATGGGAGAGTCCCGTGGATCCGCGCCAACGCCCTTATCGTTCCGTTCTCTATATCCCCGGCTCGCGTGATCGGGCGCTGGATAAAGCGCGCATGCTGCCGGTGGATGCCATCATCTTTGATCTTGAGGACGCGGTGGCAGCTGATGAGAAAGAGAACGCGCGTGAAACGCTCAAGGAGGCCTTGGCCGCCGGAGGGTACGGCGCGCGGGTCAAGATCGTGCGGATCAACAGCTTGGATACCGAATGGGGTCGCGCCGATGCCGAAGCTGTGCGTGAGATGGATGCGGACGCCGTTCTTCTGCCCAAGGTAAACTCGGCTGCGGATGTGGATGCGCTGGCGGTGATCACCGGTGATCTGCCGATCTGGGCCATGATGGAAACCCCGCGCGGCATGTTGAACGCGGCCGAAATTGCCGCACATCCGCTGATGGCGGGCTTCGTCATGGGGACCAACGATCTGGCGAAAGAGCTGCAGACGCGTTTCCGCCCCGACCGACTGCCGATGATGACCTCGCTGGGCCTGTGCCTGCTGGCCGCAAAGGCCGAAGGGCTGATCATCGTGGATGGCGTCTATAATGCGTTCAAGGACACTGACGGTCTGGCAGCCGAATGTGCCCAGGGCCGCGATATGGGCTTCGATGGCAAGACTCTGATCCACCCCGCGCAGGTCGAGATTGCGAATACTGCCTTTGCGCCTTCGGACACCGAGATAGAATTAGCCCGCCGCCAGATCGCAGCCTTTGAAGAGACCGAGGCACAAGGTCAGGGGGTCGCTGTTGTCGATGGCAAGATTGTCGAAAACCTACACGTTGTAACTGCCCGCGAAACTCTGGCAAAAGCAGAGGCGATATTAGCTTTGCAAGCGGGGTAAGCCAGCATGGGCTTTGTTCTTCTGATTCTTGGTGTGGCGTTGTGGTGGGCCGCACATCTCTTCAAGCGCGTGATGCCGGAACGCCGTGCCGCCATGGGCGATGCGGGCAAGGGCGTCGTGGCGCTAGCTTTGGCGGGTGCGATCCTTCTAATGATTTTCGGCTATCGCATGACCGATTTCATCTATGTCTGGGCGCCGCCGACCTTCCTGATCCACATTAACAACCTGCTGGTGTTGATTGCGTTCTACTTGATGAGCCCGGCAGGACAGAAAGGCCGTCTTCTGAATAGAGTGCGCCACCCGATGCTGGGCGGCTTCAAGCTTTGGGCCATTGCGCATTTGCTGGTAAATGGCGATCTGGCCTCGATCGTGCTGTTTGGTGGCCTGCTGGCCTGGGCGATCGTCGAAGTCATCGTGATCAACAAGTCCGAGCCAGACTGGACCCCGGGTGAACCCGGCACCTATGGCAAAGACGTGATGTTTTTTGTGGGATCCATCGTGCTGTTGGGCATTGTTGGCTATATTCACGGGCTGGTTGGCCCATCTCCGTTCGGTGGCTAAGGGACCAAATCAATGGCGAAACTTTATCGTTTGTTGACCGAGGAAGACACGTCAGCCTTCTGCCACAAGGTCTCGGACGCGCTGGCGAAAGGGTGGGAGCTGTATGGCGATCCCTCTTACGCCTTTGACGCAGCCAACAACGTGATGCGCTGCGCGCAGGCCGTGACGAAAGAAGTCGACGCCGACTATTCCCCCGACATGAAACTGGGACAGCAATAATGGCAAAAACCAATCCGGGTAACTTTTTCGAGGATTATTCCGTCGGGCAGGTGCTGCATCACGCAGTGCCCCGCACTGTGACAGATGGTGAACGCGCGCTGTATCACGCGCTCTACCCGGCGCGCCATGCGCTCTATTCCTCGGATGAATTCGCCCGGAATTGCGGCCTGCCGCAAAGCCCGATTGACGATCTGGCTGCGTTTCATGTGGTGTTCGGCAAAACGGTTCCCGATATCTCGCTGAACGCCGTGGCCAATCTGGGCTATGCCGAGGGTCGCTGGCTGCGACCGGTCTATCCCGGCGATACGCTGCGCGCTGAATCTGAGGTGATTGGCCTTAAGCAGAACTCAAACGGCAAAACCGGAGTGGTTTGGGTGCGTACGCTCGGTT
The DNA here is from genome assembly GCF_056535285.1 of Ruegeria sp. O11. NCBI lineage: Bacteria > Pseudomonadati > Pseudomonadota > Alphaproteobacteria > Rhodobacterales > Roseobacteraceae > Ruegeria > Ruegeria sp. O11. Next base: position 121,614 of record NZ_JBQERS010000004.1, on the reverse strand, counting down.
TGAACCAGCGCGACGAAGTGGTGATCGAATATGTGCGCTGGGTGATGGTGCGCAAATCTAACCTAGATGCGCCCGCGCCTGAGTCCGTTGTGCCCGACCTGAAGAAGGTGCTGGATGTTGGCGATCTGGTCGTGCCGCAGGGCCTCGATTTCTCGAAATACGATTTTGTACAATCCGGCGAAAACCACCGCTGGGATGCGTACAACACGGGAGAAACGATAGATCATGTCGATGGCGTGACCATCGAAGAGGCCGAGCATATGCTTGCCACGCGCCTTTGGCAGAACACGGCCAAAGTGCATTTCGATCTCACCTTCCGCCCCGAGGGCCGACTGATCTATGGCGGCCACGTGATCTCGATGGCGCGTGCCTTGTCGTTTAATGGATTGGCGAACGCTCAGATGATCGTCGGTCTGAACGGCGGCGCCCACGCCAACCCCTGTTTTGCGGGCGACACGATCAAGACCTGGTCCGAGGTTCTGGATAAGGCCGAGACCGGAACACCGGGAATCGGTGCACTACGATTGCGGCTTGTGGCGACCAAGGGCGGGGAGCCATTTGAGCTGCGCAATGAGGATGGGAAGTACCTGCCCAACGTGCTATTGGATCTGGATTACTGGGCCTTGATGCCCATGTAAGTCGGGCTGCCCGATTGCTGACATTGAAGTGATCGCGGTCGGTGAAATCCGTGCTAGGCTCGGCGTATGACGATGTTACGCGCACTCATGGTCAGTTTGTTTCTGGCACCGCAAGCATTTGCCTGTGATCTTGCTCTTGCTCTGGCCGTCGATGTGTCAGGCTCGGTGGATTCCGAGGAATACCGCATCCAGATGGTCGGCCTTGCCGCTGGGCTGCGTGATCCCATTGTTTCCGAGGCGCTGGTGCGCGGGCAGGCCCGGCTTATGCTGGTTCAATGGACTGGGAGTTCGCGCCAGAGGATCACGATCCCATGGACCCGGATCGACAGCTTTGCCACTTTGGACGATTTTGCCGAACAGGTCGCTGCTGATCCGCGTGTCTGGCGTAATTTCTCTACAGCAATTGGTGAAGCGCTTGAGATGACCGTGACAAGCTTCGACGAGGTGCGCGATTGCAAAAGACATCTGATTGATCTTTCAGGTGACGGAATTTCGAATGAAGGTATCGAACCTTCGACGATCCACGCCAAATTGCGTGAGAGTGGAATCACAGTGAACGCGATTGCTATAGAAGAAAGCGAACCGGACCTGACAGCCTATTTCTTCGAGAATGTTATCGTGGGTGAGGGGGCCTTTGTCGTCTCTGCCGCGGGCTTTGCTGATTACCCTGAGCGTATTCGCAAAAAGCTTTTGCGCGAGGTGACGCAGCAGACTGCAGGGCTGTCTCAAACTCAGCCATAGATTCGTGATCACATTGCTTTTCCGTTGAAAACGCTAACATTGGTGGTATCGAATGTATTTTGTGATCACGAGATTATTTTGTGTGATCACAAATACTGCTTATAAGCGATTTTGCGTCAAATTTACTGGATTTTGCACCTGCAGCGCGTGACAGAGTCGTAAAAAACAGTAAAACGTTCGGTAGCCAACCGAAAAGGAGCCAACATGGCCGATGTAAATCGGGGCAACCGCCCGCTCTCTCCGCATTTGACGATCTATCGTCCGCAGATGACGTCCATTTCTTCGATTATGGTGCGCATCACGGGTCTAGCGTCCTTTGGTTTGGCTTTGTTGGTCGTTTGGTGGTTGCTGGCGTCAGCCACATCGGCAGGCGCCTATGACCTGATCAATGGTCTGATGACCAGTTTCCTGGGTGATCTGGTCATGTTCGGCGCAGCGTGGGCAATTTTCTATCACATGCTGGGCCGTTTGCGGCATGTCATCTGGGATCTCGGATATTGCGTGAATGTCGAAGTGTCCGAGAAGATGGGCATTGGCATGTTTGTTCTGGCGACGGTTCTCGCCTTGATCACAGCCGTGGCGCTTTAGAGGGAGGCTGGTATGCAGTTTCTAACAGACCGTAAACGCGCACAGGGCATGGGAGCCGGACGCGCAGGTACACATCATCATTGGCAGATGATGCTCAGCTCAGCGGCGCTGGTCATTCTTGTTCCGCTGTTTGTATTCACCTTCGGGCGCGCGTTGGGTGGCACCTACGAAGAAGCTCTGGCGTATTACAGCCGACCATTCCCGGCGATTGTCATGGGTCTGACATTGGTTGTTGTCGTCCCGCATCTGCTGCGCGAAGCGCAGGAGGCGATTGAGGACTACGTGCACGGCGTTGCAGAAAAGCTGGCGCTGATGGCCGCACGGGCGTTTGCCTACACACTGATTGCTGCGGGTCTTTTTGCTCTCGCTCGGCTTGCCCTCGATTATGCGCAGTAAGGAACAAGAACAATGACAGCAGCATATGAATACGAAACCCACGAATATGACGTGGTTGTTGTTGGTGCCGGCGGCGCGGGTTTGCGCGCGACTTTGGGCATGGCGGAACAGGGTCTGCGCACCGCTTGTGTGACGAAGGTATTCCCGACCCGTTCACACACCGTGGCGGCGCAGGGCGGCATCGCGGCGTCCTTGTCGAATATGGGGCCAGACCATTGGCAGTGGCATATGTATGACACCGTCAAAGGCTCGGATTGGCTGGGCGATACGGATGCGATGGAATATCTCGCGCGCGAGGCTCCAAAGGCCGTCTATGAGCTGGAACATTATGGTGTGCCATTCAGCCGGACCGAAGAAGGCAAGATCTATCAGCGCCCATTTGGTGGCCACACCACCGAATTTGGCGAAGGCCCCGCCGTGCAGCGGACCTGTGCCGCCGCCGACCGGACGGGCCATGCGATTCTGCATACGCTCTATGGTCAGTCGCTGAAGAACAATGCCGAGTTCTACATCGAGTATTTCGCAATCGACTTGATCATGTCCGAAGACGGGCAATGTCAGGGCGTCGTCTGCTGGAAGCTGGATGATGGTACCATGCACGTCTTCAACGCCAAGATGGTGGTGCTGGCGACTGGTGGTTATGGTCGAGCATATTTCAGCGCGACCTCGGCACACACCTGCACTGGCGACGGCGGGGGCATGGTGGCCCGCGCAGGGCTGGCGCTTCAGGATATGGAGTTTGTGCAGTTTCACCCGACCGGTATCTATGGTTCGGGTTGCCTGATCACCGAAGGCGCGCGCGGCGAGGGCGGTTATCTGACCAACTCGGAAGGCGAGCGGTTCATGGAGCGCTATGCGCCCCAGTACAAAGACCTAGCACCGCGCGACTATGTCAGCCGTTCGATGACCATGGAAATCCGCGAAGGGCGCGGCGTTGGTGGCGAAGGGGATCACATCCACCTGAACCTGAGCCACTTGCCCGCTGAAGCTCTGGCGGAACGACTGCCGGGCATTTCGGAATCGGCCAAGATTTTCGCAGGCGTGGACGTCACCAAAGAGCCGATCCCGGTTCTGCCCACCGTGCACTACAACATGGGCGGTATCCCGACGAACTATTGGGGCGAGGTTCTGAACCCAACTGCTGATGATCCGACCGCCGTTGTGCCGGGTCTGATGGCTGTGGGTGAGGCCGGTTGTGCCTCGGTGCACGGCGCAAACCGGTTGGGCTCAAACTCTCTGATAGACCTCGTTGTCTTTGGTCGTGCGGCAGCTATCCGCGCGGGTAAGGTCGTGGATGCAGAGGCTCCGAACCCGGTGCTGAACCAAGTATCGGTCGACAAGGCGTTTGACCGCTTCGATGCGGCGCGTAACGCCAGCGGTGCGATCCCAACTGCTGATTTGCGGCTTGAGATGCAAAAAACCATGCAGGCGGACGCGGCTGTTTTCCGCACCGCGAAGACGATGGCCGAAGGCGTTGAAAGGATGACCGCGATCGCTGCCAAGATGGATGATCTGCAAGTCACCGACCGTTCGCTGGTTTGGAACAGCGACCTGATGGAAACGCTGGAACTGGCGAACCTTATGCCCAACGCTCTGGCTACTATCGTTGGCGCTGAGGCGCGCAAGGAAAGCCGTGGAGCCCACGCACACGAAGACTTTTCAGAGCGTGACGATGAAAACTGGCGCGTTCACACGGTGTCTCGCGTCGACGGAACGCAGGTCGATCTCAGTTATCGCCCAGTGATCGTCGACCCGCTGAGCACCGAGGCCGAAGGCGGCATCAGCCTGAAGAAAATCGCGCCCAAAGCGCGGACGTTCTAAGGAGAGGAACCCATGGTACAATTGACCCTCCCCAAGAATTCCCGGATCACCACCGGCAAGACATGGCCCAAGCCCGATGGCGCGACCAATGTCCGCAAGTTCCATATTTATCGCTGGAACCCGGATGATGGCCAGAACCCGCGTGTCGATACCTATTTCGTCGACATGGACACTTGCGGTCCGATGGTTCTGGATGCGCTGATCAAGATCAAGAACGAGATCGACCCGACACTGACTTTCCGCCGGTCCTGCCGCGAGGGCATCTGTGGCTCCTGCGCGATGAATATCGATGGTATCAACACGCTGGCCTGTATCTATGGCATGGATGAGATCAAGGGCGACGTGAAAATCTATCCACTGCCGCATATGCCGGTAGTTAAGGATCTGATCCCGGATCTCACGCATTTCTATGCCCAGCATGCCTCGATCATGCCGTGGTTGGAAACCAAAACCAACCGTCCTGCGAAGGAATGGAAGCAGTCGATTGAGGATCGCAAAAAGCTGGATGGTCTCTACGAATGTGTGATGTGCGCCAGCTGCTCGACCTCGTGCCCCAGCTACTGGTGGAACGGTGACCGCTATCTCGGCCCTGCAGCGCTGCTACACGCCTATCGCTGGATCATTGACAGCCGCGATGAAGCAACGGGTGAGCGTCTGGATGAGTTGGAAGATCCGTTCAAACTGTATCGCTGCCACACCATCATGAACTGTGCCAAGACCTGCCCCAAGGGTCTGAATCCGGCTAAGGCGATTGCTGAAATCAAGAAGATGATGATCGATCGCGCGGTCTGATCGCGCACCAAACCAAAGCACTTGCCGGTTTGCGGCAAGTGCATGACGCCTCTGCAAAACTATGCGATGCGTTTGCCGCTGAGCGGATTTAAGTTTCGCATAGGGAGGAGTGATAAATCGAATAGAGGTCACTCCAATGAGCAAACAAACCCAAAAATGCGATGCAGCCGAAGCGCTCAGGTTATTGGAACAGGCTTGGGCCTATTATTCGCCCGAACCGGTCGTTCCGAACAAAAACGAAACTCCCGAACTGTTTGAGTACGCAAACGCGGCCTGACCGTCTTACACGGGCTTGAAAACTTTGGTGCAATCGGCAAAGCAGTGACATGCCTATTCTCCTGCTTCTGCTTGCCGCTGGTGTGTTCGCCTATTTCCATTGGCGGTCCCGCACGTCTTCACTGTCGCGAGACTGCAGATGGCGGCAGCACCGAAGCGAGGGCAATTGGCGTTGTGCCTTTTGCGGCGCGGTTTCGCAATCTGATGCCGAACCGAAACAATGCCAGAAAGGGCAATGATAAAAGTTTGGGGTTTCCCGCCTGGATGAACTGAGCCAGTCTCGGCCCATGACAGAATCCCAGACCACTCCCCGACCTCCCGCTGATGCAGATGCCCGCCGCGCGATTGCACCAGTGATTTGCTACCCGAATGAAGGGCTGCCCCAACCTAGTCTTGAGCTTTATCAAAATGCCCGCGCAGGTGCTCAGAAAACAGGTGAGGTTTTGGTTCCACCGCGCGACGCACGATGCTTTGAGGTGCCTGCCGGACATTTCTTTCGGATCACGTCTGTCGAGGGGGCTCAGGTTGGTGATCTCAACATGTGGAGCCTCACTGATCTGTCGGAACGGTTTTACTCTGGCAAGACGCGCGCGCTGCACGGTACGCACCTCACAACGGGTGAGCGAATGTGGTCGAGCTTTCCACATATGCGGCCCATGGCGACCATCATTGCCGATACGCTGGGCTGGTATGGAATCGATGAATTTGGCGGATCGGTCCATGATGTGATCGGAACGCGTTGCGACCCCTACACCGGCAATCTTCTATCCGGAACGCAGTACCATCACTGTTGTCATTCAAACCTTACACGCGCGTTGGCGGATCATTTAGGCATCTCGTTGGCCGAAGCTGAGCCCGCCGTGCATGATGTGTTGAATGTGTTCATGTGCACCGGGTTCACGCGGGACACGGGTCAATACTTCATGAAGGCGTCACCCGTGCGTCCTGGTGATTATCTTGAGTTTTTTGCCGAGATCGACTTGCTTGGAAATCTCAGCGCGTGCCCCGGCGGCGATTGCTCGTCGGAGCACTCATCGGATACAGCGGCGTGTTATCCCTTGCTAGTGGAAACATTCGCCCCAGCTGAAGGTGCCTTGGAAGGATGGAGCAGCCCTGCGTGCAACGGATATGATGGCACGCATGGGCGTTAAGCTCTGGGATTGTTCAACCCTCTGGAAACGCTGCTTGAAGCGCAATCTCAACCATTTCGCCAAAGCTGCTCTCCCGATCCGAGGAGGGCAGGGCTTCGCCGGTCAGCAAGTGGTCTGAAACTGTGAGCACCGCCAACGCCCGGCATTTGTGACGCGCAGCGAGGATATAAAGCTCGGCCGCTTCCATCTCGACCCCTAAAATGCCGTGGCGAACCATTTGTTCGTTCAGGTCTGGACGCTCATCGTAGAAAATATCTGACGAATAGATGCCGCCCACATGGGTCGGTGTACTTTTGGATTGCGCCGCCTGCGCCGCGGCCTGCAGCAATCCCCAATCGGCGCAAGGGGCGAAGTTCATCTCTTTCATGATGCCGCGCGACGGCGTGCTGAGCGTGGTCGAAGTCATCGCCAGAATGACATCACGCACATTCACGCTTTCCTGCATGCCACCACAAGAACCGATCCGGATCAGTGTTTTTGCACCATAGTCGCGGATTAGTTCGTTCACATAGATTGACAGGGAAGGCATCCCCATGCCGCTGCCTTGAATCGTAACACGGTTTCCTTTCCAGGTGCCGGTAAATCCCAGCATGCCGCGTACTTCGTTGACCAGCTTAACATCATCCAGAAATGTCTCAGCCGCCCATTTCGCGCGATAGGGATCGCCGGGCAAAAGAACAGTTTCGGCGATATCCCCTGTTTTGGCTCCAATATGAATTGTCATTTTGGCATTACCTCAACTCAGATCTCGAGGTCTGAAATATCGATGCCTGCATTCAGAGCGTCGTGAACCCATTGCGGTTTACGACCGCGTCCTGTCCAGGTTTGCGTTGGGTCGTTAGGGTTTTGGTACTTTGGCTTTGCCTTAGAGCCTTTCGCCGGTTTTGAACCATCGCCCGACAATTCAGAAAGCGAGAAGCCAAACTCGGCTGCAGCCTCTTGGGCCGCCTTCAACGCCGCTTTTCGCTCTCGCGCTTCAGCGGTTTTGAGCGCCTTTTCGACCTGGTCGCGCAGTTTGAGCAATTCTTTTCGCGACATTTTCTCTAGATCGATTGCCATTTATCTCTCCAATCCGGTTATTCCGCTGCAAAACGCAATGGGAATTCAATTTATCCGAATATCTCTATTCCATCCAATTGGGAATTAGAATTGGGAGTTCATTTTTTTCTACTCAGCCGCGATTTCCTTGGGGTCAACCAAGGTCACAATATCACCCATGATCAAATTCAATTCGAAGTTCTTTGGCGTATAGATTTTGGCCACGCCCATGGAACGCAATTGCTCTGCATCTTCATCGGGAATAATACCGCCTACGATGACAGGTATGTCGCTCAGACCCGCTTCGGTCAGACGCGTCATCACGTCCTTGACCAGCGGCAAGTGGCTGCCCGAAAGAATGGACAGACCAATCACATGTGCATTGGTCTCTTGGACTGCTGACACAATTTCTTCGGGTGTCAGGCGAATACCTTCATAACTGATATCCATTCCACAATCGCGTGCGCGGAAAGCAATCTGTTCAGCTCCGTTCGAGTGGCCGTCCAAGCCGGGCTTGCCGACAAGGAACTTCAAGCGGCGTCCAAGACGGTCGCTGACCGCATCAACGGCGGCGCGCAATTCCTCCAACCCTTCGGTTTTGTTCGAAACTGAACCGGAAACACCTGTCGGCCCACGATAGGTGCCGTATGCTTTACGCATCTCTTCGGCCCATTCACCGGTTGTAACCCCGGCCTTGGCCGCGGCGATTGAAGGTTCCATCACATTAGCACTTGATTGCGCCGCTTCGCGTAAGGCCTGCAGCGCGGCGCTAACCGCAGCGTTATCCCGCACTGTCCGCCAGTCATTGAGCCGCCCGATCTGTTCCTGTTCAACCGCCGGGTCGACAACCATGATGCCGCCATCTTCAGTTTGCAGGGGTGAGGCTTCACCCTCGATCCATTTATTGACCCCAACAACAACGGTCTCGTTGCGTTCAATCCGGTTCAGGCGTTCGGCGTTGGATTCGACGAGGCGGGATTTCATGTATTCGATCGATGCAACAGCGCCACCCATCGACTCGAGGTTGGCCAATTCGGCCCGCGCACCATTCTTGAGTTCTTCGACTTTGGCATCGACTACCGGGTTGCCATCAAACAGATCGCCATACTCCAGCAGGTCGGTTTCATAGGCAAGAATCTGTTGCATCCGCATCGACCATTGCTGATCCCAAGGGCGCGGCAGACCCAGCGCTTCATTCCAGGCGGGCAATTGAACCGCACGGGCGCGGGCGCGTTTTGACAGGGTGACCGCCAGCATTTCGATCAGAATGCGATAGACGTTGTTTTCCGGCTGCTGTTCAGTCAACCCCAGCGAGTTCACCTGAACGCCGTAGCGAAAGCGGCGGAACTTGGGGTCTTCGACACCATAGCGTCGCTGCAGAATCTCATCCCAAAGATCCACAAATGCGCGCATTTTGCACATTTCGGTGACAAACCGGATACCCGCATTCACAAAAAACGAAATCCGTCCGCAGAGTGCGGGGAAGTCTTCCGCTGGAACGCGCGGGCGCAGTTCGTCCAGAACCGCGATGGCGGTGGCCAGCGCATAGGCCAGCTCTTGCTCGGGTGTCGCGCCTGCCTCTTGCAAATGGTAGGAACACACGTTCATCGGGTTCCATTTGGGCACGTTTTCGTAGCAATACTCGGCCACGTCCGCGATCATCTTCAGGGATGGCTTGGGCGGGCATACATAGGTGCCGCGGCTCAGATATTCCTTGATCAGATCGTTCTGTACTGTGCCCTGCAGTTTAGAGACATCAGCACCCTGTTCCTCGGCCACCGCGATATAAAGCGCCAAAAGCCATGGGGCCGTGGCGTTGATCGTCATCGAGGTGTTCATCTGTTCCAGCGGGATTTGATCGAACAGATTCCGCATATCCCCCAGATGGCAGATCGGCACACCGACCTTACCAACCTCTCCACGTGCCAACGTATGGTCGCTGTCATATCCGGTTTGGGTTGGCAGATCGAAAGCCACAGATAGTCCGGTCTGGCCTTTAGCCAGGTTTGCACGATAAAGCGCGTTTGACGCTTTGGCCGTCGAGTGACCGGCATAGGTACGGATGAGCCAGGGGCGGTCTTTCTGCAACTGCGTCATGGGTCGGGCCTCGCGGATCGGTGGGTAACAAAATTACGCTCTATAGGCATAAATCGCAATTTTCGGTATATGTCAATTCGCTGCGTTGCGGCATCGCAAGTTTCTTCAGATTGTGGGTGTTTGCGATTGATGGCACTGTGCCCAAATGATGCAGACTGTGGAAATACCGATTTGGTTGTTTGTGCTGATTGTGCTGTTTGCCACGGTCACCTTTGCCTCGCATTTCTTATTTCCTTCAGTGCGGTGGTTTTTCCGCCGCCGCCTTGAACGTGCTGTTGCGCGGCTGAACAAACGCCTGCAGCGTCCGATCCAGCCGTTCAAACTGGCCGGGCGCCACGATATGATTCAGAGGCTTATCTATGACCCTCAAGTCAGCAAGGCCGTACAGAAGCATGCCAAAGAGGAGGGTGTGCCCGATGCCGTCGCCTCGGAACAGGCCCAACGCTATGCACGAGAGATCGCCCCGTCTTTTTCAACAGTTGCGTATTTCAGCATAGCCATTCGATTTGCGCGAATGCTCAGCAACGCGTTCTACAAGGTCCAGTTGGGGTATGAGGACAAGTCGGCCCTAGACGATATCGATCCCGAAGCGACAGTCGTTTACGTCATGAACCACCGCAGCAATATGGACTATGTGCTTGTTACCTATCTGGCGGCGGATCATTCGACACTTTCCTACGCTGTGGGCGAATGGGCCCGTGTTTGGCCGCTGAGTCGTTTGATACGTGCAATGGGGGCCTACTTCATTCGACGTAAATCGGGCAGCGATTTGTATCGTCAGGTGCTGGCAAGCTATGTGCGTCACGCGACCGAAGCGGGTGTTACACAGGCCATGTTCCCAGAGGGCGGGTTGAGCCTGACAGGTAAACTGGGCCGCCCTAAGCTGGGTTTGCTTAAATACATCATCGATGGCGTGGATCCGAAGGGGCGGGATGTTGTATTCGTACCTGTCGCCCTGAATTACGATCGCGTTTTGGAAGATACAGTCCTGACGGCTGCGGCGCAGGACAGTGAACGCCGGTTTCGTGCACGTATTGGGGTCATCACGCGCTGGACACTAAAGCAAATCTGGCGGCGTCTTGTTGGGCGTTACAAAAAGTTTGGGATTGCATCAGTCCAATATGCAACGCCGATATCCTTAAAGGAATTTCGCGCTTCGCATGAGCGGGATTTGACGACTGATTTGGCGCGCGAGCTCATGCGTAGAATCGGCGCTGCGATACCCTTTGTGCCGGTCCCCGCAGCATGTCGGCTGCTGCAGGACGAAGGGCAGATGTCAGAAGAGGACCTGAAATCTCGATTGCTGGAAATGGGTGGTAAAGCTGTCGCCAACGGCGAAGGTGAGGCAATTGATGATGCGATCAACCAGTTAGTTGAGCGCCGGATATTGCGGCGAGAAAGTGGAGTGCTGCGCCCTTCAGGCGAGCGGGCCGAGTTGCTTGCATATTATGCGGCTGCGTCCGAACCTGTTGATCGCGCAGGGCATGATGCAGTTGCAGAAAATAATTCTGCGACTGCTGGGTCATAAAATTACAAAAATACATCAAAAACGGTTGCAATATTACTCAGGGATCAATATTCCATCTGAGGAAAGCCGCGATTCTGCGGCGCGGCAATAGATAAGAACAAAGGAGGCCAACATGGCTTTGGATGTCGATAGCGGTATCGCGTCGTATGAGGCACCGGAAAAGGACCTCTATGAAATGGGTGAAATCCCTCCAATGGGATTTGTACCCAAGCAAATGTATGCTTGGGCCATCCGGAAAGAGCGTCATGGCGAGCCAGACACGGCAATGCAGCTCGAGGTGGTTGATGTCCCCAAGCTGGACAGCCACGAAGTTCTGGTTCTCGTTATGGCGGCGGGTGTGAACTATAACGGTGTCTGGGCCTCGTTGGGCAAGCCCATCAGCCCGTTTGACGGACACAAAGCCCCTTACCATATTGCGGGCTCGGATGCTTCGGGCATCGTCTGGGCCGTGGGTGAGAAGGTCACACGCTGGAAGGTTGGCGACGAAGTGGTCATTCATTGCAACCAGGATGATGGTGATGATGAGCACTGTAACGGCGGCGATCCGATGTACTCGGACAGCCAGCGCATCTGGGGATATGAGACACCAGATGGGTCGTTCGCGCAGTTTACAAATGTACAGGCACAGCAGCTGATGCCGCGCCCCAAGCACCTGACTTGGGAAGAAAGCGCCTGCTACACTTTGACCCTGGCAACGGCTTATCGGATGCTGTTCGGTCACGAACCGCATGACTTGAAACCTGGCCAGAACGTACTGGTCTGGGGCGCGTCGGGCGGTCTGGGCTCTTACGCAATCCAGCTGATCAATACGGCGGGAGCTAACGCGATCGGCGTGATCTCGGACGAAAGCAAACGTGACTTTGTTATGGGGCTGGGTGCCAAAGGCGTTCTGAACCGCAAGGACTTCAACTGCTGGGGCCAGTTGCCCACGGTCAATACGCCTGAATATGCCGAATGGTTCAAAGAGGCCCGCAAGTTCGGCAAGGCCATCTGGGATATCACCGGCAAAGGTGTGAACGTCGACATGGTGTTCGAGCATCCGGGTGAAAGCACATTCCCGGTATCGACCTTTGTGGTGAAAAAAGGCGGCATGGTCGTGATTTGTGCCGGGACCACTGGCTATAATCTGACCTTCGACGTGCGCTATATGTGGATGCATCAGAAACGTTTGCAGGGCTCGCACTTCGCTCATCTCAAGCAAGCCGCCGCAGCGAATAAGCTGATGGTAGAACGCCGATTGGATCCATGCATGTCCGAGGTGTTTACCTGGAAGGAGCTGCCCGAGGCGCATATGAAGATGATGCGAAATGAACACAAGCCGGGCAATATGTCGGTGTTAGTTCAGGCTCCGTATACGGGTATGCGCACCCTTGAGGAAGTATTAGCCGCCCGCGACTAACGGTCTCAGTTTTTTGAACAGCTTCATCACCCGCAAGGCATAGCTTCGTCCTTGCGGGTGATTTGCGATTCCCGGTTATCAATTTTTTTCAATACGTTAGAGATCTAGCCCTCACTATTTCTGGGGAGTAGAAAGCAGTGAATAGGCCGAAATAGACTGCACATGTTATGGTTGTGTTAACCCTTCGTTAACTATTTCGGAGACACCCTAATGGCGCAGAATGAGTGGATATTGGACGTATTGTCGGATCTCAACGCCTTTGCGGTGGCAAATGGGTTGAGCGCACTTGCCGAGCAGCTTGATGATACAAGGCTAATCGCAGCGGCCGAGATTGCGTCCTCAAAGGATGAGGCTTGCGCGCCCGCGAATGGGAACAAAGTTCGATTTGAGTCAGATCCTCGAGGATTTGGAAAGCACCAGCACGCTTGAAGAGCTTGCGACTATACTCATCCAGCTGCGTGACACGCTGCGCATCGACCATGTAACCTATCACTGGGTCGATGGTGCCGGTGACCAATATGGGTTTACGACATATTCGGATGCCTGGGACAAGCAGTATCGCGATAAAAACTACCACCGGATTGATCCGGTTATCCTGGGTTGTTTTCAGCGCTTCCATGCAGTGGATTGGAAACAACTGAATTGGTCGGGCAAAGCCGTCAGAGCTTTCTTGGAAGACGCGCAGGATCATGGTGTTGGAAATCAGGGATACTCGATCCCATTGCGCGGACCCAGCGGGCAGTTCGCATTGTTCACCGTGAATAACACGTGCGACGATGCGGCCTGGCAGACGTTCAAAGACGCCCATGGTCGCGATCTGATTTTAGTGGCGCATTTTCTTAACCGAAAAGCACTGGAATTTGCCAAAAATCGACAACCGGAAACGACGCGCGGGCTTTCACCTCGCGAGATAGATGCGATGACACTGCTGGCGCTGGGTTACAGTAGGGCGCAAGTGGCACATTCGCTTTCGATCTCGGAGCATACGCTCAGGGCCTATATCGAAAGTGCGCGTTCGAAACTCGGAGCGCAGAACACGACTCATGCAATCGCCACCGCGCTCAGCAGAGGATTAATAGTGGTTTAACCACCGTACGGTGACCTCATTTAAAATTAACCACGTGTTTGTACCCCTTTTGTTCCAGATATGGACGACAAGGGGAATACATCATGTTGCGTTATCTTTATGCTGATGAGCTGCATAAATTTCCGGCATTGGCCGAAGGAATGTTCAGAGATCGCGCCGATCAATTCAAAACTCGGCTTGGTTGGGATGTAAAGCTTAACGAAAGGGGGGAAGAGCGGGATCAATACGATGACCTCAATCCGCTCTATGTGATCTGGGAAGAAGCGGATGGCAGTCACGGAGGGTCGATGCGGATATTGCCGACGACCGGTCCGGTTATGGTGAACGACGTTTTTGGCCATCTCACCGGGGGCAGCCCGATCAGTAGCCCGCTTATTTGGGAGGTCACGCGCTTTTGCCTTTCTCGAACTGCCAGCGCCTATACCGCCGGGGCTATCATGCTAAGTGGGGGCGAGGTTATGGAGGGATTTGGACTAACCCATATCGCTGGCGTTTTTGATGCCCGTATGATCCGGATTTACCGAATGATTGGGTCATCACCCGTGGTTCTGGGATCAGAAGGCAAAGGTCGTGATCAGATTTTGGTAGGCCTATGGCCTTATTCCGCAGAGGATTGCAACCGAGTCGCTGCCCGTGCTGGCATCCCGAGAGAGTTATCGCGCTTGTGGTTCAATACCGCATTTGGGAAGGGGAAGCAGCATCGGTTCGCTCTCTCTGCCTGACAGCGCGGAAATCGTATTCCGCCTCTGGTGGCGCACGGCGCGTCCTTGTAGGGTCGCGCCATGTCTCTACCTCAAGTCACCTTTTCCGATGATCAAGCCACCGCTTTCGACAACATTGCCGAGATGTTGCGCTCGGCCGGAGTTGATCTTGAGGATGACGCTCTGTTGAAACTTCCCGGAAACGGGAAATCGGGTGTCATGGCCGTGGTTGGCAAGGCGGGATCTGGTAAAACCCTTTTGCTGGCGGAACTTTACAAGGCTCTGGCCGAAACTGGAGTCAACCTGATCTCGGGCGATTTTGAAAGCCGCAAGTCCCGCGACAAACGCAGCCTTGCGATCCTTGCTCCGACGAACAAGGCAGCCAGTGTTTTAAGATTGCGTGGAGTGCCTGCAACAACGATCCACCGTATCCTTTATACACCCGTTTATGACCCGGAATATGAGCGGATTGCCGAATGGCTGGCGGGCAATGACGAACGACCCGAGATTGAAGGGTTGACCGACGAAGCGCTGGACCGGGCGGCGGCGTTTTATGCCAATAACAAATCCATTCCAGGCGCTCTGGCCGCTGCTGGTCTGCGTGGATCTGACTTTATTACTGGCTGGAAACGCCGCGATGAACCCCTCGATATTGGCTTTGTGGACGAAGCCTCGATGCTGGATGACCGCCAATTTGAAGATCTGAAAGAAATCTTCCCGACGCTGTTGCTGTTTGGTGATCCGGCGCAGTTGGCACCAGTCAATCAATCGGGTTCGATGGTTTTTGACGGGTTGTCAGAGCCGCGTAAGCAGATCTTGCATCGTGTACATAGGCAGACGGCTGATAACCCAATACTTGATCTAGCCCACGCTCTATCCGATCCCGCCATGGGCTTTGAGGATTTTGAGCGTCTGATTGAGGACACCGCCCACAAGGATGATCGCGTTGTCTGGGGCCAGCGGGTCGAAGTTGATCTGATGTCGCGTAGTCCGGTCCTGGTCTGGCGCAACGCGACCCGCATCCGTTTGATACAGGCGTTCCGCAGCGTGCATGGTGCGCCGGAAACTGAGCTGCTGGAAGGTGAACCGCTGATCTGTGACGGCATTGAATTGCCATTGAAGCACCGCAAGAAACGGCTGGATCTTGAAGCGCGCGGGCTAATCAAAGGGGCACAGGTTATCTACCTTGGCCCTGGTCGCAAACCCGGATTTTCGCGCTTACATGTTATGGGAGCTGAGGACCCGCAGGTCTCGGCTGCATCAATTGTGCAAATCGAAAAGCCTGATGAGGAAGAGCCGTTCATTCCCTTTGCTGCGCGGATGGGGGCGACGTTTCTGCACGGTGCTGCGGTGACAATTCACAAGGCGCAGGGCTCTCAATGGGACACCGTCCAGGTGTTCGCACCGGATATTTTTGCCGCCGCGCGTATGGGACGGACCGAGGCGGGGCAGCCGCTTTGGAAGCGTCTTGCCTATGTGGCTATTACCCGTGCGCAGGAGCGATTGATCTGGGTGGTGCGGAACAGATTGTCAAAGCCAACACATCCCTTAAGGGTAGATGACCTGCGGGCCGTCGCGGCGCCGTCGCTGACATTGGAGTCGGAAGTGACATGAAGACAATCATCGTAACTGGCGCAAGTTCGGGCATTGGTCGCGCGACCGCCGAGTTGTTTCTGGCAGAAGGTTGGACAGTTGGTCTATTGGCCCGCAGCGCCGACACACTTGAAGCAATGGCGCAGGGCAGCGACAAGGCGATCCCGTTGGTTGCTGATGTGACCGACGCAGAAGCGGTCGCTCAAGCGTTCACCAACTTTGTAAAACAAATCGGCCGTCTGGATGTCCTGTTCAACAACGCCGGCATTTTTGCGCCGGGCGGCACGATTGATGAGATCGCGCTTGAGGATTGGTACAACTCGGTCAATGTGAATCTGAACGGGATGTTCCATTGTGCGCGCGCCGCGTTTGCCACGATGCGATCGCAGAAGCCGCAGGGCGGGCGGATCATCAACAATGGATCAATCGCGGCCCATGTACCGCGCCCGAATTCGGTACACTACTCGGCAACAAAACATGCGATCACGGGCCTGACACGCAGCTTGTCGCTGGATGGGCGGGATTTTGGAATCGCCTGTGGGCAGATTGATATCGGCAACGCCCGCACGCCCATGGTGCAAGAGCTGGTCGAGAACGCCATCGCTGATGGTCTTCAGCCCGATCCGACGATGGCTGTTGGCGATGCCGCCCGGTCTGTTTTGCATATGGCTCAGCTACCGCTAGAAGCAAATGTGCAGTTCATGACCGTGATGGCGACAAAGATGCCCTATATCGGCCGCGGCTGAGCCTAGTTTTCGCGCAACAGTCGGAAAGCGGTCGATGCACCCCACCCTGCTGCAATCGCTATCGCCAGCGACATAAGCCCGTACCAGATCGGCTGTTCGCGGGACATGCTGTAGAGGAACCTTTCCAGCCCGACCTTGCGTACATCAATAGATGTTTCGAAAGTTGAGACAACCATACCACCCCGCGTCAGGAAAATACGGGCGGCATAGCTACCTTCTGTAAGGTCTGACGGCATTTCGATCGAAGTTCGGAACAGAGTTTGTTCGTCAACCGCCACAGTGTCTTCACGGATGGAATACAAACCTTCATCCTCTCGGATGCGAATGACGGCTTCGGAAAAGTCCTGAGCGCCCTGAATATTCATATCGGCACCCACCGAGCGGATGGCGCGTTCGATTGAAACCTTGTACCGCAGATCTTCGGTTTGAGTCAGTACTTCACCGAACGGGGCGCTCGTGGCTACGGCATAAAAACTAGGGGCCAGATCAACAACCAGGCTATCGGTGTTTACCCAGATGCCAAATCGCTTTTCCTTGCGCCGAACGGTTACGGGTTCGGATGGACCAGCGACAGCGACAACAACCTCAAGCGGGGGGCCTTCCGGTATGGGGGCTTCGCGTTTTACAGCTCCGAATACCAGAATCTCGGAGCCGTCGAAATTGGCCGTGATTGATACGCGATCCTGGCTTAATCCCAGAACAACTTGTTCTTCGGCGGCAAAAGCGGGCAGGCAAATCAGAGATAGAAGGACAATCAAACGCAACATCTTAGTGTCCTCCATCCGTGCCCAGCGAGTACAGCTCGGAAGGTTGTAGCAACAAATCAAGCGCCAGCTTGCCGCAGACGACAAGCACAAGCGCGGCAAGCAGAACTCGCAGCTGCTCGGCTGGCATCCGAGCCCCGATAACAGTTCCCACCTGGGCTCCGACCACGCCACCGACCAGCAGCAGAACGGCCAGCACGACGTCAACCGTATAGTTGGTCGTGGCATGCAGCATGGTGGTGAAGGCGGTTACGAAGATGATCTGAAACAGGGAAGTTCCTACAACCACCTTGGTTGGCATGCCCAAAAGGTAGATCATCGCAGGCACCATAATAAACCCGCCGCCAACCCCCATAATGGCTGACAAGACACCGACGAACAGACCAACGATCACTGGTGGAATGACCGAGATATACAGACCCGAAGTCCGGAATCGCATCTTGAACGGCATGGCATGAACCCATCCACGCTGGCGCCGCTTCGGAGGAGGTGTACCGCCTTTTCGGGTTTTGCGAATTGCATTCAGGCTTTCGACGAACATCAGGCTGCCGATGATGCCCAGAAAGATAACGTAACAAAGTTTGACCAGCAAATCGACCTGACCAAGACTTTTGAGATAATTAAAGACGACGACGCCCAATGCAGCACCTGCCAACCCGCCAACCAATAGGACTGTCCCCATTCTCAGATCAACGGTTCGGCGTCTGAAATGCGCCAGAACCCCTGAGAATGAAGAGGCAACAATTTGGTTGGCTTCGGTAGCAACCGCCACGGCGGGAGGAATGCCGATAAAGAACAGCAAAGGGGTCATCAGGAAACCGCCCCCAACGCCGAACATCCCCGACAAAATGCCGACCATTCCGCCCAGTCCCAACAACAGGAAGGCGTTTACGGAGACTTCGGCTATGGGCAGGTAAATATGCATGATACCGTCACGTTATTACTGGCGTTACCGGGCTTGGACCGGCCCGTTCTCTTGCGGTCGGGGTGGCTTGCGGGCAGAGCTTGCAACACGGCTAAACTCCTCCGGGTTCTGAGAGAGAAAAATAGTCAGGCGGCGTCAGGAGCAGGTCAAACCCGATTTTTGCAGCAACTGCAATGACCAAAAGAGCCAACAGAATGCGTAATTGCTCGGCCTTCAAACGTGCGCCGATTTGGGTGCCCAATTGTGCGCCCACAACCCCCCCGATCAAAAGAAGAACCGCAAGAAGCACATCGACGCTGTAGTTTGTCGAGGCGTGTATCATCGTCGTGAACCCAGCCACAAATATGATCTGAAACAGGGATGTGCCGATCACGACTTTTGTGGGCATACCAAGGATATAGATCATCGCAGGCACCATGATAAACCCGCCGCCAACTCCCATGATCGCTGACAGGATACCAACGCCGAACCCGACCAGTGCGGGTGGGATCACTGAAATATAAAGGCTCGAAGCACGAAAGCGCATTTTGAAGGGTAACGCGTGGACCCATGTCCGTTGCCGGCGCTTGGCGACCGGGATACTTCCTGACTGCCTTGCGCGACGGATAGCGTTCAAGCTTTCGACAAACATCAAGCTGCCGATCACGCCTAGGAACACGACATAACAAAGCTGCACCGCCAGATCGACCTGGCCAAGATGTTTCAGAAAGTTAAAAACAACCATTCCCAAGGCCGCACCGAGCAGCCCTCCGCCAAGCAGGACGGTGCCCATCTCAAGGTCAACGGTCTTGCGTTTCAGGTGCGCCATCAGCCCAGAGAACGATGAGGCCACAACCTGATTGGCCGATGTGGCCACCGCCACAGCCGGGGGTATGCCGATGAAAAAAAGCATAGGGGTGATCAGGAACCCCCCGCCCACGCCAAACATACCGGACAAAACACCAACCAACCCGCCAATTCCAAGCAGCAGGAAAGGGTTGACCGAAACTTCGGCTATGGGGAGGTATACGTGCATACCCCCTTAGAACGGTTGCGACATACAAAATCAACTCTGTATGCCGCTCTGCAGCAAACAGGACTGAGGAGCAGTCCTGAACTGGCTCTATCAGCGTTCTTTGACGTAGGGTTCACCCCCCGCGCGTGGTGGAATGGCTTTGCCAACAAAACCTGCAAGAATCACCACGGTCAGAATGTAGGGCAGGGCGTCCATCACCTGGACCGGGATTACGACCCCACCCAGATCGATGTTCTGGAACCGCAGCGCAATTGCCTGCAACAACCCGAACAACAGACAGGCCCACATCGCGTGCCAAGGGCGCCACTTTGCGAAGATTAGCGCGGCCAATGCGATGAAACCGCGACCCGCTGTCATTTCTTTTACAAATCCGGCTTGCAAGGCTGTCGCCAGATACGCACCGGCAATACCGCAGAGAATGCCGCAGATGGCCACGGCTGCAAATCGCAGACCAACGACCGAGACCCCGGCTGTGTCAACCGCCGCAGGATTTTCGCCTACCGCACGCAAGCGCAGCCCGAACCGAGTGCGGAACAAGATCCACCAGGTGAGTGGTACGAACAGGAACGCCACATAGACGAGGATTGAATGGCCTGACAGCAGCTCGGAATATATCGGGCCGATGAATGGCACACCTTCCAGCGCTTCTGCGAAGGGGAAGTTGATCGGCTCAAACCGGCCGCCGCCAAACAGAGACGGAGTGCGTCCACCCTGTTGGAACCAGCTTTGCGCGATCAGAACCGTCATACCGGACGCGAGGAAATTGATGGCGACACCCGAGATCAGTTGATTGCCCCGAAACGTGATCGAAGCCAGTCCGTGCAGTGCTGACAAAACCAGAGACGCTCCGATCCCAGCCAGAAGCCCTAACCAGACCGAACCCGTTACTGCGGCGATAGCAGCCGAGAAGAAAGCCGCCATAAGCATCTTGCCTTCAAGCCCAATGTCAAAAATACCAGCGCGTTCGGAATACAAACCCGCCAGACAAGCCAGCAACAGTGGCGTGGCCAGTCGAACTGTAGAATCGAGGACCTGAATGAGGGTAACGAAAAATTCCATCACTCTGCCCCCTTCCGGAAACTCAGGAAGATCTTTTCAAGCGGCATGCGCACCATATTATCGAGCGCGCCGGTAAATAGGATGACCAGCGCCTGAATGACCACGATTAGTTCACGTGGGATCGACGTCCACAACGCCAATTCAGCGCCACCCTGGTACAGAAATCCGAACAGGATCGCGGCAAGGAAAACACCGAACGGATGGGAACGACCCATAAGAGCCACGGCAATCCCAATAAATCCGGCACCCTCGGTCGAATTGAGGACAAGTCGTTCTGCTTCGCCCATGACATTGTTGATAGCCATCATGCCTGCAAGGGCACCCGAGATCAGCATTGCGATGATCGTGATGCGCACGGGTGAGATACCGGCATAGACGGCTCCCGTTTCCGAATGGCCATAGGCGCGGATTTCGTATCCCAGTCGCGTGCGCCAGATCAGGGCCCAAACCACGATGCAGGCAAGTATCGCTACGAAGAACGAAATATTCGCGGGCGCCCCCCGGAATACGATGTTTTCAGCGCTTGAGAACATCGACTGGAATGTTGGCAAGTGTACTGCCTCGGGGAACCGGGCGGTCGCCGGGTCTTGCGACCCCTGCGGGCGCATCACATTGACCAGCATGTAGTTCAGGAAGGCAGCGGCGATGAAATTGAACATGATCGTGGTGATAACGATATGGCTGCCCCGCTTGGCTTGCAGATAGGCCGGGATTGCAGCCCAAGCTGCCCCAAAGATCATCGAAGCTGCGCAGGCAGCCAACAAAGCAATGGTCCAATGCGGCCATGGGACTGATAGACAGACAATGGCAACGCCCAGTCCGCCCAACATGGCCTGCCCCTCACCACCGATATTGAACAGGCGCGCATGAAAGGCGACTGCAACTGCGAGACCGGTGAAGATGAAGTTTGTCGCGTAATAGAGCGTATAACCCCAGCCATAGGTTGAACCCAAGGCCCCTGTGACCATCAGGTTGACCGCCTCGATCGGGTTTTCCCCAATGGCCAGAATAACGATTGCCGAAAGGATTGTGGCCAACAGCAGGCTGATGATTGGGATCAGCACCACATCGGCCCATTTGGGCATTTTTTCCATGGTTCAGGCGGCCTCTCCTGCAACACCGGCCATCAGTAGGCCCAGTTCTTTTTCATCCGTCTCGGCGGGCAGACGCTCGCCCATGATATGTCCGTCAAACATCACGGCGATCCGGTCGGACAGCGAGAAGATCTCTTCCAGTTCGACCGAAACCAGCAGAATCGCCTTACCCTGATCACGCAGGGCAACGATCTGTTTATGAATGAATTCGATGGCACCGATATCCACACCGCGTGTGGGTTGGCCCACCAGCAGCAGGTCCGGGTTCCGCTCAATCTCGCGCGCGACGACGATCTTCTGCTGGTTGCCACCCGAGAAGCTTTTGGCGGTCAGCCAGCCATTGGGCGGGCGTACGTCGAATTTCTCAATCTTGGCTTCGGTGTCGGCGCGCAGTGCGGCATTGTCCATGAACAGCCCGCGCTTATACGCAGGATCGCGGTGATAGCCGAAGGCCACATTCTCCCACGCGTAAAAATCCATGATCAAGCCTTCGCGCTGGCGATCCTCGGGCACATGCGCGATGTGTTGCGCGCGCCGTGCCTGACCGTCCGAGCCGGGGCCGTGCAATGGCAGAGGTTCTCCGTTCAATTTGATTGATCCCTGTCCGGGACGCATCCCGCCCAGAACCTCCAGCAGTTCCGATTGCCCGTTTCCTGCAACGCCAGCAATCCCCACGATTTCACCTGCGCGAACAGTCAGGTCGATGCCTTTCACGCGCTCGACACCTGCCGAATCGGTGACGCTGAGCTTTTCGATCTCCAGAACCGGTTTGCCCGGTTGCGCGGGCACCTTGTCGACCTGGAGCAGAACTTTGCGGCCCACCATAAGTTCGGCCAGTTCCTGTGGGTTGGTCTCAGCGGTTTTGACTGTCGCGGTCATCTCACCGCGGCGCATCACCGAGACGGTATCAGTATTTTCCATGATCTCGCGCAGCTTGTGCGTGATCACGATGATCGTTTTGCCCTCGGACCGCAGCCGGTCAAGTATGCGGAACAATTGATCCGCCTCGGCGGGGGTCAGCACTCCGGTCGGCTCGTCGAGAATTAGAATTTCTGCCTTGCGATAGAGCGCTTTGAGGATCTCAACCCGCTGCTGCATGCCAACGCCAATTTCGTCGATGCGCTTATCGGGGTCCACGAACAGTTCGTATTCTTCTTCAAGCTCTTTCAGCTCTTTGCGGGCTTTCGCCAATGATGGGGCCAGCAGTCCGCCATCCTCGGCACCCAGAACGATGTTTTCCAGTACGGTGAAGTTTTCGACCAGTTTGAAATGCTGGAAAACCATCCCGATGCCTGCTGCAATCGCAGCCTGACTATCGGGGATGTCGGTCTTAGATCCGTTGATCCAGATCTCACCTTTGTCGGCCTTGTAGAAGCCGTAGAGAATGCTCATCAGCGTGGATTTGCCCGCACCGTTTTCTCCGATGATCCCATGGATCGTTCCGGGGGCTACGCTGATGGAAATGTCTTTGTTGGCCTGAACCGGCCCAAAGGCTTTGGAAATCCCTTTGAGCTCAATGGCGGGGACGGTCATGTCTTGTCCTCAATTGCCGAAAGGACCGCGATCAGTATCGCGGCAGAGTGCATTCGGGGCGAAGTTTGACCCTTCGCCCCGTGTGTTATCAGAACTGCAGTGCCGGGCAGCTGTCGTTCTCATAGTAGCTGACAACCGAAACATTGCCGTCGATGATGTCCTGACGAGCTTTGTCAACCGCAGCTTTCATATCGTCGGAAACCAGCGGCGCGTTGTTCTCGTCCATAGCATAGCCAACGCCATCTTCGGACAGGCCCATGACGAATACGCCGGTTTCGACGTCCTCACCCGCTTTCATCGCTTCATAAACGGCGACGTCAACGCGCTTGAGCATCGAAGTCAGAACTTTACCTGGGTGTAGGTGGTTCTGGTTGCTGTCAACGCCGATCGACAGGATGCCTTCGTCTGCGGCGGTCTGCAGAACACCAACGCCAGTGCCGCCAGCTGCGGCGTAAACCACGTCAGCACCTTGGCTGATTTGTGCTTTGGTTAGCTCAGAGCCTTTTACCGGGTCGTTCCACGCTGCCGGAGTTGTACCAGTCATGTTGGCAACAACATTGATGTCGGGGTTCACGGCTTTGGCACCTTGTGCGTATCCGCAACCAAAGTGGCGGATAAGTGGCACGTCCATACCGCCGATGAAGCCGACAGTGCCGGTCTTCGATGCCATCGCTGCCATCATGCCAACTAGGTATGAGCCTTCATGCTCGGCAAAGCCAACCTGACGCAGGTTCGGGGCGTCCAGCCATGTCACGTCAACTACCACAAAGGTTGTGTCAGGGTAGTCAGCTGCAACCGCGGCCAGCGGGTCAGCCATGCCAAAGCCCATGGTGATGATCGGGTTCGAGCCGGCTTCGGCGAAACGACGCAGGGCCTGTTCGCGCTGTGCTTCGGACTGCATCTCAATCTCGCGGTATGTACCGCCCGTTTCTTCGGCCCAGCGAGACGCGCCGTTATGGGCCGCTTCGTTGAATGACTTGTCGAACTTACCGCCCAGATCAAAGATCAGGGCCGGTTCTGCAAGGGCTGCGCCTGCCGTCAGTGCAACCGCAGCGGCTGCGCCCATCAAAGATTTCATAAGGGTCATTTGTTACTCCCGTTGGCTATTATCGGTCCGGGGCTGAATCCCCCGATACCCACTCAGAGCGAGCATACATGTTGTGATGGCGGGAATTGAAGCTGTTTGCAACAGCTTCGGTCAATAGAAATTTGACCATATGGTCTAAAAAAGTGATTAATTGCCGTGAAAACGACATTCCATGACGATTGCGTCGACGTTTGGACCGTTCTCGCGCAGGTAATAGCGCTTGCGTGTGCCGCATGCTTCGTATCCACATGCTTCGTAAAGAGCGATTGCCGCGTCATTGTCCGAGGCAACATCCAGAAACGCCCGCGAAGCCCCAGCCTGATCCGCGTAGGCGTGGAATTCTACCATTATCTTTCGCGCCAATCCCTTCCTTTGGTGATCTGGATGGGTTGCTATCGTCAGTAGTTCCGCTTCGCCGGCAATCACTTGAACCAACGCAAATGATCTTGTGTCCCCAATTGCATGGATGAAGCGATTTGCCAAAAGCTCGGCAAACTCATCTGCAACCCAAGGGCGGCTCTGATGGAACGCGGCGGCATGGATATGAGCCATTTCCTGTGGCGTCATTCGTCAAGCAAGACCGGAGGTACGTCGCGCGAAGGCGCGGCATCTGCAGGGCGAACATATAAAGGTGCGGGTGGAGTGGGCGTCGAGGCCAAACGCCGCGACGCCAATCGAGCAATAGTGCGAACCTGCCGATCAGGCTGATCGCAAAGATATAGTCTGCCCAATGATTCTGCGTCGTGTCGCGCGACCAGTCGCGCTTCTGCTCCATCCGGCATCAAATAAACTTGGTCGCGAGGAGCGGGAATCGCAGGTAAGTGGCCTTTGGGGGCCAACTCGGCCAAGGCATCGAAGCCCGATACACCGACTGCGGGAACGTCCAGACCAAGCGCCAGTCCTCGGGCAGCCGAGACCGAGATTCGAATCCCGGTGAAGTTTCCGGGGCCAACCCCGACACCAATCGCGTCCAGATCTCGCCAGTTGCATTCGTTCTCTTCCAACAACTCTTCCAGTAAAGGCATCAACCTCTCAGCCTGCCCGCGCGACATGGGCTCAACGCAGGACGCAACAATCACACCGTTTTGCAACAAAGCGGCCGCGCAATGCGCGGCCGATGTGTCGAATGCCAGGATGGTTGGATCAGATCGCAACGGGGCGAACCTCGATCACTTCCGGGATGTAATGCCGTAGCAGGTTTTCGATACCCATTTTCAGAGTGATCGTGGAGGATGGACATCCCGCACAGGCCCCTTGCATGTGAAGATAAACAATCCCCTTGTCGAAGCCATGGAATGTTATGTCGCCGCCATCCTGTGCCACGGCAGGCCGCACTCGGCTATCCAATAAGTCTTTGATTTGGTGTACAATTTCAGCGTCTTCACCGGTATGTTCGGCGTGCCCTGCGCCTGCATCAACGTTTGCGCCCATGACGGGCTGACCGGATTGGTAATGCTCCATTACAGCGCCGAGGATGGCGGGTTTGATGTGATCCCATTGGACATCATCGGATTTTGTCACCGTGACAAAATCATTGCCAAAGAACACTCCCGTCACACCCGCGACGCCAAAGATACGAGTGGCGAGCGGAGATTTCTCGGCAGCCTCAGCGTTTGGAAAATCTGCAGTGCCGGCTTCCAGAACCGTCTGACCGGGCAAAAACTTCAGAGTTGCCGGGTTGGGTGTGGATTCAGTTTGGATAAACATGGCGCGGCTCCGTTTAAGGTGTATCTGATATGCGTGTCCGGACGGGGGAAGTCAAGATTTGGAATCGTTCTAAATTGATGCGGCAAAGGAAATCGCGTCATCCAATCGGTCGTCACCCCAGAACAATTCATCTTTGGCGATAAAGCTTGGTGCGCCGAAGATGTGCAGAGCCTTGGCCTGAGCGACCTGTTCGAACAGCGCGGATTTGATCTGGGGGCTACCAATCTGTTCCATCACATCTTGCGAAACGCCTGACATGCCAAGGCATTCCGCCAGAACCGTGAGGTCCGAGATGTCTTGTCCCGCTCCGAATTGTGCAGAATAGACAGCGCGTACAAATGCACCACGTTCATTAGTTGATCCGATTGCCATTGCCAGACGCGCCGCTTGCAGGCTGTTTTGTGGAAAATTTTTGGGCTGCTGAAATGGTAGATCGCGCGCTGCACAAAGCCGTTCCATATCCCGCCACATGTACCGGCCCTTTGCGGGATACAGATTGAACGGCGAGTTGTTCCATCCCTGTTCAGCAAAGATCGGGCCCAGAAGAAATGGGTGCCATTCCACGGCGACTCTCTTTTCTGCGGCCGCCTGTTGGATGCGCATAGCGCTGAGATAGGAATAGGTCGACGCGAAATCGAACCAAAATTGCAATGTTGCTGGCATAATGTGCCTCAGGTGATGGCTTCCAGCTTTTCCTTGCTTAAGTCGCCGGGCACAATAGTGACCGGAATAGGCAGACTGCCAGAGTTCCGGGTTAGCTGGGTTACCAATGGTCCGGGGCCCTTCTTGTCAGTGCCAGCGCCCAGCACCAACACGCCAATTTCAGAGTCGGACTGGACGTGTTCGATGATTTGAGGAACCGGGTCGCCTTCGCGAATGGCCAATTCGGGCTCGACACCCTGCTTGTCACGCATCCATTTGGCGAACACTTCAAAATGCGCGTGAATACGCTCGCGCGCCTCTTCGCGCATCACCTCGGCAACACCGATCCAATGGTTGAACTCATCCGGCGGAATTACCGAAAGAACCGTTACCCCGCCGCCCGTATGGGCCGCGCGCATTGCGGCAAAGCGCATGGCGTTTAGGCATTCACGGCTGTCGTCAAGAACGACTAGGAACTTGCGCATGTTTGTCCTCGTTTGTTTTCGGGATCATGCCCCACAGGATGCGCAGAGGCAACTGAAACGGGCAGGGTGTCGATCAGCGATTGCTTGCAGCCCAATCCCAGTACATCTCGCGTGCGCGACGGGCAATTGGACCCACCTGATACTGGGTGTCATCCAGCGCGGTGATTGGGGTCACTTTGCTCATGTTACCGGTCATGAATACTTCGTCAGCATCGTGAAAGTCCTCAAAGCTCAGCACAGATTCATGCACTTTCACCCCATCGGCGCGCAGATTCTTGATGTGTCGCGCCCGGGTGATGCCGGCAAGGAACGTTCCATTGGGAATCGGGGTGAAAACTTCTCCATCGCGAACCATGAAAATATTGGCGGTCGCGGTTTCCGCCACGTGCCCCATGGCATCGGCAACCAACGCGTTTGAGAAACCTTTGCCACGCGCCTCCTGCAACATCCGGGCGTTGTTCGGATAGAGGCAGCCCGCTTTAGCGTTAACCACGGCAGATTCCAGAACGGGGCGACGGAAGCGGGTTGTCGTCAGCGTGGCCGAGGCGGATTTGGGCGCCATCGGGATTTCTTCCAGGCAAATGGCGAAGCCAGTGCTGTCTTCCTGGGGGATGATTGCGGTTGGGTCTCCGTCAATGCCCCAATACATAGGGCGAATGTAAACTGCAGTATCTGTTGGATAACTTTGTAGCCCCTCCTGAACCAGTTCAACCATCTGTTCCGTAGTCACCGAAGGCGTTAGCATCAGAGCTTCGGCCGAGCGATTGACCCGAGCGCAATGGGCATCCAGATCCGGGGTCATCCCATCAAAGAAGCGGGCGCCGTCAAATACAGACGAGCCAAGCCATGCGCCATGGTCGGCTGCACGCATGATCGGGGCGTCCCCATCATGCCATTGACCTTCGAAATAGGTGCGGATGTTTTTGCCGACTGCCATTGCGCCCTCCCTCAAGCTTCGGGAAACCTAGGTTGGGGCTGAGGCAAGGTCCAGCAGATTATCCGCGTTACAGAGGCAGCGACTCACGTTTGACCATGGTGCGCAAGGCAAAGTTTGAACGCAGATTTCTGATGCCTTGTATTTTCATCAGTCGGTTTTCTAAGAAGGCGTCAAATGCGTTGAGGTCTTTGGCCACGACGCGCAGCAAGATGTCACGCGAGCCTGTCATGAGATAGCACTCCATCACCTCATCACACCGCCGAATTGCCTTTTCAAAGGAATCGATGGCGCTGCGATCCTGTTTCTCCAACTCGACAGAGACAAAAATCGTAACGCCGAAGCCAAGCTGCTCGGGGTCTACCTGAGCGGCGTACCCGGTGATAATCCCATCTCGTTGCAATCGATCCAAGCGCCGCGCGCAAGGTGTCGGGGACAGCCCGACATGGTCTGCCAGATCGATAACAGTCATGCGGCCATCATTCTGGAGGGCACGGATTATCTTGGAGTCGATGTCATCCATAGTGAAAAACTCCATCATTTTCGAGTTGTTTGAAGAATACCTCTAAAATACTTCTGCTGGTAGCGATAAATAGGTGAAATTCACTCGTCGACAGATGGCAAACTCCACTGGGTAGCCCGGAGGAGAAGAATGGACATCACCATCATAGACGCGCCAGATTACGAGCGCGTGGTCGAATTCAAGGACAGCGCACTTGGTCTATTGGGCTATATTGCAGTTCACTCGACGCAACGCGGTCCTGCGGCTGGCGGTGTGCGGATGCGCCCCTATGGACATGCTGCAGAGGCATTGAATGATGCCTTGCAATTGGCGCGGGGCATGACCTTCAAGAACGCTGCAGCTGATCTTCCTCTAGGGGGTGGCAAGGCCGTTATTATTGGTGACCCGCACATCGATAAATCACCTGATCTTCTGCGTGCCTTCGGTCAAGTCGTGCAAAGCCTGAGCGGTCAGTACTGGACCGCAGAAGACATGGGTATGACGCCCGCTGACATGGCCCATATCGGGTCCCGGACTGACTTTGTGGCAGGGCTGGCAGACGGGGAATTTGCGAGCGGTGATCCATCCCCCATCACGGCACGCGGAATATTCAACGCGATCCGGTTGGCTGCGCAGCACCGTTTTGGGCGAACTGATCTGGATGGCCTGACCGTATCGGTTCAGGGGCTTGGCCATGTAGGCGCGCATTTGTGTCGGTTGCTTCATGATGCAGGCGCACGGCTGATCGTCACAGATATCGATGCCCGCCAATCGGCACGTGTTGCTGAACAGTGTGCGGCTCAGGCTGTGGCCCCCGACATGATTTATGGTGTTGAGGCCGACATATTTGCCCCCTGCGCCATCGGGGGTATCCTTAACGAAACAAGCATTCCATTGTTGCAGGTCGGCGCCGTGGCTGGGGGCGCAAACAACCAGTTGGCCAGTGCTGGCGATGCGCGGTTGCTTCACCAGCGCGGCATTCTTTACGCACCCGACTTTGTCGCTAACGGGGGTGGCATCATAAATGTGGCAACAGAAATCCTGCGCGTAGAAGAGCGTGAAGCTTGGGTCGCTGATAGATTAAAGGCGCTTGAGCAGACGATGGATCGCATCCTGACGAGGGCCAAGATCGAAGCGGTTAGCCCGCATGAGGTCGCTGAATCCATTGTGCATGAAATGCTGCGCCCCAAGGCCGCATAATGGGCTGCCAAACAAAAAACGCCGCCCGGACTGGGCGGCGTTTCTAGATCGGGTTCTGATCATCAGGACTTGCCTGCTCCGACCATGCCCACAATCTCGTAGGTTTTTTGCAAGATCGGGGAGGCAAGCGCACGCGCCCGTTCAGCCCCGCGGGCAAGTATCTGGTCGATCTCAGCCTCTTCTCCCATCAGACGTGCCATCTCGGAGGAGATGGGTGACAGCTTCTCAACCGCCAATTCAGCCAGCATCGGCTTGAACTCGCCGAATTGTTTGCCACCGACCTCTGCCAAAACCTGCTCGGCAGTCTGATCGCTAAGAGCAGCGTAGATGTTCACCAGATTTCGTGCCTCGGGCCGCTCTTCAAGCCCCTTCACTTCCGAGGGCAGTGCATCCGGGTCAGTCTTGGCCTTGCGGATCTTCTTGGCGATGGCGTCGGCATCGTCAGTCATATTGATCCGCGTCATATCGGACGGGTCAGAGGATGACATCTTACGCGACCCGTCGCGCAGGTTCATCACGCGCGGCGCTGGGCCACCGATGACCGGTTCGGTCACGGGGAAGAAATCGACGCCATAGTCATGGTTGAACTTGATTGCGATGTCGCGCGTCAGTTCGAGATGCTGCTTCTGGTCTTCACCGACCGGCACATGGGTCGCGTGATACACCAGTATGTCCGCAGCCATCAGTGCGGGATAAGCGAACAGACCCAACGACGCGTTTTGCGCATTCTTCCCGGCCTTGTCCTTGAATTGCGTCATACGCTGCATCCAACCGATTCGGGCGATGCAGTTGAAGATCCAGGCCAACTGCGTGTGCTCGGGCACCTGGCTCTGATTGAACAGGATGGATTTCTCAGGGTCGAGACCGGCGGCAATGAATCCAGCGCAAACTTCACGAGTCTTCTCACGCAGGCGATCCGGGTCTTGCCAGACAGTAATCGCGTGGAGGTCAACCATGCAGTAGACGGTCTCATACTCCGGCCCCTGCATATCCACGAAACGTTTGAGTGCACCCAGATAGTTACCCAAGTGCAGGTTTCCTGAAGGCTGGATGCCGGAAAACACGCGCGGCGTGAATTGGGTCTCGGTCATCGAAGGAAACTCCTGTCTGGAAAAATCAGCCCCCGTCGCTTACCCATGAGGCAAAGGGACGTCAACAGCCGCGAAAGGCCAGCCCAATGAGCAGTGAGCATTATACACCGCCCGTGAACCCTCTGCCGCCGGTCGTGGTGGCATTAGTTCTGTTCATCATGGGGATCGAGCTGGCTTTTATGCTTGGCGGCCGCGGGCTGGTCGGAGGTCCAACTGCGGTTGGATGGCGGCTGGACGCGTTGCAGCAATACACGTTCTCGCCTGATATCTTCGACTGGATGGTGCAGAACGGGCGTTGGCCGTTCGAACATGTGATCCGCTTTGTGACCTATCCCTTTGTCCAGGCCAATTTTACGCAAGCGATATTTGTTTGCGTGTTTGTACTGGCAATGGGGAAAATGGTTGCCGAGGTGTTTGGCAGCATCGCCATGCTAATCATCTTTGTGGTGTCTGGCGTGGGCGGAGCGCTGGCCTATGCCGTTTTGCTGAACCCGCCCTATCCTCTGGTTGGGGGGTTTCCGCCTGTCTACGGGTTGATCGGTGCGTTCACATGGTTGTTGTGGCGTAAGCTTTCACTGGTCGGCGAAAACCAATCCCGCGCTTTCAGCCTGATCGCGGTGCTAATGGGGATTCAGCTGCTCTTCGGTTTGATCTTCGGCGGCACGTCGGATTGGGTTGCCGATCTGGGTGGATTTGCCACCGGGTTTGGTTTGTCTTTCTTTCTCGCTCCGGGCGGTTGGGCGCGCATTCTCAGCAAAACAAGGCGTGATTAGTGCAAATTCAGCCTCGTTTTAGTGCATTTCGGAATTCTGAAAGCCTAAACGCGCCGAAGACGTGGCCCAACAAGAAATAGGCAATTGCTGCGGTAACGATGAGCATCAATAGCGCCAGGTAGCGCCAGCCGGGTATGCCAAACGCCCATCCAAACAAGTGGATCGTAGCAAACAACACAACGCCCATGCCCGCCGAGGCGGCCACGATCCGCCAGATTCTCTGTTTGAATCGATCGTCAAACCGTGCCTCGTCCCCCATCTTCCGCGCGCCGATTGCCAGCAAAGCTACCATCGCCCAACCAGCGGTCGAGGCTGCGATCGCGGGCGCAATCCAACCGGCGACGGGGTACAGGCCAAAGGCAAGCCCGGCATTCACCGCCATCGCAAACACGGCGTATCTAAACGGTGATTTTGTATCCTCGCGGGCGAAGAACAGCGGCTGTAACAGTTTTTGTAACATGAACGCAGGCAACCCGATGCCATAGATAGCGACGGCAAGAGCGGTCGCTGCCGTATCCTCGGCGCTGAACTGGCCGCGTTGGAACAGAACCGAGACCAATGGGCCAGGAATGATGAGAAAGGCAACCGTTGCGGGTAGCGTCAAAAGCAATGTGAATTCACCGGCCCGAGAAAACGCGTTGCGGGCACCGTCTTTGTCATCTGCGCGCAAACGGCGCGATAGGTCAGGCAATAAAACGATGCCAACTGCGATTCCGACCACTCCCAAAGGCAGCTGATACAAACGATCCGCTGCAAATAACCAACTGATGGCTTTTTCGGTTTTGGAAGCTACAAGCTGCCCCACTACCAAATTGACCTGCGTCACCCCCATGGCCAGCGCCGCTGGCACAGCGATCCGCACCATACGCCGCATTTCTGGGCTAAGCGTCGGCCAACCCGGCCGTATACAAATATCGGCGCGCTCAGTGGCAACCCAGACCAGAGCAAGCTGTGCGACACCAGCGACTGGGATGACTGCGATCAGCCAGCGGATCACGTCCCCTCCCGACATGGCTCCAAAAATCAATGCGAAACTGGCGAAGATGTTCAGCAACACTGGTGCTGCAGCGGCGGCCGCAAATCGGCCAGTCGCGTTTAAAACACCGGAAAACAACGCGGCAAGAGACATGAATAGGATGTAGGGGAACACGACGTATCCATAGTCCACTGCCAGATCAAAGCGCTCGTCTCCGTAAAAACCTTCAGCGGTAATCCAGACCAAGCCGGGCATAAAAACCATCGCCAACCCGACCAAGGCCAGCACAGCCACCGCCAACAGATTGAATGCGTCCTGCGCAAAGCCCTCTGCGTTCTCATCGCCCTCCAGGCGTTTCGAGAACATCGGGACAAAGGCTGCATTAAATGCCCCTTCAGCAAAGAAGCGGCGGAACATGTTGGGCAGGCGGAACGCTGCGACAAAGGCATCCATAACCGGGCCCGGGCCGATTAAGGCGGTCAGCAGAATCTCCCTCAGGAAACCCAGTATACGGCTGGCGAGGGTCCAGAAGCCAACGGTGAAAAAGCCCGAGATCAGGCGGATCGGCTTCATGAGGCGGCCCGCTCCGCACCTTCGGCAATGGCATTACGAAGCTTGGCCTCCAAGCCACGCTGCTTGGCTTCAGAATGGTATTTCAGACCAAACATATCCTTGACGTAGAATGTATCAACCACCTGTTCGCCATAGGTCGCGATCACTGCATTTGCGATGTAAACATTGGCCGCCGCCAATGTTCGGGCCAGATCATAAAGCAGCCCGGGCCGATCACGCGTGTCGACCTCGATGATCGTGTAGATTTCCGAGCCTTCATTGTCGAAGGTGACGTGTGTTGGGACGTTGAAGGCGCGCTCACGTTTTTTGATCTTGTCGCGTGACTTTAGGGCGTCCCTTGCCACCACTTCACCCTTCAGCGTCTTGTGGATCATCTGGGTCAGACGCGGAAGGCGAGATGCTTCGAACGGATGGCCTTCGGCGTCCTGTATCCAGAATGCGTCCGTCACATAACCGTCTTTTGTCGTATAGCTGCGTGCATCCACAACGTTGGCCCCAACCAGAGCCAGCGCCCCGGCAATCCGAGAAAAGATACCCGGGTGGTCGCCCATGGCAAAGCAAGCGCGGGTCGCGTCGCGATCTTCATCCGGATGCAATCGGATCTCGACCGCCGCGGGGTCACCGCTGTCTTCGAGAGATTTCAGCATCTCCGCAAATTCGACATGGGTCGCAAGGTTCAACCCTTGCCAATAAGGATCGTAGTGTCGCCCGGTTTCAGTCTTCAGATCGGCTTTGGACCAGTTTTCCAACTCGGCGCGCAACTGCTTTTTCGCCTCTGCGCCACGGTTGGCACGATTGAGAACCTCCATGCCGGATTCCAGTGCGCGCTTGGTGTCTGCGTGCAAGGCACGCAGCAATGTAGCTTTCCAGTTGTTCCAGGTATTCGGCCCGACACCGCGAATGTCGCAGACCGTCAGCACCGTAAGCAAATCCAATCGCTTTACTGTTTCAACCGCTTTGGCGAAGTCGCGGATCGTGCGCAGATCAGAAATATCGCGCTTTTGCGCCATATCGGACATCAACAGATGGTATCGCACCAGCCATTCCACGGTTTCGGAATCTGCCTTGTTCAGTCCCAGGCGCGGCGCCACCTTGCGAGCGATTTGAGCGCCGAGGATCGAGTGATCTTCAGGCCGCCCCTTCCCGATATCGTGTAGCAGCAAGGCAACGTATAAGACCTTGCGATTGACACTTCGCTCAAGGATCGAGGACGCCAGCGGCAGCTCTTCGATTAGCTCTCCGCGTTCGATCTGGGCCAGATTTACGATGCACTGGATCGTGTGTTCGTCCACCGTATAGCTGTGATACATATTGAACTGCATCATTGCTACGATGTGTTCGAACTCGGGCAGGAAGGCCGACAATACACCCAACTCGTTCATTCGGCGCAGGGCCCGTTCGGGGTTGCCGTGTTTCAGCATCAGATCAAGGAAAATGCGCCGCGCCTCTTTGTCGTTGCGCATGTCTTCGTCGATCAGGTTCAGGTTTGCCGTAACCAAACGCATGGCGTCAGGGTGGATCAACATGCCTGTGCGCAGGCCTTCCTCAAACAGCCGCAGCAGATTGACTTTGTCTGACAGGAATTTGTCGGGGTCCGCGATATCCAGACGGCCATGAACAACCCTGTACCCGGCCTTGATCCGACGCCGACGGCGAAAAATGCGTTCTAGCAACGGCGCGCCCTTCATATGGGCCGCCTCCAGCTTTGTCAGGAATATGCGGGTCAACTCGCCCACACGTGTCGCCTCGCGGAAGTACCGCTGCATGAATACTTCGACGGCCCGCCGACCCGCGCGGTCTTCGTAGCCCATGCGATCCGCCACCTCGACCTGCAGATCGAAAGTCAGCTGTTCTGTCGCGCGACCGGTCACCAGATGCAGATGCGACCGGACAGCCCAAAGGAATTCTTCGGCCTGAACGAATTCACCGAACTCTTCCGGTGTGAACAAACCCATCGGGACCAGTTCGGCAACATCTTTCACGCTGTAGATGTATTTTGCGATCCAGTAGAGCGATTGCAGGTCGCGCAGGCCGCCTTTGCCTTCTTTGACATTGGGCTCAACCATATAGCGCTCACCTTGTTTCAGGTGCCGCTCATCCCGTTCCTTCAGCTTGGCTTCGATAAATTCCCGCTCAGTACCCTTGAACAGCTCGCTTTTCAGATGTTCCTCTAGCTCTTGCGCAAGCGTCTGATCCCCGACGAGATAACGCTGCTCTAGCATGGCGGTGCGAATGGTGAAATCATCTGCACCCAAGCGCAAACAGTCTTTGATCGTACGCGAAGAATGCCCGACCTTCAGTCGCAAATCCCAGAGGATGTAGAGCATGGATTCGATCACGCTCTCGGCCCAGGCGGTGATTTTGTAGGGCGTCAGAAACAGCAGGTCCACGTCAGAGGAGGGAGCCATTTCACCCCGGCCATAGCCTCCGACCGCCAATACGGCGATTTTTTCCCCACGAGTAGGATTGGCGAGCGGGTGCAAATGCTCGGTTGCGACCCGCATTGCGGTCCGCACCATCTGATCCGTCAGATAGGTATAGGAATGTGCCAGAGGGCGTGCATCGAATGGGCGCTGTGAAAATGAATCGGAAATCGCCTCGCGCCCAGCCTTTTGGGCGTCTCGCAGAATACGCACTGTTTCTGCGCGCAACGCTGCGTTGTCCGAGCTGTTTTTAATTGCATCGGACAATCTGGCATCGACGGAAACGCTGTCAAAAATCTCGTCGGCTGAACAGATCAGGTCGTCTTTAGACGCGGTGGCCAGCGCCAGTCGCTCAGAATCCGGCGCCAGAGAAGCTTTGTGGGGCAGGGTCAATCACAACCACCTGTTTGTTCTGGATCGTGGCAACCGCCAGACCGCGTTCATTCGTACCGTTAGGTCGCAGGCGGAAGATACCACCTACACCCTGAAATCCGGCGTTTTGGGTCAGAGCCGCCCCAGTCAGGGCATCGGATTTGCCTTGGCTCACCAACGCGCCAATGGCGGCAACCCCATCGTAGGCAAGCCCGCTGATCGGGTGCGGTGCTTCGCCATATGTATTATTGTACCGCTGGCGATAGGCCTGTGCCTTTGCAGGATCAGGTAGCGCGAACCATCCGCCTTGGACACCTGGTAATTCCAACGTCTGTGCCGGGATGTCCCAGCGCGTCAGGCCGATATATTGCGTTGTTGCCGGTGAAACGCCTGCCTCTGGTAGCAATTGGCTGTAGAGGGGCAGTGCGCCCGCCGTCGTTGCAGTCAAGAAGATCGAATCCGCGCCAGTTGAGTCGACTGTCGCCTTGATGGTCGGAACCGAATCGATCACTCCCTGCTGAGACCGGTCATATCCAACGGTACCCGCATTATTGACGCGGCTGTTGCTGAGCGCGGTGGCAATGGCAGACCGGCCCAACTGGCCCGCCGAGTCATTGCTATGCACTATGACAGTATTGTTCTTGCCCTGCTGTCCGGCGTAGTTCACGAGCCTGTTGGCCGTGTTTTGGAATGTGGGCCCGAGCACATAAACATTGCCGCCCGCAATGCTGGTGTTGTTCGAGAAGGACAGCACGTTGACGTTGTTGTTTAGAACAGCAAGGCCCGCAGCATTGGCCGCCTGCGCATATACTGGACCAAGAATGATCTTAGCCCCATCCGCAACGGCTTGCTGTGCGACACTTGATGCTGTTCCTGCATTTCCAGCCGTGTCATATACTCGCAGGTCAATCTTGACGTTCGGCAAATCCGCGATCGCCAGACGTGCGGCATTCTCAAGGCTTCGCGCAAGGGCGGCATCACCAGATTGAGGCGATCCGCTTGGCACCAGAAGCGCAACCGGGACCGGGTCTGAGGCGTCGATCGAAGGACCTCCACCCAAGCCTCCGGTATCACAAGCAGCGAGGAATGCGGCCGTAGCCAGAGCGATGGCGGATTTCGCCAGTTTGCGTGCGGGCTTGCAAACGGTAAACATCTAAAAGAAAACTCCCTGATCCGGCGTCTGAGGGCACCTTGGTCTATTGATCCGCGATAATAAACGTCACGCTGTGAGGGTCCAGCTTTGAATTTCCAAAAGATCAGATTGGCCGCAGGGCTGTATTTTGTTGCCTCTCCAATCGGGACAGCGCGCGACATTACGCTCAGGGCTTTGGATGTGCTGGCCTCGGCAGACATGATCGCTGCCGAGGATACCCGTAGCCTGCGTCGGTTGATGGAAATTCATGGCGTGCCGCTCGAGGGGCGTCGTATTTTGGCCTATCACGATCACAGCGGAGCTGGCGCACGTGGCAAGATCCTTGATGCGCTCGCGCAGGGGCAATCGGTTGCCTATGCATCCGAGGCCGGAATGCCCCTGATTGCCGATCCCGGTTATGATCTGGGGCGTCAAGCATCCGAGGCCGGGCATAACGTGACCTGTGCACCGGGCCCATCTGCCGTATTGACCGCACTGACATTGGCCGGTCTACCGACCGACGCCTTTTTCTTTGCCGGTTTCCTGCCCAATGCTTCTGGCGCGCGGCGTTCGCGAATCGAGGCGCTGCGTAGTGTCCCCGGAACGCTGGTTTTCTACGAATCGCCGAAGCGTGTGGGGGGTTGTCTCGCGGACCTGGCCGCAGTGCTGGGTGGCGAGCGCCAGGCGGCGCTCTGCCGTGAACTGACGAAGAAGTTTGAAGAAACCCGAAGAGGGACGTTGGCGGATCTTGCCTCCGAGTATCAGGGTGCGTCCGTCAAGGGCGAAGTTGTCTTGCTTGTAGATCGCGCCCATTCGCGATCTGTTAAGGAAACCGACGTAGAAGAGGCCTTGAGAAGAGCCTTGGAAACGCATTCGGTACGGGATGCAGCAGATCTGGTATCAGAGATGTTCAGCCTGCCGCGCCGTCCGATTTATCAGAAGGCCCTGAAACTGGGAAAAGGATGAAAGCATGCGGCGATCTGTTCGGGGTTCGGTTTCATATCACGCCGGACGTTCGGCAGAGATTAGCGTTGCCACTGAATACCAGCGCCGAGGGTATTCAATCGCACAGCGCAGATGGCGCGGCGCAGGTGGCGAGATTGATTTGATTGCGCGCAATGCGGATGGGTTGGTCTTCGTTGAGGTCAAGAAAAGCCGCAGTTTTGAAGCTGCCGCCGCTCGCATCAACCGTCGACAGATGGATCGAATTTGTGCATCTGCTGCGCAGTATCTTGAACAGGAACCCGGCGGGCAGTTGACAAACACGCGTTTTGACGCCGCTTTGGTGGATGATACCGGAACTGTTCAAATCATCGAAAACGCCTTCGGTATGAACTGATCACCATTGAACCCGTCGAGTCTCTGCGCCATGTATCAGGCGAGGAATTGAAGGATAGACCATGAAAATCGCCTTTCAGATGGACCCGATCGGGGCCGTGGACATCAATGCCGACAGCTCGTTTCGTTTGGCAGAAGAGGCTCAGGCCCGCGGCCACCAGCTTTTTTTCTATGGCCCGGATCAATTGGCGTATCAGGAGGGCAAAGTTACTGCGCGCGGGCACGACATGACAGTGCAAAGGGTCGCTGGTGACCCGGCTGTTCTGGGGCCAGAACGCGAAGTGGATCTAGCTGATTTCGATGTGGTCTGGTTGCGGCAAGACCCTCCGTTCGACATGCACTACATCACTTCGACCCATTTGCTGGACCGTCTCCGGGGGCAGACCTTGGTGGTGAATGACCCGTTTTGGGTGCGAAACTATCCGGAAAAGCTGCTGGTTTTGGACTTTCCTGAACTGACGCCGCCCACCACAATTGCGCGGGATCTGCACACCATCAAAGCGTTCAAAGAGAAACACGGCGATATCATCCTCAAGCCACTCTATGGCAATGGGGGCGCTGGTGTGTTCCGCCTTGATGTGAATGATCGCAACCTGACATCGCTGCATGAGTTATTCACGGGTTTCTCGCGTGAGCCGTTGATTGCACAGAAGTTTTTGCCGGATGTAAGAAACGGCGACAAACGTGTCATCCTCGTGGATGGCGAGCCAGTGGGGGCCATCAACCGCGTTCCAGCCGAGGGTGAAACCCGCTCGAACATGCATGTGGGTGGTCGCCCTGAGAAAATCGGCCTGTCTGACCGCGATATGGAAATCTGCGCTGCAATTGGGCCGTTGTTGAAAGAACGTGGACAGGTCTTTGTCGGAATCGATGTGATTGGCGACTACCTGACCGAGATCAATGTCACGTCACCCACCGGCATTCAGGAGCTTGAGCGATTCAACGGTTTGAATATCGCCGAGAAAATCTGGCAGGCGATTGAGGCCAAGTTTTAAGCCCCTGCCTTTGCGCTGATGCGAAAGCTCAGCGCCTCGGCGACATGGGGGCGGCGCACGTCCGGCTCTCCATCGAGATCGGCGATGGTGCGGGCGACCCGCAGGATACGGTGGAAGGCGCGGGCCGAAAGGCCGAAACGCTCGGCAGCTTTTAGAAGCAACTTCTTGCCTTCGGAATCTGGCGCGGCGATTTCTTCCAATAGGTTACCTTCGACATCCGCGTTTTGATGGGTCTCGGGGGTGTCGCGGAACCGGTCAGCTTGAACAGCGCGCGCAGCTTCAACTCGCGCAGCCACAGCGGCTGAACTATCGCCCGAAGGTGGCAAATCGAGATCGGTAAACCCTACAGGGGGTACTTCGATACGCAGGTCGAACCGGTCCATTAGTGGCCCTGAGATGCGGCCCAGATAATCCTCGCCACAAGCCGGTGCGCGCGAGCAGGCACGGGACGGATCAGTCAGGTATCCACATTTACAGGGGTTGGCAGCGGCCACCAGCATAAACCTGCATGGGTATTTCACATGGGCGTTGGCGCGGGCGACCATGACTTCGCCGGTCTCAATCGGTTGTCGCAAGGTTTCCAGAACGGTGCGCGGGAATTCGGGAAACTCGTCCATGAAAAGAACGCCGTTATGTGCCAATGAGATTTCACCGGGTTTTGCACCTTTCCCCCCACCGACGATAGCCGCCATTGAGGCGGTGTGATGCGGCTCTCGAAACGGTCTGGCGCGGCTGATGCCGCCTTCGTCCAACAACCCACAAAGCGATTGGATCATCGAAGTTTCCAGCGCTTCGACCGGCGTCAGCGGTGGCAATATTCCTGGCAGGCACGCCGCCAGCATGGATTTGCCCGAACCGGGTGTCCCGATCATGATCAGGTGATGCCGCCCCGCGGCGGCGATTTCCAAGGCCCGTTTAGCGCGTTCCTGCCCTTTTACGTCTCGCAAATCACGCGCGCTGGGCGAAAGACTGACCTCGCCCTGCGTCGCGGCGGGCAACGCGGATTGGCCGGTGAAGTGCCGCACCACATCTCCTAATGAGCCAGCACCGATCACTTGTGTGGCATCTACCCAAGCGGCTTCCGAGCTAGAGGCGCTGGGGCAAAGCAAGCTACGATCTTCAGCAGCAGCAGTCATGGCGGCAGGCAACGCTCCGACAACCGGAACAAGCGAGCCGTCCAACGACAATTCTCCCAAAGCGACGGCACCCTCTGCGGCGTCCGCAGGAATGATCTCTAGCGCAGTAAGCAAGGCAACTGCGATAGGCAGGTCGAAATGGCTGCCTTCTTTGGGCAAATCGGCGGGCGACAGGTTGATTGTGATCCGTTTCGAGGGCAGCGCGATGGCCATCGCGCTCAGTGCGCTGCGCACCCGATCCCGCGCCTCAGAGACTGCCTTGTCCGGTAATCCAACGATGGAAAACGCAGGAAGGCCCGGAGAAACGGCGCATTGCACTTCGACCGGGCGGGCATCGACCCCTTGAAAAGCGACGGTGTGGGCGCGGGCGACCATGGCAATCCTGTTTTTTGGTTAACAGGACGTTGCTGCCATGGCTGCGGTTTAGGAATCGTTAACGCCACCGATCATCGCAGTAAATTTTGGCCAAGCACCAGGGTCGGCAACAGTTTTGTTCCGACAAAACGGGTTGCAAAAGCCCCAAACCTTGCCTTCGAGTTCAAGATAATCCCTCACTGGTTTTCCGGAGTAGGGACATGCGGAGTTAATGGATGGACCGGTACTGACGGTTGCCGCTTTCGAGTTCTCGCCAATCGGCCAGTTTTGGGCGGTAAGGTTTTGTGGATAGGGAAAGGGATCATACTCAATGGTCATGCCCATGGCACGCCATTGCCGAACGGAAATGTCTGAAAGCAGGTCC
Organism: Ruegeria sp. O11; assembly: GCF_056535285.1. NCBI lineage: Bacteria > Pseudomonadati > Pseudomonadota > Alphaproteobacteria > Rhodobacterales > Roseobacteraceae > Ruegeria > Ruegeria sp. O11. The sequence continues at coordinate 80,527 of NZ_JBQERS010000004.1, read as the reverse complement.
ATGCAGTAGGTGCGATTGGCCTCAGTCACGGGTAGGTCGTAGCCGATAATCCGTGCTGCAACCGGAGTATAGAAGACATCAGCCAACGAGTACGCACCAAACAGAGGGCCCGACTCGGCACCCGAAATACTCCGAGCATGAGCCCAGAGTGTTTCGATCCGCTGCAGATCCACCAGCGTATCTTTAGAGGGGGTGAAACCTTCCCAGCGATATTTCAACTGCATGGGGCATTGCCCCCGCAGAGCTGTGAAACCGGCGACCATCTCAGCACAAAGCCACCGGGCCGTTGCACGAGCTGCCGGCTTTGTTGGCCAAAGTCCGGCGTCAGGGTGATGTTCGGCCAAAGTCTCTGCCATGGCGAGGCTTTCACCGACCACAGTTCCATCGGGTAGCCGCAATGCTGGTACCAGACGTGCTGGTGCCAGTGGCTTCATATCCGCTGCCATCGTCCCGGAGTAGAGGCCAATCATGTGGGTGCGGTAGGGCAGGCCGAATTTTTCGAGCATCAGCCATCCGCGCAAGGACCAGCTTGAAAACAACCGGTCGCCGATAAAGAGGTCATGGGTCATGCGCCGACGATGCAGGGTCGATGCGCGTTCGTAAATCAGTGATTTGTGCGCAGTCCTATCACGGACGGTGATTGATCCGCCCCACCGACCAGCCAGTTTCGTGGCGTGTAATCTCGGTAACCGAAAGATTATCGATTCGGTGACTGAACGCCTCTTGCGCATCCACGTCCAAGGCACGTTGGATTTGAGTCAGGATTACGCCGAAATGCGCAACCACTACCAAATCGCGTCCTGAATTGTCGGCAATCAAGGTATCAACTACCGCATCGACCCGCGCGCGGACTTCATTCCAGCTTTCCCCATCTGGGGGTCTGACATCTCCGGGATTGTCCCAGTATGCAAAGCAAAGCTCGGGGTCTTCAGCCTCGATCTCAGCAAATGGGCGCAACTCCCATGTGCCAAAATTGATTTCGCGAAGATCAGCATGGTGCGGCAGACGCTGGCGTATGCCTTGAATTGCACTGGCGGTGTCGGCGGCGCGTGACAAATCCGATGAAATAACGACGGCTTCGGAGGGAAGGTGCGTTTCGAGACGGCTGATTGCGGCGTGATCGCTCAAGTCAGCGGGCAGATCGGACCAGCCTACCATGGTTTTGGCATGTGTCGGGCCGTGCCGTACCAAATGTAGCCGGGTCACAGAGGTGGTCCCTTTAGAACCAATGGTAGCCCGGCCGTGACCTGCACCACCCGATCCGCCTGCGCAGCCAGTGCTATGTTCAGGCGCCCCTGTGCCTCGCGGAACCGACGGGACAGGGCATTGTCAGGCACGATGCCGTGGCCGACTTCGTTCGAAACGATAACGATTTGCGCTGCACAGGTTTTCAACGCGTTCAGCAGTTTGGATTGCGCTTCGTGAAGATTGCTCTCCGCGAGCAGGTGGTTGGTCAGCCACATGGTTGCACAGTCGATCAGGCAAATCTGATGCCGCGTCAGCTGTGCGAGTTCTGGCGACAGATCAAATGGTGTTTCAATCGTCGTCCACCCGCTGCCTCGTTGTGCAATATGTTGCCTGATTTTTTGACGCATCTCATCATCAAACACTTGTGATGTTGCGAGGTAAATACGATTTTTACCTGTAGAAACAACAGTTTGTTCCGCAAAAAGGGATTTTCCGGATGCAGCGCCGCCCAAGATAAAGGTTAAATCGGCATGCACTTTTATTACCTTTCTGGTGATCCAACCGGTTTTGCCCTGCGTATCGACCCTGAGTCGGCAAAGCAAGCCCGGCCAATCGCCTGTAAAAAAGGGAGATTTGCATGGCACTTGATAACGCACATGATTTTTCGATGTCCCGGCAGGCAATGAAAGCCGAATTGCTGGACGCAGAGACAGAATTGAAGCTGGCATATGCCTGGCGTGATGAACGCGATGAGAAAGCTCTGCACCGCCTGATCACGGCCTATATGCGGCTGGCAATTTCAATGGCAGCAAAATTCAAACGCTACGGCGCGCCGATGAACGATCTGATTCAAGAGGCGGGACTGGGTTTGATGAAAGCCGCCGACAAGTTTGATCCGGACCGGGGCGTTCGCTTTTCAACCTATGCGGTGTGGTGGATCAAGGCGAGCATTCAGGACTATGTGATGCGTAACTGGTCAATGGTGCGCACCGGTTCGACTTCTTCCCAGAAATCTCTCTTCTTCAATATGCGAAGGGTTCAGGCGCGTCTTGAACGTGAAGCGGCGACCGAAGGCATGGATTTGGATCGCCACCAGTTGCACCAGATGATCGCGGCTGAAATCGGTGTACCGTTGCGTGACGTCGAGATGATGGAAGGGCGGCTCGCCGGGTCCGATTTCTCACTGAATGCGATTCAGTCGACAGATGAAGATGGGCGCGAGTGGATAGATGCGTTGGAAGATGACAGTGAACAAGCCGCCGAAGCGGTCGAGAACAATCATGATAGGCAGCAATTGCGCGAATGGTTGGTTACAGCCATGCAGTCTTTGAACGAGCGTGAGAGATTCATTGTGCGAGAACGAAAGTTGCGCGAACCCGCTCGGACTTTGGAAAGCCTCGGTCAGGAGCTTGGTCTGTCGAAAGAACGTGTGCGTCAGCTCGAGGCAGCAGCATTCATAAAAATGCGCAAGAACCTTGAAGCTCAATCGCGCGAGGTGCAACACTTCTTCGCATGAAAGCACTTGCGATTCTTACAGCTTTTGTGTTGCTCGCCGCACTACCTCAGTCGGGCAGCGCCGATGATTATATACCTCAGGATGTCTTGGACGACATGCAAGCGGCGGATGTCGTCATTCTGGGTGAAATACATGACAACCCGCGGCATCATCTCGTGCAGGCCGAAGCGGTTGCAGCAATTGCGCCATCTGCGGTTGTCTGGGAAATGGTGACCGAAGAAAGCGCACAGCGACTGGCGCAGAAAGCGGCGAGTAATCCAGAAGAGCTGTCCAAAATTCTGCGCTGGGCCGAGTCTGGTTGGCCCCCACTCAGCATGTATTACCCGGTTTTTCGCGCGGCCAATGTGCCCGTTTATGGCGCGATGTTGCCTCGAGCTGCCGCGCGTGCAGCTATGGAGCGCGGAGCAGCGACCACTTTAGGGGCGGACGCAGCCAGATATGGGCTGACAGTGCCCTTGCCTGAGGATGATCAGGCCGCGCGTGAGGCGGATCAGCTTGCGGCCCATTGCGATGCTTTGCCTGCCGAGGTCCTGCCGCAGATGGTTGCAATTCAGCGCTTGCGGGACGCGGTGCTCACGCGCGCCATATTACGGGCCGCAGATGAAACTGGCGGGCCGATTGCAGTGATCACGGGCAACGGCCATGCACGCAAAGATCGCGGGATACCAACTTTTTTGACGCGTTTGCGGCCCGGACTGAAAGTCTTTGTGCTCGGGCAATCTGAGGATGGGCTTATCGACGGAGACTTCGACGCCGTGGTTGATAGCCCTGCTGCAGAACGTGAAGATCCCTGCAAGGCCTTCGAGGCACAGAATTAACCGCTGGAACTGACCGGCGGCGTTGCCTAATGTCAGGGCCGATCGGGACGGGAAGGGCAATACATGCTGTCATCCAAACGCATTCTGCTGATTATTGGTGGTGGGATCGCCGCTTATAAATCGCTGGATCTGATCCGGCGGCTGCGTGAACGCGGTGCCGCAGTGACGCCTGTATTAACGCGCGCCGCGGAGGAGTTCGTGACTCCCTTGTCCGTATCCGCATTGGCCGGTGAGAAGGTTTACAGGGACCTTTTTGATCTGACCGACGAAGCCGAGATGGGTCATATCCAACTGTCGCGTTCGGCAGATCTGATCGTGGTTGCGCCCGCGACCGCTGATATGATGGGCAAGATGGCAGGTGGTTTGGCGAATGATTTGGCCTCAACGCTGTTGTTGGCAACCGATACACTCGTTCTGTGTGCACCCGCGATGAATGTTCGCATGTGGGAGCATCCAGCGACCCAACGCAACCTCGCGCAACTTGAAGCCGATGGTGTGCGATTTGTCGGCCCGAACGAGGGTGACATGGCTTGCGGAGAATATGGCCCGGGCCGCATGTCGGAACCGCTGGAGATCGTTGCTTCGATTGAGGCGCAATTTTCGGCCGGCCCATTGACTGGTAAGCGTATTTTGGTGACTTCGGGCCCGACACATGAACCGATTGATCCTGTGCGTTACATCGCAAACCGCTCGTCAGGTGCACAGGGCACGGCTGTGGCGCGTGCACTGGCAGCGCTGGGGGCCGAGGTTATTTTTGTTACAGGTCCGGCTGACGTTTCGCCACCTGAAAGGGTGAATGTTGTACGGATTGAGACGGCGCAGCAGATGTCAGATGCGGTGGACGCTGCGCTTCCTGTTGATGCTGGTGTATTCGCAGCCGCTGTGGCCGATTGGCGGGTATCTAGCGCCTCGGACAAGAAGCTAAAGAAAAGTCGTGATGGCCTGCCTGCACTTGAATTCGCTGAGAACCCAGACATCCTGAAGCGCATTGCTCATATGGAAGATGGCCGACCCCTGTTGGTGGTGGGTTTTGCGGCTGAGACGGACAATGTGATCGAACATGCCACTGCAAAACGCGCCCGTAAGGGCTGTGACTGGATTGTTGCGAATGATGTCAGTCCCGCGACGGGCATCATGGGCGGATCCGAAAATGCCGTGATCGTGATTTCGGAAGAGGGTGCCGAAGAATGGCCGCGCATGGGTAAAGACGAAGTGGCAAAGCGGTTGGCGGTTAAGATCGCTGGCGCGCTGACCAAATAGTAGTCGTTGAAATCTGAGGTGCAGTGATGGTGGCAATTCGTGTGATCCGAGAGGAAGGGGCTGATCATTCGGTGCCGTTACCCTCTTATGAAACGTCTGGTGCGGCTGGTGCGGATGTACGGGCCAACTTGCCAAATGGTACGCCAATAATATTAGCTCCAGGTGAGCGCACCCTTGTGCCAACGGGCCTTAGGATCGAGATCCCGCTTGGTTTCGAAGTTCAGGTGCGGCCCCGCTCGGGCCTTGCGCTTAAACACGGGATCACCTTGCCGAATACCCCGGGTACGATCGACAGCGATTATCGCGGCCCGTTGGGGGTGATTGTGCTGAATGCGGGGCAGGAGCCTTTCGAAATCACCCATGGCGAACGTATTGCACAACTGATTGTCGCGCCTGTGGTACAGGCCATTTTTCAGGACGTTGAGGTTCTGAGTGAGACCGACCGTGGTGCAGGCGGTTTCGGCTCGACCGGGCGGGGCTGATGCTTCTGGTTCTGATCCTGGCTGCCGCGCTATGGGGCGTAGGATATATCGCCGGTGTGTCGCGCGCCGCGCGTCTGGTTTCTGTTGGCGCACTGCTAACGGGGGTGATCATTGCTCAGCTTGTGCTGCCGGAGGGAAATCCGTTGCGTGAGGCGACTGGCGGGTCTGCAGCGATGTGGCTGATCCTCTCTGGCGTGGTTCTGCTAGCTCTGCTTTATGGGCGGGGCATCAAGGCGTTACGTAGTCGCGCTGCTCCCAGCCCAATGTCGGAACCTGCCATGCCATCCGATCAGTTCAGCGAAACCGAACTTGAACGCTATGCCCGCCATATCGTTCTGCGCGAACTTGGCGGACCGGGTCAAAAGCGGATGAAACAGGCGCGCGTGCTGGTGATCGGGGCCGGGGGCCTCGGCGCACCCGCTTTGCAATATCTCGCTGCCGCCGGAGTTGGCACCATTGGTGTGATCGATGATGACGCGGTCGAGAATGCGAACCTGCAGCGGCAGGTGATCCACCGCGATGCGGATATCGGGATGCCCAAGGTGTTTTCAGCCCAGCAAGCCATGGTGGCGCAGAACCCCAATGTCGTGGTTCTGCCCTATCATCGCCGCCTGACTGAAGAGATTGCTGCTGAACTGTTTGCTGATTTTGATCTGATCCTTGATGGTACAGACAATTTCGACACCCGCTATCTGGCCAACCGGACGGCTGTGGCGCTGGGCAAGCCGTTGATCTCGGGAGCGTTGTCGCAATGGGAAGGGCAACTGAGCGTGTTCGACCCAGCCACTTCCGGCCCGTGCTATCAGTGTATATTTCCTGAAGCCCCGGCCCCTGGTCTGGCGCCCTCTTGTGCCGAGGCAGGCGTAATCGGGCCGTTGCCCGGTGTCGTCGGCTCGATGATGGCGGTTGAGGCGATCAAGGTGATCACCGGTGCCGGGCAGGCGTTGCGGGGTGAGATGTTAATCTACGACGCGCTTTACAGCGAAAGCCGCAAGATCACCTTGGCGCACCGCACAGATTGTCCGATTTGCGGGTCAGGAGCTCAAAGTTCAGACTAGCTCTGGATCATTGCGTCGGGCGGTCTTAGCTATGAGGTCAAAGGAGACCTCAATGACCAACCCGATCCTGTCCGACTGGAATACGCCCTTCGAAATTGCCCCATTTGCGACGATCTCGGATGATGATTTCACTCCTGCGCTGGAGCAGGCGATGCAAGCGCATGATGCTGAGATCGATGCGATTGCGGCAAATCCGGACACGCCCACATTCGCCAATACGATTGAAGCACTTGAAGCCGCCGGTGAGCAGATGGACAAAGTCTTGTCGGTGTTCTTCACCGTCGCAGGCGCTGACAGCAACCCCAAGCGCGAGGAACTCCAACGCGCGTTTTCACCGAAACTCGCCGCACATTACTCACGCATTTCTTCGAACAAATCCCTATTTCAGCGGGTGGCTGATCTGTGGGATCGGCGCGACGAATTGGGTCTGACCGACGAACAGGCGCGCGTTCTGATGTTATCCCATCGAGGATTAGTGCGGGCTGGGGCCGCGTTGACCGGAGATGACGATGCGAGGATGCAAGAGCTCAAGGCCCGTCTGGCCTCATTGGGCACGTCTTTCACGCAGAATCTGTTGGCAGATGAGCGGGATTGGTTCATGGAACTCGCCGAAGAAGATCTGCAGGGATTGCCCGGTTTTGTCGTCGATACAGCCCGGGCAGCCGGACAGGAAAAGGGCGCGGATGGGCCGGTGGTGACGCTGTCGCGATCACTTATTGTGCCGTTTCTGCAGTTTTCACCTCGCCGGGATCTAAGAGAAAAAGCCTATCGTGCGTGGACGGCGCGTGGCGCAAATGGCGGTGAGACTGACAATCGCGAGATTGCTGCCGAAATCCTGAAACTGCGTGAAGAACGCGCCAAGCTGCTCGGCTATGACAGCTTTGCCGAATACAAGCTGGAAACCGAGATGGCACGGACACCTGATCGGGTGCGCGACCTTCTCATGCAGGTCTGGGAACCTGCGAAAAAGCGAGCAGATGCAGACGCCGATGAGTTGACACAAATGATGCAAGAGGACGGCATCAACGGCCCATTGGAAGCCTGGGACTGGCGTTACTATGCCGAGAAACGGCGCAAAGCCGAACATGATCTGGATGAGGCGGCGCTGAAGCCCTATCTGCAACTGGATCGGATGATTGAGGCCTCGTTTGCCTGCGCCAATCGGCTGTTCGGGCTGGAATTTGCTCCGTTGGATGTGCCTCTCTACCATCCTGATTGTCGTGCGTGGGAGGTAACCCGGAACGGCGAACATGTTGCGGTCTTCATCGGAGACTACTTTGCACGTGGATCGAAACGATCAGGCGCATGGTGCAGCGCAATGCGGGGGCAGGCAAAGTTTCCGAAGGTACAGGCGCCTGTCGTTATCAATGTGTGCAACTTCGCCAAGGGTGACCCGGCACTGCTGTCTTATGACGATGCGCGAACACTGTTCCACGAATTCGGCCACGCCCTGCACCAGATGTTGTCCAATGTGACCTATGAAAGCATTTCTGGCACCTCAGTGGCGCGTGATTTTGTCGAGCTGCCCAGCCAGCTTTACGAACACTGGCTGGAAGTGCCCGAGGTATTGGCCGAGTTCGCCACGCACGCGGATACCGATGAGCCGATGCCGCAGGAAATGCTGAAAAAGGTTCTGAAAGCGGCCAATTTTGACCAGGGCTTTCAGACGGTGGAATATGTTGCCTCGGCGCTAGTTGATCTGGCGTTCCACGATGGGGCAGCGCCCGCTAACCCGATGGAGAAACAGGTTGAGGTTCTTGCGGAAATAGGGATGCCTTCTGCTATTGGCATGCGCCATGCGACCCCGCATTTCGCCCACGTCTTCGCGGGAGACGGCTATAGCTCGGGCTACTACAGCTATATGTGGTCCGAGGTCATGGACGCAGATGCCTTTGCCGCCTTTGAAGAGGCAGGTGGGGCGTTCGATCCTGAACGCGCTAAGGCGCTGGAGGACAATATCCTGTCTACGGGTGGATCACGCGAGGCTGAAGATCTCTATCTGGCCTTCCGTGGTCGCCTGCCCGGCGTCGAAGCCTTGCTTAAAGGTCGCGGTTTGATTGCTGCCTAGTAACCGAGGTCTCTATCGACGAGGTGCAGGAAGGGCTCTCCTGCCTCACCTCGTCGGATGTTTTCGGATATCACCTGTGCTGCTGTGACGGGGCGCGTTTCCGAGGCAATGTGCGGTGTGACAGTTACATTAGGATGCACCCAGTACGGATGGTTGACCGGGAGCGGTTCGATCCGGAATACATCCAGTGTGGCATGTCCGATCTGTCCCGAATTCAGCGCATGCAGCAAGGCGTCGTCATCAATCAAAGGCCCACGCCCCGGATTAACGATCTGTGCGCCTTTGGGAAGCAGGGCGAGCGTGTCTGCATTCAAGATGTTTTCGGTGGCAGGTGTATCGGGCAACAGGAGCACAGCGATTTCTGCCTGCGACAGCGCTTCTCGCAACCCATCCTGCCCGTGCAGGCAGGTCACTCCGGGGATATCTTTTGCGGTACGGCTCCAGCCGATGACATGAAAATTCAATGCGGCCAGAGCGAGGGCAGCGGCTTCACCCAATGCGCCCAATCCCAAAATGCAGACCGTGCGCTGAGAGGCCAGCGGTGGAGCATCCGGTGTCCACGTGCCATCCTGCTGCGTGATGTGACGGTCCATGCCAAGGTGATAGCGCAGTACGTGCCCAACCACCCATTCGGTCATGCCCTGCGTCAATCCACCATCGACCATCCGCGCCAGCGGAACTGTGAGGGTTTCATTGCCCGAGATCTTCTCAACCCCTGCCCAGAGGCTCAGCACCGCTTTGAGCTGCGAGAAGGGAGTGAAATCCTGTACCCCTCCGTTCGGGGCATAGACGATGTAGTCAACCTGATCCGCTGGGATGTCTTTGGCTAAGTGAAAATCCAGCCCCGCGTCGGTCAGGTATTGGCGCATCAGAGGCTCATACTCTGGCCACAACTCAGGGCGCGCGGAAAACAGGATATTCACGGGCATGGTAAACCTTTCAGCGGGGGCGGTGGATATGAGCGCTTTGGACAATGCCAAAGGCGGCCATCAGGACCAGCATGGCAGAACCGCCATAACTGACCATTGGCAGAGGCACGCCAACAACCGGGGCAAGCCCCATCACCATCGACATGTTGACGGCAAAAAACAGGAAGAAGTTCAGCGCAATGCCCAGCGTTACCAGCGACGAGAACCGATCCTTGGTCGAAAGGGCAGTGACCATACAGAAGATCAGGATCAGGCCATATAGGATCAGCAGGGTTATGCCGCCGACAAAGCCGAACTCTTCAGCCAGAGTAGTAAAGATGAAATCGGTGTGTTTCTCGGGTAGAAAATTCAGGCGTGACTGCGTGCCCTGCATAAAGCCTCGCCCGTTCCAGCCGCCTGACCCAAGCGCGATCTTCGACTGCGTGATGTGGTATCCCGCCCCGAGCGGGTCGGTGGAAGGATCGAGGAAGGTGTCGATACGTCGGAACTGGTAGTCTTTGAGAAGTTGCCATTCCGTCCCACGGCTGTTGAACACCGTGGCAATCAGTCCAATCCCCGCCGCGATGACGGCGGCGAAATAGGCCCAATGGACACCGGCCAGAAACATAAGACCTCCGCCAGCGGCAAGCAGCAGAATTGATGTGCCGAGATCGGGTTGTTTCAGAACCATAAAGGTCGGAATCAGGATCAGAAGGACTGGGATAATCACCCACAGCGGTCGCGAGGTTTTATGGGCAGGCAACCAATCGTAATAGGCAGCGAGGACCATCACCAACGCGACTTTCATGACCTCGGAAGGCTGGAGCCGCATGAACCCCAGATCAATCCAGCGCTGCGCGCCCATGCCGATGGTACCGAACAGTTCCACCACAATCAGCAATCCTATGGATCCCAGATAGGCTACGACCGACATATTGCGCCAGAACCAGATAGGAACGATGGCGACGATGAACATTGCCGCCAACCCCAGGCCAAAACGCTCCATCTGAGGTTCGGCCCATGGCATCCAAGACCCGCCCGCCACCGAATACAGCATCAGGAAACCGGCGCTGGCGACGCTGATCAAAAGTAATGTCAGCGGCCAGTTCATATAAAGGAACTTGCGGAATCCCGAAGGCGTGGATTTGACGGCATATTCAAGATAGCTCATGCGCGGTCCTTTTCATCAGGACGCGCTTTGGGGCGGCGATCCCCCTCAAGTCGCTTTTGTTGTTCCTTGATACGCTCGCGGTCACCAGCCGGGTAGGCTTCGAGCGGTGGAGTGCCGCTGTAAAGTGCCTGTAGCATGATGTCGCGCGCCACCGGTGCGGCTGCTTTGGAGCCACCGCCGCCATGTTCCACCACCACGGCCACTGCGTATTTCGGATTGTCGTAGGGCGCGAAGCTTACGAACAGCGCGTGGTCCCGACGCTCCCACGGCAGGTCTTCGTTGCGGATTACCCCTGCGGCGCGCTCGGCTTTGGTGATGTTGCGCACCTGACTCGTACCCGTCTTACCGGCCATGCGGAACTCATCAGCGATGATCCGACTGCGGTATGCCGTGCCGCGCCGATTATTCGAGACCGAGAACATTGCCTTGCGCACTTGCTCAAGATTGTTGCGATTAACGGCCAGCGGTTCGCCTGCTCCCGAGGGCTGCTCGATCCCGTCAACCGAGCGCACCAGCCGTGGTTTTACCGCACGACCGGTCGCCAGTCGTGCAGTCATGACTGCCAGTTGGAGTGGTGATGCGAGCATGAAACCCTGACCGATTGAGGCATTCGCGGTGTCACCCACCAACCAGTCCTGCCCGTGGATGCGTTGCTTCCATTCCTGATTAGGGGCAAGCCCCGCAGCTACCGCAGACATCGGGATGTCATGTTTGATACCCAACCCGAAAGTGTTTGCCATCTCGGAAATCTTGTCGATCCCAACGCGGATTGCCACGTCATAGTAGAATACATCGCAGCTACGCTTCAGCGATGTTTCAAGGTCAACTGACCCGTGCCCTCCGCGTTTCCAACAGTGGAAGCGGCGGCTGCCGACTTTCATGTGACCGGGGCAGTACACCGTGTTGGAGGGGCTGATTACTCCGGCCTCAAGCGCGGCCATGGCAGTGATCATCTTGAAGGTTGATCCCGGTGGATAGGTGCCCTGTACCGTTTTGTTGGCCAGCGGACGGTATTTGTCATTCGTCAAAGTACGATAGTCGGCCACTGAAATGCCGCGCACGAACAAGTTCGGATCAAAACTCGGGGCCGAGCTGATGGCGCGGATGTCGCCAGTTTCGCAGTCCATCACGACGGCTGCAGCACTTTCGCCAGCCAGACGGGCCTGAGCATATTGCTGAAGATCGGCATCAACAGATAGTTGCAGATCGGCCCCGGCAAGACCCTCTTGCCGGTCCAGTTCACGCATGACGCGGCCTGTGGCATTGACCTCGACCCGTTTTGCGCCTGCCTTGCCGCGCAAGCTGATTTCTTGCTTGGCTTCTAAACCAACCTTGCCAATCTGGAACCGTGGGATACGCAGAACCGGTTCGGGGTCTTCGATTTGGCTCAGGTCATAATCGCTGACCGGGCCCACATAACCGACGACATGGGCGAAATCCTCATAGCGCGGGTACTGGCGCGTAGAGCCTACCTCGGGAGTGACACCAGGCAAAGCCGGAGCGTTGACGGCAACTTTTGAGATATCCTCCCACGTTACTTGGTCAGCCAATGTAACTGGCAAGAACGGGGCAGAGCGACGCATTTCCGTCTTGGCACGTTCAATTTCATCTACGGTCAGCGGGATCAGTTCCGAGAGTTTGGAAATGACTTTGTCGATGTCGCCCGCATCCTCACGCACGATGACGATGCGATAAGACGGTGAGTTTTGCCCAATGATCTGCCCGTTTCGGTCGTAGATCCGGCCCCGGGTCGGTGGAATCAGGCGAATATTGATACGGTTTTCTTCGGCCAGCAAGCGATACTCATCAGCCTGATCAACCTGCATGAACCGCATTCGGGCAGCGAGGCCACCAACAAAGGCCGCTTGCAATCCACCTAAAATCAAGGCGCGGCGCGGCAGCCGCTTGTATGCCAGACCCTGAGGTTTTGGTTTTCTTTGTTTCATGACCGCACTCGGGGCATTGTGCTGTCCGCGACCGATTTTCGTCGCACACCAAAGGCACTTTGGCTCATCAGGACAATTAAGGGATAGATTGCGATTGTCAGTACCACTTGCACTACCACTGGCCCCAATGACGCCTGTTGCACTGACAGGATAGCAAGAAGGAGGCGGTTAAGTACAAAAACAACTGTGATTACGGCTCCGACAGTCGTCCATTCGCCTATAAATCCCAAATCTTTCATACCAACGGAGGCGGAATGGAGATAGGCGGCCCCTAATACCACCAATGCAGCCAGCAGACCGGGCGGGCGCTGTAACAACAAATCAGCCATGAACATGACAACGGCAATCGTCAGGATTGGAACGTATTCGGGTCGCCGCAATACCCACGCATAGGTAAGCGCGATCATGATATCCGGAAACGGTAGCCGATCAGGTTTCGTGTCCAGCGGCAATAAGTGCAGGAACATCACTATAATCGCCAAGGCGACATACAAGCTGCGTTTAGCCCAAAGTGAGGAGACAGACTTATCCATCGTTGACCCCTTGTGTGGTCAAAGCTGCCTCGGGCTGGCGCGGACCGACTATGTCTCCTGAATCGCTAATTGGTGGTGCGGACTGATAGCGTAGAACACGCAAGAATTCGAGACGCTCGAAATCGGCGGAAAGACGTACGCGTAACCTGCCGCCCGGATCAACGCTGATCTGTCCAATCAACAGGCCGCCGGGGAATACTCCCCCATCGCCGGATGTCACAACACGGTCGCCGGGTCGAACCAGTTCCCGGTTTTCGAGAAATTCGACAGCGGGTGTAGAGGTATTATCACCGGTAATCAATGCAGTCTGACCCGATGGTTGTATGGTGGCGGGGATTGCGCTTGAGGCATCGGTCAACAGGATCACGCGCGAAGTATCGGACCCAACACCCGAGATGCGCCCGACCACGCCTATCCCATCCATCGTAGCCCAGCCATCCACGATACCATCCCGCTCGCCGACATTCAGCAGAACTGATTGCCGGAATGGTGATCCGCTATCAGCCATTACGACGCCGGTAACGTAGGTCAGTCGCGGATCGAGGCGTACATTATTCAAATCCAGCAGGCGGGCATTTTCCTGCTCCAGCTGTAATGCGGCCTCTTTCCAGGCGCGCATCAGGCGTAATTCGCTGCGTAGTTCCTGGTTTTGTTCGCTAAGGCGCTGGTAGCTTTGGAAATCACGCGACAGGTTGATCAACGCGGTAACCGGCACCATCGCCCACTCCATCGAAGGTACAACAGTGTCTACCACCTGAGCACGGAAACGTTCGACCCGCGGGCTGTCGATGCGCCAGACCAAGAATATACCCAGCAGGCATAAAACAACGATCCCCACAAGCAATCGGCGCAGGGGTGTCGTGTATTCGTCGCGCTGTGATCGGTCCTTTGCCACAGGTTACCTTCCCGTGCTGCTCGTGCCCGAGTTTTCGTACCCTAAGGGTGCGCGCCTTAGCTTTCGTAGTCAATCGCGTGGCGCAGTTGTTTTTCGTATTCCAGCGCTTTGCCGGTGCCCAAAGCCACACAATTCAGGCTTTCATCAGCGATTGAAACGGCCAGCCCGGTCTGTTCGCGGAGAGCCAGATCCAAATCGCCCAACAGCGCACCGCCACCGGTCAGCATGACGCCGCGGTCGACGATATCAGCCGCCAGATCGGGCGGTGTGGTTTCCAGCGCGGTCATCACCGCCTCGCAGATCGCCTGAACGGGCTCGGACAGTGCTTCGGCCACCTGAGCCTGACTGATCTCAATTTCCTTAGGCACGCCGTTCAACAGATCGCGGCCTCGGATATGCATCGACTGCCCACGCCCATCATCGGGCATCCGTGCAGTGCCGATTGTGGTCTTGATGCGCTCAGCGGTCGATTCACCGACCAACAGGTTCTGCTGGCGACGCAGATACGAGATGATGGCCTCGTCCATGCGGTCACCACCCACGCGGACCGAACGCGCATAAACGATGTCACCCAGCGACAGAACCGCGACCTCGGTGGTGCCGCCGCCGATATCAACGACCATGTTGCCCGTCGGGTCGGTGATTGGCATGCCCGCACCGATCGCAGCTGCAATCGGTTCGGCAATCAGGCCCGCGCGTCGCGCGCCTGCAGACAGAACAGATTGACGGATCGCGCGTTTTTCAACGGGTGTCGCGCCATGGGGGACACAGACGATGATCTTGGGTTTCGAGAAAGTTGAGCGTTTGTGCACTTTGCGGATAAAGTGTTTGATCATCTCTTCCGCGGTGTCGAAGTCAGCGATGACGCCCTCTCGCATCGGGCGGATCGCTTCGATCGAGCCTGGCGTTCGACCCAACATCAATTTGGCGTCCTCGCCGACGGCCAGAACCTTCTTCACGCCATCCTTGACGTGGTAGGCAACAACTGACGGTTCGGACAGGATCACACCGCGCCCTTTGACGTAAACAAGCGTGTTCGCTGTTCCGAGGTCTATAGCCATGTCCGCTGTGAACAGGCCGCCCAGAGTGCCAAAGATGCCCATATTTCCCTGATCCCGTTTGTCCGAATTTCCACTGCCCGCGACTCGACGGTTCCGGGACGGATGCCTTATAGGGTGCCAACTCGTCCGGTTAAAGGGCTGATTCCGCGATAGTCAGCACCTTTCCGCCTTATTGGTAGGGACTTTAGAAGGCAAAATGCTCTCATATCAACATATTTACCACGCTGGAAATCTGGCTGATGTACAAAAGCACGCTTTATTGGCGTGGACGCTGCGGTATCTGACCCAAAAGGACAAGCCGATCAGTTATGTCGAGACGCATTCGGGGCGTGGTCTGTATGAGCTTGACGCGGCCGAGGCGATCCGAACGGGAGAAGCGGCTGCCGGTATCGCGCGTGCGCAGCGTGAGGGTTGGTTTGATCCGGATCACCCAATGATGCAGGTGCTGGGGACTATGCAGGCCCGATATGGCGCGCCTGCTTATCCCGGTTCCCCACTAATCGCTGCAAATCTGCTCAGAGAACAGGACAGTTTGCACCTTGCTGAGTTGCATCCTCAGGAACATGCGGCACTGGCTACTGCACTGTCGCCGTACAGGGCCAAGGTTTACCGGCAAGACGGGTTCGAACTTGCGCAATCTCTGCTGCCACCAACGCCCCGGCGTGGGATGATGCTGATCGATCCCAGTTATGAATTGAAGGCAGACTATGACCGGTTGCCTGGGGTGATCGCGAAATTGCATCGCAAGTGGAATGTGGGGGTGATCGCGCTCTGGTATCCAATCCTGACGGATGCGCGACACAAGGCTATGATTTCATCACTGAAATCCGCCGGATATCCCAAAACGATTTGCCATGAGGTGCGGTTTCCTGCTGCGCGGGAAGGTCATCATATGATCGGGTCTGGCATGTTTGTCGTGAACGCTCCGTTTGGGTTTGCGGACGAGGCGCGCAGGTTGGATGCAATATTTGCGGGGCTGGGTCACAGGTAACACATGTTCAAGGCGCATTGAGCGTGTCCGACTACACGTCCTGGCTGTGTCTGCAAAATTTCTTGTTCCAAAAGGACCACCGGCCCTAAACTTACAGCAGGGAGGGGTGCCATGAAACGCCGACTTGCTACGGTTTTGGCCGCCGATATGGTGGGTTATAGCCGATTGATGGAAATTGACGAGCAAGGCACGCTGGCGCGGCTGCGCACGCACCGGATTGAGCTTATCGACCCTTCGATCGAGAAAAACCACGGAAAGATTATCAAGACCACCGGCGACGGAATGCTTGTCGAATTTCCCAGCGCAAGCGACGCCGTAACCTGCGCCGTCGAAGTTCAGAACCGAATGTTGCGTAGGAATGCGGATGTTCCGCAAGATCAGCGCATTCAGTTTCGCATAGGCATCAACCTTGATGAAATCATCTTTGAAGACGGGGACATCTTTGGCAGTGGTGTCAACATTGCCGCCCGGTTGGAACAATCAGCACAAGCAGGCGAAGTGCTGATTTCCGGCGCTGTCCACGAACAGGTATCCAGTCGGTTGGAGCTACAGTTTCACGATGTAGGGGACCTGTCACTCAAGAACCTGTCGCAACCTGTTCGCGCGTACAGGGTCGGATTAGATGCGCCGGCCGGCGAGGCCGAGCAGAACCTTACCGGGCAAGAAGGGACAAGAGTCGTCAAACCCTCGATCGCGGTTCTTCCATTTGAGAACATGAGTGGTGATCCAGAGCAGGAGTTCTTTGCCGACGGTCTGACCGAAGATCTTCTGACTGAGCTGAGCCGCAGGCACGAACTGTTCGTGATCTCGCGCAATTCCTGCTTTGTCTACAAAGGGCAGGCGGTGAACGTCCGTGATGTTGGTGATAAACTGGGTGCGCGCTACATAGTCGAAGGCAGCGTTCGCAAGGCGGGAAATCGGGTGCGCGTTACGGTTCAGTTGATCGACAGTGAATGCGATGGCCATGTCTGGGCCGAGAAATATGACCGTGACCTTGACGATATTTTCACCATTCAGGACGAGGTGATTTCAGCTGTGGTTGCGACTCTGCCGGGGAGGATCGAAGCGTCCCAGCAAGAAGGGCTGGCGCGCAAAAAACCATCGAGTTTCGCCGCGTACGAATGTGTTCTGGCCGCCAAGGTCCTGCATCATCGCAGCACGTACGAAGATAATGCCGAGGCCACCAAGCTGATCGACCGCGCCATCGAGCTTGACCCCGACTATGCCCACGCCCACGCCTGGAGCGGTTGCATCCGGGGGCAAGCCTGGGGCTATGGCTGGTGTGATGACAGCGACGCCATGATGGCGTCCTGCGAAGAGGCGATCCTGAAGGCGGCCTCGATGGATGACAACGACGCGGATGTTCATCGTTTGATGGGGGCCGTCGAGATATTGCGGAACAATCTGGCGCGTGCGCGTTACCATCAGGAACGGGCGTTGTCGCTGAACCCGAACTACGATCTGGTTGTCGTCCAGATGGGAGAGTTGCTGACCTGGTCAGGCCGACCCGACGAAGGCGCTGAGTGGATTCAGAAAGCCATGCGCCTGAATCCGCATCATCCTGCACGTTTCTGGAGCCATCTGGGAAAGGCGCGGTTTGGTGGAAAGCATTATGATCAGGCGATTGACGATTTTGCCCATTTGCCAACGCTAGACTCTGTGCAAAATGCCTATGTCGCGGCGTGCTTCGCGTGGCTGGGGGATGATGCCAAGGCCCGAAAACATGTGGAGGCTATTTATTCTGCGCAGCCCGATACCGAGATCAAAGACCTGGTTGCGACGCTGCATTACGCCCGGGACGAAGATCTGCAGCATTTTGTTGGTGGAGTAAGAAAGGCCGGATTGTCCTGACCTTCCAAGCGAAAAACGGCCCGCGACAACGGGCCGATTTTATCTCAGGTCAGATCCTTATAGCTGATCTCACGCGTGTCCGCGCCTGGACCTGTTTTTTCACGGCGCATGATCAGGCGGTTCAGCGCGTGGATATAAGCTTTGGCCGAGGCAACAACGGTATCCGTATTTGCTGACTGACCGGTGGCAATCATGCCATCCTCTTCCAGCCGTACAGAAACCGTGGCTTGCGCGTCCGTACCTTCGGTCACTGCATGGACCTGATACAACTGCAGATGCGCCTTGTTCGGGTAAATAGCTCGGATCGCTTTGAAAGTCGCGTCCACCGGTCCGTCGCCATGCTCGGTGGCGATAACATCTTTGCCATCGAACTCAAGCTCTACCGTCGATTCAGCCTGACCGCCTGTACCGCAGGTCACTTTCATCGACACCAGTTGCAAACGATCGTCGTCGTCGTCCAGAGACATCAAGGCGATCAGATCGTCGTCAAAGACCTCTTTCTTGCGATCTGCAAGATCCTTGAAGCGCACAAAGATATCCTTGAGCTGGTTGTCTCCGACCTCAAAGCCCAGCGTCTCAAGCTTGTCGCGCAGTGCAGCCCGGCCGGAGTGCTTGCCCAGCGGCAACGACGTGCCCGAAAGGCCGATATCCTCGGGCCGCATGATCTCAAAATTCTCGCGGTTTTTCAGCATTCCGTCTTGGTGAATACCGCTTTCATGGGCGAAAGCATTTTTACCCACGATGGCCTTGTTGAACTGGACAGGAAAGCCCGCCACGGTCGCCACTCTGCGGGAGATGTGCATGATCTTGGTGGTATCTATCCCAGTATGCCAAGGCATGATGTCGTTACGGGTGCGCAACGCCATGACAACTTCTTCCAACGCGGTGTTGCCGGCGCGTTCGCCGAGTCCGTTGATGGTGCATTCGATCTGACGCGCCCCACCCGCGACTGCGGCCAATGAGTTCGCGGTTGCCATGCCAAGGTCGTTATGGCAATGCGTTGCAAAGACCACCTCATCTGCACCGGGGACCGTTTCAATCAGGCGTTTGATCAGGTCGGCAGACTCGACCGGGGCAGTGTAGCCGACAGTATCGGGAATGTTGATTGTGGTCGCACCCGCTTTGATCGCAATCTCGATGACGCGGCACAGATAATCCCATTCGGTCCGCGTTGCATCCATCGGCGACCACTGCACGTTTTCGCACAGGTTGCGCGCATGGCTGACTGTTTCGTGGATCTTGTCGGCCATCTCGTCCATCGTCAGGTTCGGTATGGCGCGATGCAGTGGAGAGGTGCCGATGAACGTATGAATCCGGTTCTTCTCGGCGTGTTTCACGGCCTCCCAACAGCGGTCGATATCGGCAAAATTGGCGCGGGCCAGACCGCAGATGCGGCTGTTCTTCGACCGTTCGGCGATCTCGGATACTGCCTTGAAATCGCCTTCCGATGCGATCGGAAATCCTGCTTCAATGATATCGACGCCCATCTCATCCAAAAGCTCGGCAATCTCGAGCTTTTCGTTGTGGGTCATAGTCGCGCCCGGGCTTTGCTCGCCGTCGCGCAATGTGGTGTCGAAGATCACGACGCGGTCTTGGTCGGTCACGTTTGTCATGGGGTTCTCTTTCTTCTTCTGTCCTAAAGCCTCTTGGCGCGCGGGCGTCCTCCTCTGAGCGGGCGCGCCGGATGGCACGCTCAGAGGCGGATTAGGATCAGTAGACCACGCAGCGATGCACCGCAGGATGCGGCGTCGGCAAAAGCGATATCTGCGCGGTTGATCATGGGCTTCAGCTTATACAGGGCGCATGGCGAATGAAAAGCGGGAAAATGAACCCTAGTTGAAATTGATTGAGCTGTTGAAGGGACTTGGTTTCCTTCTAGCTCTGAAGTCATGGAAACCGCTTTAATCATAGGTGCATCTGGTGGAATTGGGCGCGCGCTGAGCGATTTGTTGCAAGCGCGGGGCGTTGAGGTGACGCGATTGTCACGGTCTGTGGATGGGTTTGATCTGACGGACCCTGATGTGGTTGCGCGGATTTTGAATACTCTCTCTGATCCGTTCGATCTGATTATCGTTGCATCTGGCGCGCTTGAGATAAACGGGGCTGAACCTGAGAAGTCGATGCGCGCCGTGTCAGCCCGCGCGATGATGGACCAGTTTGCCCTGAATGCTATTGGCCCTGCATTGGTCCTCAAACAGGCTCACAGGCTGTTACCACGTGACCGGAAGGCAGCCTTCGTTGTGTTGTCGGCGCGCGTCGGGTCAATTGAAGACAATCGACTTGGTGGTTGGGTAAGCTATCGTGCATCGAAGGCTGCGGTGAACCAGATCGTGCATACAGCCGCGATTGAGCTGGCGCGCACGCATAAACAAGCTGCGTGTGTTGTGATGCATCCCGGCACGGTTAAGACCGCATTTACGAAGAAATATCTCGGTCGCCACCCTGCAGTCGAGCCCGAAGAGGCGGCGGAAAATTTGCTTGCCGTTATCGCAGGGCTATCACCAACCGACACGGGCGGGTTTTTTGACTGGGCTGGCAAGCGCGTGCCTTGGTAGGGCTTTTTTAGCCGTCACTCGTATCTGCGTTATCTGTATCGGTTTGAGGTTCTGAAGGTTCGGCCTCTGGTTCTGGATCAGGTATCTCAGCAGGGGTATCTGTTTCACGCGCCAGGGTGTCATTTTCCCAGATCCCAGATTCAACTTCACCACCGGCGAAACGCATTGTGCCTTCACCGTGACGCTTATTGTTCAGAAAATTGCCTTCGTAGACGTCGCCTGTTTCATAGGTTGCTATGCCAGCACCGTTGATTTTTCCGTCAGACCATTCGCCCGTATAACTGAAACCGCCGGGGCGAGTGAGCGTTCCTAGTCCGTGGCGTTTGCCATCCTTAAACTCGCCTTCATATATAATACCGTCCGGGAACGTGGCTTTGCCTTTCCCTTGCCGGACACCATCGACCCAATCTCCGTCATAACGATAGCCGTTGGCGAAGGTCAGAACTCCTTTGCCATGACTGCGCGCGTTTCTAAACTGCCCCGAATAGACGGTTCCATTTGGATAGGTCGCTGTTCCGGTGCCTTCAAATACGCCTGCAACCCAGTCGCCGTCATAAACAGTGCCGTTTGGATAGGTCGTCCGCCCTTTGCCGTGCTGCAGGTCATCCAGAAAGTCACCGACATATACGGAACCATCCGCATAGGTTACCTCGCCCAATCCCGCGATCTGACCATCTGACCATTCGCCGGTATAGCGAAAGCCGTCAGTGCCGGTGAATGTGCCCTGTCCCTGACGCAGGTCGTCGGCGAAATTACCTTCATAGACCGCGCCACTGGCGTACGTGACTTTGCCTTCGCCCTGACGCCGCCCATTGATCAGCGCGCCTTCGTAGACGTCACCATTGGGGTGTGTGAGCCGACCGGTTCCGGTCATATTGTCATCAAGCCAGTCACCGGTATAGGTCAATCCGCCAGTCAGATTCAGAGTGCCTGTGCCAGCACGTTTCCCGGCTTTGACATCGCCATCATAAGTGCTGCCGTCAGCGTAGGTGATCTTGGCCTTGCCTTCTTTTTGGCCGTCCACCCAATCACCATCGTAGATATATCCGTCGGCACTGGTCAGCACGCCCTGACCGTGGCGCTTAGCTTCCTTGAACGTGCCCTCGTACCGCATGCCATTGGTGTACTCGGCAATACCGTCGCCATTGATCGCACCTTTGGACCATTCACCTTCATAGGTTTGCCCGTCGGCATAAACGATCTTCCCGAGTCCTTCAGGTTGGCCTTTTACGAAATCGCCTTCGTAGACCGAACCATTGGCGTATCGTGCCGTACCCTTACCCTGAATCTCTCCTTCGACCCACTCACCGGAATATTCGAATCCGCTGGGCAGCCGATAAGTGCCTGTGCCGTGCCGCAGGCCGTTTTCGAATGTGCCTTCGTAAACACCTCCGACGTCGTCGTCGGCTATGATGATCTGATCATTTTGCTGGGCCGCTGCAATTTGCGTCAGCATGGCGAATGTAGCAGCGGTAAGGGATGTGCGGATCGCGTTCATATTTGTACCTGCCTGCGGCTCTTATGAGATGTTGGCGCAAAACTAGGATACCGCAGGGGGCAGAGCAACGGGTTTTGCCGCATTTGCCTTTCACTCGCGCTGTGATCTGCTAAATCCCTGAAGGACTGACGAGGGCAAGAGGGCAAAATGGCCGACCGTTTCCGCATCACTCTGGCGCAACTGAACCCAACCGTTGGGGATATCGAAGGGAATGCCGCAAAGGCTGCTGCGGCCTGGCAGCAAGGGCGCGCGGCGCAGGCTGATCTGGTGGCGCTGCCTGAGATGTTCATCACCGGTTACAATACTCAGGACCTGGTGATGAAGCCTGTGTTTCATCGTGCGGCGATGCAAGCTGTGCAGGCGCTGGCGGAAGACTGCGCCGAGGGCCCTGCGCTGGCAATCGGAGGTCCTTGGGTCGAGGAAGACAAGCTTTATAACGCGTATCTGATCCTCAAAGGTGGGAAGATAGTAAGCAAGGTTCTCAAGCATCACTTGCCAAATGAAACCGTCTTTGACGAGGTTCGGCTCTATGACGCAGGTCCAATGGGTGGGCCCTATGCGGTCGGTAACGTCCGGGTGGGGAGTCCGATTTGCGAGGATGGCTGGCACGAGGATGTTGCCGAAACGCTCGAGGAAACCGGGGCTGAGTTCCTGTTAATCCCCAATGGGTCGCCCTATTTCCGAGACAAATACGACATCCGGCTGAACCATATGGTGGCGCGTACGGTCGAGACAGGCTTGCCAGTGATCTATCTGAACATGGTCGGCGGCCAGGATGATCAGGTTTTTGATGGTGCCACTTTTGGTCTGAACCCCGGCGGAGAGCTTGCATTCCGTATGCCGGTCTTTGATGAAGCGGTGCAAAACATCGATCTGATGCGCACCGACGACGGCTGGCGAATCGATCTTGCAGAGGTGGTGCCGCAGCCAGATGCATGGGAGCAGGACTATCGCGCTATGGTGCAGTCCCTGCGCGACTACATGGCTAAAACCGGCTTTAAAAAGGCGGTGCTTGGTATGTCAGGGGGCGTTGACTCAGCATTGGTTGCAACGATTGCGGTAGATGCCATCGGGGCGAACAATGTGCGCTGCGTTATGTTGCCATCGGAATATACCAGCCAAAGCTCTCTGGATGATGCCGAAGCCGTCGCGAAGGCGTTGGGAGTTCACTATGATTTTGTTCCGATTTCCGAAGGTCGGACAGCAGTGACCAACACGCTTGCCCCGCTATTTGCCGGGCGCGAGGAAGATTTGACCGAAGAAAACGTTCAGTCCCGCCTACGTGGTCTGCTGTTGATGGCGATCTCGAACAAGTTTGGCGAGATGCTGCTGACGACCGGCAACAAGTCCGAGGTCGCGGTAGGATATGCTACTATTTATGGCGACATGAACGGAGGCTACAATCCGATCAAAGACCTGTACAAAACCCGCGTGTTCGAGACCTGTCGCTGGCGCAATGCCAATCACCGCGATTGGATGATGGGCCCCGAAGGAGAGGTCATCCGTCCCTCGGTCATCGATAAGCCACCGAGCGCTGAATTGCGTGAAGATCAGAAAGACAGCGACAGCCTGCCGGATTACCCGGTTCTGGACGCCATTCTTGATATATTGGTGGATCAGGATGGCTCGATCGCCGATTGCGTAGAGGCGGGTTTTGATGAAGGCGACGCGCGGCGCGTTGAGCACCTGATTTACATCAGTGAGTACAAGCGCTTTCAATCGGCGCCGGGCACACGGCTGACCCCGCGGGCCTTCTGGTTGGATCGTCGTTACCCGATTGTAAATCGCTGGCGCGATCAGAATTAAGACCCGGATCAGTTTCTATCGCTATGATTGTTTCCAATTCGTCGGCAGTTGGCTACGGTCATCATAATTGTTCATACATGGCAAATGGTTATGGAGATCTGGCGCACGTTCAGCTTGTAATTGGGTCCTTTTTTTGCCACATTTATGTCAGGAGTTCGCCTTGTGTGAGGCGAATGTGACGTAATCCGGTAAGCCGCTCTGCTATTTCAGAAACTGCGACCGTGATTGTTGATCTGAGTTGGGGCATCCGTGTTTTTGGGTGTCGGTAAAGGTGATGGTGGTCAAATGACGAATGGATATGACAAATCGCTTCATGCTCCATTGCAATGGAAAACAATGGAGTCTGAGCCGCGCAAGCTGGATGAAGAAAGGCTTGATGCTTCGATTGCAGAAGTTCTGAACAAAGAGGATCTTGCACCGCCGCCGGTTACAGACAATGAGCCGACGCGACCGGAATTTCCATCCTTGAAGTCGCAAGAAGTTCTTGCTGCAAAGCCTGATACTGGCCGCAAATCTTTTCTGCGCCAAACATGGGCGCAACTGTCCGGCGCTGCCTGATTTAGAATAGCCAGTGCCGCGCGGTGCGTAATGTGCTGGCTGATAGGCAACAGGTTGTTGCATTCAGTTGACCTACCTCCGTTTCTCATTGCCAGAATACGCGTTCTCGGGCTGGATACCGCTTCGATAAACAACTTCCGAGCGGTTGATGCCAGGTCCTTCTCCGACTCCCGTCGAATCTGATATTACCCTTCCTAAATCGGTGGATGTCGTCGTTATCGGTGGCGGAATAATTGGTGTCTCGACCGCTTTGGAGTTGGCCGAGCGTGGCGTTTCCGTCCTGTTGTGCGAAAAGGGCCGGATCGCCGGTGAACAGAGTTCGCGTAACTGGGGTTGGGTCCGGCTTGGGATGCGCGACCCACGCGAGATCCCATTGATGCAGGAAGCTCTGCGCATCTGGCGTGGGTTGGATGAACGCCTTGGGCGGAGCACGGGCTATGTTCAGTCGGGGATCGTATTTGGCGCATCAGGCACACGCGACGTTGGTAACTTGACGCGGTGGTTGGAGCATGTTGAAGGGCAGCAGACAGGTGCCCGTATGGTATCGCACGCTGAGTTGGCCTCACTATTTCCAAACTCCACCATGAAACCGCAGACTGGGCTCTATATGCCGCAAGACGGACGGGCTGAGCCGCAATGGGCGGCCCCCGCAATGACCGAGGCGGCCCGCAATAGTGGGGCCGCGATCATGACACAATGCGCAGTGCGCAGCGTCGATCTCGAGGCAGGTCGGATTGCAGGTGTCTTCACCGAACGTGGGCGAGTTCGTTGCAGTCAGGTGGTGTTGGCGGGTGGGGCATGGTCGCGTCTTTTTGCAGGGAACGCAGGTATCGCTCTGCCCCAACTCAAGGTGCTGAATACAGTCATGCGGACCTCACCGTTAGAATCCGGGCAGGAGGTATCGCTTTGGAGTGATGATTTCGCCATTCGCAAACGTGCGGACGGGGGTTACACGATTGCGTCGGGTCACGAGAATACCGTGGATATTGTTCCTGACAGTTTTCGACTCGGCCTTCAGTTCTTGCCAGCGTTTCGGCAAGAGTGGCGTTCCTTGCGGTTTCGCCTGTCGCGCCGCTGGATGGTCGAGGCAAAAGAGGACAGAATTTGGCTGCCCACCGATGTGACGCCGTTTGAGCACTGCCGGGTGCTGGATCCCGAGCCCTCTCGAAAAGTGTTGCGACAGGCCTGGTCCAACGCTCGCAAAGCGATGCCAGTACTTGAGGAGGCAGAGATCGTCCAAAGCTGGGCCGGGCTGATCGATGTGACCCCGGATGCGATTCCAGTTATCTCAAAAGTAGACGAATTCCCGGGTCTGCATATCGCAACCGGGTTTTCCGGCCATGGTTTTGGGATTGGGCCAGGCGCAGGTCGGCTGATGGCGGATATTGTCACCGATAGCACGCCCTGCGTTGATCCAGCCGCCTTTCGCCTGTCCCGTTTCACGGATGGTTCAAAAGTACGGCCAGATCCTGGTTATTAGGCCCTAGCCCATCATTTGATAGCTGACCGGTACGAACCGGAACCCCTCGCCGCGTGTTCCAACGTACCCGGCAGCTGGGAAAGGCATGTGATAGCCGATCATGGGTATTTTATCTGCGGCCAGCATACCCAGCACATTCCGACGCGACGCGGTAGCCGCTGCAGCGTCCATATCGAAGCTAAAGGGCCATTCGGGGCGCGCAAATGACCAGACGTAGTGATTTGCCAGATCGGCCGTCAGAACCAATCGTTGTCCATTGCTTTCCAGATGATAAACCGTGTGACCAGGCGTATGTCCGTGAGCCGCCATCGCTGTTATTCCCGAAGTGACCTCTCCACCATCGTCAAGGAACGTCATCTTTTCGGCTTGGGGTGTGACGTTCGCTGCAACCATATCTCCGACGCGGTTGCCCGCATCCATCGCAGACCAGAAATTATATTCCGGCGCGGCGGTTACAAATCGGGCGTTCGCAAATGTCGGAGCGTCATTCGTTGTCATGCCTCCGATATGGTCGGGGTGCATGTGCGTGATCACGACCACATCAATTTGGTCAGGTGAGACTCCTACGTCAGCCAGCGCGGCTTGGATACCGCCTTGACCCAAGCCCGTGTCGAACAACACCAGCTCAGAGCCGGTATGGACCAGTGTCGGAGTAAAGAAGAATTGCGCAATATCAGTTGGAATGAAATTTTCCGCAGAGATTGCTGCAAATTCGTCGTCAGAAACTTCAGCGGCGAATAGTGCCTTTGGCTCATCACGTGGCACGCTGCCGTCGAGCAGGGTGGTAACAGTGAAATCGCCTAACTGGAATGATTTTGCGATGGTCGAATTTGCTTTGCTCGGCTCACCTGCTGCGAAAGCCGGCACCGCGGCAGAGGCAAAAGGCAATGCGGCAGCGGCACTCAGAGCTGCCCTTCGTGTCAATTTGATCGTCATATCTAAGTCTCCCTGTCAAAACGCCAGTAGTAGAAATAGGTCAGAGCGTTTCTCTTGCCAGTTATAGACCCAATACATGGGCTGCATGGATGAACATTACGTGTTAATTTTTGTTCATGCCGCGATCTGAGAACAAAACAGTGCCCACCGGGCAAAATATTGCTGAATTTATGGCGACCGTTCAGCCGCTGCGTAAGGCGGACGAGGTGCAAGTGCTGGACAGGCTCTTTCAGGATACCACCGGGTTTGCCCCAGTGATGTGGGGTCCGTCGATCATTGGCTATGGCCGATATCACTATCGCTATGCTTCCGGGCGGGAAGGCGATTTTTTGGCGACCGGGTTCTCTCCGCGCAAGGCTGCGCATTCTATCTACATCATGCCGGGTTATGCTGATTTCGAATATATCCTGTCTCGACTGGGCAAACACAAGCTGGGGAAATCCTGCCTCTACGTGAACAAGTTGTCAGACATCGATCTCGACGTGCTTCGTGAACTCATCAAAGCTGGGCTCGAACACCTATATGGTATGTGGCCGGTAGAGCCGACCTGAACGCCCTGCTGGACAAAAACGCGCCCATGTGACATGAGCCGCGCCAACAGGAGACTTCCATGACCACGACCCGTTTCGCCCCGTCGCCCACTGGTTACATCCATGTGGGCAACCTGCGCACCGCCCTGATGAATTATCTGATCGCCCGCAAAGCAGGCGGTACGTTCATCCTGCGTATCGATGACACCGATCCCGAGCGGTCGAAGGAAGAATATGTCGATGCGATCAAACAAGATCTGGAGTGGCTTGGCCTGCATTGGGATCGGGTCGAGCGTCAGTCGGAACGGCTGGACCGTTATGCCGAGGCTGCGGACAAGCTGCGCGCGATGGGTCGGTTCTATGAGGCGTTTGAAACGCCAACCGAACTTGACCTCAAGCGCAAGAAACAACTGAACATGGGCAAGCCGCCGGTCTACGACCGTGCCGCGCTGAACCTCAGCGACGCCGAGAAAGAGGCGCTGCGCGCCGAGCGCGGCAATGGCGTCTGGCGGTTCAGACTGAACCACGAGCGTATCGAATGGAACGATGGCATTTTGGGCGACATCTCGATCGATGCCGCCTCGGTATCCGACCCGGTGCTGATCCGGGGTGATGGTCAGGTTCTCTATACGATTGCGTCCGTGGTCGATGATACCGAGATGGGCGTGACCGACGTGGTGCGTGGTTCGGACCATGTCACCAACACGGCGACGCAGATTCAGATCATCGAAGCGTTGGGCGGCACCTGCCCACGCTTTGCGCATCACTCTCTGTTGACAGGCCCGCAGGGCGAGGCCCTGTCTAAACGTCTGGGCACACTGGCCTTACGTGATCTGCGAGAGCAAGGCGTGCAGCCAATGGCCCTGCTGAGCCTGATGGCTCGTCTGGGTTCCTCTGATCCGGTTGAGTTGCGTGCTGAGATGTCCGAGCTGATCGACGGGTTCGACATCAACCGTTTTGGCGTGGCACCAACCAAGTTCGACGTGCAGGACCTGTTCCCGCTGACGGCGAAGCACCTGCAATCGCTGCCTCTGGCCGAAGTTGCGGATGCCGTTGCAGAGGCGGGTGTTCCGGATGATCTGGCAGAACCTTTCTGGACCATGGCGCGTGAAAACATCACCACCTTGAGCGATCTCAATGGCTGGTGGGATCTTTGCCGCGATGGGGCCGAACCTCTGATCGCAGATGAAGATCGTGAATTCATAGCAGAGGCGGTGGCCCTGCTGCCCGAAGGTCCGTTCGACGCGGATACCTGGGCGAATTGGACCAAGGCGGTGAAAGAGGCCACGGGCCGTAAGGGCAAAGGCCTGTTCATGCCGCTGCGCAAAGCGCTGACCGGAATGGAGCGCGGGCCCGAGATGGCGACCTTGCTGCCGCTGCTGCAGGTGATCCGCGCGCGGGGCTGACCCGCAGAGAATATCTTAAAACACGAAGGAGGCAGGCAGTTGGCCTGCCTTTCTTTGGTCTCCGGGCTGCAAAATACGAGCCGATACGCGCTTCAGTCGGTCATCCACGAATTCAGTCTCGGTGGGTTTAAGTTGCTGATGACGCGGATATCGCGGTTCGGCACGATCATTCAAAATCGGCGCGTCCCAGCCATCGGTTGTGGCAAAGAAGCGATCAGCGCCGTCCGATCCAAATGCCCTCAGGTACCCCTGCACCACGACATCGATATAGCTCAGCAGCAGCGGATGGTGGTTGCTGGGCGCTGTATGGCGGTCATGGGGCACGGCGTAGACGGCGATTTCTGCCTCTTGCGTCAGCATATGGGTGACTGATCGAGTGGCAGGCACGCGTTCATAGGCCCATTCCCGTTCATCCAGCGCGGCCCAGTCGTTTTTGGGCACGTGAGCGATCATGCCGTCGATCTCGGATGCCGGATCCGGCACAGCGGTCAGAAACGCGACCGGACGCATATCAGTATGCCTCCAAGCCCGCCGCCAGCCCTTCAGACGCGCCGGGTGTGGGTCGGGAAAATCGTGCGTCGACAGATTCACGAGGCTGCCATAGCCGAAGAAATAGGGGTCTGCCATGCGGGTCGTGTCCTTCTTTGACGATTGATGTATGTCAAACAGTCTTTTTACAGAACATGCAATAAGGCTTCATCTTGAGATTCGGGAGGCCCTCATGCGGATTACCAAACGGACGAATATCGCGGTGCGCGTATTGATGTATTGTGCCGCGCATCAGGATCGGCTGGTTACTAAGGCTGAGATTGCAGAAGTCTGCAACATCTCCGAGAACCATCTGGCGCAGGTGATCAATCAGCTTAGCCAGTTGGATTATCTCAGTACCCAACGTGGCCGCAATGGCGGCATGACGCTGGCCCGCTCGGCAGATCAGATCCGGGTCGGGTCTGTGTTCCGCCATGTTGAAGGTGGATTGCCGATTGCCGAGTGTTTTGCGGATGCAGACAATACATGCCCGCTGACCGATGCATGCCGCTTGCGATTGGCGTTGCAGGATGCGGCTGAGGTGTTTTATGCGTCCTTAGACGAAATCACGCTTGATGCGTTGGTTTGTGACAACGACCAGTTGCTGAAGATACTACAGCCCGTCGCGTGCGTGCGTTGAACTTAGTCACTGGCGCGAAGAATGCGCGCCGGACGCACTGAAAGCGGGCGCAGCGAAAAGAGCATCCCCGCGCCAAGCGTTACCGCGACGCCCGCGATAACAATCCCGAGCGCGGATGGCCAGATAATCGCGAAATCTGTGTCGAAGATATATGTGGCCACGGCCCAGCCGCCCAAAATACCGGTCAACAGGGCGACACATCCGGCAGCGGCCCCCAACAGAATAGCTCGCAAGGCAAAACTGCGCAGGATGCGGCCCCGGTCCGCGCCCAGAGTTTTGAGGATCGCCGCTTCATATCTGCGCGCTGGCTCTCCTGCGGCAGCAGCGCCGATCAGCACTAGAAACCCGGTCAAAAGGGATACGCCCGCTCCGTATGAGGTGGCTGCTGCAAGCCCTGCCAGCAGGCCCGATACCCGGTCGATGGCATCTCGAACCCGAACAGCGGTGATGTTGGGGAATTGCCCGGCCAGATCACGCAGGATGGCGGCTTCGGCCTGCTCTTCTGCATAAACGGTCGCGATGAAGCTATGCGGGGCACCGGCCAGCGCAGAGGGGTTCATCGACATGACAAACCCCATTCCAGCGGTGGAAAAATCAACTTCGCGCAGTGATGTCAGTTCAGCGGTGATATCACGGCCCAGGATGTTAACGGTCAGTTCATCACCCAGCTTCAGCCCCATCTCGGCGGCCTCTTCGGCAGCAAAGCTTACCTGCGGAGGGCCGCTGTAATCTTCGGGCCACCACACTCCGTCGGTCACGCGGGCATTCTGCGGCGGTTGGGCGGAATAGGTCACGCCCCGGTCGCCGTCCAGAACCCAGTGATCGCCTGCAATCTCTCGCGCGGGTTGTCCATTGATCTTGGTAATGATCCCGCGCAGCATTGGAGCGCTTTCTACCCGACTGACGGCGGGGTCAGTGTCGAGACGTTCGCTGAACCCGGGCATCTGATCCTTCTGGATATCGACGAAGAAATATGAGGGTGCCACTTCTGGCAGGTTCCCCGAGATCGCATTGCGCAGGGTGCCGTCGATCTGCCCCACCGCTGCAAGGACCGACAGGCCGAGCCCAAGGGACAGAACCACCGACGCTGCCCCTTCGCGTGGGTCAGAAATGGCGGACAAGGCCCACCTCAGGGCAGGGCGGCCTCTGGCCCAAGGGGCGCCCGCGCGGGCCAATTTGCGAATGGCAAAGGCAGAAAGGGCCAGCAAAGTAAGCGCCCCGGCCAACCCCGCGCTGGTCCAGAAGGTCAATCGGGTTGAACCACTGAACCATGCAGCGGCTCCGATCAGTGCGGCCAAGCCAATAGCGGTCGCAACGACATAGATCAGGCGCGGGAAACTGCGCGCCGATGTTAGCGCATCCCGAAACAAGGTTGCTGCGCGCACCTCCTCGGTTCTGGCCAGCGGCCAGAGTGTGAACAGGAAAGCGGTCAGCACACCATAAAGTGCGGCCTCGAACAGTGGCTGCGGATAAAGCGAGAAGACTGCGGGGATTGGCAATTGCGTTTCGATTACGGGGGCCAGTAGCAGCGGCAGCACCCCGCCCAGGACCAAGCCCATGATAATACCGATGCTCGACAGAACGGCGATCTGAATCATATAGGTCTGAAAGATTGTCGCCCGATCAGCGCCCAACGTGCGCAATGTCGCAATCGTCTCCGTCTTTTGGGAAAGATAGGCTCGCACGGCAGCAGACACCCCGATCCCGCCAACGGCCAATCCCGACAGGCCCACCAGAACCAGAAACGCGCTGAGGCGGCCTACGAATTCAGATATTCCCGGCGCACCGTTGCGAGCGTCGGTCCAGCGCATGCCGGTCCCCTCGAAGGCCTGCTTCGCTTCCAGCGACAGCGCATCCAATTCGGCAGCCTGAGGCAGGTCCAACCTGTACTTAGTTGAAAACAAAGTGCCCGGCGCCAACAGGCCCGAAGACTGCAGATCTTTTGTCCGGACCAATGTGCGCGGCCCAAGCGAGAACCCATCAGCCGCGCCGTCAGGTTCGTGCTCTAACGAGGCCATCAGAACAAATCTCTGCGTGCCAAGTTCAAACTGCTCGCCAACCATCAGGTTTAGGCGGTCAATCAGAGAGGGGGCCATGACTGCACCAGGCAGCCCATCGGCACCTGCAAAGGCATCGGTCAGAGTAAGTTCAGGTTCAAGGATCGCCGAACCTAACAGCGGATAAGCGTCATCCACAGCCTTAACCTGAGTCAGCCCACGTTGCGTGTTCGTCCCGTTTCCCGTTACGGCCATAGACCTAAAATCAACAACCTCTGAAACCGCATGTGCGGTTTTTTCCATCCACGCGCGTTCCTGATCATTGGCAAAGCGATAGGTGAATTCCAGTTGCGCATCCCCGCCCAGTAGCGATGCGCCCTCTTGCTGAAGGCCGGTCTGGATTGCTTGGCGGACCATGCCGACCGCGGCAATCGCTGCAACGCCCAAGGCCAGACAAGCCAGAAACACCCGAAATCCACGTAGCCCACCGCGGAGTTCGCGCCGTGCCAGTCGTCCTGCCAGACGCAGGCTCATTCGGCTGCCTCGCGCTGCGACTCTTCAGCGATGCGTCCATCCCGCAACCGCACAACGCGGTCGCATTTCTGCGCCAGTGTGTGGCTATGCGTGACCAGAACCAGGGTGGCACCATGCCGGTCGCGTAGACCGAACAACAGATCTATAATCGCCGCACCGTTGGCTTCGTCCAGATTTCCTGTGGGTTCGTCTGCCAGCAAAATCTTAGGGCGTGGGGCCGACGCGCGGGCCAGCGCCACACGTTGCTGCTCGCCACCTGACAATTGCGCCGGGTAGTGATCGCTTCGATGTGACAGCCCCACAGCCTCTAGCTCGGCCTCAGCGCGCTTGAAAGCATCCTTGTGCCCTGCAAGTTCGAGCGGGGTGGCGACGTTCTCAAGCGCGGTCATCGTCGGGATCAGGTGAAAATTCTGAAACACGACGCCCATCGCATCGCGCCGGAACCGAGCAAGTGCATCCTCACTCATTTCCGTCAGATCATGGCCCAATACCGTGACGCGGCCGTCGGTCGCCTGTTCCAACCCGCCCATCAGCATTAGCAGTGAGGATTTCCCTGAACCGGAAGGGCCGACCAACCCCAGCGTCTCGCCCTGTTTCACAGACAGAGAGATGTCGTGCAGAATATCCACCCTTCCGGCATTGCCATCCAGCGATAATGCGGCATCTTGGAGCGTAAGAACAGGTGTCGTCATTGATCAGGCCATCGAGAGGGGTACAGTCCATTGGGATATGGCGTGAAACAGAAGCTACACAAGGGTTTGATCTCAAGCGCGTTCATCTGTTGCGGAATTGCAGCGATGGCAGAGCCAGTAGTGATTGCTGCGCTTGGAGATTCCCTAACACAAGGATATGGGCTGCCGGAACAAGACGGGTTCGTGCCGCAACTGCAGCGTTGGCTTCAGGAAGAAGGTGCGGAGGTTCGGTTGATCAACGCCGGTGTTTCCGGGGATACGACCGCAGGGGGCGCTGCCCGAGTTGACTGGACCCTGACACCAGAGGTCGACGGCATGATTGTTGCACTTGGCGGCAATGATCTGTTGCGTGGCATCGATCCGAGCGTTGCCCGATCAAACCTCGAGACAATACTGCGTGCTGCAGAGACCGCGGATGTCGAGGTACTAATAATTGGAATGCAGGCGCCTGGTAATTACGGAGCCGATTACAAGCAGAGTTTCGACGCCATGTATCCAGAGCTGGCAGAGCAATATGATGCACTTTATGCGGAAAGCTTTTTTGACGGGCTCACAACCGAAGGCGATCCGGCGGCCGCGCGCCAGTTCATGCAATCTGATGGTATCCATCCAAGTGCCCAAGGCGTTGCGCTGATCGTTGATACGCTGGGCCCCTTTGTCTTGGCGCTTGCGGAGCGCGTTGCCGAATAGGAGTACGCGATGCCCGGCCGGTTTTTCCTCACACGACCCATTGGCGAGATCGCGAGGTTGCTGAATGTGGAAGACAACTTTGGTCCTCAACCAGAGCGAAGGAACATCCAGCCGGGTCAGGAACTGATTGTACTGACTCGTGATGGGTTAAAGGTCATGCGATGGGGCATGATTCCGGTCGGCAGAGTAAATGCACGCGGGCGCCCTGTCATGGAGACCATTATCAACGCCCGTTCCGAGACGGTTTTTGACAAGAGCGCCTTCGAAGGGGTTGGGCGTGCCATAATCCCGGTGGATGGCTGGTACGAATGGACCGGTGAGAAGCGACGCAGAACGGCCTGGCGGATTGTCGCCAAAGACGGGGCTCCACTGCTATTTGCTGCGATCACCGGCACTTGGGAAGCTCCGGGCGGGTTACGCGTGGATCAGGTTGCAGCGGTGACATGCGAACCCAACGTTGATGTAAAGCCGATCCATCACCGAATGGGAGTGCTGCTGGAGGCGCGGGACGTTCTGCACTGGTTGCATGGGTCTGAAGACGAGGCGCAGAGTTTGGCGCGCCCTTGGCCCGAAGGTCGGTTGATGATCGAACAAGCTGACGACGTCGATTGGTCGGGGGCTTAGACCACTGTGACCACCGTGCCGATAGGAACTCTGTTATACAGATCGATCACATGCTCATTCAGCATCCGAATGCATCCATTTGACACTGCATGACCGATGGTCTGCGGCTGCGTCGTGCCGTGAATGCGGAAATACGTGTCCACCCCGTTCTGAAACAGATACAGCGCGCGCGCGCCCAGAGGATTGTCTCCGCCGCCGGGCTGGACATAATCATTGTCTTTGAACTTGGCATAGGTGACAGGGTCCCGCTCAATCATCTCTTCAGTGGGTCGCCAGGTCGGCCATTCTTTCTTGACGTCTATGGTGGCCGAGCCGGTGAATTCCAGTCCGGCTTTGCCGACGCCGCAGCCATAGCGGATCGCTTTGCGTGGCTCGGTTACATAGTAAAGGTAAAAGGATCGCGGCGCGACCAGCAACTGACCGGGTTGAAATTGCTTTTTGATGCGCACGAATTGCGGCGTCGGATCATACTCGACCGATTTCTTGGCGCTGGCAACACCCGGCAGCAGGCTGACAGCAGTACCGGCCAGAAAAACACGGCGTGTGAACATGGTGACATCCCTCAAATGACCAAAGAAATCATAACGCTAGTTTTGGAATGATAGCCGATTTGGTCAATCACCGGGGAAGGATAACCCGATTGTGATGTATTCCCTTTGCCACACACACAACGTGGGCATAGCGGGGTGGGCGGGAAAAATCCCGCCCTTTGAACGGCTTAGGCCAGTTCGATATTGTCGGCGCTTTCGCGGCCATCACGACCAGCGCGCAGCTCGTACGTGACTTTCTGGTTGTCGGCCAGACCGGTGAGGCCCGAACGCTCGACAGCCGAGATGTGTACGAAGATGTCTTTGCCGCCATCTTCGGGTGCGATAAAGCCGTAGCCTTTGGTGGTGTTGAACCATTTTACGGTGCCTGCTGGCATGTCCGTTGTCTCCTGTTTGGTGCTGCCCACGGAGTTGCGGCAGCCTGGCGTCGTAGTCTGGATCGAGTGACTGAGCGCCGTAGAAGGAGACAGTGGGTCGAAATAGAAAAACGTAAGCCTCTTGGATATGGCATCGGTCAGGCCGTGTGGCAAGGGCGGATTGTACGGTTTGTACAGGGGTTTGAGGGGCAATCGTCCGATTTGTACAAGAATCCGCCGATGGTTTTGGTTATTAGTTTGCGGACCTTTGATAAGACTCGGTTATTTATCTGGCGCGTCGGAGTGGCATTCAGAATCCGTTAACCCTCGTCATGATCAAGTTGCGGCATGAGCGATTACCGACGCGTCCGCATTCCCGGAGCCAAGTATTTTTTCACCGTGTCTTTGGCCGACCGGTCGTCGGAATTGCTGGTGCGAGAGGTGGCGCATTTGCGGGCCGCATTTGCAGTGACCCAGAGAGAGCGGCCGTTCTGGTGCGATGCGTTTGTTGTGTTGCCGGATCACCTGCACGCGATTTGGACCTTGCCGCCGGGGGATGCGGATTATTCGACACGGTGGGGTGCGATCAAGGCACGGTTTACGCGTGGAGTGAAGGCGTCGGGAGTGGTGGGGTGGAACCCCACCCTACGAACGGATTCGAAAATCGCGAAAGGGGATGCCGGGATTTGGCAGCGCCGGTTTTGGGAGCATGTCATTCGGGACGAACAGGATTACCGCAATCATATGGCATATTGTTGGGACAATCCGGTGAAGCATGGATTGGTCGAACATCCGACCGATTGGCCGTATTCGTCGATCCATCGTGATATCCGCGCAGGTCGAGTTGATCCGGAGTGGAGCGGTGTGGTCCCCGATGGCACGTTCGGAGAGCCGTAGGATGGGGTTTCACCCCATCATTTGAGAGATCGGAGTTTGGAAGTGGTTTGGTGCGCGGGAACAGATCGTGCGGGTGTTCAGGTAGGGTCGTTGAGTGAGTGATGGGGTGAAACCCCACCCTACGCTTGCTTGTCACATCCAGCCCGTAGCGGCAAAAACGCTGGCCATTTGGCGGCCAACTATGACCAGAAGTATCAAAATGCACGCTGAATAAAGCAAAAGAGCAATGATACCTGCACCAAGCCTCTCAGTTAGCATTTCTGAATAAGAGACGCGTGAGGCCACATCGATCAGTGCCTGCTCACTATCTTGTTCTGCATAATTAGATCGAACAACAACATTTGGTTCTCCCCAATCTGTTGCCTCGTTGGGCTGGATTTGGCTGGGGCTACGTTGCTTCTTATCAGTGCTCTGGCTTTCACCAGATGAGATTTCAGCATTTTGCACTGAAATTTTTCTTAATGTGGCGATGGCATCAAAATCACCACCTTCAACCGATGATAAGATTTGTTCTGAAGAAGAGTTGAGACGTCTACCGACATACTCCGCTGCCTCCGATAGAGTAACTTTTGAACGATTATTCGAGTATTGGGCGACTTTCTCGCTCGAATATCCAGCTAGATCATAGTCTTTGACAGGTTGGGGGCAGAATGCTTGATAGAAGAAATGGCCGATGGCAGCAAAAAGCGAGGCGAGAAAAGCTAAGGCGAATGAAACAGGCATGTTTGTTTCGTGCAGCATGAAAGTGAAGTTCTGGGAAATCTCACCGAGTCGTTCAGAAATCCTTGCCAACTCGGAATAAATGACTGATCTCTGGATGTCGGTACTTTCTGAAACGACCTGCATGGATGAGATACTGCGTTCGATTGCAATAGCGGCTTCTTTTGCGGTTTCTGCCGCATTTTCAACAATTTGATATACTGGTTGAGCAGGTTTCGGATGAAGGGCCAAACACCCGCAATAATAGGTACAATCACAAGCGAGGCATAAGAGGCTTTGGTCAGAATTTGAAGGTTGCCAAACGTTCGAACCCCAAGCCACGAAAACCGGGAAACCCCCTCCAACAACAACCGTGCTAGAAAGTAAGGTATTTCTACTTCTATTTTTGCTCCAGGAATCGCTGCCTGCAAGGCGGTTGAGCGGATGGCTCGCGCAAGTTGCTCACCCAAACTCGCAACTGCGATTCCGACATGAGTTATTAGACTCACCGCGCAAACTTCTTATGCTTCAACCGCTTGGGCTCCAGCGCGTCCGGGCCCAGACGGCGCTTTTTGTCTTCTTCGTAATCTTCGAAGTTGCCCTCGAACCACTCCACATGCGCGTCCCCTTCGAACGCCAGAATATGCGTGCAGATCCGGTCGAGGAAGAAGCGGTCGTGTGAGATGACGACGGCGCAGCCGGCGAAATCGACAAGGGCGTCTTCCAACGCGCGCAGGGTTTCGACGTCCAGATCGTTGGTCGGTTCGTCCAGCAGCAGGACGTTGCCGCCCTCTTTCAGTAGGCGGGCCATGTGGACGCGGTTGCGCTCACCACCTGACAGCAAGGAGACCTTCTTCTGCTGGTCGCCGCCCTTGAAGTTGAAGGACGAGCAATAGGCGCGGGAATTGACCTGCGCGTCACCCAATTGGATGATCTCGGCGCCGCCGGTGATCGCCTCCCACACGGTGTCGTTGTCCTTGAGGTCATCTCGGGACTGGTCGACATAGGACAGCTCGACCGTGTCGCCCAGCGTGATGGTGCCGCTGTCGGGCTGCTCCTGACCGGTGAGCATCTTGAACAGCGTTGATTTACCGGCACCGTTGGGGCCGATGACGCCGACGATGCCGCCGGGGGGCAGGGCAAAGTCCAGCCCTTCGATCAGTTGCTTGTCACCCATGTGTTTGGACAGGCCCTCGACCTCGATCACCTTGCCGCCAAGGCGCTGGCCGTTGGGGATGACGATCTGGGCGCGGGTCAGCTTTTCGCGTTCGGACTGTTCGGCCAATTCGTTATAGGCGTTGATCCGGGCCTTGGATTTGGCCTGACGGGCCTTCTGGCCCTGACGCATCCATTCCAATTCGCGCTGCAGGGTTTTCTGCTTGGACTTGTCCTCACGCGCTTCTTGCTCCAGCCGTTTGGCCTTTTGTTCCAGCCATGCGGAATAGTTGCCCTCATACGGAATGCCGCGGCCGCGGTCGAGTTCCAGAATCCAGCCGGTGATGTCATCCAGGAAGTAACGGTCGTGGGTGACGATCAGGATGGTGCCCTTGTAGTCGATCAGGTGCTGTTGCAGCCAGGCGATGGTCTCGGCGTCCAGATGGTTGGTTGGTTCGTCGAGCAGAAGCATGTCGGGCGCTTCCAGCAGCAGTTTGCAGAGCGCCACGCGGCGTTTCTCACCGCCCGAGAGGTTGGCGATGTTGGCGTCGTCTGGTGGGCAGCGTAGCGCTTCCATCGACACGTCGATCTGGCTGTCGAGGTCCCACAGGTTTTCCGCGTCGATCGCGTCCTGCAGGGTGGTCATTTCCTCCATCAGCTCGTCCGAGTAGTTCTCGGCGATCTCCATGGCGATCTCGTTGAACCGGTCGACCTTGGCCTTTTTCGCGGCTACGCCCAGCATGACGTTTTCGCGGACAGTCAGCGATTCATCCAGCTGCGGTTCCTGCGGTAGATAGCCGACCTTGGCGCCCTCGGCGGCCCATGCCTCACCGGTGAAATCGGTGTCGAGGCCAGCCATGATCTTCATCAGCGTCGACTTACCCGCGCCGTTGACGCCGACGACACCGATTTTCACGCCGGGCAGAAAGCTCAGGTGGATGTTTTCAAAGCACTTCTTGCCACCGGGATAGGTCTTGGAGACACCCTGCATGTGGTAGACATATTGATAGGCGGCCATGTCGCGTCCTCTGGGTCGGGGAAATTCAGTTGGGACGCTGGATATCCGAGGCGAGCGGGCGGGGCAAGCTGGTGGTATTGTGATTTTTGTTTGGTCGTTTGGTCCGGTAGGACCCAGACGAAATGCAGTGGTGAGGCTTTGACAGAACTTGCGGAACTGATTGCCGGTTGGGCGCAACCGGGCCGGGTGACATGGATCGGTGTACGTTCTGGCCGCAGAGCAGAAATGGATGGGCGCAACGAGGATTGGGTCTCAAACGATGGACTCGACGGTGACCGCGCCCGAGCAGGCAAACGGGCGGTGACGTTGATCCAGCAGGAGCATCTGGCGGCGATTGGGTCTTATCTGGGGCAAGAACCCGTGGCGCCTGAAATCTTGCGGCGTAATCTGGTGGTTTCAGGGATCAATCTGGCGGCGTTCAAGGAGCGGGAAGTGCAGGTGGGGCAAGCCATTTTGCGCTTTAGTGTGATCTGCGCGCCCTGTAGCCGGATGGAAGAGGCGTTGGGCACAGGCGGTTATTCTGCCGTGCGCGGACATGGCGGCTGGCGCGCCGAGGTGGTGCGGCCCGGGCGGGTGGCATTGGGTGATGCGGTTAGGCCGCTGCCGCATTCTCGTGAAGTTTGAAATACTGCACATGCTTAGATCGCAAATAAAATCGGCAATATGTAACCTAGGGCCCATATTAAATTTGAGCTACAAGTAAATTTTATGAAGCCTTTTGTATCGCGAATACTATGCGCTGTAGTTTTTCTGGCTCCCGGGGCGCTCTTTGCTCAGACTTTTACTACTGGCAATTCTAAAGGAGTTTGGGGTGTTTTTGAGGATGGTGACTATTGCTGGATGGCTACTAATTCACCGGTAAACCTACGCGACAGATGTTGCTGATGATCGATACAAATAGTGAACCAGTGGTATTGCTACGGGCAGATGCGGCGGAGCGATTTAGCCAATGGGATGGATTGCTTCTGCGAGCTGGTTCTCAGACCTTTCCGATAGTCCCTGACGACGGATGGGCTTTGGCGGTATCAAAGTCTGATCATAAGAAAATCGTTTCAGCAGTGCTGAATACAGAAAGAGTTTTCTTTGAAGGTACGGCGACCATTTTCAAACCAACACGCAAGTTCGAAGGTTACTTCGAGACAAAGCACGCCAGTAGGGCAATTGCCGCAATGAAGAAAAGATGCGTTTGGTGCGCTGATTGACAACCCGCTTCAGTTCTGAACATCAGCAGGATATGGAACACTATGACATTCCATATGCGCGGCCCGGGCAGGTCGTGGGGTTGTTCGGGGGGTCGTTTGATCCTCCGCATCAAGGCCATGTGCATGTGACGCGTGAGGCGATGAAGGCGTTTGGGTTGGATCGGGTGTGGTGGCTGGTGTCTCCGGGGAACCCTTTTAAGGAGCGGGGACCTGCACCTCTGGCGCAGCGGATGATGGCGGCACGCGCTGTGATGCAGCATCCGCGTGTTGAGGTCACGGATATCGAGGCGCTGACGGGGACGCGGGCGACGGCGGATACGCTGGCGGCGTTACGGCACCTTTATCCTCAAGTGCGGTTCGTTTGGCTGATGGGTGCGGATAATCTGGCGCAGTTTCATCGCTGGAAAGACTGGCGGCAGATCATGGACAGTGTGCCGGTGGGCGTTGTGGCGCGGCCGGGGGACCGAATTTCGGCCCGGATGTCACCGGCGGCGCGGCTTTATGCCAAATACCGCATAGACGGGCAGGCGCGGCATTTGCTGGGGCGGGCAGAGGCTCCGGCCTGGTGTTTTGTGAACGTGCCGATGGTCGATGTCAGTTCGACCGAGTTGCGCAATCGCGGCGATTGGAGCGATGGGGTGTTGCCGGAATGACTCCTCTTGGCGCATAATCTTAATCTAGTGATTGTCTGCATTTAAGCTCTGGGATTCTAATAGACCCATGGTTGATCGTATTTCGCGTCGTTTGTTTCTGGGTGGATTAGGGGCGTCTCTGGTTCCGGGCACGGGTCAGGCCGAGGCGCCTTTGGTATCCTTGCGTCCTGTGCTGCGCGGGCCGCAGCCCAGCGGGGCCGAGCGGCTGGTTAAAGCGGCGGGGCTGAGGGGCGAAGTTGTCTTTGCCGTGGCCGACGTTGAAACCGGAACCCCGCTGGAGGTATATGGCGAAGGCCAAAGCCTGCCGCCCGCCAGTGTCGCCAAGGCGTTGACCGCGCTTTACGCGCTGGATGTGCTGGGGTCGGAGCATCGGTTTGAAACCACCTTGATCGCGGATGGACCGATCGAGAATGGCATTCTGAAAGGCGACCTGATCCTTGCAGGTGGTGGGGATCCGCTACTGGATACAGACGCACTGGCCACCATGGCAGCCAATCTGCGCAAGGCCGGAATCACCGAGGTTCGGGGCGCTTTCAAAGTCTATGATGGTGCGCTGCCTTACGTCTTCAGCATCGATCCGGGGCAGCCGGATCATCTGGGCTATAGCCCGTCGATCAGCGGGATTTCCCTGAACTTCAACCGCGTGCATTTCGAGTGGAAACGCGAGGGCACCGGCTATAGCGTGACCATGGATGCGCGCAGCGCAAGTTACACGCCGTCGGTGGATATGGCATCGATGCGAGTCGAGAATCGCAGTCTGCCGATTTACACCTATCAGCCAAGCGCGCGGCAGGATCGTTGGACCGTCGCCAAAGGGGCGCTGGGCAATGGCGGGGCACGCTGGCTGCCGGTGCGCAAGCCTGCGCTTTATGCCGGGGACGTGTTCCGCACGTTGGCACGGGTGAACGGGATTGTACTGGGCCGGGTTCAGGTGACGCGGCAGGCATCGCAAGGGACAGTTCTGGTCGTGCATCAGAGCGACCCGTTGGAAAGCATCCTGAAGGGGATGTTGAGATATTCGACCAATATAACCGCTGAAATGGTGGGCCTGGCGGCGACCAAAGCGCGCGGGGTTGCACCGCAGAGCCTTGAAGAGTCCGCCACTGAAATGAACCGCTGGGCGGCCGCGCGTTTTGGTGCGAATGGGATCACGATGGTCGATCATTCCGGCCTTAGCGGAGCGTCGCGCATGGCCCCCGCCGGTCTGGTCAAAACGCTGGTGGCTGCGGGACAATCAGAGGAGCTGCGGCCATTGCTTCGGTCCTTTACTCTGGCCGACAAAAATGGGCAGCCGGTCAAGGATCATCCGATCAAGGTCGACGCAAAGACGGGGACGTTGAACTTCGTCTCGGGTCTTGGGGGTTATATGACAACGGCAGATGGAGTTGATCTGGCCTTTGCGATCTTCACCGCCGATACCGCGCACCGCGCCACGATCCCGCGAGCATCGCGCGAGCGCCCGGACGGCGCGCGGCCCTGGAACCGTCGGTCCCGCAAATTGCAACGCAATCTGATTGAGCGCTGGGGTGCGCTCTACGGCAGTTAGGTTGTATGCCGCGCCCGGGCCCCGCGTTCGATGGCGGCGGCGTGCAGGCGGTCGATGCTCAGCTCGTACCGGATTTCTTCCAGCAAGCGCAGTTCGGTTTCGGCCAGTGTGCCATCTGCGGCGGCGACGTCACACGCCAGCGCATATGCGGTTTCGTTCAGGCGTTCGGGCAGGTTGTCACGGATCAGTCCGAACAGGGCATCCAGCCCGTCTTCCTGTTCAAACAGATCAAACACGATCTGCGAGACGCGGCGGGTACGGTCGATATCGTAGCCTGCAAACACCGGCAGCATGTTGACCGCGCCTTCAATCTTGACCAGCTCGGCGGTGCGGATGTTCTCGTCCGATGCGGAAACCGCCACCATGATCGCCACAAGGCAATCCTGCGGAGACATCGGGTGTGGGGTTTGCTCGGTCATGGGTTTGTCCTGAATGATACGTCTGTTGCCGCACGATAGGAGGGGGTGCGGCGAGGTTCAACTAGTAGTTTGATGTAGTTGCAATCGACCTGAGGGGTGAGTGGCTCTTTGGGTGAGAGATGAGTATCTGCTTAGAGCCCATTCCTCCCACAAACGCGTGTCGCGGCGAAAGTCTGCATTGAAACACGCCGCCTCCCCAAAAAAGACCGCCGTCCATATTGACGCGACTCGTTTGAATGCCTATTTGACCGTCTCGTCTGAGGCGTAGCGCCTCGCATTATGGAGATTTTATGAAAGAGTCCCGGGCCTAACGCCCGTTCCTGGCGAAGCAAATTCAGGAACACCAACATTGATAGGCACACTCAAGCGCAACGCTGAGTGCCCTGTTTCTGTACTTTCGTAAAATCGAGACATCCCAATGAATATCTCAAAGCACGAGCAACGTGTTTTGCATGAACTCGCCCTTGGCGGGTCCATCCAATATGAACGCCAGCCAAACGGCAAAGTACATGATGTCACCTGCTATACGCGCAGCGGTCATGTGCTGTCTGACTGCACCCTAAATATCTTTCAGCGTCTTCTTAAAAAACGCCTGATCCGTTCGAAAAACGGTGCCCCCTATCGCGCGTCTGCACTGGGGATCAAATCCGTACGAGCCCAAATGAATCAACGATAGGAGAACACCATGAAAAAAACAGACATCGACGCCATTCTGGACATCCACCGACAAGCTTTTGGTCAAGCGGATGGAGAAGCTGAGGGGGAAGCGATTGCGCAACTTGCCGAAGACTTCCTCGACCATCCGGACACAATCTCGATCAGTGTTGAACGAGAGGGGAAGCTCGCAGGCAACGTGCTTTTCACGCCATTTGCATTCACGGACCACCGCGATACCAAATGCTACCTTTTGGCCCCTTGCGGAGTGTCGCCGTACCATCAGGGTACAGGTGTCGGGAAAGAATTGATGGAGACCAGCATCGAGCACCTAAAATCCATCGGGACCGACGCCGTGTTCGTGTTGGGTGTCCCGACCTTCTATCCCCGCTACGGGTTTGTCCCAACCAATAAGCAGACGCCTTATCCGGACCTGTTGACGGCCCCCGAGGCATGGATGGCGCTTGAGTTGACCGAAGGCACCGTCGGGAAATTGAGCGGTAAAACGCAGGCGATCCCGCAGTTCATGGATGCGCGTTGGTGGGATACGTCGCAGCACGGCTGATCGAATAGCGTATACTCAATGCAAAAACTGAACCAGGCATTCGCCTCGAATTGGAGAATGTCTGGTTTGTCCGCG
This sequence comes from Ruegeria sp. O11, assembly GCF_056535285.1. NCBI lineage: Bacteria > Pseudomonadati > Pseudomonadota > Alphaproteobacteria > Rhodobacterales > Roseobacteraceae > Ruegeria > Ruegeria sp. O11. Next base: position 36,520 of record NZ_JBQERS010000004.1, on the reverse strand, counting down.
TAGCGGATATTGGCGGGTTCTGGGAAATACCGTTTGTTTAGTTTTCAGACGTATGGAACGATGAAATCCCCACCCCTTTATTGACTCATACTGCACCTGCACAATAACAGGGGCCGGTCCGGGCGCATGGGGTGTCCGGCACGTTTCCCGATGGAGTATCCAAATGTCTGACCTGCGTGAAACCGCGATGACGTCCAAGGCGTGGCCGTTTGAAGAGGCGCGACGTTTGCTCAAACGGTATAAGCAGGGCGCTCCGGAGAAGGGATATGTGCTGTTTGAGACAGGCTATGGCCCCTCGGGACTGCCGCATATCGGTACCTTTGGCGAGGTGGCACGGACCACGATGGTCAAGCGCGCGTTTGAGGCGCTGTCGGATATTCCAACCAAGTTGATCTGTTTCTCGGACGATCTGGACGGGATGCGGAAGGTGCCGACCAATGTGCCGAACCCCGAAGCGCTGCAGGACTATTTGCAATGCCCGCTCACCTCGGTGCCGGATCCGTTTGGCACGCATGACAGCTTTGGTGAGCATAACAACGCCATGCTGCGCCGGTTCCTCGATACCTTCGGGTTCGAGTATGAGTTCTATTCGGCGCGCGAGTTTTACCGCTCGGGCCAGTTCGACGAGATCCTGAAGCGTGCCGTTGAGAACTATGACAACGTGATGGCCATCATGCTGAAAAGCCTGCGGGAAGAACGTCAGCAGACCTACTCGATTTTCCTGCCGATCCATCCCGAGACAGGGCGGGTTCTGTATGTGCCGATGAAGAAGGTTTGCGCCGAGAACTACACTGTCACCTTTGACGACGAGGACGGCAAGGAATGGACGCTGCCCGTGACCGGCGGGAACGTCAAGCTGCAGTGGAAGCCGGATTTCGGCGCGCGCTGGGCCGCGCTGGGTGTTGATTTCGAAATGTATGGCAAGGAACACGCAACCAACGAGAAGATCTATGACGCGATCTGCCGGGCCTTAGGTGGACGTGCGCCCGAGCATTTCAGCTATGAACTGTTCCTCGATGAGAACGGCCAGAAGATTTCGAAGTCGTCCGGCAATGGTGTATCGATTGACGAATGGCTGACCTATGCACCGACCGAGTCGCTGGCCTATTTCATGTATCAGAAGCCGAAGACGGCGAAGCGGATGCATTTCGATGTGATCCCGAAGGCGTATGATGAGTATCATCAGCAGTTGCGGGCTTATCCTGGGCAGGACCTGAAGGCGCAGCTGAATAATCCAGTGTGGCATATCCATGGTGGGAATGTGCCCGAGTCCACGCTGATGGTTCCCTTTGCAATGCTGCTGAATCTGGCGTCGGTATCCGGGGCTGAGGACAAAGAGGCGTTGTGGGGCTTCATTCGCCGGTATGCGCCTGAGGCCACGGCCGAAACGCATCCTGATCTGGATCAGGCGGCGGGCTTTGCGGTGCGCTACTTCAACGATTTCGTCAAGCCGACACGCCAGCATCGCGCGCCGACGGATCAGGAGCGTGAGGCGCTGGAAGCATTGAGGGCGGCCTTGGAAGCCTATGACGGGCCGATGGAAGACGAGGCACTGCAATCGGTGGTCTATTCCATCGGTCGCGAGCGGTTCGATCCGATGCGCGGCTGGTTCACGGCACTTTACGAAGTGCTGCTGGGGGCTTCGCAAGGGCCTCGGTTTGGTGGGTTCATCGCGCTCTATGGTGTGCCAGAGACGATTGCTCTGATCGACATGGCGCTGGCCGGAGAACTGTCCTGATTTGACCTGATCCAGTGTGGGGCTACCCTTGCATCAGGAGGTGGCCCCATGCGTCGACTTTTGCTTGCTTTATCCCTGAGTGCCGGACTAGCATCCGGAGCCTTCGCGCAGAATGCGGAGATCGAGGCCAATATCTCGGCCCAGATACAGGCCTTCAAGGCGGATGATTTTGCCACCGCTTTTACCTTTGCGAGTCCCAACATTCAGCGCTTATTTGGCGACCCGGACAATTTTGGGGTGATGGTGCGCCGCGGTTATCCGATGGTCTGGCGACCGGCGGAGGTGCGGTTTCTGGAGTTGCGCGAGATAAGCGGTGCCTTGTGGCAGAAGGTCATGATCACGGATGTTGACGGACGGGTGCATTTGTTGGACTATCAGATGATCCAGCAGGAAAACGGCTGGAAGATCAACGGTGTACAATTGCTGGGCAACTCCGACCCGGCAGCCTGAGGCAACACCACCGTTACGGTGGTAAGAGCGACGATTAATCCCTTTTCGATACTCAGACCCATGCGCTTGGGCCATGGCCCGGGCGATTTCGGGTTTTGGCGCGCGAGCTTGGCGCGATTGGGAAAGGGATTTACATGAACAAGGCAATCACCGACGGCATCGTGTTCATGCCGCCCGCCTATGCGGCTGGTCTTGGGGTCTGGTCCAGTGGCGACGGTACACCGGGTTCTCCGACCTATGAAGGGTCGGGTACGGGCGTATTTGTCCCGGCGGACGCGGATTTTGCGGGCTGTCTGGAGATTTACAAGACGGCAGAGCCTCAGCGTCTGCGGTACATGGGGCAGACGCCTTTATTGCCGGGTTGCTATTTGCAGATAAAGGCGCGGGTGAAGGCGATCAGCGGGCCGCTGCCCGAGGTGCGGATCGCGGGCTGGGCCGGTGGTGCCGGAGATGCGCATGTGGACGGGTTGGTCGAGCAGGGCCCGGCGGTGCAGCTGACCGGCTATGGCACCGTGCATGAGGTGACGGCCATCGTGGGCACTGGTCTGCGCCCCGGTGTCGATATGCCGTGGGGCAATGCGGCGATTTATGGTCATTTTGGTCTGGATATTGAAAGCACAAACGGTGCGGTGGTGCGGGTGGATGATATCGAGATCACCGATATGACCTCGGTCTTCCTGCGCGACATGATCGGTTTGGTCGATGTGCGTGATTTTGGGGCGGTCGGGGATGGTGTCACCGATGACTCGGCGGCGTTTGAAGCGGCGGATCAGGCGGCGAACGGGCGCAAGGTCTACGTGCCACAGGGTGAGTTCCGGCTGGAAGAGAACACTAATATGGCATCCGAGGTCTCGTTCGACGGCACCGTGACGATGCCGGTCGACAAGATGCTGCTGTTGACCAAGAATTTCGATCTGCCGACCTATATCACCGCCTTTGGTGACGAGATGCTGGCGTTTAAAAAGGCGTTTCAGGCGCTGTTAAATAGCTCGGACCATGAATCGCTGGATCTGGGTGGGCGCAAGATTGCGGTGACCGAGCCTATCGATATGGCGGCGGCTGTGCCGAACCGAACGGGCTATGCCACCCGTCGCGTAGTGCGTAACGGGCAGTTTGACGTCAAAAGCAGCTCGAACTGGGATACCGAAACCTTCACCTCGATCGCGACCTACAGCCCGTCTGATCCCGATACGCTGACCAACGTGGCCAACGTGGCCAACATTCCGGTTGGGTCTCTGGTCACCGGCAGCGGTGTCGGGCGTGAGGTTTATGTGCAGTCGAAAAACGAAAGCACCGGTGAGATCACGCTGAGCGCGCCAACCTATGATGCGGCGGGTACGCAGGCCTTCACCTTTACGTCGTTTAAATACCTGCTGGATTTCAGCGGCTTCAGCGCGCTGCAAAAGTTCAACATGGAAGGGATCGAGTTCCAGTGCAACGGGCGATGCAGTGCTGTCCGACTGTCACCCGGTGGGAACACCTTTGTGCTGAAGGACTGTTTCATCAGTCGTCCGAAGGATCGCGGCGTTACCTCGATCGGGCGCGGATGTCAGGGTATGCTGATTGATGGCTGTCAGTTCCTGTCGACCGAGGAAAGTCTGGATGTGCCGGATCGCAGTTCGATCGCACTGAACGCCAATGCCAATGACGTCAAGCTGCGCCATAACCGGGCGACCCGGTTCCATCATTTCGCAGTGCTGAGCGGCGACAACAATCTGGTCCTGGGCAACCACTTTTTCCAGGGCGACAACGTGGCCAACGGGGTGCGCAATGCCGGGTTGGTTATCATCGGCGGCTACAACAGTTCGTCCATCGCCGAGAACTATGTCGATAACTGCTTTATCGAATGGACCAATGAGCATGACGCGAACCCGGATTACTTCACCAGCTTTTCATTCAGCGCGCTGAGTATCACGGATAACATTTTCTACGCCAGTGATGTTGCCCCCTGGTTCAGCTATCTGGTGATCCGCCCCCATGGCACGGGTCATTTCCTGAACGGGCTGACCGTGACCGGGAACAAGTTCCGCGTCAACAATGTGCGGATCGACCGGGTGGATCGGGTCGATACCAGTTTTGCCGATCTCGACCCGGAACGGCACAAGAGAGTGTGTTTTGAGAATAATACGTTTCACGGCATCGATACGCCCTGCGCCAATCCGTTGAGATTGCAGCATACGCAGAGTTCTCCGTCTTCGGCCTGGACCGTCAGTTCGCAGGGGCAGTTACCGTTTGGGGGCCGCGCTCGCGGATGTGATTCGGTTGTGGCCCTGGGCAGTCTCAGGAACGCATCGAACGCGATACGCTATACCGCGCCATATGTTGAACTGAGACAGGGTGCGAGTCAGAGCGATATACGCCTGCGCTGGTCCGAAGGCTTGCGCGGGGCAGTCTCGACTATCCTGCGGACCGATACCTGATTGACGTGGCGGGCTGCCCAGTTTTGGGCGGCCCATCTTCAATGGCTGCGCCACAGGGCGAATTTGATTCCGATATTGTCATCGGCTGAATTGCGTTCAGCACCCAGAATCCAGGTTAGGTTGCCTTTTTTCGGGCGATACATCAGCGAGGGACGTACCCGCCAATACCAAGGGTGATCTGAAATATACGAGGTTTCTATCTGCAAGAGCGGGTCAATGCGCCGTCCCGAGGACAGGCCAGCCGTGAAATCCAGCTTGCGGATTAGAGCCTCATGCGTGCGGTTTTCGAGCACGGCGTCGATATTGATCCATCCGCCCCCCAATCCGGTTTGAATCCCTTTGCCATATGAGAGTGTTGTTTTGTACATCGCCCAGGCATCGTATTGACGGTGATGTGTACCCACGCCAAACTCGGCGGCAAATCGGCCTGCTTGCCCGAGGTCAGCGATCGGAAAGCGGGCGAAAACCAACGCATGTCCATACAGATCCTGATGCTCTTCGGCATCGAGGCCTATGGTCAGTTTTGGTCTCAGCCCCCATTCGGCATAAAGCGCGGATTCATATTTGTAGATACCGTCATCTTCTTTGAAAGCGGTCACCGAGAGCGCGGTGAAGCTTGAGCCTTTTTCGCGCAGCCACGCCCCGGCCCAAGCCGGAGTGCTCACTAAAAAGACCAACAGATAGATGAAAAACTGACGCGCCATGCCTGCAGCATCGGCAGTCATGGTTAACGGATGGTTATTAACTTGTTGAGGTTTGATAAAGTTCTTGAAACGCAGGCGCACTTAACTGCAGGAAATGGATTGCGTTTCCTGAAGCTGTGCTAGGCTGGGGGTAGCTACAAAGGAGAAGCCAGATGCCGCAGATTTCCAAAACCGACAGTTATCAGACCGTCATTACCACATTTGAGATGACGCCCGGAACCTGCCAGGATCTTCTTGAAGCGCTGACGGATGCCTATGCCGAGTTCATCTCAAAACAGCCGGGGTTTATTTCCGCCGGGCTGCATGTGAATGACGCCCAAACCCGGATTGCAAATTACTCGCAATGGGAGCGGCGCGAAGACTTTCTGGCGATGCTGCGTACGCCGGAAATGCGGGAACGAAACCGCCGCATCAACGAGCTGTGTAAGAGCTTTGAGCCGGTGATGTATGACGTTGCCGAAACATTCGGCGGTTCCTGACCTGAATCAAGGCGCGCTGTGGCGAGGCAGGGCAAGATGCTGGCGCAACCACGGAGGCACAAGCCATGTACCACAACATCCTTGTCCCTATTTCATTTGATGCCGAACGCGACAGTTCGGCGGCGATGAAACTGGCAAAGTTGCTGGCAACCCCACAGGCGCAGATCACTCTGCTGCATGTGGTCGAGCACATTCCGGATTATGCGATCTCATACATGCCGGCGGAATATCTTTCAGAGACACGCAAAGCGCTTCAGGCTGAGCTTGATACGCTGGCTGCTCGATTACCAAATGCCCAAGGACAGGTGATCGAAGGTCACTCTGGCAGAACAATTCTGGATTGGGCCGAAGTGAACAAGCCCGACCTGATCATTCTGGCCTCGCACCGGCCTGGCATGCAGGATCTGCTGTTGGGGTCAACCGCGACCCATGTGGTACGGCATGCAAAATGCGCAGTGCATGTGGTGCGGTGACGGAGTAGGTTTTTTTAGCTCGGTATGGCCATGGCTTTGCCACATACAGGGTGTATAGCTGCCTCAATGACGACCGGAAATACAAATGATGAGATTGGCCTTAGTCCGCGGATGACAAGGCGGCAATGGCGTGCGGATGAGATGCGTCGGAAAGCTCTGTCGCCGCTGCGAATTCTGCTGATGGTGCTTGCGCTGCCGTTGACAATCGGAATGATCACGATCGGAGTGTATTTGCGCATCTCGGACTACGAGCGTCATGAAGCTGTGATCCATCTGGTGGCGCTGGCGGGCTGTGACACGGTGCAGCGGCTTGTTCCGGGGCCATTTTTTGAAGGCCGGCCGGGCTATCACAAGCGAAATGACCCCGATGGTGACGGTGTTGCCTGCGGCACCCGTGGTCTGCAACGGCAACGAACGACTGCGATGCCGGGAACTGCCGGGAACGCACCGCGGCAAACTCAGGCACCGCGTGAGCGAACCGTTGGAACCGCGAAGTTCCTCAAACCCTGATGATTATCCCTTCATGGCTTGCAATAACTCCAGCAGGCGCTTGCGGTCATCATCATTTGTGTAATCCCCAGTCGCCAGACGTTCCGCGATGCGCAGGCGCAGGCGTTCCTGCTGGGTGCGGACCTCTTCTCCGGCGGTTTCGGCTAGAGTTTTCATAATCATCGCCACCGCTTGCTGGCGCTTGGTGGTGGGATTGGCGATGTAGTCGACCAGGCTCTGTTGACCGGAATCGAGGATATTTTCGGCCAGATCACGCAGTTGATCGCCATTGGGCAGCAGCGGGACAGGAGCGTCCGTGGGTGGCAGGATTTCCGGCACGCTGCGCGGGGTTTCGGCCAGCGCGTTCGCACCGTCAACAAAGGCTTCGGTGATCATCCGGGTGATCTTGATCGCGCGCGGGTCCTTGAATAGGGCCGAAGCGATGGCCACGCCGTAATCGGTATAGACCCACGGATTAACCCGCCGCCCACCGCGGCCCTTGGGTTTTGAAATCACATTCTGTGATTGCAAATCAGCAACCTCAGTATCGTTCAGCTGAAAACGGTAGCCCTCGAACAGATCCTTGTTGCGCGAGACAGCCTGATTGAAAGCGCTGACGGACTTTCCGTAGAACTGCGCCAGATCCTCGGCCAGCACCACGCGGGTGCCGCGCACCCGGTGAATGGCGCTCTGGACTTCATGCGTGCTGGGCAGGGTGTTCGGGTTCGTCATGGCAACCGTTTGGAATCACAATTTGTGATGTCAAACGTGGAGGAGCACGCTCTGGGCTGCAACCCTGAAGTGTTGGTACCCAAATGTGGTTGAGGCGTCAGGTTGAAAATACGCGGAAATCCCAAGTATCAATGCGAGATTTGGTGCCGCCGTGCTAATTTGCAGGGGGTGAGGCCGTTCCGGTCGCGCCCCATGGCAATTTTGCCCGACGAGGGAGGAAAGTGATGTTTGCACGTATTACCCAATACAAAATGAAGCCCGGCACGCGCGAGGCGGCGACGGCGAAGATGAATGATCTGAAATCCGAAATCATGGGCATGCCCGGCATACATAGTTTTACCAATGTGATGAACGAGGATGGCTCGGGCTATGTGATTTCGGTGGTGGAAAGCGAAGCGACCTCGAACGCGAACGCGCCCAAAGTGGCCGAGCTATGGGGCCATTTCGCCGAATTCATGGAAGGCCCTCCCTCTCCGGTTGGATATGATGTGATTGCCCATTGGGATAAGGGCTAATTGGCAGGGCGGGGTTTTCCCGCCCTCTTTTTGACGAGGTGAAGCATAGGGTTTTACCCTATCACGAGTTTGGGCTGCTTCGGAGTGATGGGGCGAAACTCCATTCTACGCTTGCTGCGCCGATCCTCGGTCAACACTACGCGGGTGCCGCGCACCCGGTGAATGGCGCTCTGGACTTCATGCGTGCTGGGCAGGGTGTTGGGTTTCGTCATGGCATCCGTTTGGAATCACAATTTGTGATTTCAAACGTGGAGGAGAGAAAGCTACGCTGCAACCTTGAAGTGTATGGCTATCGTCAATCGAGACAGGACTTGAGCTAGCGTCAGCCGCTTGCCTTGCCCAAATAGGCAAGCCGATAGGCGAGCGCGACACCGCCCGCGCCACCGACTACATTACCGACCGTGACCCAAAAAAGGTTGCTGATGGTGGCGCCCCAACCGAGTTTGGCACCTGCTAGCGCACCCTGAGGCAGCAGGTACATATTAGCGATCGAGTGTTCGAGACCCAACAGAACAAACGTCGCAATTGGCCAGAGTATTGCCATGACCTTTCCCACGACCGATCTGGCGGCGAAGCTCAGCCAGACTGCAAGGCAGACTAAGGCGTTGCACAGAATGCCTCGCATAAAGGCTTGCGTTGGAGAGAGATCAATCTTGCCATTTGCGATCGCTGCAGCAGTAGCCCCCATTGGTCCTTCCAGCAAACCGCTTGCAGCGCAAGCCAGGACTAGTGCGACGGCTCCGATTAAATTCCCGAGATACACGAATCCCCAGTTCCTCAACAGGTCACGCATCGAGATTTTTCGATCCACTGCCGCGATGGTCATCAGCGCGTTTCCAGTGAATAGTTCCGCCCCACCAACGACCACAAGGATCAGGCCCAGAGAAAACACCACCCCACCAAGAAACCGGGCGGGCCCAAATCCGGGATCTACGCCGGTCATAACCATAGTGTAGGCGGCCCCACCGAAGCCGATGAAGACACCTGCGAGTATTGCAAGTGTCAGCGTTTGAACGATGGAAAGATGTGCCTTTGCGACACCAGATGTTTCAACCAGTTCTGCAATCTGTGCAGGTTTGTAAGCGTCTACGCCGGTTGGATTGTGAGCCTTCATGCGTTGCACACTGCCAACATATTCATGTTTCGACATTGATCCGGATCAAGGCCACGCGACAAAGTACAGAGGTTCAGTCCAAGGCTTGTGCCAACTAAACAGCCAACTTGACCTCGACAGCCAATTTTATCCTACCGCTTCCTCCGCTTCACATTCCCACGCCGCTGTCCCGGCCTGCCAGCCGTTGACCGCCCACGCGATTTCACTGCGTCTTCCGAGGCTTTCTCGACCGCCCACTGGCGCGCCATCGGGTCGTCGGCGACGGCGAGGTCGACGGCTTCCAGACGTTTGATCTCATCCCGGATGTTGGCGGCCTCTTCGAATTCCAGGTTCTCGGCGGCTTTACGCATTTGCTCGCGCAACCCGTCCAGATGGGCCTCCAAATTCGCACCGTGCATCGGTTTGTCGATGGTGGCGGTGACGCGGTTCATGTCGACGTCACCTTCATAAAGACCGGCCAGAACGTCCTCGACATTCTTCTTCACCGTCTCCGGGGTGATGCCGTGTTCCTCGTTATAGGCGATCTGCCTGGAGCGGCGGCGGTTGGTTTCGTTCAGCGCGCGCTCCATCGAGCCGGTGATCTTGTCGGCATACATGATCACACGGCCGTCGGCGTTCCGCGCAGCGCGGCCGATGGTCTGGATCAGCGAGGTTTCCGAGCGCAGGAAACCCTCTTTGTCGGCGTCCAGAATGGCGACCAATCCGCATTCGGGGATGTCGAGCCCTTCGCGCAGCAAGTTGATGCCAACCAGCACGTCGAAGGCGCCCAAGCGAAGGTCCCGCAGGATTTCAATGCGCTCCAGCGTGTCGATGTCCGAATGCATGTAGCGGACTTTGATACCCTGTTCGTGCAGGTATTCGGTCAGGTCCTCGGCCATGCGTTTGGTCAGCGTGGTGACCAGCGTTCGGTAGCCATCGGCGGCGACCTTACGCACCTCGTCCAGCAGGTCGTCCACCTGCATGCTGACGGGCCGGATTTCGACCTCGGGGTCCAGGAGGCCGGTCGGGCGGATCACTTGTTCGGTGAAGACGCCGCCGGTCTGTTCGATCTCCCACTTGGCAGGCGTGGCCGAGACGAAGACGGATTGCGGGCGCATGGCGTCCCATTCTTCGAACTTGAGGGGGCGGTTGTCCATGCAGGACGGCAGGCGGAACCCGTGCTCGGCCAGCGTGAACTTGCGCCGATAGTCGCCCCGGTACATGCCGCCGATCTGCGGCACGCTGACGTGGGATTCATCGGCAAAGACGATGGCATTGTCGGGGATGAACTCGAACAGGGTTGGGGGCGGCTCACCCGGCGCGCGGCCCGTCAGATAGCGCGAGTAGTTCTCGATCCCGTTACAGACACCGGTGGCCTCGAGCATTTCCAGATCGAAATTGGTGCGCTGTTCCAGACGTTGGGCCTCCAGCAGTTTGCCCTCGCCGACCAGTTGATCCAGCCGGATGCGGAGTTCCTTTTTGATCCCGATGATCGCTTGGTTCATCGTCGGCTTGGGCGTCACGTAGTGCGAATTCGCATAGACGCGAACTTGCTCCATCGTCGCGGCACGTTCACCGGTCAGCGGGTCAAACTCGGTGATGGTTTCCAACTCTTCGCCGAAGAATGAGAATTTCCAAGCACGGTCCTCAAGGTGGGCGGGCCAGATTTCCAACGAGTCGCCACGTACCCGGAAGGACCCGCGCTGAAAGGCCTGATCGTTGCGGCGGTACTGCTGGGCAACCAGATCGGCCATCACCTGACGCTGGTCGTATTCGTGCCCAACCTTCAGATCCTGCGTCATTGCCCCATAGGTTTCCACCGAACCGATGCCGTAGATGCATGAGACCGAGGCGACGATGATCACGTCATCGCGTTCCAGCAGCGCCCGCGTGGCCGAGTGGCGCATCCGGTCGATCTGTTCGTTGATCTGGGATTCTTTTTCTATGTAGGTGTCTGAGCGCGGCACATAGGCCTCGGGCTGGTAGTAGTCGTAGTAGGAGACAAAGTATTCGACCGAGTTCTCAGGGAAGAAGCCCCTAAACTCGCCGTAAAGCTGAGCCGCCAGCGTTTTGTTAGGGGCAAGAATGATCGCTGGGCGCTGAGTCTCTTCAATCACCTTCGCCATGGTGAAGGTTTTGCCCGTCCCGGTTGCCCCCAAAAGAACCTGATCACGTTCCCCGTCATTTACACCGCCTGTCAGTTCCTTGATCGCCGTTGGCTGGTCGCCAGCCGGGGCGAATTCGGTGTGCATGACAAACTGCTTGCCGCCTTCCAGTTTCAGGCGCGCGCGCACGTCTTCGGCGGTTAGCTGGGTCTTGTCGGAATGGGCGTAGGGCATAGGCAGGCTCCGGATCAGAACTCTACATTTGTTCTTATTTTGTCCAACTGCAAGGGCTGATCCGGTCTGGGAACCTCTGATTCAGTAATAGGCGGGTTCAGCATCCGGTATGTGATCCGAATTAACCTTGTTGGCCAGTGCCTTCAGGTTGCTGTCAAGAACCTTCGACATCATCATTTTCATCAAGGTCTGCCCTAAAAACCAGCCGAGGGGGCCATATTTCACGGCATAATCCATGCTCCAGATCACCCGGGTGCTAGCCCCGTCCAGCGGTTTGATTGCGATCGTGGCATGCGCATCGGTTAGGGGCATCGCTGTCATATCGGACAGGCGCACGCTGTAACCTCGGTTGGGGTCCCACTCTGTCACCTCTTCGACCAAAGAGGTTCCGTTCTCAAAGTAACAACGCCGCTTTGACCCAATGCCATTTGCCCCATGCGTCAGGGCCTCGACATATGCGATCTGTGGGGCAATCTCGTCTATCTGCATAAACCGGCTGAGTACCGCCCAGATGGCTTCGGGGGTCGCGTTGATTTCAAGGGTTCGTTCATAATGGATCATCTGCTCAATCCTTTGGCTGATCTTTCGAAAATCATAAGTGTTGCCAATGACAGTTCCTGTCATCAGGATGTTGTTGTGCTCCGCGACAATTGTCATCTTGTCCCGGGCCGCGCTCTGACGCATAAACAAGCCCATCAAGTGAATACGGAGAGGCGACATGCGCGCACGGATTTACCAGCCTTCGCGAAACGCGATGACCTCAGGGATGGCCAAGACCCGCAAGTGGGTTTTGGAATACGCCCCTGCTTCGGCGCGCGAAGTTGATCCGCTGATGGGCTGGACCTCGTCCAATGACACGCAAACCCAGGTGCGTCTGAAATTCGACTCCAAGGAAGAGGCGTTGGACTACGCCAAGGACAACGGCATCGATGCACAGGTGAGCGAACCGCACAAGCGCAAGCCGAACTTGCGGGCCCGCGGCTATGGGGAGAACTTTGCCACAGACCGGCGTGCGCCCTGGACTCACTGACAAGGCATCCTGAATGATCGACATCCGCGAAGCCGATCCCGGCGCCGAGGAAATGCGCGCCATCATTCAAGCCCATTTCGCGCATAGCGCAGCAGCTGGCCCTGCTGAAAGCAATCACACAATGGATGCAGGCTCACTTGCCGCCACCGGAGTGCGATTTTGGGCGCTTTATGAGGACGGCTGCCCGTTGGGGTGTGGCGCGCTAAAGGCATTGCCCGACGGCACCGCCGAGGTCAAATCAGTGCATATCTTGGCCGAGGCACGTGGTAGGGGGCTTGCGAGGGTGATGATGAAACACCTTGCGCAGATCGCGCAAGATGAAGGACTATCTGCGCTGGTTTTGGAAACTGGCGCTGACCATCTGCAAGGCTATGACGCGGCGCGCAAGCTATATGAATCGCTGGGGTATTCATATTGCGGTCCGATTGTAGGTTACGAAAACGACCCAAACAGCGCCTTCATGCGCTTGGCTCTTGAACCCGCCCGCTAAAAGCCGCAAGAAGGGCTCAGCGGTCCCTTAGCTCAACTGGATAGAGCAGCTGACTTCTAATCAGCAGGTTGAGGGTTCGAGTCCTTCAGGGATCGCCACTCCATAACTTCAACACTGAGTATCCGAGGCCGCTTCGGATACTTTTGTGAACCTTCGGGTTGCGGATGAAAAATCCGTCGTATCGGTATGAGATATGGCTTGAGTTAGAGAACGCATTACGACCTGAGTTTGGACAAATTTACGCCCAGAATAGCCAATAGCCGACGCAGAGAAAGTGACGGAATACGGACTGGGATCCAATGAAAAAGATTGCTCTTCTTCTTGCCTTTTTGCCTGCGGCTGCATTTGCAGAAGAACGCGTGTTTGAATGTGACGCGCCGGATGCAGAACATCCGGAAATGGCAGCCAAACTGGTTAAATATGATGGGCAGCAAAAGGGCCACATTACAATAGGTGACATCGACAAAGACGTGGATGTATTCCCAGGCCTCGACACTTTGACCTACCTGTATATTGGCGATGGCTACACACTGCACTACAACGTACACCCGGAAAAAGGCACCTTCGACTACTCGGCTTCAGGCAGTAAATCTGGCTGGGGCAAAGGCGCGTGTCGGGAAATTACGGGGCAATAATTGATTTGAGCGGACGGCGCGGCCAAGGCACTGATTTTGGCCCGCTTTTCAATAGTTCAGGCGCTTATCGCCTTCCAATTCTGGTTGGTGGCGAAATAGCTATCCCTCAGCAATCCAAAGATAGGGGATCCAATAAAATGAAATGCAAGTTCTTGTCGGTCCTCACTTATCAAGCAATAGTGAGCCGATCCAAGAAGTAGTAAAGTAATTAAGCACCAAGGCGGAACTTGGTCGGTGTCATTCCGGTTTGACCTCGGAAGAAGCGGGTGAAATGGGACTTGTCGTGGGTGATGAGAGAGTCGAACTCCCGACATCTTCGGTGTAAACGAAGCGTTCTATCCCAATCCGCACATGCAGCTAAGTGCTGTATCCAACTGCCGCCACCAGCATCCTATTGTAAAGATGTCTCGTGTTGTCAGTAACTTGAGGCTTTCATAATCAATATCAAAGTGCAAGTTGGTAAAAGGACTCCAATCTAACCGATAGTGCGCATAACGGTGGAATTGCCGTTCATGTGCAGCGGTGTTGCAGCGGTCTCTACGTGCCGTGGGGGGGTACGGGGGCAACTGGCCACCCAGTGCGGGCTAGATACCGTCTCAAAAAACGTGCTGCAAAATTTCGTCCGGTCCAAAAGCCGACGTTCAAACGATCCGCAGCTAATGACAATCTCGAGCCCAGAGCAGAAAAATGGCAAAACTGCCTCTCTTGACCGCGGACAACTCGTGTCAGCGAGCGCCTAGTATCAAATTGGGAATTAAGAAATTGCCTTGCGCTTGCGACTTTGCCCCGGCTCGAGCTCACTAAAGCGTGCGGCACCACTCACGACAGAAAAATGAGGAAAAAAGTTTGCATCTAATTATTTTGAATATAACAAGTTAGCACTATCTAGCTGCAGTGTATTTACAAGATACTTTCGCGTTTAGTGAACAAATTTACAAAATTTTGTTTTAAATCCAGTAATTTGTTGTGAAGTTTTCATTTGCCTTTCCATTATTGACTTGCACATAAGTGCGCTTTCGTCTGCTGGAAGAGGAGCCAGACGACGGAAGAAAGAGAAATGGGAGGAATTAATGACCAATAAACCGATCACACGCCGTGGCGTGTTGAAGTCTGGTGCCGTCGCGGGTACCGGTCTGGCCCTGCCTACGATCTTCACTGCTTCGTCGGCTGCTGCTTATACCAACGAACCTACCGGAGGGTCCGTAACCCTGGGCTTCAACGTTCCCCAGACTGGACCGTATGCTGAAGAGGGTAATGACGAGCTACTGGCGCAACAGTTGGCCGTCGAACATCTCAATGGTGAGGGAGATGGGGGTTGCTTGAATACCTTCACCTCGAAGGCGCTGAAAGGCAACGGTATCCTTGGCAAAAAGGTCGAGTTCGTCACAGGCGACACGCAGACCAAATCAGACGCTGCACGTGCATCTGCAAAGTCGATGATCGAAAAAGACGGCGCGATCATGATCAACGGCGGATCGTCCTCGGGCGTGGCGGTTGCGGTTCAAGGCCTTTGCCAAGAAGCAGGTGTGATCTTTATGGCTGGCCTGACTCATGCCAACGACACGACTGGCAAGGATAAAAAAGCCAATGGTTTCCGTCATTTCTTTAACGCGTATATGTCGGGCGCTGCACTTGCGCCGGTGCTGGCTGCCGAGATGGGCAAGGAACGCCGTGCTTATCACCTGACGGCCGACTACAACTGGGGATGGACACAGGAAGAGTCGATCGTCGCGTCTACCGAAGCCTTGGGATGGGAAACGGTCAACACCGTCAAAACACCACTCGCTTCGACGGACTTCTCGTCCTATATCACCCCGGTATTGAACTCGGGTGCTGATGTTCTGGTTCTGAACCACTACGGCGGCAATATGGTGAACTCGCTCACCAACGCAATTCAGTTTGGCTTGCTCGACAAAGTTGCCAACGGCAAGGATTTCAAGATCGTCGTTCCGCTGTATTCGGAACTGATGGCCGCTGGTGCGGGCGAGAACATCAAGGGCGTGCTGGGTTCCATGAACTGGAACTGGCAGCTGCAAGATGAGGGCACCAAAGCATTTGTGAAGTCCTTTGGTGAAAAGTACGGCAAACCGCCGTCCAACTCTGCACAGACCTGCTATGCACAAGTTCTGCTTTATGCTGATGCCTGTGAGCGTGCTGGCACATTCAATCCGTGTGGCGTTGCTGAGGCTTTGGAAGACTTTGAGTTCGACGGTTTGGGTAACGGTCCGACTTGGTACCGTGGCGCGGACCACCAGTGCTTCAAAGACGTGTTGGTCGTTCGTGGCAACGAGAATCCGACCAACGCCTATGACACTCTGGAAATCGTCGAGATCACGCCACGTGCGCAGGTCGAATACGACCCCGAGCATCCGATGTTCGCCGGTGGTTCACTGGGTAAGTGTAACCCGGGCGCGTAAGTCCTCGTGTCTAAGTCTGGCTGCCGAACAGGCGGCCAGACATCTGCAACAGGGTTGATCCTGTTACGCCACTTAATTCACACTGACCAACCCTGAGGTGGGGCCAATGGACGCCATCCTATTGCAAATTTTGAACGGTCTGGACAAAGGGTCGGCCTATGCGTTGATTGCGCTGGGGCTGACGCTCATTTTTGGAACGCTGGGCGTTGTGAACTTCGCACACGGCGCACTGTTCATGATCGGTGCGTTCTGTGCCGTTACTCTGCAAAAGCTCATGAACCTGAGCTTTGCCACCATCGACGAAAGCCAAACCGACTTTCTAGGCAACCCACTGAAGGTTGAAACACCTTATGTCGAGGCTTGGTTCGGCCCAGAGACCGGTGCGACGATCATCGATTGGTCTGTTCCTTTGGCTATCCTGTTTGCGATCCCGATCATGTTAGCAGTGGGCTATGTGATGGAACGCGGTTTGATTAAGCACTTCTACAAGCGCCCTCACGCCGACCAGATCCTCGTCACCTTTGGTCTGGCGATCGTGTTGCAGGAAATCGTGAAGTATTTCTTCGGCGCCAACCCAATCCAAACTCCAGCGCCTGACGCGCTGAGCGGTTCTATCGACCTTGGCACAATGATTGGATTTGACCCCAACGCAATAATCTATCCAATCTGGCGTTTGGTTTACTTTGGATTTGCCGTCGCCATTATCGGCGCCGTTTTCTCATTCCTGCAATTCACCACGTTCGGCATGGTCGTACGCGCCGGAATGGCGGATCGTGAAACCGTAGGCTTGCTGGGTATCAATATCGACCGGCGCTTTACGATCATGTTCGGTATCGCTGCCTCAGTGGCCGGTTTGGCCGGTGTAATGTACGGGCCGCTAAACCCGCCAAATTATCACATGGGGATGGACTTTCTGGTCCTTAGCTTCGTCGTTGTTGTTGTTGGCGGCATGGGCTCGCTGCCCGGAGCTGTGCTGGCTGGCTTTCTGCTGGGCATCCTGGAAAGTTTTGCCTCGACGACCTGGGCCACCACGACAATTCCCGGGATCAATCAAATCATCATCTACCTTGTTGCCATCATTGTGCTTCTGACGCGCCCGCGCGGGTTGATGGGACGCAAAGGCGTGATGGAGGAATAATCGATGTTTGGACTGAACAAAAAAGACACCAGCCTTCTAATCATCGTCGGCCTTCTCACCCTTCTGGCCCCGTTCATCCTGAACCCGTTCCCAGAAGGCAGCGCCATGGCGCAGTTCAACGCGGGTTATCCGGACCTGATGCAGCGTTTTGTTATCTTTGGCATCTTTGCCATCGGGTTCAACATCCTGTTCGGCCTAACCGGATACCTGTCATTCGGTCACGCGGCTTTTTTGGGTGTCGGATCGTACTCAGCCGTGTGGATGTTCAAATTGCTGAGTTACAACATCATTCCGGCTATCGCGCTCAGCGTTGTGGTCGCCGGGGTATTCTCGCTGCTGATTGGGTATGTCAGTCTGCGCCGGTCCGGCATCTACTTTTCGATCCTGACTCTGGCCTTTGCGCAGATGAGTTTTGCATTAGCCTACTCTGTCTTGTCGAACCCCAAGTTCAATCTAACCAACGGGGAAACCGGTCTGCAGGTTTACGCAGACGATCCGCAAATCCTGCAGGGTGCCAACTCACCGGACCTGCCACATCTGTTCGGGCTGCCGATGCGCGCAACTTATACAATGGACGTCGGAGCGTGGAGCTTTGATTTTAACGCGGGATATTATCTTTGTGCGATAGTTATGATGGTGGTGTTCTACTTATCTATCCGCATCTTTCGCTCGCCTTTCGGCATGATGCTACGGGCTGTCAAATCGAACCAGCAGCGGATGAATTACACCGGCCTTAACTCGAAGCCGTACACGTTGGCAGCGTTTGTTATCTCTGGCATGTATGCCGGTCTGGCTGGTGGCTTGATGGCCGCAATGGACCCGCTGGCGGGCGCTGAGCGTATGCAGTGGACCGCTTCGGGTGAGGTCGTTCTGATGACGATCCTAGGCGGTACCGGCACATTGATAGGCCCGGTTCTGGGCGCAGGCTTCATCAAATACTTCGAAAATATCTTCTCTAAGATCAACGACAATGTGTTGCACAGTTGGTTTGCTTTCCTGCCTGATGGGTTGGAGAACGCGGTTGTTTTCGTGATCCATCCGTTCATCGGAAAAGGTTGGCATCTAACGCTTGGCATCCTTTTCATGCTCGTCGTTATCTACCTGCCGGGGGGGCTGGTCGAAGGTGGTCAGCGTTTGCTCAACCGGATCAAACGCAAGAAACCAAAAACCGATGACGCAACGTCTGGCAAGACAGAACCGGCGGAATAAGGGGCGAGCCATGGCAATTCTAAGAGTCAAAGACGTTAGCAAGCGCTTCGGCGGCCTCAAGGCGCTGACGAACGTAAACCTCAATGTAGAAGAAAACTCGGTTCATGCGATCATCGGGCCCAATGGTGCTGGCAAGTCGACCCTGCTGAATTGTCTTGTGGGCAAGCTTATGCCGGACACAGGAACCGTATTGTTCGACAACGCCTCGGTTTTGGGACTCGAACCTTTTCAGATCAATCAGATGGGCATTAGTCGTGTTTTCCAGACACCAGAGATTTTTGGTGAACTGACGGTGATTGAGAACATGTTGATCCCTATTTTTGCTATGAGGGATGGAGTGTTCCGGATGCATGCGTATGAGACCATCGCCAACGAAAAGGCGATTGTTGAACAGGCTGAAGCGATGCTGGAAGAGATGAACATGGCTGACAAGCGCGAAATGCATGCAGCCTCACTTTCACGTGGCGATAAGCGCCGACTCGAGATTGGCATGTGCCTCAGTCAGAATCCGCGGCTACTGCTGTTAGACGAACCTACCGCGGGTATGGCGAGGGCAGATACAAACAACACAATCGACCTGCTGAAACAAATTAAGGATGAGCGCGACATCACCATCGCAATCATTGAGCATGATATGCACGTCGTATTCAGCCTTGCCGAACGCATCACCGTTCTGGCGCAGGGAACACCCCTGGTTGAAGATACTCCGGAAAACATCCGCGGAAACCCCAAGGTTCGCGAGGCCTATCTAGGCGAGGCAGCGTAAGGAAAACCTATGAACGAGAAACCTGACTTTTCGAAAAATGCCAATATGGCCAGCACTGCGCCTGCGTTTCTCTCCGTTTGGGATATGCACTCCTACTACGGCGAAAGCTATATCGTTCAAGGCGTCAGTTTCAACGTGCACGAAGGCGAGATTCTTGCTCTTCTTGGGCGTAACGGTGCCGGAAAAACCTCAACACTTCGTTCGATTGCGAGAGTTGGAGAGCCTGAAGTAAGACATGGCGAAATCTGGTTAGACCACAAGCCGCTACACAAAATGACAAGCTACGAGGCGGCGGCAGCTGGTCTTGGTCTGGTACCAGAAGACAGGCGAATAATTCCTGGCCTGACCGTCGAAGAAAACCTGCAGCTTGCTCAGATTGCGCCGCCAATCGGATGGTCACTGGAACGGCTTTACGAGTTGTTTCCGCGTTTGGGAGAGCGCAGAAAACAAGAAGGAATTACACTGTCAGGAGGCGAACAACAAATGCTGTCAATCGCCAGAGCCTTGGCGAGGGACATCAAGGTCTTACTTTTGGATGAACCGTATGAGGGATTGGCTCCTGTCATTGTCGATGAAATCGAAAAGACCCTTACTCACGTTAAGCAACAGGGTATGACAACGATAATTGTTGAGCAGAATGCCGTGCGCGCTTTGGAGTTAGCGGACCGTGCGATCATACTAGATACCGGAACCATTGTATTTGATGGTACAGCGAAAGAAGTACTTGAAGACACCAACCTTCGTGAGGAATATCTAGCGATCTAACCCGCATAGTCCTTACTTATCAGGCCAAAAAGACAGGTTAATAACGTGTCCGATGCACCTGTTTGCTTCGGTTGTAAGTCTACTGATTTACGCGAAAAGTACAAACTCGAACCATGCAGTCGAGTAATACGATCCGGTGGTCGAAGACCTGATGAACCTTTATATTCAGGAATTTTTTTGTCCACTATGTTCGCGGAACGGAAGGTCGATTCAAACTCAGCAAAGCTCGGCTCCCGACCTTGCGATTTATGATCTGTCCATTGATCGCCGCTGCCACGTACGTTCCCCTGGCTTCGCCCTTGAGATCGGCAGGGACGGCGACTCGGCAGTAATACGAGCCTTTAATCAGAGTTGGATTTGGCATTACGAAACGACCCACGATGTACTCCCGCGATGTGCTCCACACGGCAGCGTCATGTCCTTATTTTAAAGGACGCCAGTAAAACAAGGGCTGTTTGATGGTGGGTGATGAGAGACTCGAACTCCCGACATCTTCGGTGTAAACGAAGCGCTCTACCAACTGAGCTAATCACCCGTGAGGGCTCATGTAGCTAAGCCCGTGCGCGGGCGCAAGAGGGTAGGGCACAATTTCTTCCGCAAATTTGTACCGCGCTGCAGATCAGGGTTTCATGTCCTTGAGAGCGGCCAAGAGCTGCGCGACCTCATGTTCGGTGTTGTAGTGGCACAGCGAGATGCGGATACAGTCGTTCAGGCCTAAAGGTGTCAGCACATTGCCGCTGTAGTGGTCCGCTTTTCGGGTATGGGTGCGGATGCCTTGTTGGTTCAGCCGGGTCACTACATCCGCCGACGGAAAATCCTCGACAGTGATCGAGACCAGACCTTCGCGCGCGGGATTATCGGCACCAGCCAGGATCGTGATGTGGTCCATATCGCTCAGACCGGGCAGGTTGCCTGTACCGTTGATCATAGCATTGGTCAGGTGTGTTTCGTAGGCGTGTATCGCATGGCCGGCGGCCCGGATGCGGTCCCTGCGATCAGTTTCCTCTGAGACCTGTCCGCCGAGCCAGTCGAAATAGCCGACCACGTCGGACATCGCGGCGTAGGAGCCGGTGTCTCTGGTGCCAAATTCCCATCCGTTTGCAGGGGCGTCGATCAACTGGTCGTGCGGCAGTGCAGTTAAGCGGTCCGAGATCCAGGCGATGCCATAACCGTGACGTGAGAACACTTTGTAAGGCGAGATCGCATAGCCATCGACGTCGTAGCTATCGATATCCATCTGGCCATGGGCTGCGTGCTGAATGCCGTCGACGATTATGAAGCAATCGGGTGCGACAGCGCGGATGACACGCGCTATGGCAGCCACATCCATCCCCATGCCCGTTACAGGCGAGGCGTGCAGGATCGTGGCGACGGCCACATCCGGGGTCATCAGCGCAGCATAGTCTTTGGCGGTGGCAAGGCCTGTTGCGTCGTCATGGGGCACATTGACATAGTCAAGGCCGGCGATTTCAGCCCATCTGCGTGCGGCGCTGCGACTTGCGGGGTGTTCGATGGAACTGCCGATCACCTTACCCCCCTTCGGTGCATTCACGCAGGCCGTGCGGATCATGCGGAACAGCAGCTCTGTCCCGCTTTCGCCGACAAAGAACTGACCTTCCGAGGCGTTCATGAAGACAGATAAATCTACCTTCGCGCGGTTGATGATATCGACCAGCGCATGACTGGCGACATTGTCCCGCCCCTGATTATCCGGGATCGCAGCGAATTTGGCCGAGGTGTCGACCACTGTATTCAGGGTCAGCGCACCGCCTGCGTTTTCAAAGAAAATGCGTGGCCCCTGAAACGGGCAGGCGTCGACATGGGCAAAGCGTGAGCGGATTTCTTCAATCAGTCCGGGGGTCTGGTGCAGCATGTTCAACGGTTCCTGTCTTGGTTTGGCTCACATCAGCCTGAATGCCTGCCGGGTTCAATCCCAATTGCGACAGAAACGCGTGTCGTAGTAGAACCAGATGTTTCCTTGCGCCGGGAAAGGGCCTTGCCTGCCCCGTGTCGCCTCCGATATGCCCAGAGAGACTGCAACCCTTTGAACCGGAGGCACAAGATGCGCTGTCTGATTGCGGCTCTGGCGTTATGCACGCTGATCGCAGCTCCGGTTCGGGCCGAGGGGGTGCTGGTCTTTGCTGCGGCCAGCCTCAAGACCGCGCTGGATGCCATCGCACCCGGGTTCGAGGAAGAATCCGGGCACAGTGTCACGGTGTCTTACGCCGCTTCATCGGTATTGGCGCGGCAGATTCAGGTTGGGGCCCCTGCAGATCTGTTCATCTCGGCCAATGAAGAGTGGATGGATGTGCTGCAAAGCGAAGATTTGATCGATACTGTTTCACGGGTGGACTTGCTAAGCAACGGGTTGGTGCTGATTGGCGCGCCGAGTTCGGAAGCCGCCGAAATTGGAGCTGGGTTTGATCTGCTCTCCCAGTTGGATGGGGGTTATCTGGCGTTGGCATTGGTCGATGCCGTTCCTGCAGGTATCTATGGCAAGGCTGCCTTGCAGGGTTTGGGCATGTGGAACGAAGTACAGGACCAGATCGCACAGACAGATAATGTTCGCGCAGCACTGGCGCTGGTGGCGACGGGTGCTTCACCGCTGGGAATTGTGTATCGTTCAGATGCAATTGCCGAGGATCGGGTGGGTGTGATCGGAACAATCCCACCTGAGCTTTATCCAACAATTGTCTACCCTGCAGCCCTGACTCGTTCGGCAAATCCAGATGCGCAGGCATTCCTGACCTATCTGCAAGGAGAAACCGCGAAGGCAGAGTTTCTGAGGCAGGGTTTCACCTTGCCGGACGGGTGACGAGATGGGTTGGTTGGGACCGGCAGAGATCGAGGCGTTGCACCTGTCGTTGCGCGTGTCGTTCTGGGCGACGCTAATAACGCTGCCATTCGGAATCTTCGTGGCCTACGCCTTGGCGCGTTGGCGCTTTCCGGGGCGGCAAGTGTTGAATGGTCTGGTGCATTTGCCGCTGATCCTACCTCCGGTGGTAACCGGCTATCTGTTGTTACTGACATTCGGGATTCAGGGACCGCTGGGTGCGCCGTTGGCCGAGCTTGGTATCGTTTTCGCATTCCGCTGGACCGGTGCGGCGCTTGCAGCTGGGATCATGGCCTTTCCACTGATGGTGCGCGCGA
Source organism: Ruegeria sp. O11 (assembly GCF_056535285.1). Taxonomy (NCBI): domain Bacteria; kingdom Pseudomonadati; phylum Pseudomonadota; class Alphaproteobacteria; order Rhodobacterales; family Roseobacteraceae; genus Ruegeria; species Ruegeria sp. O11. The sequence goes on along the minus strand of NZ_JBQERS010000004.1, from coordinate 13,488 downwards.
TCCGTTTGTCGATTGAGGCGGTGGATCCCAAACTGGAGCAGGCCGGGGCTACGTTGGGTGCGTCGCGTCTGATGGTCTTTGGAACGGTGACGCTGCCGATGATCCTGCCTGGGGTTATCGCAGGCGCAATACTGGCCTTTGCCAAAGCGATGGGAGAGTTCGGGGCCACGATCACTTTTGTTTCAAACATACCGGGCCAGACCCAGACTCTGCCTTCCGCCGTCTATGCGTTTTTGCAGGTGCCCGGGGGTGAGGCGGCGGCGACGCGGTTGGTGATCATTTCGATCATAATCGCCATGGGGGCGCTGCTCTTGTCAGAATATGTGGGCCGCCGTGTGGCCAAACGGGTGGCTGGGTCATGAGTCTGTCTGTTCGCATGCAACATAATCTGCCGGGTATTGCGCTCGATTTGGATTTTGAAGCGCCTCCGGGTGTCACAGTCCTTTTTGGGCGCTCGGGTTCCGGGAAGACCACGGTGGTCAATGCCGTAGCCGGGTTGCTGCGTCCCCAAGCGGGGCGTGTTGCAGTGGGTGATTGGGTTTTGTTCGACACGGATTGCGGGGTTTGGTTGCCGCCACATCGGCGGCGATTGGGATACATCTTTCAGGAAGGCCGATTGTTCCCGCATCTGACTGTGCGTCAGAATCTGAACTATGGTCGTTGGTTTGCCCCGCGTGGAGTACAGCGCGAAAGCCCGGATCGCGTGATCGAGATGTTGGGCATCGGCCACCTGCTGGATCGGCGTCCAGCTATGCTGTCGGGCGGTGAGAAACAGCGCGTTGCCATTGGCCGCGCCTTGTTGGCCAGCCCGCGCCTGATTCTTGCAGACGAGCCCTTGGCGGCGCTTGACGATGCGAGGAAGGCGGAAATCCTGCCCTATTTTGAACGGTTAAGGGATGAGGTCTCGGTTCCAATCCTCTATGTAACACATTCGGCGGCCGAGGTTGCGCGGTTGGCGACATCGGTCGTGGCGCTTCAGGATGGGCAGGTGGTACGCTTTGGCCCTGCGTCCGAAGTGCTGGCCGACCCATCAGTTGCCCCCGCCGGTGTGCGCGCCGTGGGTGCGGTGCTAAGCGTTCGCGTGACGGCTCATCACGATGATGGTTTATCTGAATTGGACGCAGGCGGGGCGCGGTTGTTCCTGCCGCGCATTGCGCACCGGATCGGCGAAGACCTGCGTATCCGTATCCCGGCGCAAGAGGTGATCTTGTCGAACAAACCACCAGAAGGGCTGTCAGCCCTGAACGTGCTTTCCGGGCAGGTCGAAACGATCCGATCAGGCGAAGGGCCGGGTGCCATTGTGTCGGTCAACACACCTGCTGGGATTGTTCTGGCCCGCGTGACCCGACGCTCGGTCGCGGCCTTGGGGTTGCAGCAGGGCAGCAGTTGCTATGCGGTGATCAAGACTGTCGCGCTGGCCCCGCAGGATGTCGGTGGGCGAGTCGTCTAAGGATTAGGCAAGCGCGCGCGCCTCATGCTCGCGCAGAATAAGGCGCGCGGCATTTCCGAATCCGTTGTGTTCGTCTGTCGCGCGGTCGGGGAAAATCTCGACGAGTTCCTGCAACGCGTCAGAGGATAAAGTGTAAAGGGTTTCTTCACCCAGAAATAGGCTTTCAGCTGGCGCCCCTTCGGCGGTTAGAATCTCGTGCCTGTCCAGAAGGATATGCAAATACTCGACAGGCTGGTCGCTTGTTTCGATATCGATGCCCGGCCAGGAGCAAAGGTGTTTTGCGGCGACCAATACTTCGGGCGCACCAAATAGCATCTGGACCTTGGGACCACTTATCAGAATTCGATGCTGTTGAGAGACCAGAAGGTCACGGGATGGAATATCTGGCCCAAGACTGCCGGCAGTAAGCCGCACCGGTCGCATTGAAGGGTTCGCACGTAATCGCCCACCGTCCAATCGGCTGCTTTCGATCCAGCGAATGGGCTGCAAGCCGTGATCGGCGGTCAACACTTCGTCATTCACCTGAAGAGTTTCGATCGGTTGCGAACCGACTTCGGTTTCGATCAACGTGCCTGCAGTAAAACACACACCTTCAATTGTGATGGTGACATCGGTTGTTTCCGGAGCTGCATTAAAATTAAAGCCGAAGACGCTGACGACGGCGTTGACTTCGACTGTGAACGTATCGGTGACGATTTCGCCATTATCCAAACTGTCGAAAAAGGTAGGGTCGACCGTATAGGTCCATTCGCCTGTAGCTGGATCAATGCTGGCTGTCCCGTGATCGGGCGGCGTCTGGATAGACCAGTCCTGCGAGACGATGGTGGCACCGCTGGTAATATCAAGATCACCAGTTGCCACATTCGGTGGATCATCTGTCACCGAACCTGTTGTATCGCCGACTATCGAGACCATGTTATGATCCCTCCTGCTCTAGCACTCGCGCAAATTCATTTTTTCTGTAAAGGCGCATGTGCACCTCAGCGTTCTGGTCACGGGTCCATTCGACGATTCGGTTTCGGGTCAGGTCGCTGTCCATCCGGTTAGTGCGCACCCTGGGATGCGGGATCTCGCGTTTTAGCATCTCGACAATTTGGTTGGTCTGACCAAACGGAGCGACCATGTCGATGATCCAGAAAGACGTACCGCTGGTGAAATCGGTGTTATTCAACGGCTGTTCCTGTACCGCATAGCGATGTTCGGCTTCAGGGCTTAGACCGGCGAAAGTCACAAACCCGCGCGGAAATCCGTTTTGCCGAAAGATATGATACTGCCCCAGACGCAAGGGCGTTTCAAAGGCATAAAGCGCCTGACCTAAGTTGCGATCCCGATGTGTTTTGGTCAGTGCCGCGAGATAAAACACTGCACCGAAATCGGCGTATTTTTCAGGAGAAATATCGAACCAGTCTTTTGGAAATGACGTCTGCACGGGTCACTCTGGAAACTACGGTTTCTTAGATCATAGCGCGGATCATATTCAATGAAAGGATTTTCATGGTGGGTAACCAAGGGCGTAAGAATTCGACATTGTACCAGAAGCAAGAATGCTGTCATGGTATGTTATTGATTGAATTCACGCTTTGACGGCGTCGATCGAAGTTATCGAATGAGGTATTGGATATGCGAATTCTGAAGCTTGCATGCCTGGTGGCTGCTTTGGTGTCCCCCACACTTTCACAAGCCGTTGGCTTCGGTGTGGGTGTGCGGCCCGCATTTCGAACAACAGTCACGCCATTGAATGATGGCACCTACGAGGTGGCTGCGATCGGTACATCAGCGCCAGTGGCCTATTGGTGCGGGATCGGTGATTTTGCGATCCGGACGCTGCGGACATCGGCAACTCAACGCATCTATATCTCGAAACCCTATGAGAGGGGTGCCCGTACGGTGCAGTTTTCTCTGTCACTGCCTGAAGGGGCTGAAGATGTCACAACATATTCCGTCACGGTCAAAACCGTAGGAGCAAATATGACGGCAGGGTCGGCTCAGGGATATTGCTATGACAATTTCATAGATTTTGGTTTCTGACCATCAGATCCATTTCGCCAGCGGCGGCAGGCTCATGAGAACGGCATCGGGATCATGCCCGGTTTCCAGACCAAACTTGGTGCCACGGTCGTAAACCAGATTGTATTCCGCATAGAGACCACGATGCACAAGCTGCTTAGTCTTGTCCGTGTCATTGAAACTCTGAATTCGACGCTTCTCGACCAGAGGTAAGAACGCTGGAAGGAATGCGCGGCCAATATCCTGGGTCAGGGAGAAATCTGCCTGCCAGTCGCCAGTACAATAGTCATCCATGAATATCCCACCAACACCTCGTGCGCGTTTGCGGTGGGGGATGTAGAAATATTCATCGGCCCAATCTTTGAGGCGTGGATAATGCGCCGCACCATGCGGATCCAAATGAGCCTTTTGAGTGGCGTGGAAATGAGAGGTGTCCTCGTCATATTCGATGCAAGGGTTCAGGTCGGACCCGCCACCGAACCACCAGGCATGCGGTGTCCAAAACATTCGTGTGTTCATGTGTACTGCAGGCACATGCGGGTTCTGCATATGTGCCACCAGGCTGATGCCAGACGCCCAGAAACGCGGGTCATCTTTCATTCCGGGAATGCCCTTGCGCGCAGCCATCGCATTCTGCGCGCGTTCGCCTAGTGTGCCGTAAACGGTTGAAACATTAACGCCCACTTTTTCGAACACGCGACCGCCGCGCATAACGGACATCAAGCCGCCACCAGCGTCCGAGCCGTCGTCGGATTGGCGGGTAGTTTCTTTCACCTCAAATCGGCCCGGTTGATCGTCTGAGAACGGGCCAGCGGCGTGGCTTTCCTCAAGCGCTTCGAACGCCATGATGATCTCATCGCGCAATTGGCGAAACCATGCGGAGGCGGTGTTTTTTTCTGTGTCAAACATAGGTGTCAGTGGGCAGGTGCCGCGACCGGGTCCAGCAGGGTGCGGCCGCCGTCAATGGTCAGGATTTGCCCTGTCATGAAACCCGCGGCATCCGATGCAAGGAACTGCGCTGTTTCCGCCAGTTCGTTTGGCGCTGCAATTCGTGCCAGGGGCGTGTGTTTTTCGATATCATCGCGGAAGTCGCGATTTTCCTTCAATGTGGATTGCAACGAGGCGCTCATTACCGATCCCAGAGCAATTGAGTTCACGCGGATGCGGCTCGGCGCCAATGCTACAGCAAGCGAACGGGTCATCTGATCCAGGGCGGCTGTTGAGACCGAGTAGGCCATCAGGTCCGGGTGGGTTCGGCGCGCAGCAATCGAGGACAGGTTGATGATCGAACCTGCAGGGTTCTCGGTGTCACCATCAGCCTGTTTGATAAACCGCTTGGCGACCAGTTGGCTCAGTCTCAGCGCAGGCATCAGGTTCTGGTTCAACAATGTACGGACCGAGTCATCATCCGCGTCGAGCGGGTCTGAAGGGATGACCTGCCGTGCGCCATTGATCAGGATATCCACTTGATCGAAAGCATCCAGCGTTGCCGAGAGTAGGTTGGCGATGGTCAGCTTTTCGCGCAGATCGCCCGCAAAATAACGGATATTGCTGTCATCCGCCTGTTCACCCAGCTCTTCGGACAGGCGTTTTTCATCCATGTCGGCAAACATGACATTGGCACCTGCATCCGCAAAATGCCGCCCGATGGCAAGCCCGATGCCATTGGCACCGCCGGTGACGATTGCGGTCTTGCCCGCGATTGAAAAGGACATGCGAATCCTCCTGAGTTCTGGCGCAGGTTAGCGGGCCTCAGCCCCGAGGGCGAGAGGCATGAAATACCTTGAATCGGTTGTCTCCTGCCACTTCTTCAACGCGCGTGAAGAACTCGGCCAGGGTGGCTTCGTAGGGCAGGTGGCGATTGGCAACCATCCAGAGTTGCCCGTTGCGTGTTAGGTTTCGTGCGGCGTTTGCGATAAATCCCTGCCCAAGGGCCGGGTCAGCACTGCGCGAGGTGTGAAACGGCGGGTTCATGACCACCATGTCCAGTGGCTCGGGTGCGGTCCAATTGGTTGCGTCGGCCCAGTGGAACTGCGCACGAGGGTCGGTGACGTTGGAGCGGGCACAGGTGAGGGCGGTGTGATCCGCCTCAACCAAATGCAGGCTGTGCAAGGTGTCGTCGATCAGCCCGGCGGACAGAAAGCCCCAGCCTGCGCCCAGATCAGCAATGCGCGTACCGCGCTTGGTTGGCAGAGACCTCTGCAACAGGGCTGAGGCAGGATCGATACCGTCAGCGGAAAACACACCGGGTGCGGTGTGGAATCCGTCGACCATTTGGTTTTCAGGCGCAACCCAGTCGGCAAACGCGTCCGCATCAGACTGAAACCAGAAAATCTTGCCATGCGCTTTCGAAATCGGCCCGTTGATTGCGACCCGCTTGCGTATGTCTTTCAGTAAACTGTCGACGCCATCGGTTTTGGCCCCGTCCACCACAATGATCCCGCTGGCGCGGCTGCAAGCCTGATGAACCAACGCCCGGGCCAGCGCTTTGGCACGCGGCAGGAAGACGACAGCATCCTGGCTGGGCGCGTCACTGTTGGGCGTTGCCACAAAACCTTGCGCGGCAAAATGATCGTGAAAGGGTTTGAAGGGTTGTACCACCTGCGTCTCGTGCGGCAGGTCCGACAGATCGTGATTGGGGGTTGGGGCCAGCACGGTCAGAGGTTGTGACAGGCTGAGCCCGCTGCTTAGGGCAAGTTCAAGGCGAGGAGACATGGCCGCGCGTTATTCTTCGCGTTCCATGGTGCATTGCAGCGGGTGCTGATGCCTGCGCGCGAAATCCATCACTTGCCCGACCTTGGTTTCGGCAATCTCATGGCTGAACACGCCAACCACGGCGACGCCTTTCTTGTGCACGGTCAGCATGATTTCGAACGCCTGCGCATGGGTCATGCCGAAGAACCGTTCCAGCACATGCACCACAAACTCCATCGGCGTGTAGTCGTCATTCAGCAGCAACACCTTATACAGTGGAGGCCGCTTGGTCTTGGGACGTGTTTGCACCAGGACCGACGTGTCGTCGTCCTGGTCGTCCTTGTCCGACATGATCCACTGGTGTTCGCGCATTGCTGTAAGAGAATCCCGATTCAAGCTTCGGTTTGTTTGAGGGCTTATATAACGTCACTGTGGTCAGAGAAAAGAGCTACGAGTCGGAATCGCAATGCAGGACAAATTGACCACAATCGCGTTCGATGCGGATGACACGCTGTGGCATAACGAGCGGTTTTTTCAACTGACGCAGACCTATTTTGCCGAATTGCTGGCAGATCACGCCGAGCGCGATCACCTGATGGAACGTCTTCTTGCCGCTGAAAAGCGGAACATCCAGCACTATGGGTATGGCATCAAGGGTTTTACCCTGTCTATGATCGAGACAGCGATCGAGGTGACCGAAGATCGCGTCCCTGCGCGCGTCATCCGCCAACTTGTTGAAGCGGGGCAGGAGATGCTGGCGCATCCCATCGAACTGCTCCCCCATGCGCGCGAGGCCATCGAGACGGTGGCCGAGACGCACAGGGTTTTGCTGATCACCAAGGGCGACCTGATCGATCAGGAGCGTAAGCTGGCGCAATCCGGATTGGGTGAGCTATTTGATGGCGTCGAGATCGTGAGCGAAAAAACGGCAGCGACTTATTCGACGATTTTCGCGCAGCATGGGGATGGTCCCGAGGCCTCGATGATGATCGGAAACTCGATGCGGTCTGACGTGGTGGCGCCCATCGAAGCGGGATGCTGGGGCGTGTATGTGCCCCATGGGCTGGTCTGGGAAATTGAGAAGGCTGAAACTCCGGCCGGCAATCCCAGATTTTGTGAGTTGCGAGATCTGGGCGATCTCTCGGCTCTGGTTGCCCGGATTTCCTGACCTGTTGCCGTTTCACATCAGTTGCGAAAAATTCGATGGATTGGCTTGCCTGAATTTCGGCGCAATCGCGGGTTTGGTGTCTGGACGCGCAACTTCTACCACATGTAGTGCAGAGCTAGGTCGGAGTGGGTGTAACGAACACGCAGCTTTCAGTTTCTTTAAGCCCGTCCCTGTGTTAGCCTGACCAATATCAAAATAAAAATTGCTGACCGGGAAAACCCGGCGGCGCGAGGCAGACAGAGGCAAAGATCGTGCAGATTCGGCGGACAGTTCCGGCCCGAATGGGCTTATTCCTTATAGCATTCCTGTGGCTGCTTTCTTTTGCGCCACTTCAAGGCGTGGCGGCCCCCTACGCAGCCATGGTTATCGACGCGCGCACCGGGGAAGTGCTGCATTCCCGTAATGCCGACACGCGGCTCCATCCGGCATCGCTGACCAAAATGATGACCCTCTACATCGCGTTTGAGGCGGTGCGGAATGGTGAGATCACATTGGACACTCAAGTTAGGATCACCAAGAAGGCGGCGGCTGAACCGCCGTCCAAGCTGGGATTGCGCACCGGCCAGCGAATCGCGTTTCGTTATCTGATCCGGGCAGCGGCAGTGAAATCGGCCAATGATGCGGCGACCGCCATAGGTATCGCGCTCAGCGGTTCCGAGGCGGCCTTTGCCCGTCGCATGACCCGTACCGCCAAGGCGATGGGGATGAGCCGGACGACCTTCAAGAACGCGCATGGTCTGACCGAGTCGGGCCACTTGTCGACCGCGCGCGACATGACCAAGCTGGGCCGTCATCTGCTGTATGATTATCCGCAGTATTATAATCTGTTCTCGCGCCAATCGACTCATGCCGGGATCAAGACCGTTCCTAACACCAACCGCCGCCTGCTGGCGGCCTACAGGGGCGCCGATGGGATCAAGACCGGCTATACCCGCGCGGCCGGATTTAACCTTGTTGCTTCAGCCAAACGCAAGGATGAACGCATCATTGCCACGGTCTTCGGCGGCAAATCCGGCGCATCACGTAACGCCCGTGTAGCTGAACTTCTGGATATGGGTTTCCGCCGTGCCCCCTCGCGCGCGCCGATCCGCAAGCCTGCCCGCCCGGCGTATGCCGGAAACACGGGGCTGGGCACCGTACAGGTCGCTCAGGTTGGTCCACCGAAGAAAAGCTTGCGCCCGGTCCTGCGTCCGACGGCAGCCGCTGCTGTGCAAGTAGCAGGTGCAGTTGCCGAAACGGCCGAGAAAAATGGTTCCCGTATTCAAGACGGTATTGCCGCCGCCATTGCGGCAGCGGATATCGCACCTGCGGACAGCGCAACACGACCAGTTTCGCGGCCTGGGGATGTGGTTCTTGCCTCGGTTGAACCGGCCAGACAGCCAGAGCCGGAACCCGAAGTGGTTACCCGCCTGTCCACATCCGGCGGTCACCTGTGGGGTGTCAATGTGGGCCGATACACCACGCGATACGAGGCCGAGAAAGTTTTGCTGAAAACCGCGCTGTCGGAAATGACTACATTGGAAGGCACGTTGCGTAAGGTGAACCAGAGCGCGCGCGGGTTTGATGCGACCTTTCAGGGCATGACCCGCGAACAGGCCGATCTGGCTTGCCGCCGGTTGCAGGCGCGCAACGTCACATGTTTCATGATCGGGCCGTCATAAGACCCGACATACTCTCCTGGATGGGTCTGGGCTGCGATGATCTCGCAGCCCTTTTTTCATCTGATCAGTCGAAAACGTGACCATGCTGGTACTGTTCGTCCTGCCCGGCGGCAGCGGTCAGGGCAGCAACATTGTCTTTGGTAAAGAAGCCATCATAGTGATGGCAGCGCTCGATATACTCAGTGATCAGCAATGTATGTTTCGAGTGTTTCGAGAAGATCTGTTTAAGATTCGGATCGTCTTTGCACTCGCCCACCACATGGGCAAGAAATGGCACACCATTGTCTTTGAGCGTATTCACTACGAAATCGACATTTTTATCACCTGCGGCATGATCACCATCCTGAATCTCGACTGCCATGTGGTGCAGGCGGCGTCCAAAGTTGCGCACGAAATCCTCGGTCGGCATCGGCAGTTTGGCGAAGGAATTTACGAAGGATGGCGTGTTGTTGGCGGTGAAGACCTTGGCAGGGGATTTCTTGTCGTCATCCACATTGGCGTTACGGTTCACGTTGGTTGACGAGTTCATGTCAAAGATGTTGTACGCCCCCCAGAAATAATAGGGGACCATGGTCAGAAACTCAAGGATCGCGTCCTCGCGCTCTCCGGCGAGAACCCGCGTGGCGAGGTGATCGATCCCCAGCATCAGCGGAGAGATTTTGCTGTCGGCGCCAAAGGCTGCGGCCTGATCCAGCCGCGCTTGTTCCGCATCGCTCAGCATCACACGATCGCCAAGCCCCAGACTGTCTGTGTCGTTAAAATCATGCGTTGAATAGCCGACGCGGTTGCATGTGAAATCCGACGGCGTTGTGAATCGGTATCCTTCCAGCGTGTAGAACGGGTTTTCGGTGTCCCCAGAATATTCGAACCGAATATTCTGATCCTCCAGCGTTCCCGTCAGGTTCTTCAAATCGGTGGCGCCGTAAATCTCACCCACATATCGAGTCTGGGGCGTGCTGCGCGCCAGCGGGTATATTCGGTTGATGCGGGGAATGAAATCTTCGAACGCCGAACTGAGCGGAGCCATCAGAATCAGCGCCGGGTAATCGGCATGTGAGTGCATGACCGCGAACTTATGCGTCTGGCCCAGATAGCTGGCGGTATGGCGATAGGGGGTCATTACATAAAGTTCGACCAACGTGTCGAACAGCGCATCTGTTTCAACCTGAATGACGATCGCGCGCATCGCGCCTACCTGATCCGCGATGCCAGAGCTGATGCGACGCTCGTAAATCCTGGGCAGATATTCGGTGAAGAAGTCCGAGTTTTTCTTGTCGCCCCTTGGCTGGTAGGACATTAGATCGAAAGACATAGGCTCATCTCCTTGCGGCGCGTTGCTTGGATTTGTGGTAGTCAGATCATGCACTTGCCAATCATGCTAGGCGCTAAGGCCTGCATGGGCAACAGTTTGGAGATGGGGTTCGAAAGTTACGTTGTTGTGACTAGCGGATGAACTTTGTGACCTTGACACCGCCTGCGATCAGGTTCTCGCGCACGGAGTGCGCGATCTGAACCGCCGTCGGGCCATCACCATGCAGGCATATCGTATCAATTGAAGTTTCTAGCCGCTTGCCGGATTCGGTGATGATCGCACCTTCGTTCACCATGTTCAGAATGCGCGGCCCTGCCAGCGCGGGATCATGGATGACCGCCCCCGGCAAGGACCGGTCTACTAGCGTGCCGTCGTCGTTGTAGGCGCGATCCGCAAAGATCTCACCCACCCATTTGCAACCTAGCTCGCGCACAGCCGCTTCCTGCTTGGTCACCGCAAGCACCATTATGATGATGTTGGGGTCCACATCCAGCGCGCCCTGATAACAGGCGCGCGCCATGTCGATATCGACCGAACACATATTGGCCAGTGCGCCGTGCAATTTTAGGTGCCGGACTTTGGTACCTACGGCTTTGGCCATACCGATGGCCGATCCGAGTTGATAACGCACAAGATTGCGCAAACTGTCATGAGTTACTTTCATGTTTCGACGCCCGAACCCCTGTAGATCGGGAAAACCAGGATGCGCGCCAATGCCAACACCGTTCTTGGCCGCCAGAGCCATGGTCTTGGCCATCACATCCGGGTCACCGGCGTGAAAGCCACAGGCGATATTGGCCGAAGTGATGATCTTCAGCAGGCTTTCATCATCCCCCATGTTCCAGGGGCCAAAGCTCTCGCCCATATCTGCATTCAGATCGACGCTCGGCATCGCGATAACTCCTTATTCGGTGGCAGAGATCATTCCGCTGATCAATTGGTAGGACAGAAGGTCCGGGATGTCATGTGGATCGCGGACCAAGGGTTCGACGCGCTCCGGTATGCGGGCCAGTTCGGCCTCAAAAGCGGCTTGCAGTGTCACAGCTTGTTCCATCGATACAAACTCGAACCGAACCTCGCCCCCCGCCGGGGTCTGTGCCGCGCGGGGCAGATCACAGGGTAGGACGGTTGCGATGCGCGGGTAGCCTCCGGTGGTCTGGCATTCGGGAAGTAAGATGAAGGGTGCACCGGTACCGGTCATCTGTATATCGCCGGGGGTTATAACTTCTGACAGGATGTCTAACTGGCCTTTGGCAGCGAAGCCGTCGCCTTCGCTATCTAGCTGCATGCCCATCCGGTTGGCCCGGGCGCCACGGTGGAATGTCTTTCGTGTAAACCGCGCAAGTGTACCTTCATCGAACAGCGCCGTTTGAAAGCTGGCCACGACCCGCAGCAAGCCTCCCGAGAATCTATCGTCGGCACGCAACTTCAGGCCCGTCGTACCCGCGCCGGGTGCGGGCAGTCGATCGCCGGCCCGAACAGCGCGCCCGATCCTGGCGGTCAGATGTGCCGCGCGAGAGCCCAGTGTCATTTCGGTCTCGATCCCGCCGCCCAAGTGTAGATACCCATAACTGCCCTGTTGAACCGACCCGATTACCAGTCGCTGTCCGACTTCCATCTGGTGCGAGGCATTCCACAGAACCGGGCTGCCATCGATACTGGCCTGCATAGGTGCGCCGGTTAGCGCGATGGCGGTTGGCACGGTTGCCTCGAACTCGCCCCCCATCCCCGCCATTTCAAGTGCTGCGCACTTTGGGGCGTTACCCAGCAAGGCGGCTCCTTCGTAAAGCGCCATTACATCTGCGGCACCCGAACGTGACAGGCCTTGATCCAGATACCCAGTACGCCCTTGATCCTGAACCGTGCAAGCTGGACCGATGCGATGGACGATCAGCGTCATGCCGTGATCTCCTTGCAACTCGCACCGCCAGAACCATCGGTGCACGTTGTCCGGATATCCTCAAGTTCCTCGCGCGAGACTGAGATGAACTGCATCTCATCACCGGGGTTGAGGGCAAAGCTCTGCTCCATGTCCGGACGAAAGCAACGGAAAGCGGTTTGCCCTACATGGCGCCATCCGGTTGGAGTTGGCCCTGAGAACAGAACAAATTGCGAAATTGCCAGAACCAACGCCCCCTCGGGCACCATTGGCGTCAGCTCTTTCAGGCGTGGAATGTTGAATTCGGGTCCTAATGGCCCGAGATAAGGTTGGCCCGGAGCGAACCCGATGGTTAGTACCCGCACGCGCGATTGGCTGAGACGATCGATGGCGTCTGTAGTTGACAATCCGGCTGCCAGCGCTGCGTCTTCTAGCTGTGGCGCAAGATCGGTACCGTAGACTGTCGGTACTTTCCAGAATCGTCGCCCTGCAGGCAATGGTGCGGCGTACCAATCGCGACTGTCCAACATCGCGCGCATCAACTCTTCGATGTCGTGATGCGACAGGCTTGAGGGATTGAATCGTATAAATGCAGATGCCAGCGAGGCCGACGTCTCAAGCACACCGTCGATCTGTTGTTCTTCTACCGCGCCGCGAAATGCCAGAGCGGCGCGGTTTGATTGCTCGGACATGGTTTGCGCAAAGGTCACCAATAGACCGTCTAATCCAACGGTTCGTAGCAGGGGAAACTTAGTGTCAGTCGTCATATCACGGTCACAGGCGTATCGGTTGAGCTTCTGAGAGACCTGAGCCTATCCATAGACAATGCGCAAGGCCTTGTAAGATCGTTAGGCAATGCGCTCGGCGGCGCCGATGCTGGGTGCGATTCCGGGATTGGAAATGAATCGCTGCTCCATATCGAGTCGGTCCTGTCTTGTGGAGGTGGCGTAGTGCTCTCACTATATATAGGGTTTGAATCAACAAGCACTGAAACCTGAGTGGTATGTCTGATAGGTTTGAAGGATGGTTTTAACCGTATTCGGTGAGACTCATAGTTCGTAAGTATTTGATATATTGGTTTAAAAAGCGAATTTGAAGTTTTTTACGACTTTCTTGAATTTTCCACTTGCGCGTTGAATGCGTAAGGCATAGAACGCCCTTCACCGGCGCTGCTGAGGCGGTTGCTGGGACGCTGGGAACGGCGGGGACGAGCCGGAGAGACGGTTGAGACGCATCGGAGAGACGGTGGGCATCTGAGGTTGGTAATTGGGCGGTGGCGCTGAGTGATTGGCGTTATGGTCTGGTTTTTGGGTCTTG
>NZ_JBQERS010000003.1:0-349169 GCF_056535285.1 Ruegeria sp. O11 | reverse complement strand
GAATGCAGATCAAGAATCACGGCAAGGTAGAGCCATCCTTCTCGGGTCCACACATAGCTGATGTCGCCAGCCCATTTCTGATTTGGCTGATCGGCATGGAAGTCCCGGTTCGGCAGGTTCGGCGCAATGTTGAAAGCGTGGTTGCTGTCGGTCGTCACCTTGTATTTCTTTGATCTCTCGACCCGTATGCCGTTGTCAAGCATCAGCCTACCAAGGCGCGCCGGTGGTTGGTGATGATTATTGATGGCAGAACGTTTTCCGAGATTGCAGAAGAAAAAGGTACGTCCAAACGCCGTGTTCAGGATGTTGTCGATCTCGCAATGCTGGCACCTGATGTTCTGGATGCCATCGCTGCAGGTGAACAGCCTGACGGTCTGACCACAGACTACCTGATCAAGTCGGGACTCCCGGCGATCTGGTCAGAACAGCGAAATCAGTTCACCGCACTCTGAACTACAAACCCTCCTAAAGTCACCAAACTCGTACCGCCGGAATCGCGAACAGAGACTGCGGCCGGAATTCGACTATTGTTTTGGTCACGTTCGGGTCTCAGCTCAAATTGCCGGACGATAACCTGCTGAAAACACGCGATAATAGGCGGTCATATATTCAGTGCGTGATTTTTAGGAAAATCATGGCTGGGGTGGTAGGATTCGAACCTACGATACACGGTACCAAAAACCGCTGCCTTACCACTTGGCTACACCCCAACGGTGAGCGGCTATCTACGACTGTTGCTTTCGGGGTTCAAGGGCTTTTTTGGACAAATATCATATCGATCTGCAAATTTTTCTGACAGCTGTTTGGTGATGTCTACCGCTCTTGGGAAACTGCTCGAAGTATTGAAAGATGGTGAATTCCAACGATTGGTTCAGGTGAGTGTTTCTTGGATTTCTTGGCAAAGGCGCAGATTTTGGTTTATGTATGTGAACTTCAACCTGCGACTGCGTTTCAATTGCATAATGCGCCTATTAACCTATTGAAATATTGTGTTAAAATAAAAATATGACGATTGAAAATTCCCGTTCACTCACCTAGGTGATTATTGTCCGCTATCCAAAAAAGGAGCCTATTATGAAGCTGAACTCGCAAGTTGCAGAGGCATTGAACAAGCAAATAAATAATGAGCTTCATGCTTCGTATACCTATCTGGCGATGTCGGCCTATTTCGAGGCGCAGGACCTGCCAGGTTTCGCCAGTTGGTTCCGGGGCCATTCCGTAGAAGAAGATACTCATGCAATGCGTATTTTCGACTTTATCGCCAAGCGGGGTGGCCGGATCAACCTGGAGGGGATCGCCAAGCCGCAAACGGATTATGAATCGCCTGTTGATGTGCTCGAACAGGCTCTGGCGCAAGAACAGACAGTAACCGGGCAGATCAATGCGTTGTTCGAGCTGGCGCACGAGGTCAAGGAATACAGTACGCAGAATATGCTGAACTGGTTCTTGGCAGAGCAGATCGAGGAAGAGGATTTGTTCACTTTGATCTTGGATAAGGCCAAGGCGGCCAACGGAGATCGCTGGAATCTATTGCTGCTGGATCAGGAACTGGCCAAGCGCGGCAGCGGGCAAGCCGAGGGTTAACCAACACAGAATTCAGGATAACGGGTGGTTATTCCCGAATTTCAGAGGGATCGACCCCCCAAAGATTGTTCTTGAGGGTCCAGCCACGATAGCCGCCGGCCGAAATGCGGCACCAATCCGGTGTACATTGCTCTAGTCGGGCGACAACCCCGGTTTCGAAATGCGCGTTCACCTGCGAATTTGAGTCGGGCAGGGTGTAAACCGGCAGCAAGTCGGATTCTATGAGAACAGTCCGCACGCCTGAAAGCAGAGCGTAGTGAACCCAACCCCCTGCGCCGTCGTGGTCCTGCACTTTGCGCCAGTTTCCGTATTCAGCCGTGATCTGCAGCGGCATGCCGCGTCGCTTGAACACCCAGTCGATTCGGTGGGTTAGGGATGGGCCGCGGCGCACATTACCCTCGGCCGCTTTCATTGAGACATATCGGGGTAGAGGAAGATTCGTGACTTGGCCACGTTTTTCCTGCGCAGACGCGGCCACAGCGCCAAACGCGAGAAGAAACACCGAGATCAACGCCACAAAATGGCGATTCACTGAAAAACTAGCACTCACTGCCTGTCCGCTCTTATGCCTGTCGATCGTGCGTAAAAAAAGGTTGAGACGATGCCCAAGGGGTTCTTGTGCCCCGTGTAATCCTGCGCCACGATGCCATGGCGCGCGGCTGTTTGCAAAGCGGTAGGAGGGCTAAGGTGCCAAGAGAACGTCTGAGTGTTGTCGTTACGCGACGGTTACCCGAAGCGGTGGAAACCCGGTTGAGCGAGCTTTTCGATGTAAAGCTGCGGGACAACGATGATCCCATGACACGCGAAGAACTGACTGCCGCAGTGAAAGAAGCAGATGTGCTGGTCCCAACCATCACCGATACCATTGATGGCGGTATTTTGGGGCAGGCAGGCGAGAATTTGCGCTTGATTGCGAACTACGGTGCGGGTGTCGACAATATAGATGTGGCGACAGCGCGGCAGCGGGGCATTCTTGTTTCGAATACTCCAGGCGTACTGACCGACGATACCGCAGATATGACGATGGCACTGATCCTGGCGGTGACCCGGCGTATCCCTGAGGGGCTGGGCGTAATGCAAAAAGGCGATTGGGCCGGGTGGGCTCCGACTGCCTTGCTGGGTGGCAGAGTTGGTGGACGCCGGTTGGGTATTCTTGGCATGGGCCGGATCGGGCAGGCGGTTGCCCGCCGTGCCAGTGCCTTTGGAATGCAGGTGCACTACCACAATCGCCGCCGCCTGCGCCCAGAGATTGAGCAAGAGTTGGAAGCGACCTACTGGGAAAGCCTGGATCAGATGGTTGCGCGCATGGATGTCATTTCGGTCAATTGCCCGTCAACGCCTTCGACATTTCACCTAATGAACGCGCGGCGATTAAAATTGATGAAACCCTCGGCTGTGATCGTGAATACTTCACGCGGTGAAGTCGTAGACGAAAACGCGTTGACCCGGATGATCCGTGCGGGGGAAATTGCTGGCGCGGGCTTGGATGTTTATGAGCAGGGCACGGACGTTAATCCTCGCCTTCGGCAACTGCCAAATGTAGTCTTGTTGCCTCATATGGGCTCGGCCACGCTGGAAGGTCGGATCGAGATGGGTGAGAAGGTCATCATCAACATCAAGACATTCGAGGACGGCCATCGGCCGCCTGATCAGGTTGTACCTGCAATGCTATAGGCCGCAGCCTGAAGGAAAGGGAACGCAATGGTGCAGGCAGCCGCATTGCCGCGAAATGAAGCCGGAATAGAAACCGCTGTCGGAGTTCTGAAACAAAGATTTGGGGACCGGCTGCAGACCGGTGCCGCGATCCGTGAGCAGCACGGGCACACTACGACGTGGATCGAGAACCAGAGCCCCGATGCGGTGGTCTTTCCGCACTCTACCGAAGAAGTTGCGAATATCGTAAAGGTCTGTGCCGCGCATAAAGTGCCGGTAATCCCTTTCGGTACAGGCACTTCGCTTGAGGGGCATGTGAATGCGCCTGCCGGTGGGATTTCCGTCGATCTGAGCCAGATGGACAAGATACTGGCCGTCAACGTCGGTGATCTGGATTGCGTGGTACAGCCGGGTGTCACCCGCGCCGATCTGAATACCCATCTGCGGGATCAGGGGCTGTTCTTCCCCATTGATCCGGGCGCGAATGCGTCTCTGGGTGGCATGGCCGCGACGCGCGCGTCTGGCACCAACGCAGTGCGTTATGGGACAATGAAAGACAACGTGCTTAGCCTTGAGGCCGTGATGCCTGACGGGCAAGTGATCCGCACTGGACATCGGGCCCGCAAGTCCTCGGCCGGGTATGATCTAACGCGTCTGTTGATTGGTGCCGAGGGGACGTTAGGCATTATCACCGAGATAACCTTACGTCTGCATGGTATACCCGAGGCCATCAGTTCTGCGCGTTGTTCATTTCCAACAGTGGATGCGGCATGCCAAGCTGTGATGCTGACCATTCAATATGGCATCCCTGTTGCCCGGATCGAACTGCTGGATCAGATGTCTGTCAAAGCGGCAAACGCCTATTCAGGACTTGATCTGCCTGAAACGCCGCTGTTGCTGTTGGAGTTTCACGGTTCCGACAGCGGAGCGGCTGAGCAGGCCGAGTCCTTTGGGCAAATCGCGGAAGAATTCGGTGGCAGCGATATCACCACCACCTCGACAACCGAAGAGCGCAACAAGCTGTGGCAAGCCCGGCACGACATGTACTGGGCCAGCCTGCAATTGCGACCGGGCGCGCAGGGGATTTCAACGGATGTTTGCGTTCCGATCTCGCGTCTGGCCGATTGTGTGACAGCCGCACAGGAAAAAGCAGCCGAGTTGGGACTGCTGGCCCCGATTGTGGGTCATGTCGGAGACGGAAACTTCCATACTCTGTTGTTGATCGATATGGACAACCCGACTGAAGTCGCGAGCGCTGAGGATTTCGTTGGATGGCTGAACGATATGGCTATTTCGATGGAAGGCACCTGCACTGGGGAGCACGGAATAGGGCAAGGAAAACGCCCTTATCTGGTGAAAGAACTGGGTGCAGCGACGGCCTATATGGCGGCGATAAAATCGGCGCTGGATCCTGATAACATCATGAATCCGGGGAAGATTCTTTAGTATATAAGCTGTATGTCGATGGACAGATAATTCCAAGGATCGGTCATATCCACGCCCAAATTTCATAGGATTGAATCTCTTCAGAGCACTAATTAATTCTGAGGTTGATTTATGGGCGCCTTGCGGTTCATTGGATTTTTGCTGATCGCGGCGATTGTTGTCGCGGGTCTTGACTATTACCAGCAGGATAAAAAGCACGACGATACATTGTCCTTTGCAGGTTATGTCGAAACGATCAATGATCGTTTCGGCTTGTATAAGGCCGAGCAGGCCGCCAAGCAGGCCGAACGTGAGCGCAAGAAAAGCTGGGATGCGGGCGCAAAATCCTTTTTGCCATCTCCCCCCGAGGGTTGGGGCCGCCATGATCTGACAGATGCCGATAGCAAGCCGGTTCAGGCGGTTCTGTCGGGGTATGAAATCTCGCCCATGATCAGCTCTATTTCCGGTCAGGCTGAATTACAGCGCCTCACAAATGAGGGGCGCGAGGGTCTGATACGTAAGCTGGCAGAGTCGGGTTATGTTTATGAAAAAGATGGTGAAATCGTCTGGTTCGACATCACATTGAAGCCTAAGAAAGCACGCAATACTCTGGTTGGTCTAGCACTGGGGCGACAGGCCGACTTTATGAACGCGATGCAGTTTTCTAACGGATATGCTGTCATTGATGGAGTGGCGTTTGCGGAAGTGACCGAGGGTCTTTCTGGCGATGTTCAAGAAAGCGACATCCGTAAGATCAAAGGTCGCATCGGATTTGATGAAGAGGTAGTGCTGCGTCTGCACACCAATGCAAGCGATGCCACGATCCGGCAGTTTTTGAATTCAGTCGATTTGCCCGGGCTGAATGCACTATTGGAATTTCCCTCGGTTGCGACAGGGCAGGGTATTTATGTTCCACTGGAGGATCAGCCTGAAATGGCAGGAAAAATGCTGAACCTCTATGGCAAAATGGTGGCTATGCAGGACAAGGTGACACAGCAGAAACTCGAGAACATGGACATCGGAGCTGTGATGTTGAACACGCTCACAGAGACGGATTTCAACGCAGAAGGCCTGGCCGATATCACTGGCGGCAAAGTCTTTGAAAACCAGGGCAATTTGCAGATGGCTTATGGAAAGGCGCTTGAGTTGATTTTGCATTCGGATCAACGTCAAGCCGACGCCAACCCGACTGACACGGGTGGCGGTTTTATCAATGGATTGCTACAGAAGATCCCCGGTTTTGGGGCATTTGGCGGCGGCGCCGTCGCTACTGCAGCAAACGCAGGACGCTCAGACGTCCGTGTTCGAAAGGGAAACGAAGGATCTTCCTGCGCAATGAGTGGAAGCTCTAAACGCTGCACCTTCGGTAAAAACTGATCGGATTGTCACGCCCGAATAACGAACCTGCATCAATTGTGGGTCGTTTTTCTATTATCACTGGTCGGATGAATGTCGCGCCGGGCGCCACAAATGCGCCATATGGTGTCAACAGATTCCAAGGGGAGACACCCGGCTATGAAAACCCAAGTCAAAGCACTGGTTGTCGGCGGCGGCGCCGTCGGAACCTCGATTGCCTATCACCTGGCCAAGGCAGGCTGGGATGATGTGATGCTGATCGAGCGGGACGAACTGACATCCGGTTCCACCTGGCACGCAGCGGGCCTGTTGCCGTTGTTCAACATGTCCTATGCGACGACCCACATCCACAAATACTCGGTCGATTTCTACAAGACGCTTGAGGAAGAAACCGGGCTAAATGCCGGTTTCGCTGTGGTGGGCAACCTGCGCATGGCACAGACGCAAGAGCGTATGGACGAATACATGCTCTATGCGTCCACAGCCGAGACCTGTGATGTTGCCTACGAATGGCTTACCCCTGACCAAATCAAAGAGCGCTGGCCGCTGATCGAAACCTCGGACCTGAAGGGTGCAATTTATCACACCGAGGACGGCTATATTAACCCTGCCGACGTAACGCAGGCGATGGCCAAGGGTGCTCGTCAACGCGGCGTCGACATTGTTCGCAAGATGCAGGCCGATGCGTTCCATTGGAACGGCACCCACTGGGAAGTCACCTGCACCAAGATGGTCGAGAAGGGCGGCAACCTCGTTCCTTCAGATGAGCAGGTTGTGATCACTGCCGAGCATGTGGTGACCGCATCAGGCAACCACGCGCAGCGCACTGCCAAGATGTTGGGCATCAAGATGCCTGCCATCCCGGTCGAGCATACCTTCATCGTCATGGACAAAGACCCCGAACTGGTCAAATGGCGCGAAGCGGGCAACCCCGAACACCCTGTTGTCCGCGATGCCGACAACGAATCCTACGCACGCGAAGAACGTGGCGGCTGGATACTGGGTATCTACGAACATGGCGCTCCTGCGCAGTTCGAACATGGCGTGCCGGACAGCTTTCGCGCTGACCTGTTCCCGCTGGATCTGGACCGGATTGCCGATCAGTACATGGCGATGGCAGAGCGTGTTCCCTCCTGCGCCGAATCCGGTTTGAAAGACGATTTAAATGGTCCAATCTGCTACACCCCTGACGGCAACCCGCTGGTTGGTCCGGCTCCGGGTCTGCGCAACATGTGGCTTGCCGAGGGTTTCTCGTTCGGCATCACCGCTGCTGGCGGCACCGGCTACTATCTGGCGCAGATGATGGTCGACGGCGAAGCCGAGATCGACATGGCCTCGCTAGACCCCAAACGCTACAGCAGCAACTGGATGACCACCGAATTCGCGGCGCGCAAGAACGAAGAGTGCTATGAGCACGTCTACATCCTGCACCACCCCGACGAAGAGCGTGAGGCCTGCCGTCCGCTGCGCACCGTTCCGGCCTATGACAGGCAGAAGGCGCGCGGAGCTCAGTTCGGCTGGGTGAACGGCTGGGAACGTCCGAACTATTTCGGCCCGCTGGACGCGTCGGACAATTTTGACAAGGAAAGCCGCTCGTTCCGTCGTGGTGGCTGGTGGCAGTATGCCGTCGAAGAAGCCAAGGCGATCCGAGAAGGCGTTGGCCTGATCGACGCGTCGGCCTTCACCAAGCATGTCGTCAAAGGCCCCGGTGCGACCCAGTTCCTGGATTGGTTTACGTGTAACAAGCTGCCCAAGGTCGGTCGTATCAACCTGACCTACGCGCTGACCTCACACGGCACCACCCGCACCGAATACACCATCGTCCGCAACGGCGAGAACAACTACTACATCGTCTCTGCCGGTGCCTGGACCGAGTACGACGCCGACTATCTGCGCAAGGCGGCCGAGGACAAGATGGAGGAGTTCGGCTACATCGAGATCCAGGACGTGACCACCCAGTGGGGCGTATTCGCCATCGCCGGACCCAAGTCGCGTGACGTGCTGAAGGAGGTCATCAAGGACGCCGATCCGGAAACTTCACTGTCCAACAAGCGCTTCCCGTGGTTGTCGGCCCGTCAGATCGAACTCGGCATGTGCCCCGTGAACGCGATCCGTGTGGCCTATACCGGTGAACTGGGTTGGGAACTGCACCACCCTATCGAGATGCAGAATTACCTGTTCGACCTGCTGGAAAAAGCCGGTGAGAAGCACGGTATGAAGCTGGTCGGCGCGCGCGCCCAGAACTGGCTGCGTCAGGAGAAATCCTATCGCGCGTTTGGTACAGAACTGGGCCGTGACGCAACCCCTCTGGAAGCTGACCTGCCACGCTTTGTTGATCTGTCGAAAGACTTCTACGGCAAGGCCAAGCTGGAAGAGACCGGCGTACGCGTGAAATGCTGCACTCTGCTGATCGACGGGCCGGACGATGCCGATCCATGGGGCCGCGAGGCGCTGTACACGCCGGAAGGCGAGCGCGTCGGTCGTCTGACCTCGGGTGGCTATTCGGTGGCCTTCGAAAAGTCCATCGGCATGGGCTATGTGAAGCCCGAACTGGCGGTCGAAGGTACTAAGCTTCAGGTCAAAATTCAGGACAAACTGTGGGATGCGGTCGTCACATGCGACAGCCCCTACGATCCGAAGAATGAAACCATCCGTAAGGACGGCTAGTAACTTAGAAAGGCGGCACAAACCTGTACCGCCTTCCCCAAAAAGCCCGCCTCCGGTGGGCTTTTATTATGCGTTCAACTCATCAAAGCAGTCTAGGGCTTTCGCCGCATACATCATAGATGGCCCGCCACCCATCTGCACCGCCATCGCCAACACATCCGATACCTCATCGCGAGTGGCGCCTGCTTTGACCAACGCCTCGGTATGCAGGGTGATGCAAGGCTCGCACCGAACGGCGATCGACATGCCTAACGCGATGAATTCCTTGGTTTTGTAGTCCAGGATCCCAGCTTCTTTGACCGATTTCCCCAAGGCACCAAAGGCTCGGGCGGTATCGGGAATGGCGCCGTTGAGATTACGCAGGCTTTTGCGGGTCCCGTCCAGTGCTTCGTGCCAGCTCATTACAACATCCTTCTTAAAACATATGATAAATTGCATATGATACATAAGAAGGGGACCGGCTTTGATCCTGATCAGATTGCTGCTTTTTGGCCTATGAGTGCCAAGTTGTTCGCGGGCATCTGAACGACCTCGACCAGTTCGAGGTCGTTTTCAGAGAACAGCGCCATTATCTGGGTGTCATCTTTGTAGCCAATCTCTGGATCCTGATGAACCAATGCGTCGTGAAATCTCTGGTCGCCTTCGCTGGTCAAGCGCCCATGACGTTTGAAAGGGCCATATAGCACCAAACGCCCGCCCAAGTTCAAAACGCGCGCGGCTTCGGCAATCAAGGTTTCAGCCTCGGGTAAGCTGATCAGATGTAAGAGGTTGACCAGCACAACCAAATCTTGCCTTGCTATGGTTTTGTGCCAACCTGCCGCGGTTGCATCCAGATGAAGTGCAGGGGAAGTGTTTCTCAGCCCGGTCGAATAGGCGTCAATACTGGCGCGCCGTTCCAAGGTGACTTCGCTGGGTTGCCAATGAACTCCGGGCATCCGCCGGGCAAAGGCCGATACATGCTGACCTGTGCCACTGGCCAGTTCCAATGCGCGGCCCGATGATGGGGCAACACGCGCAATCAGATCACAAAGCACCGCCGCGTTTCGGCTTGCTGCTGGGGCGACAAGCATGCCGTCATCACCTTCTGTGGCGACGCTTGCATTGGGGGGCAGTTTGCGCGGCGTCATCTGCGCAACCTTTCGGGCTTCAGCATTTGCACAGTTGTGGCATCAAGTGATGATTCAGTACCTGTTACAAGATCTGCCACAAGTTGCGAGGCAGCCGGGGCAGTCTGAAACCCGTATCCGCCCTGCGCGGCAGACCAGATAAAGGTTCGGTCTGTGGGATCTGGCCCCAGAACCAAAGTGCCGTCCGATACAAAGCTGCGCAGCCCGGCCCAGTTTGTTTCAACACGTGTCACCGGTTCTGTCACCATGGCCTCGTACCGTGCCAAACCTTCTGCCAGAACCAAGTCGTCGGCATAGGCATCATGGGGTGAGGTCGGGTCGGTCTCGCAAGGTGAAACGAGTAACTTTCCGGCATCGGGTTTGGCATACCAGGTCTCAGCGACCCCCAGCATCATGGGCCAGTTTTTCACATCATGCCCTCCAGGCGATGGTAGGCGGGCCATGGATCGACGAAATGGAGTTATACCGATTGGCTGGATTTCTGCCATTTGCGCCACCTCGTCCACCCATGCGCCGGCGGCATTTACCAAGTTACGGGCTTCAAAGGTGTCAGAGGCTTCAACGACCCAGTGACCGGACTTGCGAATGCTGTCGACCTTCTCTCGGGTCAGGACTGATCCACCGTTGCGTCGGATGATCCGTGCATAATCCTGCAACACCCGGTCCGTATCTATGTCAAAGGCAGTATTGCTGATGGCAACATGTCCTACGGTGTCGGCATTCAGGATCGGGATTTGCTTTGTGGCCTCGTCCAAAGAAATTTGCTGAACTCCAAGGTCTTGAGCTTCCTTCAGGAACAACTCTTGTTGATCCTTGGCACCCACCAGCATCAATCCACGCGGTGTCAGGTATTCATTGACTTCAAAGAAAGCAGCGCTCTCTTCGTTCAGAGCTTTGACGGACGGCGGACCATATCCCTTTTCAAACAGGGCGGCGGACCGACCTGAGGTGTGATAGCCCAACGCATCCTCTGCTTCTAACACCGTGACGGTGCCGTGCTTGGACAGGCGGGCACCCGCGCTTAACCCGGCGATACCGCCGCCGATAATCAGGAAATCAATCATATGTGTTCTTTCGCTTCCGGCCGCGGGATGATCAGTGTGACGCATAATATACCCGTGACCTGTGCTGACCATGGCACGCGTGCCTTCAAACGAAAAGACGCAAGCACCATGCACAGGAAACTTGATCGCAAGCGATCAGCCTGCTCTTAGTGCAATCAAAGCGAGATTCGGAGGCGGACGTGAACTCGGCAAACATTCACCCGATGGCAACGGGACATATACCCTCTTATGTAACGCAGGCGGACGGTAGCGACTACCTCTTTACCTTTATGGTCATTTTCACCGTCGGTTTGGTGGTTCTGATCGGGGTTGCGTATTTTACGCTGCATTCGATCCCGGAAAAAATGGCGCATGAGAATAACCATCCACAATTTCAGCTGGTTGGAATACTCGCGCTGTTGGCTTTGTTTACCCACAACGGAATATTCTGGGTTGCGGCAATTCTTGTCGCGGGTTTTCAGTTCCCCGATTTTGCTGCTCCGTTGCGGTCGATTGCAGATGCCATCCGATCCCTGGCACCGGGGCAGGATAAAGCCGTGGTGCCTGATCCACCCGAACCGGATATTGAGCCCGAACCCTCAGAACCGGCAGCGCAGGGGCACTGAACCATGATTGAGACGATGCTGTGCGCACTGATCACCGTGCTTCCCGATTATCTGTTCCGCCGCTTTGTTCAGGGCAAACGGATCGGACATGAGATTACTCTGTTCACCATGTGGTATGAACTGCGTTGGGGGTTAACGACCTGCGCTATTCTGGCACTGACGGTGATCACCACTTTGTTTTACTTCCATCCGGCCAGCAAAACGGCAGCCTCGTATTTCCGGACGGTTACGATCCTTCCACAGCTCGGCGGCCGCGTTTCCGAAGTTTATGTGCGCAACAATGAGCAGGTGACAGCAGGGCAGCCGATTTTCCGGATTGAGGATTTCACGCAAACAGCACAGGTTGAAGCTGCCCACGCGCAAATCGCTCAGGTTCAAGCCTCATTAAAAGTGGCGGAAACCGATCTGGCCGAGGCAGAGGCAGGCATTGCAGGTGCACGCGCCGCTTTGGATCAGGCGCTTGAAGATCTCGAGCGGAATACAACATTGCGCGACGAAGGGTCCAGTGCCGTGCGCCTGGCCGAGATCGACCGGCTTGAGAATTTGGTTGCCGAGCGTGAGGCTCAAGTCACGGCCGCCACATCCAAGCGCGCTGCTGTGGTGCAGCAGATCGAGGAACTGATCCCTGCCCAGCTTGCCAGCGCGAATGCCCAGCTTGACGCGGCATTGACCGAGCTGGACAAGACCATAATCAGCGCAGGTGTCACCGGTCGCATCGAACAATTTGGGCTGCAGGTCGGCGATTACGTGAGCCCGTTATTGCGGCCTGCAGGCATCCTTGTGCCGTCTTCTTCTGGGCACGACCGGTTTCAGGCTGCGTTCAACCAGCTTTCAGCGCAAGTGATCAAACCAGGCATGATCGGTGAAATCGGGTGCATGACAAAACCCTTCACAGTGATCCCCGTCGTCGTCGTCGAGGTACAGGATGTGATCCCTTCAGGTCAGATCCGGCCAACCGATGAATTGCGTGACGTCCAGACCAATACCAAGCCAGGCTCGATCCTCGTCTATCTCGAGCCGCTTTATGAAAGCATGGCCGATGATGTGCCGCCGGGAAGCAACTGTCTGGCCAATGTCTACACGGATAACCACGCCAAGCTGGAAGACGAAAACCTTGGGTTCTGGGAAAAGTCATTCCTGCATGTGGTCGACACCATCGGCGTTGTCCACGCTGCGGGCTTGCGGTTGCGGTTGATCCTGATGCCGGTGAACACTCTGGTTTTGACTGGACACTAAAACCGGCTCCTAATCCATTACTTGGTGTTTGACCCGGTCCCTGGCAGCCATTTGTTCAACGTGGTTATGTCGCTGAACTTGCGCAGTCTGTGCTACCATGCCTCAGCATATCCTCAGCTGGCCATGATCGGCTGAGGATTTTTCGGTGCATGGAGGTTACGATGGTTGATACAAATTCTGCATTTGTAGGAGATATCCCGGGAAATTACGATCGAGAGATGGGGCCGGTGATATTCGATCATATGGCCCGCATTATGGCGCAAAAAACAGCGGCCGTTTCGCCCAGACAGGTGTTAGAACTCGCTGCAGGCACAGGGATCGTGACCCGGCATGTGTCTAGTGCGTTGGAAGATGGGCATATTGTGGTCACAGACCTCAACGAACCGATGCTTGATATCGCACGCACTAAGTTCAGCGAGACGGATAACGTGAGTTTTCAAACTGCAGATGCGCAGGAGCTTCCATTCGATGACGCAAGTTTCGACGCGGTCATCTGCCAGTTCGGTCATATGTTCTTCCCTGATCGTGCCAAAGCCTACGCCGAAGCGCTCCGGGTGTTGAAAACGGGTGGCATTTATTTGTTTTCGACTTGGGGTACGAACGCCGAGAACCCATATTCCGAACTGGTCATCGAAACATTATCCGCTGCATTTGATGGTCATCCTCCCGGTTTCATGAAAGTCCCGTTCTCGCTACACGATGCTGCCGCGATTCTGGATGAGGTTGCGCAAGCGGGGTTTGTCGAGCCACGCCACGAATACGTCGAACATGCCTCAACTGTTGCGAGTTTTGATAATTTTGCGCTGGGCCTGATGCTTGGCAGCCCAGCCTATTTTGAGGTTCTCGAACGCGATGGAAACCATGATGAAATTGCCAGAGATCTCGCACACAATATGCGTGCACGTTTTGGTTCAGAGCCGTCGGCGATACCGCTGAAAGCCCATTTCTTCCAGATGGTGTCTCCTTGAACGGATGACCAAATAAGGCCCGCAGGATTCTGCGAGCCTTGATCTTATCTTACTGGGTTAGACTTTACTGCGGAATGTCGCCTTCCAGCCCCTCGATGTAAAAGTTCATCCCGGCCAGCGTGCCGTCATCAGCAACTTCGCCTTCAGCCAGCCAGGCGCTGCCGTCCTGTTTGTTGATCGGGCCGGTGAAGGGGTGATACTCACCTGCCGCCATCGCGGCTTTCAGGGCCAGCGCCTCGTCTTTGACATCAGCCGGTACCGCGTCGGAAATCTCACCGATTGCGACCATTCCTTCCCGGATGCCGTCCCAGGTATTTACACTCTCCCAGGTGCCATCCATGACCGCCTGTGTCCGCGCGATGTAGTAGGGTGCCCAATCATCGATGATCGATGACACACGCGGGAAGGGGGCGTATTCGCTCATGTCAGAGGCCTGACCGAAGGTTACCACATTGCCAGCTTCCTGCGCCGCAGCTTGCGGTGCGGTCGAGTCGGTGTGCTGCAGAATAACGTCTGCGCCCTGTTCGATCAGAACCTTGGCGGCGTCAGCCTCTTTGGCGGGATCAAACCATGTGTAGGCCCAGACGATTTTGAACTCGACATCCGGGTTCACCTTTTTGGCGTGCAAATAGGCTGAATTGATACCACGGATCACTTCGGGGATAGGGTACGACCCGATGTAGCCAATGATGTTGGACTTAGTCATGTTGCCCGCAATGTGCCCTTGCACCGCGCGTCCTTCGTAGAAACGGGCCGAGTAGACCGAAACGTTATCTGCGGTTTTGTAGCCGGTCGCGTGCTCGAACTTCACATTCGGGAATTTCTTGGCGACATTGATTGTCGGGTCCATGTATCCGAATGAGGTGGTGAAGATAAGGTCAGCACCTTCCAACGCCATCTGAGTCATCACGCGCTCGGCGTCTGGGCCTTCGGGGACCGATTCAACAAACACAGTCTCAACCTTGTCGCCGAACTCTTCCTCGACTGCCAGGCGACCCTTGTTGTGTTCATAGGTCCAGCCACCGTCGCCCACCGGGCCGACATAGACGAACCCGACTTTGGTCTTGTCTTGGGCCATGGCACCGGTGGCCAGACCCAGCGCCATGGCGGCGCTTGCCAAAAGTGTAGTGAATTTCATGTGTTACTCCCCAAGTTGGTTTAGTTAGCCCCTAGAGCGAGGCATGGAATGTACGGCCCAGTGAGGCAGGTGCGCTGCTCTTGTCGGCCGAAAGGATCACAAGCACAAGGATCGTGATAATGTAGGGCGACATTGCCAGATACTCGACCGGGATGGCAACGCCCGCCGCCTGTAAATTCAGTTGCAACACAGTGATTCCGCCGAACAAATAGGCACCCAGCAGAACACGCCATGGTTTCCAACTGGCAAACACCACCAGTGCAAGAGCGATCCAACCAACACCGGCGGTCATACCCTCGGTCCACTGAGGGACTCGGATCAGGCTGATATAGGCACCGCCAAGTCCTGCGCAGGCCCCGCCAAACAGGATCGCCATGATGCGGATCTTGATGACTTTGTAGCCAAGCGCGTGGGCGGCGTCATGGTTTTCACCCACAGCACGCAGGATAAGTCCAACACGGGTGTATTTGAGCGTGGCCCAGACGGCGGCGATTATCGCGATGCCGACATAGAGGATCGGATCGTGTTGGAACAGGATCGGACCGACGACCGGAATGTCGCTGAGCAGCGGGATATGTATGTCGCCCATGCTGGGGGGTTTGATGCCCACATAGCTCTGCCCCATGAGTGCGCTGAAGCCCAATCCGAACAGGGTCAGGGCAAGACCGCTGGCGACCTGATTGGCCAGCGCAAACTGCGTCAACAGCACGAATAGCAGCGATAGCACCGCGCCTCCGATCGCTGCCGCGATAAAGCCCAGCCAGGGTGAACCGGTCTCAACCGAGATCGCAAAACCACTGATCGCGCCTACGATCATCATACCCTCGACGCCGAGGTTCAGAACGCCCGCCTTTTCGACGACCAGTTCACCAATCGCGGCCAGAAGCAGTGGCGTTGCAGCCACCATCAGCGAAGCGACCAGAAGGACGGGGTTAATCTCACCAAGGTCCATTATGCCACCTCGCTACGTGCCGCACGGATGCGGTAATTTGTCAAAAGATCGAATGCCAACAAGAAGAACAGCAGCATTCCCTGAAACACCTGTATCGCGGCGGCAGGCAGGCCTAGTTGAGACTGCGCAATTTCACCACCGATATAGGTCAGTGCCATTAGTCCGCCTGCCAGCAGGATACCTACCGGGTGCAGTCGGCCCAGAAAGGCCACGATGATCGCGGTGAAGCCATAGCCGACATTAAAGTCGATGCTAACCACGCCCGAGGGGCCCGAGACCTCGAACATACCTGCCAGACCGGCAAGTGCACCGGACAGGCCAAGACAGAACAGGATCAAACGTGCTGGGTTCACGCCTGCAAATTTGGCTGCACGAGGCGCCTCACCTGTCAGGCGAATGTGAAAGCCCAGCATGTGCCGGTTCAGCAGAACATATGAGAAGATCACTGCAATAAATGCCCCAACTACACCCCAGTGCATACCTGAACCTGCGATCAGTTCCGCATTGTGTGCACTTTCATAACTTTGCAGGTTGCGCGATCCGGGAAAACCAAACCCTTCGGGGTTCTTAAGCAGACCCAGCGAAACCGAGGCCAAAAACTGCTCGGCCACATAGACCAGCATCAGAGAGACGAGGATTTCGTTGGTTCCGAACCGAACCTTAAGAAAGGCCGGAATCATCGCCCACAGCCAGCCGCCAAACGCGCCTGCGATCACCATTATGGGAAAGATGAAAAACGCATCCATCGGATAGAATGCCAGTCCAGCACCCGCCCCGAAGATGGCTCCCATGATATATTGACCCTCAGCACCGATATTCCAGATACCTGCGCGAAAACCCAAAGACAGGCCAATCGCAATCAGCACCAAAGGCGCACCTTTGACCAACAGTTGAGGGCGGTAGTAGAATGCGAACTCGCCAAACAGCGGTTCCCAGAAAATTGTTCCGATCGCCTCAACCGGATTTTTGCCCAGTATAGCGAACAGCAATCCGCCAAAAACCATCGTGGCCAACACCGCCACCAAGGGGGTCGCATATGACCAAGCCTTGGATGGCTGAGGTCGTTTCTCCAGCACAATCACCCGATTATCCCCCCGCTTTCTTCATCTTTTTGAAAATATTCTCGTAGAAGGCAGTTCAACACGTCAGACATGCGCCACCTCTATGCCATGTGCTCCGCCCATCATCAGGCCTATCTCATCAACCGTCAGGCCGGTGGTCTCACGCGGCGCACTCAGACGCCCTTCGTTTAACGCGGCAAAGCTGTCCGAGATTTCCATAAGCTCATCAAGGTCTTGGGAAATACAAATCACTGCCGTTCCCTTGGCCGCAAGATCCAGGATCGCCTGTCTGATCGAGGCAGCAGCAGCAGCGTCCACGCCCCAGGTTGGCTGGTTCACCACCAACACATCGGGATTCTGTAACACCTCGCGCCCGATCACAAATTTCTGCAGGTTCCCACCCGAGAGCGATCGTGCTGCATTCTCAGGTCCGGGTGTCCGAACGTCGAAAGCGCTGATGATTTTCTCGGCGAACTCTTTGGTTTCGTTCCACTTTAGAAAGCCGTTGCTTTCCAACCCTTCGCGGATCGATCCGGTGAGCAGGGCATTTTCAGTCAGACTCATATCAGGGGCAGCTGCGTGGCCCAGCCGTTCTTCGGGGGCGGTCAGCACGCCAAGTTTCCGCCGGGCCGTCGGACCGAGCTTGCCAATCGCTTGACCATTGAACTTGATCGCATCCGCAGCAGTTGGAATCTCTCCTGACAGAACACCCAGCAATTCGTCCTGACCGTTTCCGGCAACGCCACCGATGCCCAGAACTTCACCCTTGCGGACGGTCATGTGAACATTGCGCAACGCCGTGCCAAATTCCGAAGGCGATGGCACTGAAAGGCCACTTACATCCAGTGCGACTTCGCCAAACTCCCGACCGGATCGTTCCGGCGTTTGCAACGTCGAGCCGACCATCATTTCAGCCATGTCACGGGCTGAGGTTTCGGCGGGCACACACTCGCCTACATTCTTGCCCAGACGTAGGATCGTGGCGTGGTCACACAGCGTTCTGATTTCTTCAAGCTTGTGTGAGATATACAGGATCGAGGTGCCTTCGGAGCGCAATTTGTTCAGCGTTTCAAAAAGGATATCGACTTCCTGAGGGGTCAGAACCGATGTTGGTTCATCCATGATCAACAGCTTGGGGTCTTGCAGCAGGCAACGGATGATCTCGACCCGCTGACGCTCTCCCGCAGACAGGTCGCCCACTGTGCGATACGGATCCAGCGGCAGGCCATAAGTTTCCGACACCTCGCGGATGCGGAACGCCAGATCACCCATCGCGGGAGGGTTTTCCATACCAAGCGCGATGTTTTCAGCGACGTTCAGGGCATCGAATAATGAAAAGTGCTGGAACACCATCGCTATCCCATCAGAGCGCGCTGCCCGAGGTTCAGGCGGTGCAAAAGCCTGGCCACGCAGCAGCATCGAACCGCTGTCGGGCTTCACCAGGCCATAGATCATCTTGACCAGCGTTGATTTGCCCGCGCCGTTTTCGCCCAGCAAGGCATGAACCTCGCCCTCACCGATGTCGAAAGACACCTGATCATTGGCCACGACGCCGGGATAGGCTTTGGTCAGCCCTTGAAGACTTAGAAGTGGAGTGGTCACGCGCTCAGGTCCTTCTTCAGTTCATTCTGCCGGGCCGGGCGCAGAAGTTGCGCTGCGACCCCAACGGCGATCATCTGCGGGTGTTTGCCCAGATTGGGGTCGCCAATCGGGCAGGTAATCCGGCCTATACGTGCGGGCGGATGTCCAAGCGCCGCCAGTCGCGACCGGAATCGCGCCCATTTAGTAGCTGAACCAATCAGCCCGACAAAACGGAAATCGTGCAAAAGCAACCTGTTGCACAGTTCCAGATCCAGATTGTGTGAATAAGTAAGCACCAAATGCTCGGCCTCAGGCGGTGCATGTCGCACCAGTTCTGCAGGCTTGGCCGCCGGCACGGCAGTCACCCCCGACGGAATGCTGCTGGGAAAACGCTCGGGACCGGTATCAACCCATGTGATTGCAAGATCGGGCAGGGGGGAAAGAACATCCACCAACGCACGGCCAACATGCCCTGCACCCCAAATCCAGAGGTTGCGGGTGGGTTCGTGGATGGGTTCGATCATCCATCCCTCGATCAGTTGTGGCTCGGGTGCGACGCCTTGAGCGCGAGACCGCGCTAATACGCGTTTAACCGCCATAGGCTGAACCTGAGTATCCAGCGGGTCCTCTTTTTCGCATTCTTGGGTCACAGGTCGTGCGACGACCGTACCTTCAATATGCGTTAAAGAAGCGTTGTCATATATCTCCGAAAGTAGCGAAACCGCTCCGCCGCAGCATTGGCCCAAATCAGGACCAAGTGCATGCTGGCTCAGCCGTGACGGCTTGGTTTGGTGACGCGCAGCTTCAGCGGCTTGAAATTCCAGCGTGCCGCCGCCGATGGTGCCGCTTTGCCCGTCTTTCCATACCAGCATCGAAGCGCCAACTTCGCGCGGTGATGATCCCTTGATCCCGGCAATGACGACCCGAACCACCTTGCCGTGGGTTTTGACCGCCTCCCTCAAAGCCTCCCTGTCAAATCCCATCAGGTATCTCCCTTTACCCTTTGAATTCCACGCCAGACTTCTTCTGCGGTGGCAGGCGCATTCAGCGCGGGATAGCTGGTTCCACATGCGGCCACCGCGTTCGATAGGGCCAACCAAGCTGATATGCCCAGATTGAAGGGTGGCTCACCAACCGCTTTCGAACGATAGATCGTGTCCTCGCGGTTCTCACCATCCCAAAGCGCGACATTGAAGATATCGGGTCGGTCAGAACAGGCCGGTATCTTGTAGGTGGACGGTGCGTGCGTGCGTAGACTGCCTTTGCCGTCCCAGACCAGCTCCTCTGTCGTCAGCCAGCCTGCGCCCTGAACATAAGCACCCTCGACCTGCCCGATATCCAACGCCGGGTTCAGGGACGCACCCGCATCATGCAGGATATCGGTGCGCAAGATACGGTTTTCACCGGTCAGTGTATCGACAGCCACCTCAGTGATGGCTGCGCCATAGGCAAAGTAAAAGAAGGGGCGCCCATGGCCTTTGATCCGGTCCCATTCGACCTTCGGAGTTTTATAGAATCCGGTTGCGGACAGGCTGATGCGCCCCTGATAGGCCAACGCTGCGGCTTCGGCGAAGCTATAGCTTTCTTCGCCTACTGAAACTTGCCCGTCCGCAAATGTCACGGTCGTGGGGTCGGCCTGATGTCGTTCAGCCAGATAATCCGCCATCCGGTCACGGATGGTGTCGCAGGCTGCTTTGACCGCCATGCCATTCAGATCACTTCCTGACGAGGCCGCGGTGGCGGATGTATTCGGTACTTTGGCCGTATCGGTGGCGGTAATTTTCACCAGCTCAAGTGGTATGCCAAAACGCGACGCTGCAACCTGAGCGACCTTCTGGAACAACCCCTGGCCCATCTCGGTGCCACCGTGGTTCAGGTGGACCGAGCCGTCTTGATAAACATGCACCAGTGCACCGGCTTGGTTCAGGTGGGTCAGTGTAAAGGAAATGCCAAACTTCACCGGGGAAAAGCCGATTCCCTTCTTGATCACGCTATTCTCGGCATTCCATGCGTCAACCGCCTGCTTGCGGGCGGCATAGTCGCTAGACTTCAGCAAAGCTGTTGTAAGGCCATGCAGTTCGCAATCGCTGACTTCCATCCCATAAGGCGTGGTGTTGCCGCCTGCGGGTACAGGGCGAACTGGTGCATCGCCCATCTCGACCGCGCCTCGGCTGGTGAGGTCCTCATGCGGGTCAGGATGGCCCAGAGGTTTCTGAGTAACCGTGGGATCGGCCACCTCATGCGCCGGTTCATAATAGTTCCGGCGGCGCAGCTCGATCGGGTCCAGCCCCATAACATGCGCCGCGTGGTCCATCACACGTTCAATCCCAACGATCCCTTGCGGGCCGCCAAACCCACGATAGGCAGTGGCGGATTGGATGTTGGTCTTCAGCCGATGGCTTTCGATCCGGGCATTTGGCAGCAAATAGGAATTGTCCGCATGCAGCATGGCGCGATCTGCAACCGGAAGAGACAGATCCTGCGCCCAACCGCACAGGGCATAGTGAACAAAGGAAACGCCCTGAATATGTCCGTTTTCATCGAACCCGGCTTTATACGAAATCCGGAAGCCATGGCGCTTGCCTGTGATCGTCATATCATCATCACGGTCATAGCGCATCTTGCAGGCCTTGCCAGTCGCACGTGCGGCGATGGCGCAGGCGACGGCCAAAGCGTTGCCCTGGCTTTCCTTGCCGCCAAAACCTCCGCCCATTCGGCGCGTCTCAACCCGGACTGCGTGCATGGGAACACCCAGCGCATCGGCCACCTTGTGCTGTATCTCGGTCGGGTGCTGAGTCGAACTGTGCACCAGCATGTCGGCGCCCTCATTCGGCACGGCCAGGGCTGCCTGACTTTCCAGATAGAAATGTTCCTGCCCACCGATCTCAAACGTATCTTCGACGATATGAGCCGCACTTGCGATGGCGGCCTCTGCATCGCCCTTGGCGTAGATACGTGGGCCGTCCTCGAATCGGCTGTCAGCGGCAAGGGCCTCCTCGACTGTCAGAATCGGTGCTTCCTCGGCATAGTCGATCTTGCCCAGCCGGGCCGCTTTTCTGGCAGCCAGATGGCTGGAGGCGACGACAAGAAATACCGGTTGACCGATATAGTGCACCGTTCCATCCGACAAAAGCGGCTCATCATGGATTGATGGGGATACGTCGTTCGCAAAGGGCAGGTCATCAGCGGTGATCACCGTCTCCACACCGTCAGCAGCCTTTACGGCAGACAGATCCATGGCGCTGATTTTACCTTTGGCGATAGGGCTTAGTCCAAACGCAAGATGCAACGATCCCTTTGGTGTCGGGATGTCGTCGACATAGCGCGCTGTGCCGGCCACATGCAGTGGTCCGGTGTCGTGCGGAAGGGATTTGGCGACACTCATGCCGACACCTCCAGTACATTGGACAGTTTGCCCTGATCCTCGTTGTAGTATCTGACAAGCATCGCCTTGGCTGTTTCCAGACGATACGTGGCCGAGGCCCGCATATCGGTCATCGGCGCGTAATCTTCCGCAAAAGCAGGCAATGCGGCGTTAATTGTTTCGCGCGTCCATGGCTGGCCGGTTAGCGCAGCCTCGACTGCCGTTGCACGTTTTGGAGTTCCAGCCATGCCGCCAAAAGCAATGCGAACCTGCTCGACTGTGCCGTTGGTTGCGGTGATGTTGAAACACCCACAAACGGCCGAGATATCCTGATCGAACCGTTTGCTGAGTTTGTAGCACTTCAACCGATCAGCCTGACGCGGGAAGCTGACGGCCTCGACAAACTCGCCCGGCGCGCGATCTTGTTTGCCGTAGTCAATGAAGAACTCTTCCAAAAGGATTGACCGGCGGGCGTCACCCTTGCGCAGGTGCAGTTTTGCTCCCAAAGCAATAAGGGCAGGAGGGTTATCTCCGATGGGCGAGCCATTGGCGATGTTGCCACCAACTGTTGCCGCGTTTCGGACCTGAACGCTGGCATAGCGCCGAACCATTTCTGCATAAGACGGATGCAGATCGGCAAGCGCATCGCCCATGCGGTTCATGTCGACCATTGCGCCAAAGCGGATTTCTTCATCGGTGATCGTGATCTCTTTCAGATCTTCACAACGATTAAGAAAGATTACGGGATCAAGGTCGCGCAGCTGCTTCGTGACCCAAAGTCCGACATCCGTTGCCCCGGCAACTAAAGTAGCATTTGGATTTTCAGAGTAAATCTTGGCGAGTTCATCCGACGAACCAGGCAACCTGGCAGGGGTCGACTGGATAGACACCGGCTTATCTTTGACCCACACGGGAACTGGATGTGCTTCGGCGGCCTCAGCCGCCCGGATGATTGGGGCATAGCCCGTGCAGCGACACAGGTTTCCGGCTAGTTGATTGTCGTGATCCGTCGCGCCATTGGTGTGACTTGCCACCATCGACATCACAAAGCCAGGCGTACAGAACCCGCATTGCGAGCCATGCAGATCCACCATTGTCTTCTGAACCGGGTGAGCGTCTCCATCTGGGCCGCTCGCGCCTTCGACAGTGCGCACCGCTTTACCGTGAAGTTGTGGCAGGAACATGATGCAGGAATTCACCGCCTTGGCACCGTCCTCATCGGTCACCATGACAGTGCAGGCTCCGCAATCACCTTCGTTGCAGCCCTCTTTGGTGCCGGTAAGGCCGCGATCCTCGCGCAACCAATCCAGCAAGGTCGCCGTCGGATCGATATCCTCCAGCTCCACTGTCTCTCCGTTCAGAAGAAACGTGATATTCATGAGTGAAACCCGTCGCGTTACCCAGTTGCGCCCTTTGGATGCTCTCCTTCGATGCGACGTAGAAAGAGTGGCGGGCGTGTAGCTTGCCATCTGATGTTAGAAACAGGCTGTGCGATCTGGCAAGAAAAACTGTCTCTGTGATACATCATATGGCGCGAATTGTGGTCAATTGCCGCATCTATCTATCGTTCAGTGCTCTGAAATTAAAGTATTTTCTTGGATCGGGCTTGCGGGAGCTCAGAAGCACCTTCAGAAATATCCGAATAATCCGCGCGATTATTTTGCCGAATCCATGGGGTGGGTTCCTGCTTTTGCATCCCTGTTTGCTGGGATAGCTTGCAGGAATGAGCAGCCATCCCCGATTCATTCACCTCCGCGTTCACACCGAATATTCTCTGCTGGAAGGTGCCGTGCGGCTGAAAAAGCTGCCGGGTCTTTGCGAGAAGATGGAAATGCCCGCCGTTGCGGTGACCGACACCAATTCCATGTTCTCGGCGCTGGAGTTCGCCGTGACCGCCAGCGGGGCGGGCATTCAGCCGATTATGGGCTGTCAAGTTGATCTGACCTACGTACAAGCACAGCCGGGTGAGAAGCCGAAGGCGCCTGCGCCCTTGGTTCTTCTGGCACAATCCGAGGTCGGTTATGAAAACCTGATGAAGCTCAGCTCGTGCCTTTACGTGGACAAGGGCGGGCGGTTGCCGCAGGTTACATTAGACGAATTGTCAAAGCACTCGGACGGCTTGATCTGCTTGACGGGTGGGCCGGATGGGCCGGTTGGGATGTTGTTGCAACAAGGCCAGCGCCCAGCGGCCGAGGCTCTGATGGATCGACTAGCAGGGATGTTCCCGGGCAGGCTTTATGTCGAACTTCAGCGTCACCCAGATGAAGATGGTCAGCCCGAGGCCGAACGCCTGACCGAACGCGGTCATGTCGAGATGGCTTATGCCAAGAACCTGCCGCTGGTCGCCACAAACGATGTCTATTTCCCGACCACGGACATGTACGAGGCGCATGACGCGCTAATCTGCATCGCCGAAGGTGCCTATGTTGACCAGCAGGAAGGCCGCCGCCGCCTGACCGCACAGCACTATTTCAAGTCGCAGCAAGAGATGGTGACCTTGTTTGCCGATCTGCCCGAGGCAATTGAAAACACGATTGAGATCGCCAAGCGCTGCGCGTTTATGGCCTATCGCCGCGATCCGATCCTGCCAAAATTTGCTGATGACGAAGTGGCAGAATTGCGCCGCATTGCGAATGAGGGCTTGCAGAAGCGTCTGGCGGTGATCCCGCATGCGGTGACACCGGAAGAATATCAAGAGCGTCTGGATTTCGAACTCGACATCATCGAAGGAATGGGCTTTCCGGGTTATTTCCTGATCGTTGCTGACTTTATCCAGTGGGCAAAGGATGAAGACATCCCGGTTGGCCCGGGACGTGGCTCGGGTGCGGGCTCGCTGGTGGCCTATGCGCTGACGATTACCGACCTTGACCCACTACGTTATTCGCTGCTGTTTGAACGGTTCCTGAACCCCGAGCGGGTCTCGATGCCAGACTTTGATATCGATTTCTGCATGGACCGCCGTGAAGAGGTGATCCGCTATGTGCAGCAGAAATACGGGCGCGACAAGGTAGGTCAGATTATCACCTTCGGTGCACTCCTGTCGAAAGCTGCCGTGCGTGATATCGGGCGGGTCCTGCAAATGCCCTACGGGCAGGTGGATCGACTTTCCAAGATGATCCCGGTCGAAGGCGTTAAACCCGTTTCCATTGAAAAGGCATTGAAGGATGAACCGCGCCTACGGGAAGAGGCACGCAGCGAAGAAGTTGTCGACCGCCTTTTAACTTACGGCCAGCAGGTCGAAGGATTGCTGCGCAACGCCTCAACCCACGCGGCTGGTGTGGTGATTGGCGACCGTCCTTTGGATGCACTGGTGCCGATCTATCAGGATCCGCGCTCGGACATGCCCGCGACCCAGTTCAACATGAAATGGGTAGAACAGGCCGGGTTAGTAAAATTCGACTTTCTGGGCCTGAAAACGCTGACTGTGATCCAGAATGCTATGGATTTGATCTTCAAGTCTGGGCGGGATTTGCATATCGCGCCCGACGGCGCGGAACTCTATGAACCTGCCGAAGGAGCGGTAAACCAGATCAACGCCATCCCGCTGGATGACGAGATGACATACAAACTCTACTCGGCGGCCAAGACCGTGGCGGTGTTCCAGGTGGAATCCTCGGGCATGATGGATGCGCTCAAGCGTATGAAACCCACCTGCATTGAGGACATCGTGGCCCTTGTGGCGCTCTATCGTCCCGGCCCGATGGAGAACATCCCGACCTATTGCGAGGTCAAGAACGGGCTGCGCAAAATCGAATCCGTGCATCCTCTGATCGACCATATCCTT
The DNA here is from genome assembly GCF_056535285.1 of Ruegeria sp. O11. Lineage (NCBI taxonomy): Bacteria > Pseudomonadati > Pseudomonadota > Alphaproteobacteria > Rhodobacterales > Roseobacteraceae > Ruegeria > Ruegeria sp. O11. Next base: position 323,604 of record NZ_JBQERS010000003.1, on the reverse strand, counting down.
GAGGAAACCCAAGGCATCATCGTCTATCAGGAGCAGGTGATGCAGATCGCGCAGGTCATGGCAGGGTACAGCCTAGGCGGTGCCGACCTGCTGCGCCGCGCTATGGGCAAGAAGATTAAAGAGGCGATGGATGCCGAACGCCCCAAATTCGAAAAGGGCGCGGGTGAGAATGGCGTTGATGCCAAGAAGGCCTCCGAGGTCTTCGACCTGCTGGAAAAGTTCGCCAACTACGGTTTCAACAAATCCCACGCTGCCGCCTATGCGGTCGTCAGCTACCAGACCGGCTGGCTAAAGGCGAACCATCCGGTCGAGTTCATGGCGGGCGTCATGAACTGCGATATCCATCTGACCGACAAGCTGGCTGTCTATTTTGAAGAGGTCCGAAAGGGGTTGGAACTGCCCTATGTGCCGCCCTGCGTGAACCGATCTCAGGCGACGTTTGACGTGGTGGAAGGGCATCTGGTCTATGCGCTGGGTGCGCTGAAAAACGTGGGTGTCGAGGCGATGAACCTCGTCGTCGATGGGCGCGCGGACAAGCCATTTGTGAACCTCTTCGATTTTGCTCGCCGTGTTGATCTGAAAAAAGTCGGCAAGCGCCCGCTAGAGATGCTGGCGCGTGCCGGTGCGTTCGATGAACTCGACAAGAATCGCCGTCGCGTGTTTGAAAGCCTGGACCCGCTGGTGCAATATTCAGCCGCCATCCATGATCAGAAAAACTCGAACCAGGTGTCGCTGTTTGGTGAGGCAGGAGATGACCTGCCCGAACCTCGGCTGTCACCCGCACCAGACTGGCTGCCCGCTGAGAGGTTGAGCGAAGAATTCAAGGCCATCGGGTTCTATCTGTCCGGCCATCCGCTGGATGATTATATGCCTGCATTGAAGCGTAAACAGGTGCTGACACTAGATCAGGTGACTGAAAAGGCGCGCTCTGGTCCGTTTATTGCAAAAATGGCCGGTGTCGTCGCCGGACGGCAAGAGCGAAAGTCGGCGCGTGGCAATCGGTTCGCATTTGCTCAGCTCTCAGATCCCACCGGAGCATTCGAGGTCACGCTATTCTCAGAAACACTAGAGAAATCGCGCGAGTTTTTGGAAACCGGCGCTCAGGTCGTATTAACCGCCGAAGCCACGATGGAGGCGGATCAGCTCAAGCTGTTGGGTCGGTCAGTTGGTCCGGTCGACGTGGTGGTCGCCGAGGCTGGGGCCACAGGCCTGCGCGTATTTGTGGAAGATTCAAAGGTTTTGCCAAGCATGGCGAAAGTGTTGGAAGACGCAGATAGCAACGCCAAAAGGGCTGCCAAAGGCCCAGTTTACGTCTGCCTGCTTGATCCCGGTTTGCCGGGTGAGGTCGAATTGGATCTGGGACGAAACTATGCGATCAATCCCCAGATCAAAGGTGCCCTCAAATCGCTTGAGGGAATCTCGGAGATCGAGGAAGTTTGACCACAAACCGAATTGTTGCCTTAAGCGATGTGCCCAGCTAGGCTGACTGAATAACCTTAGGGGTCATTTCACAGGAGGGTTCCGAAATGACGAATTCAGGTATTGATTTCAGATCACTTAGCCTAGCGGTGGCATGTGCTTTGGCGTTGGCCACTGCCGTTCAAGCGGACGACAAGAAGAAAAATACTGTTACTGGCGCTCTGGTTGGTGCAGGCGTCGGTGCTTTAGTCGGAGACGGCAAGGGGGCCGCGGTCGGCGGTGTCGCCGGGGCGATTATCGGACATAACTGGAAGTGATCATGATGCTGAAAAATTCCATCAAATCCACCGCCTGTGCCGCGCTTTTTGTCCTTCCGACATTTGCTGTGGCTGACGATTCTGCAGAGCAATTGGTGCAGGATGCCTTGCCCGTGATGCACTATACATGCGCATCGATCGCTGAAGAGGCTGATGGCGACGAAGAATTTGTCGTGGCCGTAGTTGGAAAGATGACGGCCCTGTCGCTTTACAATCGTCAGATCAATATCGAGGATCATGCAGCCACTGACGAGGAAAAGGCGCAACTGCGCGAAGCCTTTATCGCCGCGTTGTCCGAGGGCTGTGCCGCTGACAAAAACGCCCTGCTGGGCGGTGTGGTCGACAATGCGGTGAAATCGACGCTGGGGTTGTAAGCGCTTGGTCTTGCTGGCGCTAAAGCCTGCCAACCGGGCAACGCACAAGGCCCCAGCCTTTATCCATTTGGGCGTCTTTCAGGCCACGGACGAGACGATCGGATAAAAAGAGAAGATTTGGAACTTTTGGGTCCAGTCAGAGGTCCGGCCCGCCCAACACTTCGGGAATGACTACAAGTTCAGCTTCTCGTTTGCTTCTAGGATGGTAGCAGATTCCGTTGCCGATGTTATCCAGCGGTGAACGGATATCCCCCTCTGGCCCCAATACATCGTAGTTGCCCATGGATCGTTTGTTACACACGTTCTGAAAGTAGTACCGCTCGGACGTGGTCAGTTGGTTTTCGGTCGAATCCATCAACGTCAGCGGATGAAACGTTGTGTCCCCCAGATCGAACTGTTCCAGAACTGATTTGGCGGCTTCTGAAACCAGAGGATAGCCACCTCCGCTGATAAACGGCGCGGTGTAGTATTCGGTTTTGGAGTTGTAATACCACAGACTGCCAATTTGCTCTTTGGTCAGCAGCTCACCGCGTTTCCAACCCAAGTCAGTTTCCTGAACCATTCGCTTGGACCATTCAACGTCCTCGGACGACTGCCTTTCGCGCCATTGAGGAGTGTATTCCTTTCGGATTACACCTTCGATGACATTGATATTGTTCACTGTCGTGGCAATCCACACGCAAGGCGCGTTGCTGTCCTCACTCGCCATCAGCCTGCCCTCAGTAATGCGGCGGACGTTCGTCGCCGAACACAACTCCGCCTGAACCTTCCTGCGCGCGTTCTGCTTCTCGCTGCAGCAAAATCTCGACGCGGCGGGTCAGGCGGTCGATCTCGCTCTGTTGGTTTGTGACGACAGAGTTCAGCTCTTCGACCGTGCGGGTCAGATGGGCGATCTGTTCTTCCAGATGCTGCATGGGGCTCTCCTTATAGGCGTCTCTTAGCGACCCCGGCAGCCCATGACCAGTGAAACCCCGCCTTGCTCCGATGGTAGCCATGGGATAGACCGCGCGCGGAACACTAAATCCCAAGGACGCCCCACATGGCCAAGCCCAAGAAACAGCCCCGCCCCAAGGCCGTAACGCCGAAAGGGTTTCGCGACTATTTCGGCGAGGAAGTCACGCAGCGCACCGAAATGCTGCGGACGATTGCGGGTGTCTATCATCGTTACGGATTTGATGCCTTAGAGAGCAGTGCGGTTGAGACCGTCGAAGCGCTGGGCAAGTTCCTTCCAGATGTGGATCGTCCGAACGAGGGCGTGTTTGCATGGCAGGAAGTCGATGAGAATGACAAGGGCGATTGGATGGCCCTACGCTATGATCTGACCGCGCCTCTGGCCCGCGTCTATGCGCAGCACCGCAATGATTTGCCGACGCCCTATCGCCGCTACGCGATGGGTCCGGTCTGGCGGAACGAGAAACCGGGGCCGGGGCGGTATCGTCAGTTTTATCAATGTGATGCGGATACGGTGGGCACGGCGTCGATGGCTGCCGATGCCGAGATTTGCGCCATGCTGTCGGACACGCTGGAAACCGTCGGCATCCCACGTGGTGACTATCTTGTGCGCGTCAATAACCGCAAAGTTCTGAATGGTGTGCTTGAGGCGATGGGCCTCGGCGAAGAATTGGCCGCCCGCGATAATGTTCTGCGCACTATCGATAAGTTTGATAAGGTCGGGGAGGCCGGTGTGCGAGAGCTGCTGACCAAGGGCCGATTGGATGCCTCTGGGGCGTTCATTGATGGTGTTGGTCTCAGCGATGATCAGGCCGAACCTGTGATCGCGTTCCTGACCTCGAAGGCTGCCGACACAGCTGGTACGCTGGCAAACCTGCGCGCGGCCGTGGGCGACAGCAAGATTGGCGCGGATGGCATTGCCGAGCTGGAGCAGATCGGTGCCCTGCTGGATGCGGGAGGGTATGGATCGGACCGGATCGAGATTGATCCTTCGGTTGTCCGTGGCCTCGGCTACTACACTGGGCCGGTTTATGAGGCCGAACTGACCTTCGAGATATTCGACGAGAAAGGCCGCAAACGGCAATTCGGGTCGGTCTCGGGCGGCGGGCGTTACGACGATCTGGTCAAGCGTTTTACCGGACAGGAAGTGCCTGCGACGGGTATTTCGATCGGTGTTGATCGTTTACTGGCCGCGCTCCGCGAAAAGGGTCGGATCGCAGCGCAAGCCACCGGTCCGGTGGTCGTCACCGTCATGGATCGGGATCGGATGGCCGACTATCAGGCCATGGTAACCGAGCTGCGCAATGCAGGTATCCGAGCCGAGGTGTATCTGGGCAACCCCAAGAACTTTGGCAACCAACTGAAATACGCGGACAAGCGGAACTCTCCGATCGCTGTGATCGAAGGTGGTGACGAAAAAGACAAGGGAATTGTGCAAATTAAGGACCTGATTCTTGGCGCCAAGATTGCCGAAAGCGCCACGCTTGAGGAATGGAAAGAACGACCCAGCCAGTTTGAAGTGCTACGCGGAGATCTGGTCGCCAAGGTGCGCGAAATTTTGGACAGTCAGGACTGACTCATGCCCAATCGTTCCCAAATACAGGCCCGCGCCGCAATGATGCGCGTCCGGTTCGAGGCCGCGGGTGCGCATGTGGTGGACACACCTTTGTTGCAACCTGCGGGTACGCTGCTGGACCTCTACGGTGAAGATATCCGTGCGCGCGCCTATGTGACCTCGGATGCGCTGCGGGGTGAGCAGATGCTGCGCCCGGACTTCACCTTGCCAGTGGTGCAGATGCACATGTCCGAAGGGGCTGAACCTGCAAGATACACCTATTCCGGCGAAGTGTTCCGTCGTCAGGAACACGATCACGACCGGGCTAATGAGTATATCCAGGTCGGTTACGAAGTCTTTGATCGCGAAGACCCCGCTGGGGCAGATGCCGAGGTTTTTTCGCTGTTTGCCCTGCAACTACGCGGGCTACCCTTGCGGGCAGCGACCGGTGATATCGGCATTCTGATCGCCGCTGTCGCGGGCCTGAAGACAACTGACCGCCGCAAGGCCGCACTGATGCGGCATCTCTGGCGGCCTCGCCGGTTCCGCGTTCTGCTGGACCGATACGCCGGGCGCAAAGCGGGCCTTGAGGGTCGCGATGCTCTGCTTGACGCAGCTGACCCATTGGCGATTGACGTGCCCATGATCGGTAAACGCCGCGCGCCGGAAATCCTCGACCGGATTGAAGCCCTACGTGAAGACTGCGCCGCGCCGCCGATCTCGGACAATGAACTGGCCGGTTTGGAGACACTGCTGAATGTGCGCGAAACCATGCCTTTTGCGCTGGAACAATTGCGCGACGTGGCGGTTGACCTGCCGCAGATCACGCCCGCGCTGGATCGTTTGGAAGCCCGTATCGCAGCCCTGCAGGCGCGGGGCGTGGACGTGAATACACTGGATTTTGAGGCGTCTTATGGCAGAACCTCGATGGAGTATTACGACGGTTTTGTATTCGGTTTTTACGCCGAAGGCCGCCCTGATCTGCCACCGGTCGCAACCGGTGGGCGCTATGATGCGCTGACCCGGCAATTGGGAGGTGGGGCCGAGATTCCGGCTATTGGCGGCGTGATCCGCCCGGACCTGATGCTCGAAATCGAGGAGGCTGCGCAATGAGCCTGAAACTGGGCGTGCCCTCGAAGGGCCGATTGATGGACAAGACCTTCGCGTGGTTTGAAAAGCGCGGCATCACCCTTTCGCGCAGCGGATCGGACCGGGAATATGCAGGCAAAGTTGAGGGGATTGATGGCGTCTCGCTGATCCTGCTATCCGCCGGGGAGATACCGCGCGAGCTTGCCGCTGGGCGCGTTCATCTGGGTGTGACCGGGATTGATCTGGTGCAAGAGAAACTGCCGCGGTGGGAACAGCAGGTCGAAGAGGTCGCCCCGCTTGGGTTCGGCAAGGCTGACTTGATCATCGCAACACCTGCCTGCTGGGTCGATGTGGATACGTTGGACGATCTGGACGCGGCAGCTGCGAGTTTCCGCAAGGCGCACGGGCACCGGCTGCGTATCGCCACCAAGTATCATCGATTGGTTCGTGAATTCCTGACAGAAGCGGGCGTGGCCGACTACACCCTGGTCGATAGCCAAGGCGCGACTGAGGGCACGGTGGTGAACGAAACCGCCGAGGCGATTGCTGATATTACGTCAACTGGCGAAACTCTGCGGGCCAACCACCTGAAAATCCTATCAGATGGGTTGATCTTGCAGTCGCAAGCGACTTTGTGGCGCAGCCGGGTGGTAACCTATAACGCATCCGAGAAGACGATTCTGAACGACCTGCTGGATCGGTTGCGCTAAAGCACGCCGATATCCGCCAGGGCACGGTTCAGGTCGTCGGGTAGGGCATCGTCTTGCTCGCGTCCTCTGGGCAAGTCGGCCGGAGTATCCTCGGGTTTTAGATAGCGCCAGCCTTGGAACGGGCGTTTCAGAGCGTTCTGCGTGCGATGCACCTCGGGGTCGAGAACGATGGCACAGCGGCGGATTCCATCCTCGCCGCGCACCTCGTCCAGCCGTAGAATCTGCTGACGGCATTGGACGACTCCTTTGATCACCCAATAGATTGATCCGCCATTCAAAATCTCCGATTCACGTTTGGGCCACATGCGTGTGACATGGCGCGGACATCCGTCCTCATAGAGAGGTTTTCGGCTATCCTGCCATGCGATCAGCGTGTCGACGCTTTCTGATCCAACCGAAAGTTTGATGAGGTTTACGTACTTATCCACAGCTTTCCCACAGAGTCGTTCATCGACTATCTATCCATTGTAGCTCATGCGCGATTGTCATCAAGGTATTGTGGATGATAGTCTGAATACCTCTTTCAGCACAGGGAATCACCAATGAGCCGCTTTGCCGCCCCCATCGCCGAGCAGATCTGGGACATGAAATACCGCTTCAAACAGGCGGATGGCACACCCATCGATCAGACGGTCGAGGACAGTTGGCGGCGAATTGCACGTGATCTGGCGCGGGTGGAACAGGACCCGGCGCGTTGGGAAGAAAAGTTCTACACCGCGCTTGAGGATTTCAAATACCTCCCTGCTGGTCGCATCACCGCTGGGGCGGGCACCGCACGTCAAGTGACCCTGTTCAACTGCTTTGTGATGGGCACGATCCCCGACAGCATGGGCGGTATCTTCGATATGCTGAAAGAGGCCGCTCTGACCATGCAGCAGGGTGGGGGGATCGGTTACGATTTCTCGACCATCCGTCCACGCGGCGCGGACGTTAAAGGGGTTGCTGCAGACGCATCTGGCCCGCTGAGCTTTATGGATGTCTGGGATGCCATGTGTCGCACGATCATGTCCGCAGGCTCGCGCCGTGGGGCGATGATGGCGACCATGCGCTGTGACCACCCGGATATCGAACAGTTCATCACCGCCAAATCCGACCCGGCGCGGCTACGCATGTTCAACATGTCGGTTCTGGTGACCGATCCGTTCATGGAAGCGGTCAAAGCCGATGGCCCGTGGGATCTGGTGTTTGACGGTAAAGTCTATCACACCGTTCAGGCCCGTGATCTATGGAACAAGATCATGCAGGCGACCTATGACTATGCCGAGCCAGGTGTGATCTTCATCGACCGCATCAACACGGCCAACAACCTCAGTTACGTTGAGACGATTGCTGCGACCAATCCATGCGGCGAACAGCCGTTGCCACCTTATGGTGCTTGCCTGTTGGGCTCGATCAATCTGGCACGGTTGGTGGCCGAGCCCTTTGAGGATGCGGCGCATCTGGATGAGGACGCTTTGCAAGAGCTGGTCGCCACCGCCGTTCGTATGATGGATAACGTGGTCGACGCGTCGAAATTCCCGCTGGTTGAACAAGAGGCGGAAGCGCAGGACAAACGCCGTATCGGGCTCGGCGTGACGGGTCTGGCGGATGCACTGCTGATGTTGGGCCTGCGCTATGGCTCGGACGAGGCGGCGCGTCAAACCGAGCGCTGGTTGCACGCGATTGCCCGCGCCGCGTATCTGGCTTCGGTGGACTTGGCAAAAGAGAAAGGCGCGTTTCCCCTGTTTGATGCCGAGAAGTACTTAGCCAGTGGCACCATGCAGCAGATGGACGAAGACGTGCGCGATGCGATCCGCGAACACGGCATCCGCAACGCGCTGCTGACGTCGATCGCGCCGACTGGTACGATTTCGCTTTATGCCGGGAACGTCTCATCAGGGATCGAGCCGGTCTTTGCGTATGCTTACACGCGCAAGGTGCTGCAGAAAGACGGTTCGCGCACTGAAGAAGAAGTAGTCGACTATGCCGTCCAGTTGTGGCGCGATAAGTTCGGGGATACGGAGCTGCCAGACTTTTTCGTCAACGCACAAACGCTGTCGCCGTCTGATCACGTCAAGATGCAGGCCGCGGCGCAGAAGTGGATCGACAGCTCGATTTCGAAGACCATCAACTGCCCCGAAGATATAAGCTTTGACGCCTTCAAGGATGTCTACATGCAGGCTTGGGATCAAGGCTGCAAAGGCTGTACGACCTATCGCCCCAACGATGTGACGGGTTCCGTTCTGACCGTCTCAGAGAGTACAGATACAGCACCAGGTGAAAGTGCCGCTGCGCCGCAGGAGGTTGATGGCGGCGAAGTCGTCTATATGTCAGAGCCGCTGGATCGTCCGCAATCTCTGGAAGGGTCGACATACAAGCTGAAATGGCCCGACAGCGAACACGCGATCTATCTGACGATCAACGACATTGTCATCAGTGGTCGTCGTAGACCGTTCGAAGTGTTCATCAATTCGAAGAACATGGAGCACTATGCCTGGACGCTGGCCCTGACGCGGATGATTTCCGCAGTTTTCCGCCGGGGCGGAGATGTTTCGTTTGTTGTAGAAGAACTGAAAGCCGTCTTTGATCCACGCGGCGGGGCTTGGGTCAAGGGCAAGTACATCCCTTCAATTCTTGCTGCAATTGGTGGCGTGATCGAGCAGCATATGGTTGTAATCGGATTTCTCGAAGGTGAAGGAATGGGCCTAAAGTCGGACCCCCAGGCGCAAGTTGTCAATATCGACACTCCACGCGGCAAAGCATGCCCGTCCTGTGGTCAGTTCGACATGGTGATGATCGAAGGCTGCATGACCTGCAGAAGTTGCGGCCATTCGAAATGCGGTTAGATTCAGGGTGCTTAGTTGTTGACGTACCCATAGTATTGCCATTTTGGCCCTAGGGATTGCCATTTTGAGCTCATAAGTTTGCCATTGTCTCAAACGGAGGACTTCAGCTGCCAAAGCCCAATACTTGGGACGTTGACTAATTCAATTTGCTTGAAAGGTTGGGCCGGGAGCAGACATTCACTGTGGATGCGAAATCCAGATGCGAATCTTGGAAAGCAGTCATTCAGATTAGAGTTTCTTCCACCCGAAGCATTAGTTGCACCAACTTTGATTGTCAGAGATTGCCATACCGTCTGGACACGTTTCGGTCGAGGCTGCAGTCTCAATGCAAAACCAAGAAATGTGAGTAGCGCGTTGTCAAAAAATGATTTCCCAACACCTTCTGAGTTTATGCGAACGACCGTACGCGTCGAAACGCCATAGCAGAGAACGCCGACAAATATTTACCCACGAGCAACGACCGAATGTTCAAAGACAATACACAGTTCTTTAAATCGGCAGATGACGCGTCGGAGTTCCTTCGCGAGGCAGATTTTGCTGTTCTGGAATTACGCCTTAGAACACACTTCACCGCCAGAGACAGCGACCGGTTTTTGCGAGGAGCATGAATTTCTTGGAATGACCTATTTCGGACGTTCGTCATGCCATTGCCATGCTGCAGTTGCAGCCCTCTCTCCTGACATTCGCTGCGCCTGCGGGATCAGAAACTAATTGAACTCATAGATTGCTCAAAAGTCTCGACGTATTGGCGGCAGCATTATGAGACCAAGGCGCCTTGCTTAATTTGCAAAGACTTCCAATTGGTTGAGTCGGTGGAAAATGCACTCAATGTGATTGCTGGATTTTCAACAGCATTACGTTACCGTGGTTTCAACGAGAGCACAGACGAAACTCTTCTGGAGGATGAAACTTGTCAGTAAGGCTGTTAGTCACCGCAGTGATTTTGAACTTTGGTCTGAATCCTTCTGTTGTCATTGCGCAGGACAGCCAAACGAAGCCTAAAGTGACCGTGACGTCGGCAGAGATGAAACAGGTATCTTTGACCGAAGTGTTCACTGGCCGGATCGAGGCGTTGGATCGTGTCGACCTGATCGCGCGCGTACCTGGATTTGTGAAGTCCATTAATTTCAAGGACGGCTCAAGCGTTAAAGCGGCGGATGTCCTGATCGAGATCGAACCGGGTTCCTACGAGGCGACCGTCACGGAAATTCAAGGACAAATCCAAGCGGCACAAGCGGGAAAGAAAATTGCCGATATCGAGCTTGATCGACAGCAAAAGCTATACGCCAAAGGCGACACACCTCAGGCTGTCGTTCAGAAAGCGGAAGCGCAGCAAGGTGAGGCGGATGGGCATGTGCTGGAACTACAGGGCAGCCTCCAAAACGCTCAGCTTGACCTGTCTTATACAAAGATAACCGCGCCCTTTGATGGCAGGATCGGACTGACGGACTTGTCCGTGGGCGCATTCGTCAGCCCAGAGGGTGGAACCCTGTTGTCGCTGTCCAGCATCGATCCCATCAATGTAACCTTTCCGGTAACCGAAGCCGAACTGCTTGAGTTTCGCGCCCGCCGTGCCAAGGCGTCGGACTCTGAACCGCTGAAACTGCAGCTGATTCTTGCCGATGGCACGACATACGGTGAAACAGGCAGCATTGAAGTGGCTGACACGCAGGTGCAGTCGGGCACGGATACCGTTCTGGTCCGGGGGTCTTTTCCTAATGCGGATGGGTCACTCATTGATAATCAGCTGGTGCGGGTTCTTGTCACAGATCCCACGCAGGACAAATCGCTGGTGATCCCCGCCAAAGCTTTGCAAAAAGATCAGTCGGGTTACTTTGTATTCACGGTCGGAAGCGACGACAAGGTTGAAAAGAAGCCGATTCAATTGGGACGGACCGAAGGGGCCGAAGCCGTCATTTCGAGCGGTCTGACCGAAGGGGACCAGGTTGTCACCGACGGCCTTCAGCGCGTTCATGCGGGCGTCGAGGTCAGTATCTCCACACCCCAGAACACATCGTCAGCCACCAGCGGAAACTGATCCCATGATCTCGCAACTGTTTATCCGCCGCCCCAGATTTGCAATTGTCATCTCGGTGGTGATTACGCTGGCCGGGTTGATTTCCATTACACAGCTGCCGGTGGAGCAACTGCCCGACATTGTCCCGCCGCAGGTTCAGGTTACTACCAGTTACCCCGGGGCCGGGGCTGAAGTCGTCGAGTCGACCGTTGCCCAGATCATCGAAGAACAGGTGATCGGGGTCAGTGACATGCTGTATATGGAATCGACGAGCGGTTCGGATGGCAGCTATAACCTGCAGGTCACTTTCGAGCCTGGAACGGACCCCGATATCAACGCCGTCAATGTGCAGAACCGTGTCAGCCTGGCCATGTCCGCATTGCCTGAAGAGGTCACACGCGCAGGCGTCAACACCAAAAAGAAGTCCTCGGCTCTGTTGCAGGTCGTGGCCATTACGTCGGACGACCCGAAGAACGACGAATTGTTTCTGTCGAATTTTGCGACAATCAACGTTCTGGACAGCATCAAAAGATCACCCGGGGTAGGGGATGCGACGCTGTTCGGGGCGCTTGATTACTCCATGCGCATCTGGCTCGACATCGACAAGATGACCAGTCTTTCGGTGACCGTCGACGATGTGATTGCCGCGCTGAATGCGCAAAACGTTCAGGCAGCGGTGGGGCGCGTCGGTGCGCAGCCGATGACAAATGACCCGACTTTTCAGCTGAGTATTCAGACGCAAGGCCGGTTGAGCACCGTCGCAGAGTTCGAAGAGATTGTAGTGCGGGCTCGTCCAGACGGCTCATTCGTTCTGATCAGTGATATCGCACGAGTAGATCTTGGGGCAAAGACCCGGGATTCCTTTTCTTCTTTTGACAATAAGCCAGCCGCAATGATCGGTGTCTACCTTGAGCCGGGCGCGAATGCCCTGGACACATCAGAGGCCATAAAAAAGGCGCTGACTGGATTGCAGAGCGCCTTTCCCGATGGGGTTAACTGGAGTGTGCCCTACAACTCGGTGACCTTCGTCCGCGCCAGTATCGATGAAGTTGTGAAAACTCTGGTGCAAGCGTTTGCCCTGGTGGTGATCGTGGTCTTCTTGTTTCTGGGCAACCTGCGGATGGCGCTGATCCCGCTGATCGCGGTTCCGGTATCGCTTGTTGGCGCACTGGCGTTCATTTTGGCATTGGGTTTTTCACTCAATACCGTCTCGTTGCTGGCGCTGGTACTTGCGATCGGCATCGTCGTGGACGATGCGATCGTGGTGATCGAAAACGTCGAAAAGGTAATGGGCGAAAACCCTGAGATGACCGTGGCTGAAGCCACCGGCGAGGCAATGAAACAGATTACGGCCCCCATTTTGGCCATAACCTGTGTGCTGCTGTCGGTGTTTGTACCGGTTGCATTCATTCCCGGCATTACGGGAACGATGTTCCAACAATTCGCTGTGGCTGTTTCCTTTTCAATGCTTATTTCTGCTTTGAACGCCCTGACACTCAGCCCGGCCCTGTGCGCGGTGCTGCTGCGCCGTGAGAGCGCCCCCAAGCGTGGACCGCTGGCCTGGATATCGCGCCGTATAGACAACGCGCGCGATGGCTATGCCTATGCGGTCTCAATCCTCGCCCGACGGACAATCCTGGCTGTTTTACTGCTCGGTTTTGCACTTTTTGGCGCAGGATGGCTGTTTAAGACCACACCTTCCGGGTTTCTTCCCGTCGAAGATCAAGGGGCCTATTTCGTTGAAGTCGCGCTACCCGAAGGCGCCTCGATCAATCGCACATCCAAAGTGATGGAGGACGTTTCGACCATCATCAAATCCGCGCCGGGCGTGCAGGATGTCATGACAGTCACAGGCTTCAGCTTTGTCGACGGCCTGAACAAGTCGAACAGTGGGTTTGGCATCGCGATCATGCAACCGTTTGAAGATCGAACCGATCCCGCCTTATCCGTAAGATCCTCGATCCGGCATGTCCGGCGCGAGTTTGCCGGTTTGGAAGACGCCATTGCCTTTCCTTTCAATCTGCCCCCGATCCTTGGTCTGGGCACTGGTGCCGGGTTCGAGTTCGAGCTTTTGGACTTGCATGGCGACAGCGTTTCAGATCTTGGTGCAACTGCGGCGGGGTTCGTCACAACCGCCAACGCCGACCCACGGTTGTCGGGCGTTTACACGACATTCTCTGCGCAGTCGCCAAAACTGAATCTCGACCTCGATCGTAAAAGGCTGCAGACGCTTGGCGTGGATGTCGACGACCTGTTCCGGGCCATGCAGGTCACTTTGGGCGGGTATCACGTGAATGACATGAACCTTTTCGGTCGGACGTGGCAGGTCAACTTACAAGCAGATGAGAAATACCGGGCCAATGTCGGAGATATTGCTCGTATTCATGTCCGAAATCACGACGGAGATATGGTGCCAGTGCGCGCCGTGGCGAAGGTAGAACTCATTCTGGGTCCGCAATTGCTCGCCCGCTACAATAATTTTCGGGCCGTCACCATAAACGGTGGACCGTCTCCGGGCGTGTCAATGGGCGAGGCCATTGCGGCGATGGAAGAAATTGCAGCCCAGACTCTGCCAGAAGGCTACAGCTACGATTGGACCGGAACCGCGCAGCAAGAGATTGAGGCCGCCGGAAAGACACCTATTGTTCTGGGGCTTGCTTTGCTGTTCGCATATCTCTTCCTTGTTGCGCTTTACGAGAGTTGGACGATACCGCTTGCGGTCCTTTTCTCGGTCACCTTTGCGGTTTGCGGCGCGTTGGGTGCGCTGCTGTTGCTGGGTCTCCAGAACAACCTCTACGCCCAGATCGGATTGGTGGTCCTGATAGCGCTTGCCGCCAAAAATGCAATTTTGATCGTCGAATTCGCAATGGATCGGTACCGGCAAGGTCTGAACGCCGTGGATGCAGCCATTCAGGGCGCCCGTGCGCGTTTTCGCGCGGTCATGATGACCAGCTTTGCATTTATTGCCGGACTCTACCCGCTGATTGTGGCCGACGGTGCCTCTATGCTTGCTCGCAGAGGTGTAGGTACGCCGGTTTTCGGAGGGATGATCGCAGCTGCTCTTGTGGGCATATTTGTCATCCCGCCCCTTTACATCATCGCGCAACGGTTCAGGGAGAAAGTACATGGCAAAATGAATGAGGGAGGTGGCGAAAACGCTGTTTAGAACGTTCAGAAAAGCAGGATTTAGCAATCCGAGTTACGGCTGAGCCACTTTTTGAAAACCAAGTTCTCATGCGGCTCTTTTCATCATTATGTATTATTCAAAATAACTTTTATATCGAATTTAACACCCGATCACACGGCCGAAAAGAAACATTCACCAGCCAATTCGTATGCTACGGTCGCAGCCCACATTGCCGACATTCATCCACAACGCAGCATCAGATCAATCATCAACGTGCAACTCGCGGAGCTTCTAGACTTTTGAAATTCAGAGAGCGCTGTCGCAGCATGTTTTCATATGCGGTAGACACAAAGCGATGTCGATGCTCGCGTTGCAAATTTGGTCATTCAGTACTTCGACTTTTTCAGAATCAAGACTGCACTTTCTTTGCAACCGCGATCAATGACACAATCCGGGACAAACCCACCATCTGAGTGTATTTGTCGCCGTACAATTCGATCCAAAACAATCAACGCAAATCTGTGTCACGCTGCTCAAGGTCCAGAACAGCATTGAATTCATTCTCCGGGTCCATCCAGGCAACTAGGATCGCGCCTTCGTCGATGTCGTAAGTCTCGATTTCTGCTGGAGTGACATGGATAATGCGCTCATTCCCTAAGAATGCGCCTCCATGGGTTTCTCCGAACACGACGCGGATCATCCGGGACCCTGGAGCAAACATGCGCAGATACGGATCCGCGGGCTTGCCCATGTTCAAAACCTCTGCCTTGCTACGAACCCATTTTTCGCCAGCAATGCGCTGCTCAGGACTTCGCAAAGCCGAGACTGCGCCTTCTGAAACAGAAGCGACGGCTGCTGACAGCATGACCGCACCAATTGCCATCTGGGCTGCACCTGCGTTTGTCCCGCTGTAGTTCGTCCAGGCAGCAAGGCGCATCAAGCGCCGCTGCGGGTGATAGAGCACGTCGACCATGTCGCCGACCTCGACCGCGTTCCAAAGGTCTATCGGAGCGACTTCTTTTAGGGAAAATGCGCGCGGGTCATCCAAAAGTTGGAAGCGCAAAAAGTGACGTTTCGAAGGTTTGGTGCGATTCCGTTCGTCGCGACCAACGTGGCCCTTCTTGACCCATTTGTCGGTCACACGCGCCTGCCCAGATCGACCGGCTCGCTTCAAATATGTCGAATTCAGATAGTGCCGATAGCCCCGCGCGGTGATGACCAATCCTACTACGCCGAGCGCAACCATCCCAAGAAATGGAAGCCAATTGAAGAGAATGTCAGCTACTGGATCTCCGGGTCGATGTATTTCTTGGATCATGCGACTGTCTCCTGCGGTGGCACGGCCGTTAGAAGGTTGCCGGGCGGGCGTAGTCTGGAATGTAGCTAGAAAATGCCACTTCTGAACATGTCCCGGGAGTTAACCTCATATCTATAGGCCAAGTGTGGGCTGAGATCGCTAAAAAACGGAAAATGAAGCTATTACTGGATGTTCATTCACTAGGGCGGGGGCATTGGTTTTCTCCCCGTGCCCGCCCACACGTTTCTAGCGAAGATGGGGGTCATGGTCCTTCACAGACCAGCGGAAAGACCCCGACCTCCGGGATCTTGAGCGTGCCAACGGTGATTTGGTCGTCGCCTTCAACAGCCGTTATCAGCCGCACTGATGCAACAATGCGGTCAAACTCAGGATCGGCGAAATCCAGCAACGTGTGCGTGTTCTCCGCAGCCCCCTGAGCCAAAACAAGGGGCAGCGCACCTTCTGTCTCTGTCATGCTCCAGTCCTGTCCATCCGCGTGGATAATCGCACTGACAATCGCAAGGCCGGGTACGGATCCGAAGCCAAATGCTACCGCAACGCCTGACTCATCAGGCGCTTCGCAGGACACAAGAAACGTTGCTAAAGAAGGGCTTGCAATGACGCTTGCCACAAGCGCGAGTACGATTGTTCGTATAATGATTGGTTCCTCCGTTTGCAGCCCATTTCACAGCCTATGACGTTTCGGTCTTAACATGAAACGCCAATGCACTGCCGCGTTTTTGGCACTTTTGTGACATTGGCGATTGGTGGCAGTTCAAGTGAATGCCTACCCGTGTCGGATCCGAATGCGAAACAAGTGCCATGCGCATTAGTTTACAGAATACAAAAAGTATTTGCGCAATACAGGGCTGCCCAAAAGCGCATCAGAAATGATGAACACTTGGCCGATTTCGGAAGAGGTGATTTCACCAATGCGTTTGCGCGCAATCAGATGGGGTTACGTTAATCCGGCATGCCAACTCGTCCTGAGGATCGCAAGTGAATGGAATTGTCACGTGCGCTAGGGAATCATTGGTTCTTCGATTCGAAAAATCGGGGTTCAGAATACCGATTCCTTTGTTACTGCACCCTAAGAACAACGCTCAGAACCTTCGCAAGTGCAGAAACTGGGTAGTATCTGGCTCGTAGCACGCTTTTTAATTTGTCTGCGTCCAAGCCTGTGTCATGACGCAAATTCTCGGGTTATCCACAATTATCTCCCGCCGGATATCAACAGTTTATCCCCGTCTAATTTTCATGCTGCAGTGCTATTTTCTTGCCCGAACAGGGTCCTGATGCAAAAGTCTGGACACGGCTTCTGATCTTCGGAACAGGGGCTGGACGCAAAGGCCAAGGGGGCCACGGCGACAAAGGCAGGTTTTAGGATTTGTTCTTGGTTGCAATGGTTTACCGGTAGTGGATCAGATAAACTGGGCTTCGGTTCGGATTAGGTGGTCGGCTTCTCAGAAGGTCTGCGCGGGCTGCGACGCGACATAGCGCGTGTGGCAGTCGCCAATGCCTCTTCGGGGGCAGAGGCAACTGGATCGGGACGCCCCTCGGGCGGTTCGAACCGGCAAGGCGTCAGGAGTGTCCGTAAGGATGCATGCAAAGACCGCGTCTGAGCACCTGGCGCCTTTTCCTTTTTTAGAACTTAAGGTTCATACAGGCTACCACGCACAAACCTCCGGAACGGAACGGGGTTCTTTTGCTTGCGCAAAAGAACCCCGTAGAAGTGTCAGAAATGCAATGCCGCGTCTATGCACCTGTGCGGACGACACTACGCCTGTTGTTTGGGGCTGGCAACTACATATTGCGGATTTGGCGTTGCTAAACCGCAACATCCCGTCGCAATCAGATGTTTTCCTGAACGTCCTCAGCCACGTTCTGGATAGCATCGCCTGCATTTTCGATGTCTTTGCCCGCACCCTTTGCGGTTTCGCAAGCGGTAAGTGTGAATAGGGCCAGGCCAATTAGAATTGCTCGGATCATCGATTGCTCCATAAGTGCTTGTTTCGAATTGGGTAGCAGCTTTTATGTATCAGAGCCACAGATTTTAAAGGCTCCTTCGCATACATCGCTCGTATAGCGAACGGCGCGTAAATACGACCTCAAGACTACGGAGAAAACCTTGGGCCCGTTTCCAGTTACACCTTGGATTTTAGCCAGATTTACAGGGATTAGCCTGCTTCCGGACTACAGAACAGCTCGTACACCACCTCAAGTATCCGCGCGGGTCTTTCGTCCGCTAATCGGTAGTAGATTGTCTTGCCCTCCCGTCTGGGAACGACAAGCCCCTCCAATCTGAGGCGTGACAATTGCTGTGAGACCGCCGCCTGCCGGGCCGACAGGAGCCGCTCTAATTCGGTCACGGATTTCTCGCCGGAAACAAGGTGGCACAGGATCATCAAACGCCCTTCGTGGCTGATCGCCTTGAGGAAATTCGACGCGCGAGTTGCGTTCTCAACCATCCGCTCAAGTTCGGTCTGTGACATATCTTCGGTCATTTGCGGCAAAGCCATGATCGTGTTCCTCGATTATATTCGCCCAAGTTCGAGATTGTCTGAAGTTACTAGGTTGAAAGTGCAATTGGTACAACTACTAGGCATGTATCATTATATGCACGGATCAAAATAACGTGATGTTATGTGGTATATTCCTGTCGGTTTGCCAGACCTCTCGTGGAGGAGTTTCGGAAACCGAAGGAATTCCTCGGAACGCTCAGCCCCCCTTGCAGCCCCCCAACAGCAGCACTAAGACTCGGGTAACTCTTCTTCGGGTAAAGTCCCGATCCATCGCAAAGCAGGCAGGTTCCGAATGTTCGATCCAGTTGAAACATATATGAACACTCTCGTCCCCATGGTCGTCGAGCAGACCAGCCGGGGCGAACGCGCGTATGATATTTTCTCGCGCCTTCTGAAAGAGCGAATTATTTTCATCAACGGACCGATCCACGATGGAATGAGCCATCTGGTCGTCGCTCAGCTGCTGCATCTCGAGGCTGAAAACCCGAACAAGGAAATCTCGATTTACATCAATTCGCCCGGTGGCGTGGTCACCAGCGGTTTGTCGATTTACGACACAATGCAGTATATCAAGCCGAAATGTTCTACATTGGTGATCGGTCAGGCGGCTTCGATGGGGTCCGTTCTTTTGGCTGGTGGCGAGAAGGGAATGCGGTTTTCTCTGCCCAACAGCCGGATCATGGTGCATCAGCCCAGCGGTGGATATCAGGGTCAAGCCAGCGACATTATGATTCACGCAGCGGAGACCCAAAAGCTGAAGGATCGCCTGTATGATATCTATGTTCGTCATACGGGTCAGACAAAAAAGGCGGTTGAAAAGGCTCTGGATCGCGACAATTTCATGAGCCCGGAAGAGGCCAAGGAGTGGGGTCACATCGACGAGATCGTCGAGAACCGCGCCAAAATGGACGGCGACGACGCCTAGGTTCAAATCCGCGCGCGTCAGGCGTGAGGATTGATTTTGAGATTGTAGCTGCCAGAGGGCTGGCCTAAGCTGCAGGCATATACGGCAAGCGCGGTCCCGAGACGGGCTGCTGAGACGGAGCCCGAGGGGTAAAGCATGGCAACGAATTCAGGCGGTGACGGCAAGAACACGCTCTATTGTAGCTTTTGCGGCAAAAGCCAGCACGAGGTGCGTAAGCTGATCGCAGGCCCGACCGTGTTCATTTGCGACGAATGTGTCGAGCTATGCATGGATATCATCCGTGAAGAGACCAAGGCCAGCGGCCTGAAATCCTCGGACGGCGTGCCAACGCCCAAGGATATCTGCGAAGTGTTGGATGATTATGTGATCGGTCAGGCCACCGCCAAGCGGGTTCTGTCGGTTGCGGTACACAACCACTACAAGCGTCTGAATCACGCCCAGAAAGCGGGCAGTGATATCGAGCTTGCCAAATCCAACATCCTGTTGATCGGTCCCACCGGTTGCGGAAAGACCTTGCTGGCGCAAACGCTGGCACGGATTCTGGACGTGCCGTTTACGATGGCGGACGCAACCACGCTGACGGAAGCCGGCTACGTGGGTGAGGATGTCGAAAACATCATTCTCAAGCTGCTGCAAGCCAGCGAATACAATGTCGAACGCGCACAACGCGGCATCGTCTATATCGACGAAGTCGACAAGATCACTCGCAAGTCCGAGAATCCATCGATCACTCGCGATGTCTCGGGTGAGGGCGTCCAGCAGGCGCTGCTGAAGCTGATGGAAGGCACCGTGGCCAGCGTTCCGCCGCAGGGTGGCCGTAAGCATCCTCAGCAGGAATTCTTGCAGGTGGATACCACAAATATCCTGTTTATCTGTGGTGGTGCATTTGCAGGCCTCGACAAGATTATTGCGCAACGTGGCAAAGGCTCGGCTATGGGCTTTGGGGCTGATGTCCGCGACAATGACGAACGCGGTGTGGGCGAGATCTTCAAGGATCTTGAACCCGAGGATCTGCTGAAGTTTGGCCTGATCCCTGAATTTGTTGGCCGTCTGCCGGTTCTGGCAACGCTCGAAGATCTGGACGAAGATGCGCTGGTTACCATCCTGACCAGCCCCAAGAACGCTTTGGTCAAGCAATACCAGCGCCTGTTCGAATTGGAAGACGCCGAACTGGGCTTTACCGATGACGCGCTGAAAGCGATTGCGAAAAAAGCGATCGAGCGCAAAACCGGTGCGCGTGGTCTGCGTTCGATCCTCGAAGACATCCTGCTGGATACAATGTTCGAACTGCCGGGCATGAAGAACGTGACCGAAGTCGTAGTCAATGAGGAAGCGGTAACGTCGGATTCGCAACCACTGATCATCTACGCTGATGCAGCTGAATCTGCTTCCGCTGGTTGACCGAGGCTGATTGCCCGCGGCACTGGTTAGGGGGCTCTGCCCCCGTCGCCATTGGTCGAGTTCCCCGAAGTATTAATAGCCAGATGAGGCAGGGGTCTGCTCTTCATCTGGCTATAAATACTTCGGAGCGCGAGGCAGAGCCTCGCATTGAATCGGCTCTGAGGTCATTGAGGCAATTTTAGTGGGCGACCATGGCAATCAAACGGATATCATCTGGCGGCGAATTCGAGGCCAAGGCCGGCTATTGCCGCGCAGTTGTCACTAGAGGCTGGGTTCATGTCGCGGGGACTGTAGGTCAGGGGGACACGGTGGTTGACCAATGTCGCTCAGCTCTGTCGATTATCGAAAATGCGCTTATCGAGGCTGGTTCATCATTCTCAGACGTTGTGCGCGTCACATATATGTTGCCGGATCGCACTGAGTTCGAGCCTTGCTGGCCTGTTTTGGCCGAGAGGTTTGGCGCGAACCCTCCTGCAGCCACGATGATTGAATGCGGGTTGATCGATCCGAAATATCGGATTGAAATTGAGGTTACTGCTATTCTGCCGGAATGACGCAGGCGAGCCCGGTGGCACTGGACCTCAGCGTGCCTTTGGTCCATATCTTCGGGGACAGAAATGCCGGAGGCAGCCGATGGGAATCCTGAACAGTCTATTGCGGGCCGTGACCTGGTGGAACGGAGCCACCCTGAACACGCAGTTCTACACTGCGCGCAAAGGGATCAAGGTCGGTGAAGACGATGAAGGCAACGTGTTCTATCGTAACGCAGACGACAGCAAACGTTGGGTGATCTTCAATGGTGAGGCCGAGGCCAGCCGGATCGACCCTGATTGGCATGGATGGCTGCATCGCACTTGGGATGAACCGCCAACCGACAAACCTCTGGCCCACAAATCCTGGGAGAAACCGCATCAGGAAAACCTGACGGGAACCGCGCTGGCCTATGCTCCGGCAGGGTCGCTGCGTCGTGCTGAACCGGTAGAGCGCTCGGACTACGAGGCGTGGAGCCCGGAATAAGCAATGTCAGCTCATACCAAGACCGAAGTTATTGTCGGCGGTGCCGTTCTAGCCTGCGCCATTGCTTTTGGCGTCTATGCCAGCCAGTCCACTGGCCTGTCCCAGTCCAGCGCAGGATACGAGCTGGGCGCGTCTTTTCGTTCTCTTGAAGGTGTCGGCGTTGGAACCGATGTGCGCCTAGCCGGTGTGAAAATCGGTACAGTAACGGGCGTTACATTGAATTCTGACACCTACCGTGCCGATACACAATTTTCCGTGGCGGATGGCATTCTGATCCCGGATGACAGCGCAGTTGTGATTTCCTCAGAAGGTTTGCTGGGAGGCAATTTTGTCGAGGTGATGCCCGGCGGTTCTCCGTTCTATTTTGAGCCGGGTGATGAGATCGAGGACACACAGGGCGCGGTCAGCCTGATCTCATTGTTGGTCAAGTTTGTTGCAGGGGACGGCAGCGAATGATCCGTGCGGCCCTCGCTGCGCTGCTGGTCACCGTGACTGCTGCGGCTGCACAGCAAAAGGTAGAATCCGGTCCGGGCGCCATGCTGCGCGGGCTGGATAAGGTTAGCGGGCAGACCTTGGATATCGAGGTTCAGAACGGACAGACGGCGACCGTGTTCGGGTTGGACGTTGCACTGGGCGATTGCCGCTACCCGGCTGACAACCCCACAGGCGACGCCTTTGCCTATCTGACTATCTGGGAACAGGGCAAGGCGCAGCAGTTATTTGATGGCTGGATGATCGCGACCTCACCCGCGCTGAACGCGCTGGACCATGCGCGTTACGATGTCTGGGTGATCCGCTGTATCACACCCTGAGGCGTCTGCTGCAGATCAGCGGTGAAATCTGATTTTATATCAAGCGCTTGCTTTAACTCGCTGTGATAAACTGCACGCGGGATTTCGATCGCGCCCAATGAGGCCAGATGCGCGGTTAGAAACTGCGTATCGAACAGCGTGAACCCGGTTTGGCGCAACCGATCCACCAGATAAGCAAGTGCGATCTTCGATGCGTCCGAGCGGCGCGAAAACATGCTTTCGCCAAAAAAGGCTGCGCCCAGAACCACGCCATAAACCCCGCCAATCAGCGAAGCACCCTCCCAGACTTCGAGGGAATGCGCGCGGCCTGCCCGATGTAATTCCTGATACAGGCGGCGCAGTTCAGGATTGATCCAGGTTTCCGATCGGTCGGCGCAACCATCCACCACGCCCGCAAAATCGCGATTGATGCTTATCGTGAACCCACACGTCCGCAAGCGACGCGCCAGACTGCGTGAGATGTGAAAGCCATCCAGCGGGAACACGCCGCGAATCTTCGGATCGACCCAGAACAGCTCGGGGTCATCGCGGTGCTCTGCCATCGGAAAGATGCCGATGGAGTAGCCATGCAGCAGAAGTTCAGGGGAAAGGCTCATGCCGGGTGCACCGGGACCAGAGGGCCGTAGCCCTCTGATCCCGTTTTCCTATTGGGCCATGTTCTCCGCAAGCCAGTGCTCTAGCCAGTGGATGTTGTAGTCACCGCTATGCAGGTCAGGTTCCTGTAACAGCGCATGAAACAGCGGCACGGTAGTGTCGATGCCGTCGACGATTAGCTCTCCCAATGCGCGTTCCAGACGGGCCAATGCTTCAGCTCGGTCGCGGCCTTGCACGATCAGCTTTGCGATCAGCGAGTCGTAATACGGCGGGATCGAGTAGCCATCATAGAGCGCCGAATCCATCCGCACACCCAGACCACCCGGCGCGTGATAGGCCGTGATCTTACCGGGGCAAGGCGAGAAGTTCGGCAGTTTTTCCGCGTTGATACGAACCTCAATGGCGTGACCGTTGATCTCCAAATCGTCCTGACCGAACGACATGTCCTCACCAGCGGCGACAAGGATCTGCTCTCGTACCAGATCGACGCCAAAGATGCCTTCGGTCACCGGATGTTCCACCTGCAGACGGGTATTCATCTCGATGAAGTAGAACTCGCCATTCTCATAGAGGAACTCGATGGTGCCAGCGCCGATATAGTTGATCTTGGCGACAGCATCCGCACAGACTTTACCGATCTTGGCGCGTTCTTCCGGGGTGATGCAGGGGCCGGGGGCCTCTTCGAACACCTTCTGGTGACGGCGCTGCAGCGAACAGTCGCGTTCGCCCAAGTGAACCGCCTTGCCTTTGCCATCGCCAAAGACCTGAATCTCGATATGCCGCGGCGTGGTCAGGTATTTCTCGATATAGACCTCGTCATTGCCAAAGGCGGCTTTGCCTTCGGCGCGCGCCGTCATGAAGGCGCTTTCCATCTCATCTGCAGTCATCGCGACTTTCATGCCGCGACCACCGCCGCCAGCGGTGGCTTTGATGATGACGGGATAGCCGAACTCTTCGCCGATGCGCTTGGCATCTTCCAAGGTGGGAACGCCGCCATCGGAGCCGGGAACGCAAGGCACGCCCAGTTCCTTCATCGTGTCCTTGGCGGTGATCTTGTCACCCATGACGCGAATATGTTCTGCGGTGGGGCCGATGAAGGTGATGCCGTGATCTTCGACGATCTGCACGAACTCGGCATTTTCGGAGAGGAAGCCATAGCCGGGATGGATCGCCTGCGCGCCGGTGATTTCACAGGCCGAGATGATCGCGGGCACGGACAGATAGCTTTGCGGGCCGGGCGGTGGGCCAATGCAGACCGATTCGTCCGCCATGCGCACATGCATCGCGTCGCTGTCTGCGGTGGAATGCACGGCGACCGTCTTGATCCCCATCTCGCGGGCAGCACGGATCACGCGTAGGGCGATCTCGCCTCGGTTGGCAATCAGGATTTTGTCGAACATGGGCCCGCCTTACTCAACGATGACCAGAGGCGTGCCGAATTCCACGGCATCACCATCGCCGACCAGAATGCGCTTGATGGTGCCCGACTTGGGTGCGTGGATGTGGTTCATAGTCTTCATGGCTTCGACGATCAGCAGCGTGTCGCCTTCGGATACCGACGCACCAATCGAGATAAATGCAGGCGCGCCCGGTTCGGGCTGCATGTAAACGGTGCCGACCATGGGCGAAGTCACAGCGCCGGGGTGGCTGGCGGGATCGTCCATCGCAGCAGGCGCTTCGGCAGCGGCTGCTGCGGGTGCAGCAGCAGGTGCGGCTGCGGGTGCTGCCGCAGGAACCGCCACCTGAACCGGAGCGGCAACAGTCTGCGACATACGACTGACGCGGACATTCAGGCTGTCGTCATCGCCATATTCGCGTTTGACCTGCAGTTCGGTCAGGTCGTTTTCGCGCAGCAGTTCGGCCAGTGCCTTGATAAACGCGACATCCGCTTCGTGTTTGGTATCTGTCATGAGTGTCCTCGAAGGTTCCCCTATGGCCCGTCTGTTCCCTGCGGGCTTGGTCTGATTACGCAGGGTTATAAGCTATGCAGACGCCCATGAAAAGCGTCGACTGAGCCCGTTAAATAGGGGTTTTCGCGTCGAGTTCGAGGGGCGCAGCAATTACAGCGGCGTCCCTGACAGTTTTGCCACCAGCTCGGGCAGCTTTCGAGCGCCATATTTCTCTAGAAGACGGGCGCGATAGGCCTCGATTGTGCGATAACTCAGCCCCAATTCGACGCCGATTTCTTTTGCAGACAGGCCGCGGCAGGACAGGATGGCGACTTCGCGTTCGCGGGTGGTCAATTGTACAAGTGGGCGTTCTTCCGAGATATCCGAAAAGCTCCATATCCCGTGACGAAACGGATCGTCGGGCGTAAGGGACCGCCCTCGTGCGCGGCACCAAAACAGGTCCCCGTCGCGCCTCCGCATAACTCGTTCATCCGTATAGTACCCGGTGTCGCGCATCACTTGCAGGCTGCGTGCTCCAATCCGCTCCCAGTCGGCAACCGAGGGATAAAGATGTAGCAAGGGCATGTTGCGGTAATCGGCTTCATCCCCGCCAAAGGTCCGCGCAAATTGCAGATTGCACCGCCGGATGATCCGGTTCTCAAGCTCAACAAGGCCGATTGGGGCGTATTCGAAGGCGGGATCGCTCATGTCCTTATGGTGACGGGTATTGCGTTGAATTAGAAGAGCAGGTGGCGGGAAAGGGTGGGTTTCTTTCTGTGGCCGCTGTCAAGGTTGTAAATATTCTTTGATAATTGTTCGCCAAGAGTTAAAAATCATGCAGTTATTCTGCAAATCTGTTTGCAGTCGTCAAGGATACAAACAAGATGCGAGATACCCTTACCGGCAGCCGGATACGCGAAAGGCGGCAAATCTCGGGGTTGCGACAGGCGGAACTGGCGCGGCAGGTGGGGATTTCGGCATCGTATCTGAACCTGATCGAACACAATCGCCGCCGCATTGGTGGCAAGCTTCTGGTTGATATTGCGGCGGCTTTGTCAGTGGAACCATCGCTGCTGACGCAAGGGATAGAAGATACGCTCATCTCAGCCCTGCGCGAGGCGGCGGCAGATGCGGTTGGTCAGAAGGCCGAGGTTGACGGGCTCGAAGAATTTGCCGGGCGTTTTCCTGGCTGGTCCGGTGTTCTGGCACAAATGCATCGCCGCGTAGTGACATTGGAACGTACAGTCGAAACCCTTTCGGATCGTTTGACTCATGACCCACATCTGGCCGCTTCGATGCATGAGGTGCTGTCGACCGCTGCCGCCATCCGCTCAACTGCCGCGATTCTGGCCGAACCCGGAGAGATCGAGGCCGAATGGCGCGACCGCTTCCATCGCAATCTGCA
The DNA here is from genome assembly GCF_056535285.1 of Ruegeria sp. O11. NCBI lineage: Bacteria > Pseudomonadati > Pseudomonadota > Alphaproteobacteria > Rhodobacterales > Roseobacteraceae > Ruegeria > Ruegeria sp. O11. The sequence continues at coordinate 297,358 of NZ_JBQERS010000003.1, read as the reverse complement.
TCAGGATGCCGAGCGGCTCGCTGAAAGCTCCAAAGCGCTTGTGGCCTATCTTGATGACAGTGACGGGCAACGCGATCTGCGTGGCATCCCCCTTGATGCGGTCGAGGCCTTTTTTGCTGAACGGGGATATCATTTCCCGGAACTCGAAGCCGGAGGGGAATTAACCGATGTGCTGCTGGATGGGCTCGAGTCCTCCGCCGCCAACGCCGTAGCCTCGGGCTTGCTGAACCTTTACGCAGCCGATGCGCTGGCCATGCCGTTGGATCAGGTGCGCTCCGCGCTTGATACAACAGATCCTGACCCGCTGGCCCTGGCGGTAGCATTTTCGGTGGATTTGGTTACGGTGCTGCGACGGTTGGCCTTTCTGCCCGAAGGCACGCTGGCACGTCCTGCAGGGCTGGTGATCTGCGACGCCTCGGGCAGCGTTCTTTTCTATAAGCCTGCGCCGGGCTTTGCCCTGCCGCGCCATGGCGAGGCGTGCCCGCTCTGGCCTTTGTTCACGGCGCTGAACCGTCCTCTGGTGCCGATCCGCAAGCGCGTCGTGCAGCTTGGCCGCACCGCCGCCCAGTTTGAATGTTTCGCCATCGCCTCCCCCCAACCGGCCGAGGCGTTCGGAGCCGAGCCGGTCTACCGTTCGGTCATGTTGGTGCTGCCAGTTGAAGACACCGTGCGGCCGACGGAGAACGCGGCGCAAGTCGGGGTCAGTTGTCGGATTTGCCCCAAACGAGATTGCGGCGCACGTCGGGAACCGTCGATCTTGAGCGAAGGGTTTTGACAGTTTCGTGACGCTGCGCTTAAGCTGGTCTGGACAGGTGGCCGGACGTGCAACCGGTCCTGGGGAGGAAGTACAAATATGAGCCGTAAGGTTCTGTTGATCGAGGATGAACCCAATATCACCGAGGCGATCCGTTTTTTGCTGACGCGTGAAGGGTGGCAGGTCGAAACGCATGCCGAGGGAACGGACGCGGTGCAGGTAATCCTGTCCGCTCAGCCCGATCTGGTGATTCTGGATGTGATGTTGCCGGGTAAAAGCGGAATGGATGTGCTGCGTGATCTGCGCGAGCATGAGGAGATGAAGGCATTGCCCGTCCTGATGCTGACTGCGCGCGGGCAATCCCGTGACCGGGAGATGGCCGAACAGGCCGGGGTCAGTCGTTTCATGACCAAGCCGTTCTCGAATGCCGAGGTTTTGACGGCGGTGCGTGACCTGCATGCGCAGGCGTCACAGTCATGAATTCCCCGGACGACGGCAAAGGCCGGCCCTCGCTGGCCCGACCGTCTCTGTTTCTCGAGCGGCAGGGTTATCGTCGGCGCAGACTGGCGGATGCGGCGCGGCTGCTGCCATTTCTGGGGGCCGCCCTGCTTGCGCTGCCGCTTCTGTGGCCTGATGAAAGTGAAAGTGCCGAGGCGTTGTCGCTTTCCTCAGCCATGTTCTACATCTTTGCCTGCTGGGGGTTTCTGATCCTGATCAGTGTGGTCTTTGGCATTGCTGCCAGGCGTATGGCAGCACGCGAGAACGCCGAGCCCGGGGCCGAGTCATGGCGACGCTAAATGTCCTGATCCTGGTCTGTCTGGGCTACGTGGTGCTGCTGTTCGGCGTGGCCTTTACCGCTGATCGGGTTGCGGCACGCGGAGGTGGGAAATGGCTTCGGTCCCCGCTGATCTATACGCTGTCTCTGTCGATCTATTGCACCGCCTGGACATTCTATGGCGCGGTCGGCAATGCCGCGCGTTCTGGACTGGAATTTGTGACCATCTATTTGGGTCCAACTCTGGTAATGATCAGCTGGTGGTGGGGCCTGCGCAAGTTGGTTCGTATCGGACGCAGCCAGCGCGTGACCTCCATCGCTGACTTGATCTCGTCGCGTTACGGTAAGTCCAACACCCTGGCGGTTTGCGTGACGATCTTGGCGGTGCTGGGTGGCACGCCGTATATCGCGCTGCAATTGCAGTCGATCACGCTGTCCTTTTCGATCTTTGCCGAGGCTGATCCAACCGGCCTTTACCGCGAGGGATCCAGCGTGTTCTGGGTCGCTGCCGGTCTGGCGGTCTTTGCGATCCTCTTCGGTACTCGCAATCTGGACGCAAACGAGCGCCACCACGGCGTTGTCACGGCTATTGCCTTGGAATCAGTTGTTAAACTCTTTGCTCTGCTGGCGGTTGGTATCTTTGTCGTCTGGGGCGTCGCGGGGGGGCTGGGGCCGATGATGGACCAGATCGACGCGTCTGAGATTGGTCAGTGGCATGTGGATGCCGGGCGCTGGACCACTTTCATCTTCCTCTCGGCAGCGGCTTTTGTCTGCCTTCCAAGGATGTTTCAGGTCATGGTGGTCGAGAATGATGACGAAGGCCATCTGCGCACTGCAGCCTGGGCCTTTCCGCTTTATCTGCTGCTTATGAGCCTATTTGTGGTGCCGATCGCGGTGGTCGGGCTGGACCTGATGCCTGAGGGATCGAACCCGGACCTGTTTGTGCTGACCGTGCCGCTGTCGCAGGGCAATGACTGGCTGGCGATGCTGTCCTTCATCGGCGGGTTCTCCTCGGCTACGTCGATGGTGATCGTCACTGCCATGGCGCTGTCGACCATGGTCTCGAACCACTTGGTCATGCCGATCTGGCTGAATACGCAGGAAGGCACCGCGTCAGTATCCGGTGATGTCCGGACCATCGTTCTGATGGCCCGCCGTGTCTCGATCGCTGTGATCATGGCACTGGGCTATTTCTACTACAGCTTGTCAGGTGGCGGGGCTGCACTGGCTTCAATCGGTCTGGTGGCCTTTGCAGGGATCTCTCAGATCCTGCCCGCTCTGGTGGGTGGTTTGTTCTGGCGCGGTGCGACCAGAACCGGGGCGTTGGTGGGGCTCAGTGTTGGGTTCTTCCTGTGGATTTACACTCTGCTGCTGCCCGGCATGGAAGGTGGTATCATCCCGGCGTCGGTGATCGAAAACGGACCTTTCGGCTGGGGCTGGCTACGCCCGCAAGCGCTCTTTGGGATCGAAGGAATTGATCCGATGGTGCATACAGTCATGTGGTCGCTGTCACTGAACACAATCGCCTTCTGCGTCGCTTCGATGCTCAGCTTTCCAAGCCCGTTGGAACGCCTGCAGGGTGCACAATTCGTCAATGTCTTCGACCACTCGGTTTCGGCGCGCGGCTGGACCGGGTCAGTCGCGCAAAGCGAAGATCTGATGATCATGACCCAGCGGATTTTGGGCACTATACCCGCGCAGGAATTCTTTCAGGCCGAAGCGGAACGGCAGAATGGCCGGCCTGGACGTCTTCCCGAACCAACTCCGCAGTTTCTGGAACGGCTGGAACGTGAACTCAGCGGTTCGGTAGGTGCCGCAACCGCCCATGCGATGATTGGTCAGATCGTGGGTGGTGCGTCTGTTTCGGTCGAGGACCTGCTGGCCGTAGCCGACGAATCCGCTCAGATGCTGGAATATTCCAGCCAGCTCGAAGCGAAATCGGCTGAACTCAGCCGCACTGCGCGCCAGTTAAGGGAGGCCAACGCCAAGCTCACCCAAGTATCAAAGCAGAAAGACGCCTTTCTCAGTCAGGTCAGCCACGAATTGCGCACGCCGATGACCTCGATCCGCGCATTTTCCGAAATCCTGCGCGACGCCGAGGGCCTGAGCGCAGAAGAGCAGACCCGCTATGCTGCGATCATTCATGACGAGTCGCTGCGTCTGACCCGGCTGCTGGACGATCTGCTGGATTTGAGTGTCCTGGAAAGCGGGCAGGTCAGCCTGAATATGGATGACGCAACGCTGAACGAGGTATTGGATCGCGCAGTCTCAAGTGCTCTGGCAGGCAGTGATCGCAAGATTGGTGTGCGGCGGGTGCGCGCCAACGAACGCATCCCGCTCTACACTGATCTGGATCGGCTGGGGCAGGTCTTCATTAATTTGATCTCGAATGCTCAGAAATACTGCGACGCTGATGAACCGGTGCTGACGATATCGGCCCATGATGTTGGCGGGCAGATGGTGATTGATTTCATCGACAATGGCAGCGGCATCCCGACCGAGGCCCAATCGCTGGTGTTCGAGAAATTTGCCCGCGTTGGCTCGGACAAGGCAGGTGGGGCCGGGTTGGGTTTGGCGATTTGTCGCGAGATCATGCAGCGCCTAGGGGGCGAAGTCGCCTATTTGCCTGGGCACGTAGGAGCCGCCTTCCGTGTGAGTCTGCCACTTGCTTATCGGCAGGCCGCGCAATGAGGATGTCATAAAGATATTTGTAACGATCTGCGGGTTACACAATTCCTAGGTGTATTCTAAGACGGCAGAGCGGGGCGATGACCAAATCAGCATTGGCACGCAAACTATCGGCGAGGCAGGGTGAAGTTGATACGCCCCGTTCAATTCTACGTGCCCTGCGGCTTGGTTTGGCGCGGGCGGCAGGTGATGGCATGGGGCTAGCGCTGGCAGTCATCGGGGCCAAACAGGCGTTGCGTGCGCAGGAGGATGTGACCGCGCGATTGAAACAGGGTTGGTTGATGCTGCTCTTTGGCTCGGATCAAGGTAGCATGGCGGCAGTATGTCTGGACCCGGGATGCGTGTCGGCCGTGATTCAGCAGCAGACGATCGCAGTTGTCACCTCTGATCCACCGTCGGAGCGAATGTTTACGGACACTGACGCCGCCATGGTCGCCCCCTTGATCGAGGATATGCTGGGCCGGGCGCAGAAGCTGGTCGAATCCACGGCGGATATGGCCAGGCTGTCGGGGTTTGAGTTCACATCGCGGGCTGAAGATCGGCGCAGCCTGACACTGGCGCTGGTGGATGAGGCATATCGTGTATTCGATCTGACAGTCGAGTTGGCTGGCGGTAGCCGACAGGGGGAAGTTTGCGTGTTGTTGCCTGACCGACCTCTGTCTGATGCGGAGCAGGAGGCGGAAAACAGTCTCGCGGGTAAGAACCTCGATCAGGCATCCGGCGTGATGCGCGCTGAACTGAACGCTTTAATAAGCCGTATTTCACTGCCGTTGACTGCTCTGTCAGAGTTGACAGTTGGCGACGTCCTTCCGTTGCTAGGCGCGCGTGTGGATCGGGTTGAAGTTCTGTCAATCGACCGTGCCCGTATGGCGATTGGTCGGTTGGGGCAATGCGGTGGGATGCGCGCGGTTCGGATAAATGAACACAATCCGGTCGCGACATTTCCAACGACGGACGAACAGTCCTTTCTGGCTCACAAGTCTGGCCCAGTTTCCAAACTGGACGATGACGAAAAGTCAGCGTTGCTGGACGAAGAAATTGTGACCAGCGAACAGGCAATGAATGATACTCTGCTTAACCCGGATGATATTTTGCCATCGAATCCTGACCAACGCGTTGCCGAGATTTCACATCTTGCTGGACTACCAGCGCCTGAGGGCGATGGGCCGTACTAGGTGGCTTAGTCCTGTGCGCGCAACTGCTCCAGCGCTGGGCGAAGTCCGTCGAGCGCATAGCCAGCCTTACCCGTCGCGTCCAGAATTTCATCCGTGCTTAGCCGGTTGCACTGTCCCAGCGCCCAAACAACGGAGCAACGGGTACCGGATGCGCAATAGGCCAGGACAGGCCCGCTGCAGCTTTCGGCCAGATCGCGCTGCAGGGCGACATTCTCTGGCGTCATAGTCTGGTGCGTCAGCTCCAATACCTCGTATTCCATTCCGGCCTCGCGCACGGCCTGCCCGATGGCATCAGACTGCTGATCTGGCGGCACCTCCGTATTAGGACGATTGCAAATCACCTTGACGAAACCTGCCTTGGCGATGGCTGGCACATCCTCAACCGTGATCTGGGGTGAGACGGCATAGCGGGGGGTAATCGGTCGAATCTCCATGACAACTGATTAGGCCGCGTCAGCCATCCTGTCCAGTTGTGCACCCAGCTTTGGCGCGGCCAACATGCCCGCAATCATTGCGATTAGGAACACAATTCCGCCAACACCACCATAACTGAGCGAGGCCATCGCCGGGCCCGGGCACAGACCTGCCAACCCCCAGCCAACCCCGAACAGAACCGAACCAACGATCAGCCGACGATCCAGCTCAACACGAGGTGGAGCAGGAAATTTGCCACCTACCAGCGGCGTTCGGTTCCGGGTCATTTGCCACGCCACCAACATGGGCAGGATCGCCCCGCCCATGACAAAGGCCAGCGTCGGGTCCCAGTTGCCGAACACATCCAGCCATCCCTGCACCTTGGTGGTGTTGGTCATGCCTGAGATCAACAGCCCGCTGCCAAACAATCCTCCGGCGAGAAAAGCAAATACTGAGCGCATCAGATCACCCCCAGAACTTGGCGAAACAGAACAACCGTTAACCCGCCAGCAAGGATATAGAAAACCGTGGCGACAATCCCGCGCAGGGAGAAGCGAGAAATCCCGCAGACGCCGTGACCCGAGGTGCACCCATTTGCAATCCGCGTGCCCACACCGACCAGTAACCCGGCCAGGATCACAATTGCTAAATCCGGGGTCAGATGAGTCTGAGTCTGTGGTGCAATCAAGGGGCGTAGCAAGAAAGGTATCCCGATCAGCCCAATAACAAAGGCTAAACGTTCCGTCATTGCACTGCGGTCGCTGCGCTCAACCAATCCGCCAAGAATGCCACTGGCTCCCATGATCCGACCATTGCACAGAAGATATACAGCGGCACCCAGCCCGATCAGCAGGCCACCCGCAAGACCCCACATCCACTCCACATTCATTTCTAGATCCTCACCCGATATTCCGTGTCAAAGCTTGTTGACCGGAATTTTCATGAAAACATCACCTTGTTCATCCGCCGGTGGCATCTGACCGGCTCGCATATTGACCTGCAGAGAGGGTAAAATCAGACGTGGCATTGCCAAGGTCGCATCCCGCGCATCGCGCATCTCGACAAATTCCTCAACGCTTCGGCCTTGTCCGATATGGACATTCAACGCCTTCTGTTCGCCTACCGTCGTTTCCCAGGCAAATTCATCTCGTCCGGGTGCCTTATAGTCATGCCCTACGAATACCCGTGTTTCGTCGGGCAATGCTAAAATCTTTTGGATTGAGGCAAATAGATCCTCCGAAGATCCGCCCGGGAAATCGCAGCGTGCGGTTCCAAAATCCGGCATGAACAATGTATCGCCAACGAATGCTGCGTCGCCGATCACATAGGTCATGCAGGCCGGAGTATGACCCGGCGTATGCAGGACGTCCCCGCGCATCTGGCCGATGTGAAAGCTGGCCCCTTCCGTAAACAGAGCATCGAACTGGCTGCCATCACGCTGGAACTCGGTCCCTTCGTTGAACACTTTGCCGAATGTGTCCTGCACGACTACGATATTCTCACCGATCCCGATTTTTCCCCCTAGCTTTTCCTGCAGATAGGGCGCTGCTGACAGGTGGTCGGCATGGACATGGCTTTCCAGTATCCATTCCACCTTCAACCCGTTGTCGGTCACATATTCGACAATCTGATCGGCCGAACTGGTGTCAGTGCGCCCCGAAGCGTGATCAAAATCCAAAACGCTGTCGATGATGGCGCAGGCCTGTCCTTCGGGCTCCTGCACCACATATGAGACTGTGAAGGTCTGAGGGTCAAAAAAAGCTTTCACTATGGGCGTCATGGGATCCTCCGTTCGGCTCTATCTCATATATCAATACTGGAATGTGATTAAAGTGCCAAATCACGAATTGATGTCTGTCAAAGCAAATGCCGCGAATTGAGCATATGTTTTGGGCGACCAAGGTCATATTGACGGAATTTGGCCCTCACAGGCAAGATTCCGCGATGTTTTGGCCCGGTCTCGTGCTGGTCTTAATCTTGTTACCTATATCAGGCAGACTGGCACTGTATGGGAGGATGCAAATGACTGCTCAGGATCTTTATACAGAGGCGGAACGGCTGGAAGAAAGGCTACATGGTGCATGCTTGGAGACCCGACTGGCTCTTCAGCCCCGTGTCAGTCAGGTTCTGGATAAAATGCGCGCGCAGCGTGTTCAGATACCTTCGCGCTTGCGGCGGCTGGATGCAGCGCTGTGCGAAGATGCGTTAGAGGCGCGGTTCGACAATATGCCCGTGTGATCTGTTCGGTTAACTAAAAGAAATTCCGAGGATAACCATCATTAGCCCCAGAACCGACAGGAAAAGGGATGCAAGATTCCAGGGTAATACGCCCTGAACTGCAGCGCGGAGTTCCTCATCGGTCAGGTTAGCTTTGCGCGCTTTCATCACCCGCAAGATGCACCAGACCAGACCGATCAGCCCGGCCATGGACAGGGCGGCACCGCCCCAGACGATAATGTCGAACATAGTTGTTTACGCTCACCCGTTGAACCCGTCGTCGCGCTTAGCGGATCGATGCCATTCAGACAAGCCCGTCGTATGGATTGTCTGCTTGCGATCGGGTCGGTGCCGATGTATCCGGCTGCTTATTTTCAGCCCTTGGGAGAGACGCAGATGGAAGACATCACTGAAGATCAGGCCGCAGCAAATTACCGAGTGACCGCAGGCGAGCTGCGCCAGTTCATCGAGCGTTTCGAGCGTCTTGAAGCCGAAAAGAAAGATATTGCCGACCAGCAGAAAGAAGTCATGGCCGAGGCCAAAGCCCGTGGCTACGATACCAAAGTCATGCGCAAGGTCGTCGCCTTGCGCAAGCGCGACAAGGATGATATCGCCGAAGAAGAAGCGGTTCTTGAAATGTACAAAGAAGCGCTTGGTATGACCTAAAACCGAGCCAATGAACCAGCTCCGCAGCCTAAGGTTTCTTGAATACTGCTTGGTGTCGGGATTACGAACGCACAAAGCGGAACATAGCACCGACGTCTGGGGCTTATGGCACGAACCAGTCTTCAGGGAACAAAGATCAGCAGGATTGAGAAGTGAATTGAGCGGGTTTGCCTATCAAACACCTTCTTGGCCCAAAGGGTGCGGTATGTGAACGACACAGTAGAATGAGTGAGCGCGCCGGTTTCGACGCGCTCACCTGGCGGTTACGGCACTCTCCTTTCTTGAAGCGGGGAGAAGCTTGCCTCAGGAGACGTTCAGCAACACGCGTTTTTGCTAGATCGCAACTTTCGTCAGGTTGGCAGCTCGCCATCGACACCTTGCACAAACCAGTTCATCTCATGAACTTGCTTGTCGGTCAGCGCTTCGCCTTCTTCGATCACCGTTTCACCATTTGCGTTGGTGATGGGGCCAGTAAACGGGTTCAATGTTCCATCCTTCAGCGCTTGCTCGACATTGGTTGCGGCAGTTTTCACGTCATCTGGCAACGCGTCGTTATATGGCGCCAACATGACCAGTCCCCCACTGATACCATCCCAAGTGTGATCGGTTTCCCACGTGCCGTCCAAGACATCCTGAACCCGTTGAATGTAGTAAGGTCCCCAATTGTTCACGATACCTGTAAGGTGCGCCTTTTGAGCGAATTGTGACATGTCCGCATCCTGTCCGAAGCAGAAAACACCTGCCTCTTCGGCTCTCTGGCACGGGGCCGGGCTGTTTGTGTGTTGAGTGATAAAGTCTGCGCCCTGGTCGAGCAAAACCTGCGCGGCATCTGCTTCCAATGCTGGGTTGTACCACGTGTTGACCCAGACCACCTTCACCCCGACATCCGAGTTTACCTTTTGTGCGGCCAGCGTAAAGGCGTTGATCCCCATGATGACTTCGGGGATCGGGAAAGAAGCGATATAGCCCGCTGTGTTTGTTTCGGTCATCATCCCGGCGATTGTTCCAAAGACAACCCGACCTTCGTGGAAACGCGCATTGTACACGCTGACATTGGGTGCGGTCTTGAAGCCGGTGTTGTTTTCAAAATGGACGTCCGGAAACTTTGAGGCAACTTGCAGCGTCGGCTCCATAAAGCCAAATGAAGCGGTAAAAATCAGCTCGTGGCCGGTTAAGGCAAGCTGGGTGATGACGCGGGTGGCATCAGGACCTTCGGGTACGCTTTCAACAAATGTAGTTTCGATCTGGTCGCCAAAATGTGCAATGACATCCTGCCGTCCGACCTCATGGCGATAGGACCAGCCGTTGTCGCCAATCGGACTTGGGTAAACAAATCCAACTTTCAGTTTTTCCTCAGCAAAACCTGGTCCTGAACCCAGCATTATTGAAGCGGCAATGCAAAGCCCGCTTGCTGCTAGGGTTTTCAATTTGAGCCAGTTTTCCATTGAATTTCCTCCCTTTTCATCCACTGGATGCAACGAACAAAGGTGGTCGTGACACCGTTCTCGCGAATTGTTGCAAGCATCGGGTGACAACACGCATTGCTACGTTGCACGAAGCCTGGCACTGTTTCGGCTTCTTGTTTGGACTTGGTGAGGAAAATTATTGATCAGTTGCTGATGCAATCAAGCGCATACATTCGCTTGATGCGTACGCAAAATTAGAACGCCATAACGGGCTGCTCCGCCTTCAATAGCATATCAACTACCTTCGGGCCGCGTATCGCCAAAGCACGCGACTTGTGACCCGCTGCAGCAAGTCGCCTCTAACAGAGCAAAACATGTCACGCAGCCGTGGTTTTCGCACCGGCTTCAATTTTCTCCAAGGTCTGTACCAATATTTGCGCGAGGGCTTGCGTGGTCTCAGACATCTGCGCGAGGTTGCGACCACTGAGGGTCAGAAGTTCGTATATGTTCTGGCCTTCGATCTGGCAGAACAGCAAGTCGCCTCTGGTCACTTCATCGCGCACATCCGCCCAGGTCAAAAAACTGACACCTGCACCTTGAATGACAAGCTGTTTTATCGCGCTTACGGAGTTGGATTTAGCTATCGCCTGCGAATTCAGGCCCATACGCTGGATCATGGATTTCACCGTTGCGTTCAATGACAAGGAACGATCCGGAAGCACCAATTGCTGTCCTTGTAGTTCGTCTTTTCCAACCACACCCTTTGATCGAAGCTCTGGTGTAGGTTTCATGACAGCTCCGATATCCAGCCTTGATTCATAGTGACAACGGAAACCAAGATCTCCGGGCATGTTAAATGCAACAACTAGATCAAGTTCGCCTGCAAGCATTTGCTGAACCAGTTGAGATGTCCCGGCCACGACGACATCAACGGCCACGGACCCGTGTTTTTGTCTCACCTCGTCGTACACCGTCGCCAGAAAGCCTTCGGCAAAGCACTCCATAATTCCCAAACGTACGTGGCCGACACGCCCTTTCAGGACTTCGATTTCACTTCGCAGGGTCTGATCCTGGATTTGGAATTCCCGTATGTAGTCAACGACGAGCTTTCCAGCTTCGGTCAAATTCATTCCTTTGGCATGGCGAAGGAATAGTGGGGTGCCCAGTTCCCGCTCGAGGTTCAGCACATGCCGGTTTATCGCGGAAGGGGCCAGGTTCACTCTTTCCGATGCCTTCCGGATCGAGCCTGAACTAGCAACAATTTCAAGAACGTGGGCGGCCTGAGTAAGCAGCGGCATGGTAGCGTCCTAATTTTTCGATCATCTTGTGCAGTTTATTATCATAGATTGGAACACCGCATCCTCCTAGCCTTAACTAAATTCTAAAAAGGGTAGAGAGATGACACGTGATGTCCTGCTGTGCGCAACGCACGTACTGACAATGGATGCGCAAAATACCGTCTTGAACGATGCAGCGGTGCTCGTGAATGGACATGAAATCGCCGCTGTTGGGTCGCAAGATCAGCTGGTCCGCGAAAACCCGCAAGCCGAAATTCAGGAGTTTCGCAACTGCTTGTTAATGCCCGGCCTCGTCAATGCGCATTGCCATTCGGGCATTTTGCGCGGAACTGCCGAGGGATTGCCTGTCTGGGATTGGCTCCGCATGTATATCGACCCGATGCACCGGGTGCTCAATGCGCGTGAGGCAGAAGCTGCCTCATGGCTTTGTTATGCGGAATCAGCCCTTTCCGGGTCGACGACAATCGTGGACATGTGGCGGTACATGCATGGCAGTGCGAAAGCCGCCGCTAAAATCGGCACACGTGCTGTGCTTGTGCCGTATGTTGGTGAGCATCCGGACTACAACTATTTTGAGACTCTCGCATCCAACGAAAAGCTTCTGGATGACTGGCATCGAAGGGCGGAGGGTCGCATCAATGTCTGGGTGGGCCTGGAACACTTGTTCTATGCGTCACCCGAAAAGCACCGGGACTTCATTGATCTTGCGCTGAAGTACGATACCGGCTTCCACACGCATAGTAATGAAGCCGAGATAGAATTACGGGAAATGGATCGCCGTTACGGCAAGCGCTCAGTTCACGTTCTCAAGGATCTGGGCTTCTTTGAGCCTCGAAATACACTGCTGGCCCATTGTGTCTGGTTGGACGATTCCGAGATCGAGGTCATTGCCGAAAATGGCGTTGGCGTTGCCCACAACCCGGTCAGTAATATGAAGCTGGCAAGTGGCATTGCACCGGTTGAAAAGCTGCTCAGGGCGGGTGTTGCAGTCGGAATCGGCACAGATGGTGAAAAAGAGAACAACAACCTCGATATGTTCGACGACATGAAGTGCACATCTCTTCTTGGAAAGCTGAACAATCTGGACGCCAGTGCTTTGGACGCGTGGGAGGTCCTGCGAATGGGCACAATCGACGGCGCAAGAAGCGTCGGTCTTGAGGATGAGATCGGCTCGTTGGAGGTCGGCAAGAAAGCTGACATCATTGCGGTACGAACCGATACGCCGCGGATGACGCCTTTGATTGGCGAGGGTGAATTCTTTAACCTCCATTACAATCTTGTGCATTCAGCGCGGGGCTCGGACGTAGTCATGACAATGGTAGACGGAAATCCGATTGTTAGCGATGGACGGCTTGTGACCGCTGAAATGTCTGATCTGATCCTTGAGGTTCATACTGTGCTTCCTGGGCTGTTTGAGCGCCGCGCGGCTTTTCTGGCCGATAATGTGGATGGGGCGGTCAGCCCCGTGTGAACAGTGGCACCAATCTTGGTGCAGAACGTTAAACAATGGAAAATCGCGCTAGACAAACTTGCAATTGGAATTGGAAAATAAATGCTGAATGATCTAAAATATCTGCGCGAAACCATCAGGATAGCCAAAGAGAGCCGGGAATCCGGCAATCATCCATTTGGAGCCATCCTAGTCGGTCCCCAAGGTGATATTCTGCTCCGCGCTGGAAATACCTATTCGTATGAAAAAGGGATTGGACATGCAGAGTTGAACGTTGCCCGAGCGGCAAGCAGAAAGTATCAACCGGATTATTTGGAAAGATGTACGCTTTATACTTCGGTGGAACCTTGTTGTATGTGCGCTGGTGCATGTTACTGGGCTGGGATCGGTGTAGTCGTCTACGGGATGACAGAGAAGCGATTGGCTGTACTCACCGGCGACAATGAAGAGAACCTGACGCTGGATCTGCCTTGCGAAACCGTATTTGCGGCCGGGCAACGAAAAGTAGAAACCCGCGGGCCATTTGCCGAAATCGAAGATGAAGTTACCGAGGGTCATACGGGTTTCTGGTAGTTGGATTCAGCTCGGAGAACAATTTGCCAAATGAGCCTCATATTCCCAAATTGAAGCGTCGAATTTGATGCACATCCCAGAAACTTCAAAGCCTTTTTATGAATGTCCGGTTTGGGCCGCGACTCGTCGCCTATGCGAGTTGCAGTGAACGATGGTCGTAAGCACATCATTTCCAATACTGCGATCTATATCTGGGTCTACGGCGCGCACTAAGCTTCCAAACTCGCAAAAGCGTTCCAATTCAATGGCTCACAGTTGCCGGAGATTGCCGTGTAGGTCAGAACTAATATTGATCAGCGGCGCTGAGACAAACTAATCTGTTCGTTCCTTGGTTAGTCGCCCAAGGGCTGTGGGCCAGTTCTTCCGTGGTAAGCCGTCAAGGACGCACGAATTCGACGAAGATTCTCCTTTGTTTCATCGGTCATCTCCTGCGCCACGGTCATGGCCAATGCATCAACAATAGCGAGGTGGGCATATCGCGAGGCCGTAGGTTTGTAGATGTCGCTGTCTTCAGGCAATTCCGTGAGCAGGGCAATTTTGGATATGTCTGATAGTCGGGTGTTGGGCTTGGTGATGCTGATTGTGGTCGCGCCGTAACCATTAGCGACTTCCGCCGCACTAACGATGGCGTCGGCTTCACCGCTCGCCGAAACAAGGAAGAGAACGTCTTCGGGCCCAAGCGCGGCCGCGCGCATTTGTAGGACATAGCTATCATTGACGAAGAACGATGGAATCCCGAGCCTGAAAAAGCGATTGGATGCTTCCTGAGCGACAAGAGAGGATCCTCCTCCTATTCCCGCAAAAAGGATCTGCCGTCGGTCCAGGCAGGCATCCCTTGCTTCTTCAAGTCTCTCCGTATCGATTTGACCGCGCATGACATCCAGGGTCGCGAACAAGGCCCCCAGGACTTGGTCAATCGCTGAATTCGCGTCAGAGCTTTCTTCACCGGCATTTCTGTATAAGTACTGAGCGCTGACGGCGACGTTCTGGGCCAGGCGAAGCTTGAAGTCCCGAAAGCCTTCACAGCCGAGGCTACGGCAGAACCGCACCACCGTTGGCTTGCTGACTGAACAACGTTCCGCGAGATCCCCGATAGTCATCGAGCTGATTTCGTTGAGGTGGTCCTTTACATAATCAGCGACTTTCTGCTCTTGAACTGCCAGTTTGGTCTGCGAGTTATGTAGTGCCGGGATTAGATCTACAGCGCCAATACGGCCCTTATGCGGGGGCGCGTTTTCATCTGAGGCAGGGCGCGGTTGGTTCGGCATGTGCGTGATTTCTCCTGGTCACTCATGAAACTTAGTTACATGCATCGCTGTGAGTGAGCAAGATATTCACCGATATCCGCGAAATTTCCCTAATTTTGGCAGCCATAAAGAAACTAAGTTACATTTTTTCGTTGAAAAATCGACCCTGATCGCGCAAGGTGTAACCAAGTTACAGATTCGGGTCCTGGGGAGGAGTGCGAATGTCAGGCTGGTTTGCAACCGCAAGCGCAAAAATAAATTCAGTCGTTGAGGGTATCGTCGCCGCGTTGATGTTGTCCCTGGTGCTGGATGTCTGGCTTGGCGTCGTCGACCGGTACTATTTTCATTGGCAACTCCCGTGGCCAGAGGTGCTGGCACGCTACCTGATGATCTGGGCCGCATTGCTTGCTGTTTCTTCCGGAATCGCGCGCAGAGACCACATCGGATTGACTGCGTTCATCATGATACTTCCCGTCGGTTTGCGCCGAACTCTGTTGGTTGCGATGGACGTTTTGGCGCTGGCTTTGTTCTTGTACGTCGCTTTTTTTGGGATCAGCTTCGCCGAAAGCGGGGCTCCCCGCCAGGCGATGATCTTTGGCGCCAGCCTTGCTCCGTTCTACGCAGCCATTCCCGTCGCGGCGGCACTGTCATCTGTACAGCTGGTGCTAGTCCTGTTTCGGGATTTGGGGTCGCATATTGACAAACCACCCTTTGCCACTGAGGCGGAGGAAACGCTGTGATCGTCGCAATCGTTTTTGTCGCCCTTATCCTGTTCGGGATGCCGATTGGGTTTGCCATTGGCCTTGCCGGCGTCGTGGGTCTGATTGACATGGGCGGAACGCAGTTCTTGGCGATTGGTCCCAGCAAGATATTCAACGGCCTCAATATCTTTCCCTTTCTTGCCATGCCGTTCTTCATTCTGGCCGGTGAGATCATGAATGACATCGGGATCACCAGTCGTCTTGTGAAACTGGCTCAGGTTCTGGTTGGGCGGTTCCGTGGTGGGCTGGCCCATACCAATATGCTGGCTTCGGTTTTCTTCGCTGGACTAACCGGCTCTGCGACTGCGGACGCGGCGGCCTTTGGTCGGACACTTGTGCCTGCAATGGTAAAAGAAGGCTACAAACGTGATTATGCCTGCGCGGTCACGGCAGCGGGATCCATCATCGGCCCGACCATTCCGCCCTCGGGGCTAATGGTTGTCTACGGGTCGCTAATGGGTGTCTCCATTGCAGGCCTGTTCGCCGCAGGCGTTCTGCCAGGCCTAGTGATTTGTATCGTCTGCATGGCGGTCATAGCCATCGGCGGTAAGCGAGAAAACCTTCCAAAAGCACTGCGCGGCGCGACTCCTCGGGAGGTCTGGGATACCTTTGTTTCCTCACTGACCGCGTTGGCGATGCCTGTAATTATCCTGGGTGGCATTCTGGGTGGGATCGTCACCCCGACAGAGGCTGCGTCGATTGCTGTGGCCTACGCGATGTTCATCGGGATTTTTGTCTATCGTTCGCTGACGTTCAAAGGCTTCTATGCGATGCTTGTCCGTACGGCGCGTATCACTGGCGTTATCTTTGTGATTATCGCCTTCGCTGGCATTCTCGGCTGGTGGATGAGCTTTGAGCGCATTCCTCAACTGATTGCGGAAACCGTTCTTGGCCTTTCAGATAACCGGTATGCCGTTATCGCGATCATCATCGGATTGCTGCTGATTGTTGGTATGGTTATGGATATCACCGCCATCCTGATCATCCTTGCGCCGGTGTTGGTTCCGCTCACACAGCAGGTTGGCCTGGAACCTATTCACGCCGGGATCATCTTTGTTCTGGCCCTAAACATATCGTTGATGACCCCGCCGGTGGGCGCTTGTCTGTTTGTTCTGTCGTCCGTCACCGGCGAAAAGCTGGAGCGGATTTCCATCAAGCTGTTCCCGTTTCTGATTGCCGAAATCGCTATCTTATTTGCCTTTGCATTTTGGGAGGACGCAGCCCTTTGGCTGCCCCGGATGTTGGGCTTTGCTCAGTAAATTCCCTACGAAATCCAAACCAACAGGAGAAGAAAAATGAAGACTATTCTGACAGGTGCGGCGCTTACCGCAACCATGCTTGCAACCAGTGCGCTGGCCGAAGGTGGCGTCATCAAATTCGGGCACGACAACAAAACAGATCCATTTGAGAATCCGGCGCACGCCTGTACGGCCGTGTTCTCCAACCTAGTGAATTCCGGCACCAATGGCAGCGTCACGGTCGAAGTGTTTGGATCAAACCAACTGGGCTCCGCCGCCGAGCATGTGCAGCAGGTGCGGGACGGCATCATTCAGGCAACCCTGACATCGACTGGCGCCTTGGCAAGCTACTACCCGCGGATTGATATGCTGAATCTACCATTCGCATTTAATGGCAACGCTTCGACCTACGAAGTCTTTGACGGCGAGTTCGGCGAAGCCCTGGCCGCAGATATCGAAGCAGAACTGGGTGATGTTGTGGTGCTGGGCTTCCCTGATACCGGCGGGTTCTTTGCGGTCACCAACTCTCAGAGACCTATTGCAGACCTGAAGGACTTTGATGGCATTCGCATCCGCACGATGACTTTGCCTTCACATCAAAAGATCGTGCAAGCCTTGGGCGCCGAAGCCTATCCCCTGTCCTGGGGCGAGGTGTATTCCGGCCTTCAAACCGGCGTGATTGACGGCCAGATGAATCCGGTCCCGATCATCTCCTTCGCCAATTTTGCTGAAGTTCAGCAGTATCTGACGCTGACTAACCACCTGTTTTCGCCGTACACTTTCATGATCAACCGCGCCTTCTTTGAGGGCCTGTCCGAGGCCCAGCAGGCCACGATCCGTACGGCTGCAGAAAACTGCGTAACTGCAAGCCGCGGTCTGTCACGGATCATCGAATCCTCAGATAGAGGTCTTGCGGGCCTAATGGATCAGATTGAAGTAACGGCCCTGACTGACGAGCAACGCAGTTCCATGGCGGCTGCAACGCAGCCTGCTTTTGAAGCGCATGTTCAGGAAAACCTGGATGAGAAAGCGGCCGAGCTTTTGGCAAGTTTCAAGGCTGCGGTAGAGAACGCGAACAACGCGTCTTACCTCGATTGATCCTCCCTGACTGCCGGAACCAACCGGCAGCACCTCTTGTCGGAGATCAGTTTCTGGTCTCCGACCCAAACAACGAATTGGATTAGACATGCGGGTTTTCTGTGCGTCCATTGCGACCGAAACAAATACGTTTTCCCCCCTGCGCACGGATTTTTCCGATTTCGAGCAGAGCTTTTACGCACCACCCGGCGAACATCCCATTACCCCCACGTTGTGCAGCGCTGTGTTTCCGGCACTGAGAAAACGGGCGCAGGCGAACGAGCTGGAGTTGATCGAGGGCACCGCCACATGGGCGGAACCGGGCGGGTTGCTAAACCGCGAAACATGGGGACGCCTGAAGCAAGAAGTGCTGGATCAGGTCATGGCTGCGCTTCCTCTGGACGGTGTTGTTCTAGGTCTGCATGGGGCGATGATTGCCGAAGGGTGTGTGGATTGCGAAGGTGATTTGATCGAAGCCGTTCGTGCTATTGTCGGCCCTAAAACGGTTATCGGAGCCAGTTTCGACCCGCACAGTCATCTCAGCCAGAAACGTGTATCGAATGCGGACGTAATCACTGTGTTCAAAGAATTTCCGCATACTGATTTTGTTGAAGCAGGAGAAGCCTGTGTCGATATGACACTGCGCACGATCAAAGGAGACATTCGGCCCGTTATCTCAGTTTTTGACGTTCGTATGTTGGATGTCCTGCCAACCAGCCAAGAACCCATGCGCGGATTTGTCGATCAGTTGAACCAGATGGAGGCAAAGGGGGAAGTTCTCTCAGCTTCTGTCATTCACGGGTTTATGGCCGGCGATTCCCCAGATATCGGCGCCAAAATCGTCGTTTTGACAGATGATGATCAGGCCAAAGCCGACAATATAGCCCGGAATTTGGGAACGGAGCTGTTTTCGTTCCGAGGACAGACAAAGCCAGACTACCTGTCTCCGGTTGAAGCATTGAAAAAGGCTCAGAAAGCCACGCATGGACCTGTAGTCGTAGCGGATGTTTGGGATAACCCGGGCGGAGGCGTAGCAGGGGATTCAACCCTGATCCTTGAAGAGGCCATTGCTCAAAACCTTAAATCTGTCGCTTTCGGCACGATATGGGATCCCATGGCTGTTCGCCTATGCCATGCGGCCGGAGAAGGCGCAGTATTCGATCTACGCTTCGGCGGCAAAACGTCGGCTCTCGCAGGTAACCCAATTGACGCCACGGTCACAGTTGTCCGCAATCAACGCAATGCAGTTCAAAGCTTTGGTGCATCCATCGTTCCCATGGGAGATTGCTCGGTCATTCGTTTGGGTGGGATAGAGGTCGTTTTGAACTCAAACCGAAGTCAGGCGTTTTCGCCAGACCTGTTCACTAACCTCGGCATCGATGTCACTGAGAAAAAGATACTGGTCGTCAAATCTACAAACCATTTCCATGGTGCGTTCTCCGACGTCGCTACCGAAATTATCTATGCAGCCGTCGAAGGCCCCTATCCGAATGATCCCACCAAAACACGCTACAATAATCTGACACGCCCAATTTGGCCTATCGTCAAAAACCCTCACGAGGAAATTGTAGAATGATTTTTCCTGATATCGACACACCGGCTGTCCTGGTCGACCTGGATATCGCCGAAGCGAACATCGACCTCTTCCAGGGGCATTGTGCGAAACACGGACTCGCCGTCCGCCCGCACATCAAAACCCATAAACTACCTATGCTGGCCAAACGGCAGATAGAGGCCGGTGCCATTGGCATAACCTGCCAGAAAGTGAGTGAGGCCGAGGCAATGATTGCTGAGGGTGGTATCGACGATGTGCTGATAACCTTTAATATCCTCGGTGACGCCAAGTTGGCGCGGTTGCGTGCCCTGTCAGAGAAGGTGAGATTGTCTGTTGTCGCGGACAACACCGAAACCGTTGACGGTTTGTCGAAATCTTTTGCAGATGCTGCGACACCACTGGGTGTACTAGTAGAGTGCGATACGGGCGCGGCACGTTGTGGCGTAACCACCCCTGAACAGGCGCGAGATCTGGCACGTTATATCGATAGCCAACCAGGTGTTACATTCCTCGGTTTAATGACCTATCCGCCGGTGGGCCAAGAGGTTGCTGTTCAAGAATGGCTCACCAGAGCCAAACGAGAAATCGAAGAGATCGGGTTGCCGGTGCCCGTCGTGTCCCATGGCGGCTCACCAGGAATGTGGCAGGCGCAGGATGTTCCAGTTGCAACTGAATATCGGATTGGCACCTACATCTATAACGACCGCTCCCTTCAGGCACAGGGCGTCTGCACGTGGGAGGACTGTGCGCTGAGCGTCCTCGCAACGGTGATCTCAGTCCCTGCAGACAATCGGGCTGTGATTGATGCGGGATCTAAAGTGTTGACCTCAGATCTGTTGGGACTGGAAGGCCACGGATACGTGATAGGTCGCCCGGACATTCTGGTTCAGGGTCTGTCAGAGGAACATGGCGTTCTGAAAGCCGACAAGATCAATCTAAAAGTTGGCGAGCATATCCGGATTATTCCAAACCATGCCTGTGTTGTGACCAACATGGTTGATCAGATTGAGACCATTCGCGGGGATCATTCGCTGGGGCCTGTTCCAGTCGTGGCGCGAGGCAAAGTTCAGTAACGGCAAAACCGTAGCCCAAAGACGCAGCCTGCGTCGGGCATCAATAAGGTGAAACATGGCTGACCTCATATGTTTAGGGGAACCCCTGTTCGAATTAAACGCGTGCCAGGATGGCCTGTTCAAAGGGGGATTCGGCGGAGATGTTTCCAACGTCGCTGTCGCTGCTGCCAGACAGGGGATTGACGTCGCCTTGATTGCGCGCGTCGGAGACGACCAATTTGGCGAGAAGCTTCGGGGTTTGTGGTCCCGAGAAGGTGTGAACCACGAGCACGTGTTATCTGCCTCAGGTGAGGACACGGGGCTCTATTTTGTCTTTCACGATGGAGACGGGCACCATTTCGTTTACCGTCGAAAGGGCTCCGCCGCCAGTCGGATGTTACCGGAACAAATTCCAGGCGATGCAATCTCCAATGCTAGGATGTTCTATACTTCCGGGATCAGTCTTGGGGTAAGTCCGGAGCTGCAATCAACAACTCAGGAAGCAATCCACACAGCGCGGCAGTTTGGCGTATCAATTGCTTTCGATCCCAATTTGCGGACAGCTCTTTGGCCGTTAGACAAGGCACGGCAGGTTACTCACGATGCAATGCGGCGCTGCAATATCGTGCTGCCAGGGCTCGATGACGCCCGTCAATTGACGAGCCTTCACAGCCCCGAGGACATAATTGACTTCTACCACAATCTGGGTGCTGAAGTTGTGGCGCTGTCGCTTGGTGCGGACGGTGTATCCATATCCGACGGGCAAGGCATTCTCACAATTCCCGGAGTAATAGTCCCGGCGGTCGACGCTACCGGCGCGGGAGACTGTTTTAACGGAATTTTCCTGTCCGCTTACCTGAAAAACAAGGATGCCTTGAAGTCTGCTGAAATCGCGAACCGCGGCGCGGCCCTTTCTACTATGGGCTTTGGTGCCGTGGACCCCATTCCTTACGGAAAAGACCTAACAGAAGGAAATCACTTCAATGACTGAGAAAAAGATCGTGCGCTTGGGCGATGACAAGACCGGTGCAGGTGGTCAACCGCTACCTTTTGCTCCAGCTGTAAGAGCCGGCGACTTTGTGTTCATATCCGGGCAGGTGGCAATGAAAGAAAATGGGGAAATAGAAGCGGGAGGCATCGAGTCACAAACCCGAAAAACGATGGAAAATCTGATCGCAGCTTTGGCGCTGGCTGATTGCACTCTGGATGATGTAGCGAAAGTGGGCGTCTGGCTGGACGATCCTCGTGATTTTTGGACGTTCAACCGGGTCTACGCGAGCTACTTCCCAAATGGCGGCCCGGCGCGCTCAACCGTCCGTTCGCAAATCATGGTGGACGCCAAGGTCGAGATTGATGCGGTCGCATACAAACCGCTGGGCTAGCTCCAAGATACTCTTTCCAATTGAATTGAGCTGGCACTTTTTGCCAGCCTATTTTCTTGAAATATTATAGAGCACCATTTTTGGAAGGACGTTTCGTAACGCACCGGGAGTAATACGGGCATTCATTGTTGATAAGGCTAAGACCGGATGGTCGCACTTCTGGGGTTTGCAGAGTCCATTTGTGAAAGTTCGCTTTGGGCTGCGAGCGGACGAGCTTGCCCGATATTAAAGACAGATTCATTTCGTAAATATGCTACGATACCAAAGTGATGCGCAACGTCGTCGTCCTGCGCAAGCGCGACAAGAACGATATCACTGAAGAAGAAGCCATGCTGGAAATGTACAAAGAAGCGCTGGAGATGTAACTTCAGCCGCTCACGGGCTCAGAAAACGGAGATCTGGCATGGTCCGAAGCCGTGCCAGATCCTGCTCATAAAGCTCGGTAAACGCCGCGATAATGTCTTCGCTCCAGCCGGGCAGTTCCACCTCTTCCTCGATCGCCTCTGTCAGCGCATGCTGCTGAAAGATCTGTGCTAACCTTCCTCTGAGAATGGGGTCGTTGGGTGGGCGTTGTTGTTCCCTCAACCCCTTCAGCTCCTGCTTACCCAGATCCGAGATGAGCGAGGACAGCAACGCGTATTCCTGATCAAGCTGCGTGTCCGCGGGTAGTCCGACAAGTGCGCGTGCAATGTCACCAAGGATCAGAGGAGAATCCTCGTTACTCCACAAGGTGATCTTGACGTCTGGAGCAAGATCGCGAATGTCCTCAATCATCGCAAGCCAACTCAGGCAACTCAGATCGGTCGTCGCAACTATATGTTCGCGCTCGGGGGCCGATAGCAACATCAATACCTTCGGAATAAAGCTGCCGGGATTGCGCAGCCCCACAAACAGATCGACTGACGAATCGCTGAACAGGTGGTCCATATAGGACATCCTTTGACCCGCATTCGCATAGAACTGCCCATCCATGATGATCGATGCCCGTTCACCTAGATACAGCGCACTTGACAGGATCGCTCGATCAACCTGTTGCCCCTGAGGCATTAATTTCTGAAACCTTGCCCGCGTATCTTGGTGCGAAGGGCGGTCAGCCGCAGGCTTCAGTGCTGGCCGAAAGATCTTTCTGAACGGACGCATCCCCCAAAATGCCGCATGGCTCTCAGCGACAAGCTGGACGTTCGCCTGAAGCAGATTGAGCAACGGGTCGTGGTCGGTAAAGTGTGCTCCGGCTTGGATGACCATCTGCATATTGGAATTGTCCTTGCCTCGGGCGAAATTATCGCTTGGGTTACAACCTGTCCCCGGCGCAGTCAAATTTGGATAAGGCCTGATTATTAGGTTATCCTAAGGCAAACCATCACAAAGTTAAGGCGACGCGAAAATTCGGGCTTGCAGTCCCTGTTCCGAGCGATTAATCGACACCCAGTGCCCCTATAGCTCAGCTGGTAGAGCAACTGATTTGTAATCAGTAGGTCCGCGGTTCGAGTCCGTGTGGGGGCACCACTAATTTCAGTAAAATCAATGAGATAATCGTGGCAACCGCACGTCTCGAAATCCGCCTCCTTGTGAGCAGACATATAGCAGACATTGTGTGATTCAGGCTCGGGACAGTCCTCATAATATCTGTCTTACATGTCGAATACGTTCTAAACGCCTTGAAGACGGCAGTCGCATTTTGGTTTTGTGTTTAATTTCAATGTTTTGATACGCTTTGATGCGGAAATATGTAAATTGCAAAGGAATCAAATTTGGCTCGGGAAGCGAGCGCAAAACGAGATAAATCAAGTCCTATAAGAACCTCAGAATTATCGGATTTTGTATTATGTTTGCGGCCTCAAGTCCTAAAATCAGGATAGTGCCCTGTAGTTCCGATAGCTTTGGGGTGTCCAGTTTAGTGTACCAGCTTGTTGCCATATGAAGCCGTTCAATTGTTTGCGGGTCACCGATTTCCGCAAACTACCAATTCGTCAAACAACGGACAGCCGTTCATGCAAGTTGTGCGATGGGAACATCCTCCACATCTGTCTGAGCTAAAGTAGTTTCGAAAAGATGCCATGTTTTCAGACATGGTCCAAATGTCTAACAGTGAGTTATCCTCATCGAGTTGGTCGCCTTTGGCCAAACCACTCTGAAAAGAACATGGATGAACTTGGAGATCCTCGGATACGTAAAGGGAGAACCGACCAGCATCACAAGCGTCAACAAGACTTGTGTTGGCGTTTGTGCGTCCAAAAAGGCCACTCACGCAACATGCGTCGAACCCTACTTTCAAGTTCCGCTCCGTTGACGTTGCCAAGCC
This sequence comes from Ruegeria sp. O11, assembly GCF_056535285.1. Classification (NCBI taxonomy): domain Bacteria; kingdom Pseudomonadati; phylum Pseudomonadota; class Alphaproteobacteria; order Rhodobacterales; family Roseobacteraceae; genus Ruegeria; species Ruegeria sp. O11. The sequence continues at coordinate 273,328 of NZ_JBQERS010000003.1, read as the reverse complement.
AAAAAATTCATCAAGACGGTGGCTGTGTCGTAACAGCTTTTCTTCAAATATTTTTCGGCCGGAAGGTTTGTAGTTGAGGAAAATGATGGCATTTATGGCCTTCAGAAATTCCGGTGGGTCGCGCAACCAGTCAATCGCAGTGTCGATGCTAGTTGCATCCAAAATGAAGTGAACATTAGTTTTAATACAGTGTTCCGCGAGAGTTTGAATTGTTTGACTGGTCTCATCGTATGGCGGATATGCTGAAACGGCGACGGCTCCACAAGTTTGTCTTGTAGCCCGGAGCACTTCGTCAGTTAGCCCTCGACCATTAGTCGTATAGTTGGGAACAATCCCTTTCATCGCTGTGTACTCCAGAATTTCAACGAAATCTGGATGCTGATTGGGGTTTCCGCACCAGAATATCCTGATAACGTTAAATTAATTTGTATATACAGTGAAACGCTGCCGCACATGCTCGACTCGTGTCAGTCTGATGTCAGTCGCGCCGCTGCAACTCAGTCCGTAAGATTCGGTCGGCCAGTTTGAACCCAGCAGCCGCGTAAACGTCTGCCTTGTGTTCCAAGGCTTCCCCTAAATCGGTGCGCTGGTCGTGCCAAGCCTTACTGTTATGCACTAGGGCAACCTGCCTAAATTCGCGTTCGGTCTAATTTCCTGGTAAAAACTCGCGGCACATGGACAGATTGCGGTTTATCTCATCGCGGCAAAAGTTAGCTAGCCGTTCGCGTTGGGTTGTCGCCTTGGTCTGAGCGTCGCGCCGCGCTTCGTTGGTCATAAATGCAAAGCAACCATCGAAGGCAAACGCGGCATCGTTGTCATAAACGCGAATAAACTCGATGGCATCGATCATATCGCGATACTCGGTCGATATGATGTCAGCCTTAACCCGGTGGATTTCTGCAACGCGATCCTCCCCCACGTGCCGCGTCAAAAGGTACGTGCTCTGTTCATCGCCGTACCCAACACTGTGGGCAAATTGACATCGGTGGCTTTCGCGGTTCTGGTTGACCGCCCCGATCACTTCCACATGCTCGATCGGGTCATATTGGACTTGTTTATTCCATTGGTAGTAGACCGGTGGATCAACATACAGTTTCAGTTGCTGTTGGGCTAAAGCGGCACCAGCAGTTGCCATTGCTATCAAAGCAGCGATGATTGCTCAATTCATTCTCATAGTTCCTTTGGGGCTCATCGCAAGAGGTTGGCGCGATGTGTCAGGGTTGATGTGGATTTATCCTGATCGCGCACAAATATCATTGGTAGAGCTGATCACATTCAACGCAAGCCAGCCAATTAGAATCCGCGAAGTCACGCTAGCGCGAGGGCCCGGTCTGGTCTTTTTCTGCCGTTTCATCCGAGGGCTTCAGCGACAATGGCGGGTCTTCCGGCTCTTCTGAGATCGGGGCAGGGGCGGCCGGAGGTTCTGTCAGTCCATCGTCAGGTCCGGGAACCGGGCGCGCGGTCGGGGTGGCGCCTTCTTCAACCGGGTTTTTCGAATCCGGCTCATCCGGAGCAAGCACCCTGCGAAATACCAGCACATTTCGCCAGTTGGTGGTTGAACCCGTCAAACCTGTGCGTTCCTCGCTGGGCAGCAATTCTGCGCGCTGATATTCCCAACCCTCTTGGCCCAGTTGGTTCAACAACTGCTCAATTGAGGTGGCGAACCGGCCCTCGGGCGTTTTCACGCCCTTCGCCTTGGTTCCCTTTTGCGGAGCGGGGACAACTTTATATTCGTAGCGCTGCATCAATTGGTCCTAGTTGCGTTATCCGGGCAAATTAACATTTTGACAGGCGGGTGAAAGCCAAGATCACGCATTGGCGAATTTCGGCCCCCACTGTGGCTTTAGCTCCGCGCGGCTTTGCCAACAAGCGACAGACAGGTTTCGGTTGCGATCGCCATGTCCTGCACCGAGATCCACTCCAGTGGACCATGAATACACTGCATGCCCGTAAATATGTTGGGCGTGGGTGTGCCGAATTCGGTTAGGCGGGAGCCATCGGTGCCACCCCGGATCGGAACCGATATTGGCTCGATCCCCTGTTCGCGGCAGGCTTCGCGCGCCAGATCGACAGGGGTCATGTCCTTTTCCAGCCAATAGCGCATGTTGCGGTATTGATGGGAGATGTCGCAGGTGATGGTCGCGCGCGGTTCGGTGGCCTGAACGGCAGCACAGACCTGACGGACAATTTCGCGCTGGGCTTCCAACGCTTCCATTTCGAAATCGCGTAGGATCAGCTTGATCTCCATCTCGGACGAACCGCCATTCATATCGGTGACATGGATGAACCCCTGACGCCCGTCGGTGACCTCGGGCGTCATCGTCGCCTGAGGCAGTGTCTGCACGATCTTTGCCGCCAGATGCGCCGCGTTTACCATTTTGTCCTTGGCCAAGCCGGGGTGGATCGACACGCCGGTGATCTTGATCACGGCTCGGTCCGCCGAGAAGCTTTCGTATTCGATCTCACCCAGTTCCTGCCCGTCCAGCGTATAGGCAAAATCCGCGCCGAGATCCTTGGGTAGCTGTTCGGTAACGCCGCGCCCGATTTCTTCATCCGGGGTAAAGGCGATGCGAATCGGACCGTGGGGGATGTCATTGTTCTCCAGCAAGTGCCTCGCCATCGTCATCAGGATCGAAACGCCTGCCTTATCATCAGCCCCCAACAGGGTGGTACCCGAGGCGGTGATCAGATCATGCCCGATCTTCTCTGCCAGATAAGGATGTTCTTCGGGTGACAGCACCAGATCGGGATCATCGGGGAAGGTAATCTCGCCACCATTATACCCTTTGATCACCCGCGGCTTGACCCCGGTTGCGTTGAACTGGGGCGCGGTGTCCACATGCGCGAGAAAACCGATCGTCGGTCCGTCGGCCGTGCCGGGGATGGTTGCCACGACAACGCTGTCACCGGTCATCTCGACATCCTGCGCACCGATCTCGGTCAGCTCTTGCCGCAGCAGGTTTAGTATGTCGAACTGGATTTCGGTGCTGGGGGTCGAGGGCGAGGTCTCATCGCTCTGACTGTCGATGGCTGCGTAGCGTACCAGCCGGGTTTCCAGTTCCTGATCAAACCGATTTTTCATGTCTGCTTCCTCTCCGCGTTGCGGGAAGAAGAATGCCCATTCGGTCGGGGAGTCAAGCTGAAGGCCTGCCCGTTTTGAGCAGCCTGAAATTAACTTTTCGTTATGTACAAGTTGAACAAACCCCTGTGCGGGGTTTGTTCAACTTGGAAGATTTACGAACCCAGCTTCTTGCTGACCAATTCGTTAACGGCCTTCGGATTGGCCTTGCCGCCGGTGGCCTTCATCACCTGACCGACGAACCAGCCCGCCAGTTTAGGGTTCACCTTGGCCTTCTCAACTTGCGCCGGATTGGCGGCGATGATCTCGTCCAAAGCAGCCTCGATGGCGCCGGTATCGGTCACCTGTTTCATGCCGCGCTCTTCGACGATCTGCGCTGGATCGCCGCCTTCGGTATAGACAATCTCGAACAGATCCTTGGCGATCTTGCCCGAGATTGCATTCGACGAAATCAGATCAATGATTCCCGCCAACTGAGCGGGTGACACCGGAGACTCGGTGATGTCATGGTCTTCTTTCTTCAACCGGCCAAACAGCTCGTTGATCACCCAGTTTGCAGCCAGCTTGCCGCTGCGCCCCTTGGCGACCTCTTCGAAATAGGTCGCTGACTCCACCTCAGCGGTCAAGACCGAAGCGTCGTAGTCGGTCAGGCCGAACTCGCTGATAAAACGAGATTTTTTATCGTCAGGCAGCTCCGGTAGCTTGGCAGCAATGTCGTCGACCCACGCTTGTTCGATCTCCAGCGGCAGCAGATCGGGGTCAGGGAAGTAGCGATAGTCATGCGCCTCTTCTTTAGACCGCATCGAGCGTGTCTCACCCTTATCCGGATCATACAGACGCGTTTCCTGATCAACCGTGCCGCCGCCTTCGACGATTGCGATCTGACGACGTGCTTCGACCTCAATCGCTTGCTGGATAAAGCGCATCGAGTTCATGTTCTTGATCTCGCAGCGTGTGCCTAGATGCGAAAAGTCCTGTGTTTCCTGATACTTCTCATACGCACCCGGCAAACAGATCGAGACGTTCACGTCCGCCCGCAAGTTGCCGTTCTGCATGTTACCGTCGCAGGTGCCGAGATAACGCATGATCTGACGTAACTTGGCGATGTAGGCGGCAGCCTCTTCCGGTCCGCGAATATCGGGACGCGAAACGATCTCCATCAGGCAGACACCAGTTCGGTTCAGGTCGACAAAGGACATATGCGGATCCATGTCGTGGATCGATTTGCCCGCGTCCTGCTCCATGTGGATGCGTTCGATCCGTACCATACGCGCAGTGCCGTCACCCATCTCGACCAGAACTTCCCCTTCACCCACAATAGGCTGATAAAGCTGGGAAATTTGGTACCCTTGCGGCAGGTCAGGATAGAAATAGTTCTTACGGTCAAAGGCCGATTTCAGGTTGATATCCGCTTTCAATCCCAGCCCGGTGCGCACGGCCTGTTCAACGCAATACTCGTTGATCACCGGCAGCATCCCCGGCATCGCGGCGTCCACAAACGCCACGTTCGAATTCGGCTCGGCCCCGAATTGGGTCGACGCGCCCGAGAACAGCTTGGCATTGGATGAGACCTGAGCGTGCACCTCCATCCCGATCACCAGTTCCCAATCGTGCTTGGCCCCGGCAATGGTTTTGGGTTTGGGCATTTCGTATGTCAGGTCGAGCATGGCGCGCCTCATTTCCGCAGAAGTCTAAGCCTGCGTATTAGGCCCGGCGCGCCAAAGGGGCAAGGGGCAATGGCGGTTTAGTTCCCCGAGAACTGCAGCCCTGACGGAGTGAACGTCACACTTTGCCCGCTGCGCAGTTCTTCGCGTAACAGGTTGGCGATGGCCTTTAACGCATCGCGGCGACCGCGTGCAGCAAATCGCTCGGATGAGTTGACGCGAAGGCTATTGTTGAACCCGTTTGCTGCATGGGCCCAAATCAGAGGGTGCAGTTCGGTCAGGTGGTCGCGGATCAGCCAATTGGCAGCCTCACAAATCTGTTCGCGGGCGATATCCGCCTGAGGGTTTTGCCCCATTCGGTTCTGCTGGGTGATCGCGCAATAGGCCGCGAGTAAGTTGATAGTTTGCTGATCCGGGCGACGCGCTACGATATCCCGCAGTCCCTCAAGGAAATACTCCACATCCACCCGTGCGCAGGCCTCGTCATCCAATGCGATGGCGTCGAACTGTACCCAGGTGTATCCGCCTGCGCCCCATGTTTTCTGGGTCCGCGCCGCGTTGCGCAATGCTTGAACTTCAAGCTCTTCATAGCTCCCGAACCAGCGCGGCAGCAGGTGGCTGCCCATCGCGCGCATATGGCGATGGTTCTGAATGTCTAGAGTGATCAAGTGTTCATACTTATCTGCCACACGGGTGCGCGGATCGACGTGACCTGCCAGCAAAGCGCAATCGGCTGCGGCAATCGCAGGGCTGTCTGGCATTGCAGAACGGCAAAGTGGCAGCAATGCTGCCGCACGGTCGAAATGCGCCGCACAGCGAGATTGATGCAATGAAGGCAGCGCCTCTGGATGCGCATCGCCGCGCCATGCCCAGGCAAGATCAATATGGGCCAATGCAACGACCAGCGTGATCATCGGATCGTTGGGATGGTTTTGGATCTCGCCTTCCAGCTCGAAAATTCCACCCAGCAGATCGTAGTCTGACATCGCCTTGCCATCTGACAGGGCGTGCTCGACAGCCAGCACGACATCTGAACGGGCGCCAAAGGCCAAGAGGTCTGCTATGGGCTGTCCGCAGGGCGTGGATTTGCGTGCCTGATCCGCAGCGCGCATCTCTTGCGAAAGTTCGGCCCACATATCCTGCCGCGCCAGATAGCGACCGCGTTCAATCACCTGATGTCCGTTTGCATCCTGTTCGTCCGTTTCGACGATAGGGACATTCAATTGGCCCGATGCGACAAGCCAGGCGGTGGCATCAGCGACTGACGCAGGCAGGGGCGTTGAAGGGGAGGAACCGAAAAAACGGGCGGCAAAAGCCTTGATAGACCAAAACATGGCAGAACTCGAACTGGAACAAATTAGTAACGCGTTCAGTTTGCCAAAAATTGTGTTCAATTCAAAGAGACACTACCTCAAGCCGGTATTTCAGGCACCAATCGTGTTCAGATTCGATGAATCGTTTCAAAATACTCTAAAATGATGACGTTCAACGGCGATTCCCGCCTGTTGCAGAACCTCTTCAAGCTGTTTGTGCGGAGGAAGTGATTCATCTGGCAGACGCAGTCGTTTTTCGGATTTCAGTATCGCAGAGACCCGCACCGAAAAGTCCCATCGCGTGTCGAACCGAAAGCGTTTCACTGTAGATAGATCCAGCGTGCCCCGACGCTGACCTGTATGCCAGCGTAAGGTGCCATCTGACAGTTCCATCCCCGCGCTGGTATCTTGGAGTACATCCCAAAGCGCGGGCAGGGTGGTCAGGGCCAGCAGGCCTATCAGCCACCAGACCGCATCGAACAGGACGATCAGCCCGGTCAGAACCGCATAGATGCCGATTAGAATCAAAACCATGCGCGGATTTCGGTTCTGTCGTGTGAATGTGAAAGCGGTCATGCGCCCAGGATGCGCGAGACCATTTCGGTTGAGTCCCGAGACAGGCCTGGAGTTTCGGCGATGCGGTTCAGTTGTTTTCGGATCAGGGCCTGACGGTCCGCGTCATAGCGTTTCCAGGTCTGGAACGCGCTGCACATCCGGGCGGTGGTTTGCGGGTTCACCGGGTCGAGTCGGATCAACCAGTCTGCCAGCAATGCATAACCTGCGCCATCGGTCTGATGGAACCCCGCATGGTTTCCGACCAGAGATCCCATCAACGCTCGAAAGCGGTTGGGGTTTTTCCAATTGAAATCCGGGTGCTCAGTCAGTTTGCGCGCGGTTTCGACCGTAGTTTCTGGACCGGCCATCGAAACCTGCAGGGCGAACCATTTGTCCATCACCAACCGATCATGTCGCCATTGATCATAGAATGCGGCCAATTCAGCCTCACCTTTACCCGCGCGTAACAGACAGGACAAAGAGGTGAGTTGCTGGGTCATGTTGTTGGCGCGCGAATACTCCTTGGCCGCCTTGATACCTCCATCTAGCCGCGAAGTCAGAGCCAGCGCTGCGCTGCCCAAGGCGCGCTTTCCAGATTGTTCGGCGTCCGGTTGGTAGGGCGCATCCACCAGCGTTTCACTGTGAAGCCGGGGCAGCAGGTCTTGTACATGTTGCGCCGTGGCTTGACGCAAGGTTTCAACTGCCCTCCAGATCGCCATCGGATTGGGGGTGATCCCCTTTTCATGCAGCGCCGCAGCCAGTTCTGATTGCGTTGGCAGAGCCAACATGAGCGCCCGGTAAGCTGGGTCCAGCGTTTCATCGCGAAGGACTGACAACAAACCATCGAGGTAGTCGGCCTCTGGTGTTGCTTCCTCGGTGATCATGCGCAGAAGGGTGTCTTCGGCCAGCGACCTTCCCGCTTGCCAGCGGTTGAACGGGTCGGTGTCATGAGCAAGTAGGAATGCGCGTTCTGCATTCGTTGAATCGTGTTCCAGGATCACCGGAGCCGAGAAACCCCGCAAGATCGAAGGCACAGGTTTCGCGGCGAGACCGGTGAACTTAAAGGTTTGTTCAGCTTCGGTCAGTTCCAACACTTCGGTTGCGTGAACTTCGTGGCCATTTGGGCCAAGCAGACCCACTGCGACAGGAATGACCTGAGGCTGCTTGTTCTCCTGTCCCGGCGTCGGTTCGGTGCGTTGGCTTAGAGTCAGGGTGTAGGTGCCGTCGACCCAATCCTCAGCGACCGAGACCCTTGGCGTTCCCGATTGACTGTACCAGCGCTTGAACTGGCTTAGATCGCGACCAGTGGAGTCTTCGAACACTTGTAGCCAGTCCTCAATTGTGCAGGCCTGTCCGTCATGGCGGTCGAAATAGAGGTCCAGCGCCTCTGAGTAGGCCTCGTCACCCACCAGACATTTCAGCATACCGATTACCTCAGCGCCTTTCTCATATACGGTTGAGGTGTAGAAGTTGTTGATTTCCTGAAAACTCTCGGGCCGCACCGGGTGCGACAAAGGCCCGTTGTCCTCGGGGAACTGTCGCGCGCGCAGGTCGATGGCGTCGTGAATACGTTTTACCGGGGCTGAGCGCATGTCCGAGGTGAACTGCGCGTCGCGGAACACCGTGAGCCCCTCTTTCAGACACAGCTGGAACCAGTCACGGCAGGTGATGCGGTTGCCGGTCCAGTTGTGGAAATACTCATGCGCGATAATCGCCTCGATCCGTTCGAAATTCACATCGGTCGAAGTTTCTGGGCTTGCCAGAACGGCGGAGGAGTTGAAGATGTTCAGCCCTTTATTCTCCATCGCGCCCATGTTGAAATCGTCGACCGCGACGATGTTGAACACGTCCAAATCGTATTCGCGGCCATAGACATCCTCGTCCCATTTCATGGATTTCTTCAACGCTTCCATGCCAAAGGCGCATTTGCCTTCATCTCCGGGACGAACCCAGAGGTTCAATTCAACGTCGCGACCGGATTTGGTGGTGAACTGGCCAGGGTGGGCAATCAGCTCCCCGGCGACGAGCGCGAACAGATAGGCGGGTTTGGGCCACGGATCGACCCATTCCGCCCAGCCTTCTCCTTTGTCCGAGGGGTTGCCGTTGGACAGCAGCACCGGCAGGTCTCCGTTGATGCGCACCGTAAAGGTGGACATCACATCCGGGCGGTCAGGGTAATAGGTGATCTTGCGAAAGCCTTCGGCCTCGCATTGGGTGCAGTACATGCCGTTCGACATGTAGAGACCTTCAAGCGCGGTGTTGTGAGCGGGATCAATCTCGACCACGGTCTCCCAGATGAAAGGCGCGTCAGGCACTGTAGCGGTGAGGCCTTCTGCGGTGATCTCGGGCGTAATCACTTCGCCATCAATCGCAGCTCGGATCAGGTTCAATTCTTCCCCGTGCAGAAAGAATGTGCGGTCCGTGGCTTCGGGATTCGGACGGAATCTTATCCGAGAGGTCACGCGCGTGGCATTTGGGGCCAGATCAAAAGTCAGATGCACACTGTCCACCAGGTAACCAAACGGGGTGTAGTCTTTCAGATAGATCGTGGTGGGGGCGGCGTCGCGCATCGGGGGCCTCATCATCTGGGAATCTGGCGTGACGTTAGGGGCTTCGCGCTGGCGCTGCAACCAATGGGCAATTGTCCAGATAGATTTGAAACAGTTTCGTGTTTGGCCGAAAAAACTGAACCTATGGGCACAAGTTGCCTATCGGAAACAAACCACCTAATTGATGGTCGCATACAATGGCACACAATCGTAGGGGATTCGGAACATGAGCAGCAGAGAGATCCGCGGCGGGCTGCAGATCGACCCGGTTCTGGTGGACTTCATCGAACAGAAGGCACTGCCGGGCACAAAGGTCACGGCTGATCAGTTCTGGTCGGGTCTGGAGCGTTTGGTAAATGAGCTGGGACCGAGGAACCGCGCGCTGTTGGAAAAGCGTGCCGACATTCAGGGGCGCATCGACGGTTGGCATGCGGCGCGGCGCGGCCTGCCCATCAATGCTGGCGAGTACCAGTCTTTCCTACGTGAGATTGGGTATCTGGTTGATGAAGGCAAGGATTTCGAAATCGAAACCACCAATGTCGATCCCGAAATCGCTCTGACACCAGGCCCGCAGTTGGTTGTGCCGATCACCAATGCACGCTTTGCGCTGAACGCGGCGAATGCCCGTTGGGGCAGTCTGTATGATGCGCTCTATGGCACAGATGCGTTGGGCGATCTACCGACTGGCAAGGACTATGACACGGAGCGGGGCGCGCGGGTCGTCAGCTGGGCCAAGGCCTTTTTGGATCAGGCCGTACCGTTGGCCGACGGTTCCTGGTCGGATGTGTCAGGGCTGAGCGTTCAGAACGGAGCGCTGATGCCGACCCTGGCCGATGCGTCTCAGTTCGCAGGCTACGGTGGCGCAGCCGAGAACCCGGAATTTGTCCTGCTCCGCAACAACGGTCTGCACATCCAGATCAAGGTTGATGTGCTAAGCGCAATTGGCGCAACCGATCTGGCGGGTATTTCTGATGTGCGTCTTGAATCCGCGCTTTCAACGATCATGGATTGTGAGGACTCAGTCGCCTGTGTCGACGCGACCGACAAGGTGCTGGCCTACAGAAACTGGCTGGGCCTGATGGCTGGCGACTTGACCGAGGAGGTCACAAAAGGCGGTGCTACGCTCACCCGCAAACTTGCGGGGGATCTAGTCTATTCAGCACCCGATGGCACGTCGGCCACGTTGAAAGGCCGCTCGCTGATGCTGGTGCGAAATGTGGGCCACCTGATGACCAACCCCGCCGTTCTGGATGCCGAAGGGCGCGAGATTGGTGAGGGTCTGATGGATGCGCTTTGCACCACGCTGATCTCTATGCACGATCTGCAGCGTGAGGGCGGCAACTCGGTCACCGGCTCGGTCTATGTGGTCAAACCCAAGATGCACGGCCCCGAAGAGGTCGCGTTCGCGGTCGAGATTTTTGACATGGTCGAGGACATTCTGGGCCTGCCACGGAATACCGTAAAGCTTGGCATCATGGATGAGGAACGTCGCACCTCGGCCAACCTCAAGGAATGCATCCGCGCCGCGAAATCACGCGTCGCATTCATCAATACTGGCTTTCTTGATCGCACAGGGGATGAAATTCACACCTCGATGGAGGCGGGACCGATGCTGCCCAAGGGCGATATCAAGGAGACGCCTTGGATTGCGTCCTACGAGGATCGCAACGTCGATATCGGATTAGCCTGTGGCCTAAAGGGTAAGGCACAGATCGGAAAAGGCATGTGGGCAATGCCGGATCGAATGGAGGATATGCTGGCGGCCAAGATCGGTCACCCTCAAGCGGGCGCAACCTGCGCCTGGGTGCCTTCGCCCACTGCCGCAACCTTGCACGCAACGCATTACCACAAGGTCGATGTGCTGGCGCGTCAGGACGAGTTGGCCGCTGGTGCTGCTCGGGGGACGCTGGATGATCTGTTGACGGTGCCACTGTTGGGTGGTCGCAATCTCAGCGCTGAGGAGATTACCCGTGAGATCGAGAACAATGCTCAGGGCATATTGGGTTATGTTGTGCGCTGGGTCGATCAAGGCGTCGGCTGCTCGAAAGTGCCGGATATCAACGACGTTGGTCTGATGGAAGACCGCGCGACCTGCCGGATTTCGTCTCAGGCGTTGGCGAACTGGTTGCATCATGATCTGATCAGTCAGGAGCAGGTGATGGCAGCGCTGCAGAAAATGGCTGCTGTAGTGGATCGGCAGAATGCGGATGATCCGTCCTATAAGCCGATGACGCCGGGTTTTGACGGGATCGCCTTTCAGGCGGCGTGTGATCTGGTATTCCGTGGGCGAGTGCAGCCCTCAGGATATACTGAACCGGTGCTGCACGCGCGCCGGTTAGAACTGAAGGCAAGCTTGCGCTAAGGGTAGGGGCGGGAACGAGGGGGCCGTCTGCCCCCTCGCGCTCCCCCGAGGATATTTTGGGCCAGATGAAAGGGATCGGGCATGGTTATTTCATTGCGCAAAGCGCGGACCATCATTCGAAAAGCGCTGGAAAAAGGGCGTGAGATGGAGCTGAAGCCCCTCTCGGTTGTAGTTCTGGATGCGGGCGGTCACGTGATCGCTTTTGAACGCGAAGACGGTGCCGCGCCGGGGCGGTTTGCAATTGCGCATGGCAAAGCATACGGATCGGTGATGCTGGGCATGGCGGGTACTGCGCAGATGCAGCGCGCCGAGGGGCAGGCCTATTTCATGGCGGCGGTGAACGGGGTTTACGGCGGTCAGGTTGTACCAGTCCCAGGCGGAGTTTTGGTACGTGACCGCAAGGGTGCAGTGATTGGTGCCGTGGGCGCCACTGGCGACACGTCCGACAATGACGCCCAAGCCGCGCTAGTTGGCATTGAGGGTGCCGGGCTCGTGGGCGAGATCTAAAACCCTCGGATCGATTTTACAGGTGATGTGCGCGGCTGAACACTCGCTTGCGCTGCCATGCAGGGTCTGTGTCGTTGCGCGCGGCTCGGGCTGCCGATAGGTTTCGCAGAATACCTGCGAAACAAAGGACTTGGAATGGCGCGCCCCGTTGTTGGAATTATCGGCAACTCTTACTTGATGAATGATCAGTACCCGACGCATGCGGGCGGGACGATGAATTCTGATGCGGTGTCCAACGTATCGGATTGTCTGCCTTTGCTGATACCTGCTGATCCGCGCTATGTATCGGTCGACGAATTGCTAGAGGTTTGCGACGGTTTTTTGCTGACAGGCGGGCGCCCCAATGTTCATCCTGAAGAATATGGCGAGCCCGCAACCGAAGCGCATGGTGAGTTCGACCGCGCACGGGATGCGATCACGCTGCCTCTGGTCCGGGCTTGTGCCGAGCGGGGGCAGCCGTTTTTTGGGATCTGCCGAGGATTTCAGGAAGTGAACGTCGCCTTGGGTGGCACGCTTTATCCCGAAATTCGCGATCTTCCTGGGCGCCAGAACCACCGAATGCCACCCGATGGCACGTTAGAGGAAAAGTTCGCCCTGCGGCACGTCGTGAAGATGATCGAAGGTGGAGTTTTCCACCGCTTGTTGGGTGCGGCTGAAGTGATGACCAACACACTTCACGGGCAGGGGATCAAAACATTGGGCGAGAATGTGGTGATTGACGGCCACGCCCCTGATGGAACGCCCGAGGCGATTTATGTCAAGGACGCGCCCGGATTTACCCTGTCGGTCCAGTGGCATCCAGAGTGGGATGCGGCGAATGACCCGGTCTCGCGGCCGCTGTTCCAGGCGTTCGGTCGCGCTGTACACACTTGGGCCGAAGGGAATGAAGCGGCTCGTTTCCAGCGCACGGCCTGAAGGCGAATTGGCCCGACGCGGCGCCGGACCAAATCGTTCTTAGACCATCAAGTTGAACTGATTGTTCAGCGGCAGGCTGCGCGCGCGCTCTCCGGTCAGATCAAACAACGCGTTCCCCAAAGCGGGCATCGAGGGCGGAGTACCCGGCTCACCGACACCACCCAGATGTTTCTGGGTTTCGAGTACGCGGACTTCTGTTACCGGAGTGCTGTGCATCCGAAGCCCGTCATAGTCCGGGAAGTTCAGTTGTTCGACTTCACCATCCGAGAAGGTGATCTCGCCTGTGGTCGCGGCCGAAAGGCCATAGATCATGCCGCCAATCATCTGCGCTTCAACTGTTGCCGGATCGAGCGCGAGGCCGACATCGCAGGCGATCCAGGCCTTGCGGATGCGGATGGTTCCATCCTCGTCCACCACCTCGATCACCTGCGCGACCGGGGTCCCAAAGCTGTAAGTCATGGCCACGCCACGTCCGACACCATTTGGGGTCTTGCCGGTCCAACCTGACATCTCCTTGACGGCTTCAAGACATCCCGCAGCTGGGGCGAATTCGGTCTTGGTCAGTTCAATCCGAAAGTCCAGCGGATCACGCCCGGCTGCATGGGCCATCTCGTCCAAAAAGGTCTCGTGAAAGAAACCATTGTGGCTGTTGCCGACCGAGCGCCAGAACCCAACCGGTACGGCCAGATCAGCGATGTGGCCGCTCATGCGATAATTCGGAACGGCGTAAGGTTGGTTGAAGAATCCTTCGACAAGGACTTTGTCGGGTCCCCCGCCGGAAAAGCCGGTATATCGCTTCACGGCTTGCTGGGTTGGGGATTGGGAGGCGACCTTGCCGTCGATCAGAACGGCTTTGCCGTCTTTCACCGCACCACGCATCCGGGCCATGGCACCTGGACGGTAGTAATCGTGGCGCATATCCTCTTCACGGCTCCAGGTGGTCTGAACCGGGGTGCCGGGCATCGCCATGGCGATTTTGGTTGCAATCTCGCCGAAATCCAGCTCGCCCCGGCGGCCGAAGCCTCCACCCAAATAGGTGGTGTGAATCTGAACTGCCTCGGTCTCAAGCCCGGCGGTGTTGGCCACCCGCATCTGGATCAGCGTCGGCGCCTGATTGCCGCACCACAGGTCCAGCTTGTTACCGGTATAGAGCGCCGTGGCGTTCATCGGTTCCATCGTGGCATGGGCCAGATAGGGCACGGTGTATTCCGCCGTGATCTCGGTCGCACCTTCGGGTAGGGTTTCGACATCGCCATCATCGCGCATGGTCGAGTTCGGCGCGTCATCGAACGCCTTGGCAATTTGCGCGAATATCGCGTTGGTTTCGGGCGGATAGGGGGCTTCACCCCAATCCACGTCGATCGCCTCGACCGCCTGCATGGCAAGCCATGTGTTGTTGGCAATCACCGCGACGCCGGTGCCCAGATCGACGATCTTTTCAACACCGGGCATGGATTCGGCCGCGCTGGCGTCAAAACCGTTCATTGCGCCGCCCAGCTTGGGGTTCATGCGGACCGAGGCGAATTTCAGGCCCTCGGGACGCACGTCGATGCCAAATTCGGCGGTGCCGGTGGATTTGCCCGGAATGTCGATGCGGGGCAGGGATTTGCCGATCAAACGCCATTCGGACGGGTCACGCAGGGTGACCTCGGGTGGCTCGATCTGGCCTGCGGCCTCGGCCAGTTCGGTATAGGGAATGCGCGTGCCATCCGGGGCAACGACCGCGCCACTTTCAGTCTTGAGCTGGTCGCGCTCGACGCCCAACCGATCCGCTGCAGCCTGTTTCAGCGTCTCGCGCGCGGTGGCACCGGCCATCCGCATCCTCTCGAACCCGTCTTTCATCGAGGTCGAGCCCCCGGTGACCTGCAGGCTGAGTGTTCGGCCCAAAACGCCCAGTGCCTCACCCAGATTGTGCTGGAAATCCGAGACGTCATAGCCTTTATTTGGCAGGCTTTCCCCCATGAGGGCGTGGTTGTAGTAAGCAGCCGCAGCTGGTCCGTGCAGTACGCGGATATCGTCCAGTTCGACATCCAATTCTTCGGCGATCAGCGCCGCCCAGGTGGTCATCACGCCCTGACCCATCTCAGCACGCGGCGCGAACAGGGTCACGCCCTGCTGGTCGATCAGAACAAAGGGGCTGAGCGCGGTTTCACCTTCACGCGGCTTCAGCGGATTCGCGGCAGGACGAGTGACATAATAGGCGCCAAAGGCCACGCCACCGACAATGGCAGCTGATCCGATCAGGAAGGTGCGGCGCAGGATTTTTCCGATACTTGCCATGGATCAGGCCTTCTTCAGTTTGGATGCGGCGTCGTGGATGGCGGCGCGGATGCGGGGATAGGTGCCGCAGCGGCATAGGTTGCCCTGCATGGCGTCGTCGATTTCAGCGTCCGATGGGGCCGGGTTCTCGGCCAGCAAAGCTGCGGCCTGCATGATCTGACCCGACTGGCAATAGCCGCATTGCGCCACTTGGTGATCAACCCAGGCTTTCTGGATAGTTGCCATGGCGTCAGGCGTACCAAGCCCTTCGACCGTGGTGACATCTCCCCAAACATCCGAAAGTGCCACCTGGCAGGACCGCACGGCCTCACCATCAATATGAACTGTGCAGGCACCGCAGGCGGCCACGCCGCAACCGAACTTAGTGCCGGTCAGTCCAACCTCATCTCGCAGCACCCACAGCAAGGGCACATCATCAGGCAGATCAACCTGATGGGTCTTTCCGTTGATCTTTAGGGCCGTCGCCATGGCGCACCTCTCTTAGCTTTGGCTGGTTTCTGACATATTTAATGAAAAGTGTCAGCTTGTCAATTGACAAAATAAACAAGAAATGTCAGAGGTTCTCTCATGACGAGTGCAAGTGAAGAATCCAAGACTGCGGCCATTCTGAGTTCGGCTTTTCGAGCCTTCGCAGCTTATGGGTTTCGCAAGACCTCCATGGATGACATCGCCAAAGGGGCAGGGATGTCGCGGCCCGCAGTATATCTGCATTACAAAAATAAAGAGGCCATCGTCCGCGAGCTGACTCAGTATTACTACGACGAAAAAGTCATACTGGTGGCTGAGGCATTGGCCGGTGAAGGCTCTTTGCCGGAAATTCTTGCAGGCGCCGTCCAAGCACAATCCCAAGGGATGGCCGAGATTTTGGCATCGCCACATGGGCTTGAAATGCTCGATGCAACAAAGTCCATGTCGACCGACATCGTTCAGGAGGGTGAGGCCAAACTAACGCGTCTTTACGCGGATTGGTTGCGTCGTGAAAATTCTGCTGGTCGTGCGCATTTGCCGGTTGGACCGGATGAGGCCGCAAAAACGATAACAACATCGTTGAAGGGCATCAAAATGACGGCCTCCAGCGCTGAAGAATTCGAGCAGGGCATTTCGCAATTGGCCACGCTGTTGGGCGCGGCACTGGAGATCAGGTAACGCGCTGACGGATCTTGTATTCCGGCTTGTCCCACAATTTGTTGGTGATGATGTCGGCGAGAATTTGGGCGGCCTGTTCCACATCACCTTCATCGATATACAACGGCGTGAAGCCGAAACGCATGATATCGGGCGCTCGGAAATCACCGATCATGCCACGCGCGATCAAGGCCTGCATGGCAGCGTAACCTTCATCAAAATGAAACGAGACCTGACTGCCGCGCTGGGCAGGATCACGGGGGCTCGCCAGGGATAAGTCGGGGCAGGTGGCTTCGACGCGAGCGATGAACAACTCGGTCAATTCGATGGATTTGGCACGCACATCGGCCATTTCGGCCATATCCCAGATATCCATCGCCGCCGACAAGGCGGCCATCTGGATGACCGGTGGGGTGCCGACCCGCATCCGCTCGATCCCGGCACCGGGGCGATAGTCGAGATCGAAAGCAAAGGGGGCTTCATGCCCCAACCAGCCCGAAAGCGCCGGGCGCACTTTTCCAGACAAGCGTGAGGCCACATAGATAAAGGCGGGCGCACCCGGGCCACCGTTGAGATATTTGTACGTGCAGCCAACAGCGAAATCCGCATTGCAGCCGGACAGATCAACCGGGACGGCCCCCGCAGAGTGTGCCAGATCCCAGACCGTCACGACGCCATTGGCATGGGCGAGTTCGGTCAGTGCTTTCATGTCATGCATACGACCCGAGCGATAGTCAACTTCGGTCAGCATCAGAACCGCGACCTCTTCGGTGATATGCTTGGCAACATCTTGAGGGTCGACCACGCGCAATTCATAGTCGGGCCCCAGTGACCGCAGCAGACCGTCGGCCATGTATAAGTCAGACGGGAAATTGCCGTTGTCAGACAGGACTACTCTGCGAGTAGGGTTCAGTTCTAGCGCTGAGGCAACCGCCTGATACACCTTGATCGACAGAGTATCGCCCACCACAACGCTGCCAGGCTCTGCACCGATCAACCGTCCGATCCTGTCGCCCAATCCGGTCGGCATACCCATCCATCCGGCCTTGTTCCACCCGGTGATGAGCATCTGCCCCCATTCATCCTTCAACATGCTCTCGACGCGGTTCGCCGCTGATTTAGGCAAAGGACCCAGGGAGTTGCCGTCCAGATACAACACGCCTTCGGGTAGATTGAACATGGATTTGGTTGTGGCGAAATCGGTCATGGATTTTCTTTTCTACAGCTTTGGTTCGGATGTTTGACTTTGGCCTATCTGATCTGAACCAACCTGTCCATTCTTGGCACCTCGTGCCTTGCTGGCTTGAACGTGCGCTTACTTTTCAGGATGGGACAACCTTTGCTTTTGCCTTCAAAGTCAGAAAGCGATAACACAGCGCCCAGAAACGACATGCGTGGGTGTGTGTCACCGCTTTGGGGAAGGCCATGCGCTGGATCGATCTTCCACCTGTTTGGCTTGTGGGTTTTGCCGCGTTGGCTTGGGTGCAAGCGCGCGTGCTGCCGATGGGGCTGTCTTTGAACGGGGCGGTGACGGATTTGCTCAGCGGCATTCTTGTCGGAGGCGGCATTATTCTTGCGATCATGGCTGTGGTCGAATTCCGCCGTCACCGCACCACTGTTCTTCCGCATGAAACGCCGTCAACGATGGTTCAATCCGGTATCTATAGACGCAGCCGCAACCCGATTTATTTGGGCGATGTGCTGATATTGGCGGGATTGATCTTGCGCTTCGACGCGGTGTTGTCGTTGGTGTTGCTTCCGATCTTTGTCTGGCTTTTGGAGCGCCGTTTTATCATTCCCGAGGAAGACCGGTTGCGCCGCACATTCCGCGCCGATTTCGCGCGCTACGAACGCAAAACACGGCGATGGATTTAAGGGTGTGTTCATCATGACACAGCACTACAATTGCTGCGCTTGCGAAATAATCTTGCGCAGGATACATGTCTGCTTGTCATTCTATGCTGAACACCCACCTGGCCTGAATCTAAAATTAGGGGGAACCGACTGGTGAAAATTGGGACGCCAAAGGAAACGTATAAGGGCGAGAACCGGGTCGCGATGACTCCGGACTCGGCCGTGCAGTTGCAGAAACTGGGTTTTGAATGCCTGATCGAAAAAGGCGCGGGCGCTGCTGCGGGGTTTTCGGATGCCGCTTATGAAGCTGCTGGCGTTGAGGTCATGAAGACCGCAGCCTCGCTTTGGAAAGCGGCAGATATCATTGCCAAGGTTCGTCAGCCTGATGCCACCGAGCTGAAGCGGCTGAACAAGGACAAGACCCTGATTTCTTTCTTCAACCCTGCCGGCAACGAAGAGGGAATGGAGGCCGCAAAGTCCAAGGGCGCGACTGTCATCGCGATGGAGATGGTGCCGCGTATTTCGCGCGCGCAGAAGATGGACGCGCTGTCTTCGATGGCCAATATCGCCGGTTACCGCGCGGTGATCGAGGCGGGCAACAACTTTGGTCGATTCTTTACCGGTCAGGTGACGGCGGCCGGTAAAGTTCCGCCTGCCAAGGTGCTGATCGTAGGCGCTGGCGTGGCGGGGCTGGCGGCGATCGGGACGTCGACTTCGTTAGGTGCGATCACCTATGCGTTTGATGTGCGTCCGGAAGTGGCCGAGCAGGTCGAATCCATGGGGGCCGAGTTCGTCTATCTGGACTTCGAGGAAGAACAGCAAGACGGAGCGGCGACCGGTGGTTACGCCTCGGTCCAGTCTGAAGAATTCCGCGAGGCACAACTGGCCAAGTTCCGCGAGCTTGCTCCGGAAATGGATATCGTCATAACCACTGCGCTGATCCCAAACCGCGAAGCACCCGAGCTTTGGACCAAGGACATGGTCGAGGCGATGAAGCCGGGTTCGGTCATCGTTGATTTGGCTGCAGAAAAGGGCGGCAACTGTAAGCTCACCGTGCCGGATGAGAAGATCGTGACCGACAACGGCGTGACCATCATCGGCTATACTGACTTCCCCAGCCGGATGGCAGCGCAGTCTTCGTCGCTGTATGCGACCAACATCCGACACATGATGACCGACCTGACGCCCGAGAAGGACGGCAAAGTCAATCACGACATGGAAGATGACGTGATCCGCGGCGCGACCGTGACCCACGAGGGTGAGATCACCTTCCCTCCGCCACCGCCCAAGGTGCAGGCGATTGCGGCGCAGAAAAAGCCTGAAGTCAAAGAACTGACCCCTGAAGAGAAAAAAGCGCAGGAAATCGCGGCCTTCAAGGCGCAAACCAAGCAGCAGTTCACCCTGCTTGGAGTCGGTGGCGCGCTGATGCTGCTGGTCGGGTTGGTTGCTCCGGCCAGCTTCATGCAGCATTTTATCGTCTTTGTGTTGGCGATCTTCGTGGGCTTCCAAGTGATCTGGAACGTCTCACACAGCTTACACACTCCGCTGATGGCGATCACTAACGCGATCTCGTCGATCATCATCGTCGGGGCCTTGATGCAGATCGGATCGGGGTCGTTCCTGGTCATTCTGCTGGCAGCGCTTAGCGTCTTCATGGCCGGGATCAACATCTTCGGCGGCTTCCTCGTAACCCGGCGCATGCTCGCCATGTTCCAGAAATCTTAAGGAGGCCGGGCACATGGAATTTGGCTTCACTACTGCCGCCTACGTTGTTGCGGCTGTTCTGTTCATCCTTTCGCTCGGCGGTCTGTCGAACCAAGAAAGCGCTAAGCGCGCGGTTTGGTACGGCATCGTCGGTATGGCGCTGGCGGTCTTTGCCACGCTGGTTGGCCCGGGTTCCGGCCTGTGGTTGCTGTCGCTGCTGCTGATCGTCGGCGGCGGTCTGATCGGTCAGTACGTGGCGCAGCGCGTCCAGATGACCGAGATGCCGCAGCTTGTGGCCGCGATGCACTCGCTGGTCGGTCTGGCGGCTGTGTTCGTGGGTTTCAATGCGCATTTTGAGATTGGCAACGTGGCGCAAGTCATGGCTATTGCTGACAGCGCGAAAGAAGCGGACCTGTCCAATCTGGGCGCCTTTGCCAAGCTGATTGCTAAGAAAACATCGGCCGAGCTGGCGATCCTGCACGTAGAACTGTTCTTGGGCATCTTTATTGGTGCGATCACCTTTACTGGCTCAGTCGTGGCCTATGGCAAGCTGGCCGGGAAGGTGACTTCGGCTGCGACCAAGCTACCCGGCGGTCACGCGCTAAACGCGGCGGCTGCGGGTCTCTCGCTGATCTGCTTGGTGTGGTACACCTCGACCGGTGGCTTCTTTCCGTTGTTCCTGATGACGCTGGCGGCGCTGTTTATCGGCTATCACCTGATCATGGGCATCGGTGGTGCCGACATGCCGGTGGTTGTGTCGATGCTGAACTCGTATTCGGGCTGGGCAGCGGCGGCCATTGGTTTCTCGCTGGGCAACGACCTGCTGATTGTGGTTGGTGCGCTGGTGGGCTCGTCTGGTGCGATCCTGTCTTACATCATGTGCAAGGCGATGAACCGTCACTTTGTGAGCGTGATTTTGGGCGGCTTTGGCGGCCCTCAGGGTGAACAGATGGCTGTTGAAGGCGAGCAGGTAGCGATTGAAGCCGACGGCGTGGCTGCGGCTCTGAACGACGCCGATAGCATCGTCATCATCCCCGGTTACGGCATGGCCGTGGCGCAGGCGCAGCAATCGGTCAGTGAACTGGTCCGTAAGCTGCGTGCCAAAGGCAAGAACGTGCGCTTTGCGATCCACCCAGTTGCGGGTCGTCTGCCCGGCCATATGAACGTTCTGCTGGCCGAGGCAAAGGTGCCGTATGATATCGTTCTGGAAATGGACGAGATCAATGATGACTTCCCTGACACGGATGTCGCCATCGTCATCGGCTCGAACGACATCGTGAACCCTGCAGCGCAGGAGGACCCCAACAGCCCGATCGCCGGGATGCCGGTTCTGGAATGCTGGAAGGCGAAACAGGTGTTCGTGTCGAAACGCGGTCAGGGTACCGGGTATTCTGGAATCGAAAACCCGCTGTTCTTCAAGGAAAACACCCGCATGTTCTATGGCGATGCAAAGGCGTCCTTGGACAAACTGTTGCCAATGATCGATTGATCACGGGACATGACCAAATTGCAAAGGGCGCCTTGGGGCCAAGGCCCTATAGGTAAATGTTGAAAGAGGTTGAGAGTTCAGCCTCTTTCCTTTTGTGCTCAGATTGAGAAGTTCGAAAATTGCCGCCAACTATCAGACGTTCGATTTTGGTGCAGCGAAGGACCGCTTCGAGCCCAAACTTGCCGCTGGAGGATAGGTTGCGAACGTCTGCTTTGCCCTCTCTCTCACTGAACTCGGGCTACGGTTGTGGTTTTGAGCACCGGGTTTCGAAAGGGAGTTACGCTACATTCGGCTTTCAACGCGAACCTGTGTTGCTAAAACTGTGACAAGCTTCTTGAAAACGGAGTTTTCAACTTTGTCAGAGAAGCCTTCCAATCATAATTAGCCTGCAACTCTGCATTGACTTGACGGGCGGGTTAATCAGCGGAAGCTGGCCTACAGAATACCAAGTATGAGGATGAGGTTTCGTGTTTTTTCTGTCTTATAAGTTGAATCTCAACCTCAGCCCGAACACCAGAGGGTCATCATCGGTGAAGCCGGGATTGTTCAGATACTGGACATCTGCCGTAAGCGCGAGGTTGTCGGAAATATCTAAGCGATAAAACGCTTCGACGGTGGTTTGCGTGTCAAGGTTTTGATCGGATGGGTCGGCGACCGTCACGCCAAACCCGATCAAGTCGTCATAAAACCCGGGGCGCCACATGACCCCGGCGTTGACCGCACGTCTGGCAATCGGGGCATCGCCGTCGGACCAGCCAAGGCGACCGAACAGCATAATGCTTTCGTCAAGGGTCACATTGCCTGACAGCATCGCTCCGTGACTGCTGGGCACACCAGCGTCATCTCTGTCATCCACATGGAATACACCGAGATGAACATTGGTGAGGTATCGCTGGTCTCTGGCAGGCGTCCAGCCGATCTCACCGTAGGTGAAAAACTCCGAACCGCCGGGAAACCAGTCTACATCCGTCAATGATCCATTGGCATCGCTGACCAAGCCAAGCGCATAGATCTGATCTGTAAAGTAACCTCCGCCAGCAACGCCAAAGCCAGGATCGGGAATGGGAAGGACTGGACTGAACAGAATTGAAAAATTCGAAAAAGTCGTGCGCGGGTTCACGTAGCCAAGGATATCGGAATAGTCGCCGGGGTCAATGCGACCGGCCACGAAGCCTCCGTTGATCCCGGACAGGGCCTGCGACCAATACGCGACCGACAGTGTAGAGTCCGTGTCGCTGAATGTCGTTGCCGTGACACCGAGATACCCAATTTCGCCCGCGAGACTGCCCGGCGCGATATCCGTGCCCAAACGATGACGGTTTTCGAGGATAAAGACGAAACTGCCTGCATTGTCGGTCCCACGATTCAGCAATTCCCAGTTGCCAATGATCCGCGCCTGCCCCGAAGCGGCCTCGTCGGTGCCACTCAGGCTGTCTGAAGACTTCTGGTAGAGCGCTTGGTAGTCGAAGGACAAATTCAACCCAGTGCGTTTGGCAAAAGCCTCGCGCGACTGTTCGAGGGGATCGAAAAACCGATCCAGCCCCGGCAATCTGGAATCCTCAAGACGCCGGAGCCTGTCCTGCTCTAATTGCGCCTGAGCCGACGCTGGCCCCCCAAGCGATGCGGTGGCAGCCGCCTCCAACTGCCGTACCGTGCTGTTTTCTTGGGCTGACGCGCCCGAAGCGATGGCACCGGCAAATAAGAAAGCAACTATTTTGATGTGCTTCTTGGTCATACTCGTCCTTCGTTTAGGGCGGCAGCGGGTCATTCACGAATCAACCGGCCCGTGCGCGGCATATTTTCAAAGCGACCTACTCTCCCCAATTCGCTTCATAAAGGCGCATCAGATTGCCACCCATCAATCCGCGGATTTCGCTCTCGCTCCAACCGTGCTGTTCCTCCAGAACTCGGGAAACCGCCCATGCGTCGGCGGGCGGGGCCATCTGAGTTGGCAGACCATATCCCTGTTCCGGCGGGTACTTTTCGGGATTCCCAATAATTGGACCAAGTGCGACTGCATAGTTCTCGACATAATCGACGCCGAAGCAGGTTGCCTGTTTTCCGACAAGTTGACCGATGTAGTTGATATGCTTGGCAATGGCCTCCGGCGTAGCCTGAACTTGCCCATTCAGAAAGCCACCAAGGAAATTCACGCATACAACGCCACCGGTAGCAGCGACGGCTCGGATTGCTTCATCCGATACATTTCGAAGGTTCTCGTACAACGCGTACGAGTTGCTATGCGAAATCATCATCGGCTTGGTGGTAAGCTCTGCTGCTTCTATGCAAGTTTCCCATGAAGAGTGTGAGCAATCGACGATCATGCCAACACGGTTCATCTCGGCGACCACAGCTGCGCCCAGCTCGGTAACGCCCATGTCACTCGCCAAGGGGTCATTGTCGACCATACCAGCAGAATAGGGGCCGGTTTGATTGTACGAAAAATTCATCTGGCGGATTCCGAGATCCCAATAGCGCTGAACGTTCGCGATATCCTCGTCGAGCATATCCATGCTTTGCGAGTTCAGCATCACAGCAACAACGCCTGCCTCCTTGGCATCAATCAAATCCTGAACTGTCGTCGCCAGCGTGAAACGGTCAGAGTTTTCGTCAATCCACGCCTTCATGACATCAATCCGTTAGAGAACGGCGAGAGCACCTTCGGAGCCGTTGGATATCGTTGTGCTGAACGCAGCGTATCCATACTCCTCGTAATGATTGGCAAGGCTCTCCCAATCCTTGAGCAGGAAGTCGATACTCTCGAACCCGGGCGAGCCGACCGCAAGCGCATCGATCATTAGGGCGTCGACATACCGCTCCCGATATGCCAAATCGCCCTGCCTCGCCTCATCCCCGCGGGGATCAGCCATTTCCACAAGTTTCTCGATACGCGCGGCGATTTCCTCTTCGCTTGGCGGTGCTTGTGCAAAAACCGGACCGCTCAAAACCACCGCTGCAAGAGCAAGTTTGGTAACCTTTTTCATGCTTTCATCTCCTTTTTCACGACCCGTTACTTCAGATCATCCTGCGCTTTGATCTCAGGTGCGCGGGACAACGCTTCGGCCATGTCCGCGCTGCTCATCAGTTCGATCATCTGGTAGTCATCGAGCAGCCCATCCCCAAGACGGCTGACGTAAAACGCCTGAATGAACGTGGGATCGTCAGGTAGCGAAACGGTGATGTAGTTTTTCCCGTTTCCGAGGCCCCAGTAGTAACTGAGAAGCTCCCCGCCAAGCGCCTCAATTCCACCTTTGACGCTAGCTGCGCGATCACCTGGATTTGCGATCTGCATTTCCCACGCGGCACTGTTGGACGTGCCGATGAAGAGAAATGTGCGCATGTTTTGGCTGTCTTCTGCATTGACCAATGTGGCGTATCCCGCCAGAAGAGCGCCCAGCATAAGATGTTTCATTGTGCGTCCTTTCAATGCTGAGCCTGCGGCGAGACGAAACAGGCTACTGTTTGGATGCTCGCGCCAAAAAAGGCGCGATCCGGCGCAGGCATAGGCAGAGTACAAAAAACCTCTGCTTATCACTCCAGCGTGTTCTTGTAGATCACGCCGTCTTTCATGATCATTCGAATGCTTGGGACATCCTGCCCGCGTGGCGGCGCATCAAACCATGTGTCCACCGCGCCGATGGCCGAGATGTCTTCAAGTGGGTTCCCGTCTACGATCAGAATGTCGGCGTAGGCGCCTTCTTCGATCACACCAAGCTTGCCTTCAGGGTAAGGGTTTCCTCGCCCGGTCAGCGCCGCCAGTTCGCCACCATTTGAGGTCATCATCTGCAATGCCCAGAGGTTGCCAAACTCACGCGCGACAAACGCCTTCGTAAAATCCATTGACTGGCGATAAGGGACACCCGTGAGAAGCACGTAATCGGAATCGAACACCATCTTCGGCTTGTATTTTTTTACAAGATCCATCAGCTGCTTGCTGTTTTCCCGCAACCACAGAAACTTCGCCGTCGGCGGGAAAGTCGGGTCCTGATGCATCGGGTGTTCCAGAGCTTCGGGCGCAAGCGCAGTCAGGTTGGGCGAAAAGAACGCCTCTTTTTCGACCAGCTTCTGCATCGTCGGTTCGGTAATGGTCAGGCCGTGGTCTACCACTTTGACACCAAGATCGAGCGCACGGGACAGGTCGCTGTCCATAAATACGTGCATAGCGACGTATGAGTCCATATCGCCTGCAACCTCTACTGCAGCAGAAATCTCTTCGTTTGTGAAAGCAGACTGATATATCGGGTCCTTGATCGATGTCACGCCACCGCTGACCATGATCTTGAGATAGTTTGCCCCTAAAGCAAAATTCCTCCTCGCACCCTGAAGCACCTCGGCGGGCCCGTCCACCAATCTGGTGATCTCCAGTCGCTCAAGATTGCTCTCGTTCTTGCGCTGACCAGCGATACCCCAGTCGCCGTGTCCGCCCGTTTGGCTAAGGCATGCGCCGGAGGAATAAATTCTTGGGCCGGGAAGTGATCCTTCATCAATAACCGCTCTCAGCCCACCATGAGCGCCGCACATATCGCGAACCGTTGTAAAGCCCATCGCCAACATTTCCTGCGCGAATGCGGCAGCACGTGCGCCAATCTCTTCCCATGTGGTGTCCTGAAGCACCGGGATAGTCCCGTTCTTGTACATGTTCACATGCACATGGCTGTCGATAAGTCCAGGCATGAGCGTACGACCGTCTCCGTCAATGACGGTCACATCCACTTCTTTGGTCTCGATGCCGCGTTCCGTTTGAACGGTGAAGGAGTAGCCGTCGATGCCGCCGACTGGATCAGGCAACCGCTTGGATCCCCCGGTGCGCACATCGACTTCCCACTTCCCGCCCTCAGGAATGTCAGCGTCAATCTTGTGAATCTTGTTGCCTACCACGAGCACGTCGACGTCCTTGAGTCCGTCATTCACTCCATCAAAAACCATCACATTCTTGAAGAGTGTAACAGGGGGGATGTCACCTGTGGCCTCTTGTGCAAAAGCCGCGCTTGTTGTGAGAGCCAGTGCGCTCGCCATCATTGTAGATTTGCCGAGGTATTTCATAGGCTTCCTTTCCCTTCCGCTATCGGGGTGCGCGGGGTGCCGAGGTTAATTCACCCCGCGCGACACTCAATCGAGTGTATTCTTGTAAATCACGCCGTTTTTCATGATGATTTTCAGATTGGCGTCCGGCTCGGCCAGCAGCAGGATGTCCTCCAGCGGGTTGCCATCGACCAGCAGAAGATCGGCATAGGCACCTTCCTCGACCACGCCGAGGGGGCCGTCTTGATACGGGTTGTTCAAGCCGGTCAGTTGGTTCATGCGGGCGCCGTTCGACGTTGCGATGCGCAGAATGTCATATGCGCTGAAACCCGCTTCGTGCAGATATCCGATTTCGTCGTTCATCTTCTTGTCCTGCTCAAGCGTCTGA
Organism: Ruegeria sp. O11; assembly: GCF_056535285.1. Classification (NCBI taxonomy): domain Bacteria; kingdom Pseudomonadati; phylum Pseudomonadota; class Alphaproteobacteria; order Rhodobacterales; family Roseobacteraceae; genus Ruegeria; species Ruegeria sp. O11. The sequence continues at coordinate 246,522 of NZ_JBQERS010000003.1, read as the reverse complement.
TCCCAGTTGTTCACAAGGTCTGTGCCCAGTGTGTAGAGATCAATCATGCCCGGCGTCGTCTGGATCACTTCGATCATATTGGCCGCAGCATCCCGCACACTTTTCCATTTCACGAAGGACGCTGGCGTGTAAAAGGCTTCCGCTTGTTCGGTGGTCACCGAGTAGACCGGGGCCACCGCCGTCGCGAACATGATCTGCTTTTCGACCATGATCTCGGCAGCCTCCTTGGTTAGGAACGGGATGTGTTCAATCGTCTTGGCACCATTGTCGATGCAGTTGCGGATCGCCTGTTCGGTGAACACATGGCAGGTGACATAGGTGCCCCACTGCGCGGCCGTTTTGACCGCCATCTGAATCTCGTCAGCCTGATACTGAAGTGAGTGCAGCGGATCGAACTCTGACGTAACCCCGCCGCTGACCATGATCTTGATCTGGGTTGCCCCGCGACGCAGGTTTTCACGCACAGCCATTCGGATTTGCTCAGGTCCGTCGGCGATAAAGCTCATGTCCGTTTCGACCCAATGCGACGGCCCCTGACCCGACAATGTGGGATGCCGGTCGTTTAGTTTGCGGAAATCAGCATGGCCGGATGTCTGGGTGATAAACGCTTCCGAGGAATAGATACGTGGGCCCGGAAACATTCCGGTGTCAATTATGCGGGCGATGGATTTGGCCGGTCCTCCAAGGTCGCGCACGGTTGTGAACCCGTTCATGAGAATGCGCTGGGACCGGATCGTGGCGACGCCGCCAAGATGAAAGGGCGTGATATTCTGGCGTAACCCGTCGCTGAGCGGATTGAATACTGTAAGATGCACGTGCTGGTCATGCATACCCGGCATCAACGTGCGCCCACCGCCGTCGATGATCTGGACATTCGCTACAGCCAGAGGCTCGGTCGAAACTTCGGCAATCAGGTTGTCAACCACCAGAACATTGGCATTTTCGATCCGCTCTTCGTTCACGCCGTCAAAGACATGCACGTTGGTGAAGAGGATCGGAAAGCTTTCCTCTTGAGCAAATGAATATGTTGCGACCGCTGAAAGAAAAGTGGCGACCGTTAAACTTTTGAACATTTTGGAGTTCCTTCGTGGCAATGCACTGCTCTGCACGATTGTATCTTTGCGTGTGGCGCTCAGACTGTCATTAGCATTGTGGTTGAAATGCATAAAAAAATGCTCGAAAATGCGAATGAAAAAATTAAACTCTGAGTGTTCGGGTCGACAAATGAAACTCCCAACTGTTGAATGCTCGATGGCGCAACCTTTTGTGTCCCTTGCCCTCAGCCATGGCCTTGAAGTTGACAAATTTCTTGAGCCATCCGGCCTCAGTCTGAAGGACGTGCAGCGCGGCGAAGCGTTCATGGCAGGGCAGCATTGGTACGATCTGATCGACAATTTCGCGAAGGCATTGAGTAACCCGCATTTGGGGTTTGACGTCGGTGCGAATGCGGCTCTCAAGACATTGCCCAACCTGTCGATCCTTGAAACTCAAAGCGCGTCGCTCGGTGACCTTTTGATATCGCTAGTTGTGGACGTGGGCAGGATTTCGTCCATGGCGACCTACAATCTCGAGACCGACGGTCATGTCGCCAGGTTAGATGCAAAACGCACATTCAAGCCATCTTCTCCACCTGGCCAAGTCGACGGCTATTATCTGGGATTTATGGTTCGACTAGTTCGATCCGTCTGCGGTCCCGACTGGGATTCCAAAAAGCTACATTTCTGGGTTTGCAAACCTGATTGCATACCTGATTGGCAGAAAAAGGAGATTTCGGTACGCCAGACCAATCGCTTGGGCGCTCGCATCGAGTTTCCAGCGAACTGGTTGCTGCTTCGGTCCGGGGGTGGGCAAAGCCAGAATCTCCCGGAGAACGTCACAGGCGCCGACGACTTTCTTCAGCAAACCCGCGATTTGCTTGAACTGCATCTCGACAAGCAACCTGCCACCCTAAACTGGTTTGCCGAGTTGTATTCGCAAAGCCCCGACCGTTTGAAACGCACCTTCAGAGCCAATGGTACAAGCTTCAAAGCAGAACTGGAAAAATGTCGGGCGAAGCGAGCGAAGACATTGCTTGTAAACAGCCAACTTTCGATAAAAGAAATTGGTGAAAGTGTTGGGCTTCTGGACCAACCCAGTTTTCACAGGAGTTTCAAGCGATGGACCGGGATGACTCCGAATGAATTCAAGAAACGCAATCAGATATGCAACTCTGACTGATCGTTAAGCTAAAGATTACCGCTCCAAGATTCATAAGCGACGACGCAAGTCCCAACTTACTGCAGGCGTTGGCTCGCTTCGGATATCCGGCGTTTTTCCGTGGGACTTCAACGCCGCGAAAAGCGTAAAGACTCGGCCATACCGACTCAACAGGCTTCTCACGGGCGTTTCGGATATGGGCTGATACGGCCCCCGCAGCTTTCAAACGATCCAACAAATACGCTAAGCCCGCGAACGAAGCGCACTTCTGGAAAGCGGTCATTGATCAAATGGTGGCTTTGTCCGCAGAGCAGCCTTAGCGTAACGCAAAAACGAACGGCGTTTTTTTGCTTGCCGAGTTCAGAAACTGAAGAGATCCCGATCATACACAAAGCCCTTTGCAATACCGAGTTTCATAGCTGGGCTCTTGTGTTCTTTTACCATGAGGTCGGTGTAGTTATGGGCAAACCTCAGGATATCCACCAGCTTCATGACCATGACCGGATTGTAGTACTGCTTGTAGTACCACAGGCTTTTGCGGCCCGAGGTTGACAAACCACGCTCAAATCCCATGACCTTGGTCCGTGCCCGAGCGTGATACATGTCCACCGGATGCGTTCCCGCCCGAACTGCGAACTGTGCCATCTGGGCAAAATCTAATCGTGTTGGGTCAGTGCGGAAAATCACCCGCTTATGCGGCTCGTTGATGAAGTGGAACGGATAGTGAATGCCGGCCGATTCAGACTGACCGGTATGATCCATTAGGAGCGCCCTGATGTCGGAGAGCGCCACATTGCCAAAGGAGGCTTCCAAAAGGTACTCCATGGCGCCGTCCTGTGGCCTGGAGACAGCCTGATCACCGTCTCCAGGCAAGTACCCTGCCTGACGCATCAAATACTCCACGCGCTCTAATTCCTTGTTACCATCAGCCACAAACCCCAGGCGTCGCGGATGGCTTTCATTCTTTGCCATGGTGACGTCTGCAATCCGCACCAATCTCTTCTGCACTTCATTTTTGAACACAGCCAAAAAGGCTGAAGAGACACCCGTATCGCGGTCAACTGAAAAGTTCAGCAGTCGATACTTCCGACCGATCTTCTTCTTGAGCAGCATGATATGTGCAAACTCGGCCGCGTCTTGTCGAACCCTAGCGGCCATCTCAAGGAGCCTGATATCGTCATCAAGTTCTCTTGGCTTTTTGTTACGGTGCCACCTACTTGATTTTGGGTTGGTCGCCTTGTGTCGCTTGCAAATGTACTCGATGTACTCACTGGCAAACCAAATTCGAGCGTTCTCCTGCATAGAACGAGGCTTTTCTTTGTCTCCGACAATATCCATCGCCTTTTCGACGGCAAGCGGGTGAACGTCAGGATCAACATCTGTTGTAGACGCAATGACATACTTGCTGTCGCTGTGGACGGTGCACATGTGGCGCACTTCTACAAGTTTACGAATACCTCTGTCGGGCCAGTTCACCTGAAGGATTTGTGTGTCCGTGGCGAAGTGAGGACTATCCCCTTCAAATACTTCGGGCAGTCGCTTCTCCCGATCTGCCGCAAAGGCTTGGCATTGCTCGTGGATGAAGTCGATCTTCGAATAGACTTCCGGAAGTGATGTATCGAGTACTCGTGAGATAGCTGAAAGCGTCACGCCATTAACCAGCGATCTAAAGACTTTACCATTTAGGTCACTACGCTTATGTCGCCTCGTCGAGCGACCAATCGAAAAGGTCTTCTTACACGCTTTGCACTGATATCTTGGATCTCCTTTGGCCGTCTTACCAAACTTTCGATACCGGCTCGGCATGAGCCCAACGGTCGCTCCATGATTGATACATGCAACACTCGGACAACTTTCACGTTTTGTTCTTCTATTCAGGCGGGAGAGCCTTGCGTATTCTTCCGCCAATGCCTTGTTGGATTTGAGGATGCTAGACCGTCCGCAACTTGGGCAAATATAGGTGCGCTCACCTCCAGACCCGGAGACCTTGCCCCGCGCCAAGTTCGAACCAGGGTTAGCTGGTCGGCCGCGCCCATCTCGTGGGTCAGGTAATACGCCGTAAAGGTCACAAAGTGGATTGCGGCAAAAATTGACTGAGAAGCCGCCAGGCAGGCGAGGAAGCCGAGTTCTCATTTTGTTCGCAGATTTTTGCGAAGCTTTCTTGGGGTCCGGCATGTCACAAGCTCTTATTTCTAAACGAAAACGACCAGCAGGTTAGCTGCTGGTCGATAGCTCGTCAACATTTACCTATAGTGGCTTGCCTTGGGGCGCCCTTTTCTTTTTTGATTAAGGGGGCTTTGCCCCCTTGGACCCCCTGGAGTATTTGGGGCCAGATGAAGCAAGCGGATATGGTATCACGGTGACGTTGGGCGATTGTTGGGAGGATTCAGATGCAGAAAGTGAATGGCATAGGGGGCGTGTTTTTTCGCGCTAAAGATCCGGAGGCTCTGAGGGCGTGGTATGAGGAGCATCTGGGAGTTAATCACTACAACCCCATCCCCTGGAAACAGCGTGAAGGCTATACCGTGTTTGCGCCGTTTGCGCAGGATACTGACTATTTCGGCAGGGCTGATCAGCAATGGATGATCAATTTTCGTGTCGATGATTTGGATGCCATGATTGCACAGCTAGAGACTGCCGGAATTACAGTTGAAACGCATCCTGATTGGGATAGCGAGGTTGGCAAATTTGCACGTATTCACGATCCCGAGGGGAACCCCATCGAGCTCTGGCAGCCAAATCAATGACATAGCGGGTTGTATACCATTGTATCCTCGTAACTATATGAAATAAAAAGATAATTGATGTATTCCGTGAGCTGCGTATAGTGCCGGAAGCCTTGGGGAATGATCCATGACTCCGATAGATGACCATCCGCTGCGCTATGCGCTGGCTAATGAACTGCATGCGCGACCCTTTCCGGTGGCTTCAGCACCCTGCACCGCGGTATTTCTGGCGATCAAGAAAACGGATGCCGCAGCGGCCCGGGATCGCAATCTGGATATGGCGCATCTGATCGACTTGCTGAATCGCCATGGTGCGCAGCACCCGCAGCCAGGCGCGACGCATTATGCTGGTCAAATCGGGCGCCATTGGCTGAAATGGGAACAGCATACCGAGTTTGTGACATACACGGCCATTGCGCAGAATGTCAGTGATCGGGCTTTTAATCCCGCGGATTTCGAAGTGTTCCCGCCCGATTGGCTGATGGCTAGCCCGGGGCGGCGGATCACCTCGATCATGATGCGTGTGGTCGAGCGGTCAGAGGATGCCCTGGTCACGCAAGCACTGTCGGACTGGTTCGAGCCTGAAAGCCTGGCTGTGGCTAGCGTTCTGGATGACTCGGCGATTTGCGCCAGCGATTTTCGTATCGACCCGGCCGGTCACATGCGGTTTGCGCTGTTTGTTTCGAAATTTGCCGGTCAACGCAGAACAGGTCGAATTCTCCAGCGTCTTTGCGAAATCGAAACCTATAAAGCGATGTCCATGCTTGGCTTCGCCCGCGTCAAAGACCTGATGCCGCGCATCGGTGAACTTGATAAGAAACTGTCTGATCTGATGGTCCAGATGACCGATGAATCCGCAGCCCCCGACGATCTGTTGTTGCAATTGCTGTCAACCTCGACCGAGTTGGAAACTATTTCCGCGCGCAGTTCGTTCCGTTTTGGGGCGACCGGAGCCTATGAGGCGATCGTCAACCAGAGGATAACGGTTCTGCGCGAGGAACGGTTTCAGGGTCGTCAGAACTTTGCTGACTTCATGATGCGCAGGTATGACCCTGCGATCCGAACTGTGAAAGCCACCGAACGTCGCCTGCAAGCCTTATCCGACCGCGCCATTCGGGCGGGTGAGCTGTTGCGGACCCGGGTGGATGTTGAGCGTAGCGCGCAGAACCAGGCCTTGCTGGAAAGCATGGACCGACGCGCCGATCTGGCGTTGCGGTTGCAGCACACCGTCGAAGGGCTTTCAGTGGTGGCAATCAGCTATTATGCGGTTTCGCTTGTTAGCTACTTTCTGTATCCACTGACGAAGATCGGGATCAGCAAGGGGATGCTGACAGCAGTGGTGACAGTCCCGGTCGTACTGGGAGTTTGGCTTGCCATACGTCAAATTCGCAAGCGGTTGGAATAGACGGTATTTGCCAAATGCCGGAGGACCTGTAGAACCGTCATAATTTGGCAAAATTCTCGAGGGTAATCCGTGATTGGTATATTGGCCGCATGGCGCGCAGTCGCCGCCATGTTCATCCTAAATGGTGCTTTGTTTGGCATTTGGGCCTCGCGCATTCCAGCGGTACGCGACCGGCTGGAACTAAGTCACGAGGCACTAGGGTATGGCCTACTGTTTATGGCAGCAGGAGCGGTTTGTTCTTTTCCTATCACCGGGAAACTGACGGATCGGTTCGGGGCTGTGGCGATCACGCGGATCATCGCGGTTCTTTATACTGCCTCGCTGATCATGCTGGCGTTTGCGAATGGGTTCTGGGCGCTGGCCGCGTTCCTGTTCGTATTTGGTGCATTTCACGGTTCGATGGACGTAGCCATGAACGCTTGGGCCGCCGAAGTTGAGCAGGCTTATGACAAACCAGTCATGTCATCGTTCCATGCAATGTGGAGCCTCGGCGCAGGGCTAGGGGCTCTCAGCGGCTATACTGCGGTTCAAATGGGGCTGAGCGTGGTTCAGCATTTCCTGCTGGCAGGCAGCATCGTTGTGGGGCTGGCATTGGCTTTGTCCTGGGTGCAATGGAAGTCTCGCCGGTCGGATGCCAAGAAAGGATCGGTTTTTGCATTGCCTTCCGGTGCTTTGGTGCTGGTTGGATTTACGGCACTCTGTGGAGCTTTGGGTGAGGGCGCGGTGGCAGATTGGAGTGCGATCTTCCTGCGTGACGTGACAGGCGCCGCTGAGAGCATTGCAGCGCTAGGCTATGCTGTTTTCTCGGTAACAATGGTGCTGTTTAGATTGGCAGGCGGTTTTGTAATTTCCCGATTTGGACCCGTGGCGACGGCACGTTTTGGCGGCATCTGCGCTGCACTGGGTGTGTATACCGTGGTAACAGCCAGTGAGGCAGGGCTCGCTCTGGCAGGGTTTGCCCTGATGGGGCTTGGCTATGCTGTGATCATGCCTTTGGCGTTTAGTCGTGCCGCAAATGATCCGCTTGTCCCACCGGGTCAGGCGATCGCTAGTGTCGCGACTTTGGGGTACGGAGGGTTGTTGATCGGGCCGCCCCTGATCGGGTTCTTGGCGGAATTGATGACCTTGAGATTGGCGTTTGCGGTTCTGTTGCCGCTGGCCGTCCTGATCATTGTGCTAGCCGGCGCGCTGAAGCGCGCCGACTGAGATTGCTTAGCGTCCGCGAATACGCGGATCGAGCGCGTCGCGTAGTCCGTCGCCTAGATAGTTCACGCTCAACACGGTCAGCGAGATTGCAAGTCCGGGCCAGAACACGCGCTCGGGGTATTGCTGCAAATAGTCGACGCCGTCGAAAAGCAGGCGACCCCATGTCGGGAAGTCCGGCGGGAAGCCGAGGCCGAGGAAGGATAGAGCGCTTTCTGTGATGATCGCGGTCGCGATACCCAAGGTTGCAGACACCATGATAGGAGACAACACGTTCGGCAGGATATGCCGTGTAATGATCTGCGTGTTGCTGGTGCCGATGGACCGGGCAGCCAGAACGAACTCACGCTCCTTGATTGCCAACACATCGCCGCGCACGATCCGGGCGGTGGGCATCCATGAGGTTATACCGATGGCACAGACGATCAGGATGAAGATCCCGCGTTCCAGTCCGAATGCAGCGGACAAAGGCTCGCGGAACAGCAGCATCATCACCAACAACAAGGGCAACAGAGGCAGGGCCAGGAACAAATCGGTCAGGCGCATCAGCGGCCCATCAAGGCGTTTGAAGAATCCGGCAACAACCCCAATCAACGATCCAAGGAACAGCGCCAGCAGCATCGCGGTGATGCCCACTGAAACCGAGGTCTGCCCGCCCGACATCATCCGCGCCAGAATATCGCGGCCCAATTGGTCGGTCCCGAAGGGATGTGCCCAACTGGGGCCTTGGTTCCGCGCGCGAATGTCGATTTGCGTCGGATCAATGCTCCAAAGAAATGGGCCCAGATAAACCCCAGCGACGATGAAGATGAACAGAATCGCTCCAATCATCGCGCCTTTGTGAGTTTTGAACTGGTCCCAGACATCGCGCCACTGGCTGCGGGGTGGCGTAGTCAGCTCTTCCATAACGTCAGTGGTTGGCAGAGCGGTCGAGGCGGGCGCAAGTCCTTCGTCCGGGACCAGCGTATCGGTACGATCATGATCAGTCATAGCGAATCCTCGGGTCCAGAATGCCGTAGAGCACATCGGCGATCAGGTTGAACAGCACGATCAGCACCGCAAAGATGAAGGTTAGCGTCTGCACCATCGGCAGATCATTGGCCTGGATGGCCCCGATCAGCAATTGGCCGATACCGTTCACCTTGAACACCTGCTCGGTGATGATGGCGCCGCCGAAGATGGCCGGGATACCCAGTGCAATCACGGTGACCACGGGGATCATTGAGTTGCGCAGGACATGGACCATGACCACGGTGTACTCGCTGAGGCCCTTGGCACGCGCGGTACGGACGTAATCCTGATTGAGATTGTCCAGCATCGAAGCGCGCATGAAGCGGCTCAACTGCGCAGTGATCTGCAACGCCAAAACCATGACCGGCATGATCATCTGTTTCAGCTGCAACATGAAACTGTCCCAACTGTTCACCACCAGGGTGGTATCGTAAATCGACGGAAACCAGCCGAGCTGAACCGAGAAGATCACGATCACCAGCACGCCCGAGAAGAAGGGCGGAACCGAGAAACCGACCATCGACACGAATGTGCCCATCTGGTCGAACCAGGAATACTGGCGGTACGCGGAATAGATGCCGATGGGCAGGGCGATCAGAATGGCGACCACATAGGCGGTGCCAACAACCCACAGGGTCTGCGGGATACGCTGAACGACGATGTCCATAACGGGTGAACGAGTCTGCCACGAAATCACACGCAGATCACCTTCGGAAAAGGTCGTGCCAAACATCGCATCGATTAGCACCTGCGGTTCAATCCAGAAGAATTGCACGATCCATTTCCAGAACCGGATATGCATCGGCTGACCGAGGCCAAGCGCCTCACGCATCTTCTCTTTGACCTCAGGGGGAACGGTGAGCGGGACCTGCGCCATCGGGTCGCCAGGTGCGAGTTCGAGGAGCAGGAAGATGACGAGGCTGATGAAAAGAAGCGTCGGAACCGCCAGCACCAGTCGTCGAATGGTAAAGTTAAGCATTAAGAGGCGCCTTTATATGCGTCTTCTTGTTGGAGTGGTCTGCAAATGACCGCGCCCCGAAGTTCGGGGCGCGGTTTTGCAAGGCTAAAGCTTAGGAACCTGTCTTGCGGTACCAGTCCGCAATGTTCCACAGCTCGCTGTCCCAAACATTCAGGACAACACCACCCAGAGTGTTTGCGTGCGCCGACAGACGACCGCGGTGAACCAGCGGGATCATACCGCCGTTTTCGACCATGATGTCATTCAACTGACGCGCGATCTGCGCGCGCTCATCCGCGCCAGCGGTTTCGGCCAGCTGTGCGTGCAGCTTGTCATAGTCCGCGTTGCAGAAACGGCTGATGTTTTCACCCTGCCACTGGCTTTCCGGCTTGGGTGCCTTATCGCACAGGCCGTTGCCCAGATAGGACTGCGGATCGGTGCCATTGAAGGTGTTCGCATACATCTCAACGTCTGCGTAGAACTTCTGGAAGGTATCGGGCGAGCCCGGATCACCGCCGAAGAAGACAGATGCGTTGATATTGCGCAGCTCGGTTTCGATGCCGATCTGGCTCCACCACTCTTTGATCAGCGCCTGGAAGTCCTGACGGACGGCGTTGGTCGAGGTCTGATAGACCACTTTCAGTGGCACGCCGTCTTTTTCACGAACGCCATCGCCATCGGAATCGACGATGCCCGCATCATCCAGCAGCTTTTTCGCGCCTTCTATGTCCTGCGTGTCGCAGCTGAAGGTGTCGGAATTCACCGCCGCAGGTGCGGGAACCCAGTTACAGGTGACCTTACCGGCCTGACCGTATCCGATTTCAACCAGCAGTGGCCGGTCGATGGCCAGCGACATCGCCTTATATACGGCCGGATCCTGCAGGAACGGATGCGGATGCGTTGCAGTTGAACGCTCGCCTTCCGGCAGATCTGGCGATGGGTTGGTCTGGTTCAGCATGATGCGTTCAACCAGCGGACCAAAGCCTGCAACCGGAGTACCTTTGCCGCCTTCCTGCATTTGCGCGATGACTTCAGGTGCCAGCTGCAGGTTCCAGGCATAGTCAAACTCGCCGGTTTCCATCACCGCACGGCCAGCTGCAGTCGCGTCGCCGCCGCCTTTGAAGGTCACGGTTGCAAAGGCTGGTTTCGCCGGGTCGCGATAGTTGTCGTTCGCCTTGAAGGTGATCACGTCATTGGGCTTGAATTCGGTGACAACAAATGGACCGGTGCCGATCGGATTAAAGTTCTGCTCGGTGCATTCGGGTGCTTTGGCCCCCATGCAATCCGCGAACTGGGCTGCCTGGATGATCGGGCTTTCGCCACCCACGAACGGGCCATAGGGGAACGGAGTCGGCGCGTCGAATGTGACTTTGACAGTCAGATCGTCGACAGCCTCAACGTTGGTGACGCCTTCAAATTTGGTCACCTGCGCACAACCGCCTTCTGGGTCCATGCAATAGTTTGCAGTAAATACAACGTCAGCTGAGGTGAACGGTGTGCCGTCTGACCATGTGATTCCCGGCGCGATTTTCCAGGTGATTGAGGTCAGGTCTTCGCTGACGCCACCATTTGCAACCGTTGGGATCTCGGATGCCAGAAACGGAACCATCTCACCGTCTTGATTGTACCGGGCCAGGGGCTCAATAACCAACGAAGCTGATTCCACATCCTTGGTGCCACCCGAAAGAAACGGGTTCAGGATTGACGGTGCTTGCCAGTAAATGATGCTGACATTGCCGTCCGATCCACGCTCGGCCATGGCCATCGGGGCCATTGCCGTGCTTGCAATCGCACCAAGCAAAAGGGTTTTGATTTTCATCATACACTCCATGTTGGACACATACGTGTCTCGATTATCTCCGCGATGCCCGCGGATTTGGCGTTGCCGTCAAAGGGGGTAAGAACATGGAATCAAACGAAAACGGTAGTTTCGCCCACGAGTTTTCCGTCCTCTCCCCAAAACGGTTACGCGGCGTATCGAAACAGAGTTTTGGAAAATTGCAAGCCTTGCCGTGCGAATTTTGACCAATCGGTTTGACTTTTCACATCCCTCGGCCTTAGCGTTTGGCACTCAATCCGAAAAGCCGCCAAGGGGAGAGCGCGCGTGCTGGATCAGCCAATTGCCCAGATCAAAAAACTACGGGTCGAATTCCAAACAAAAGATGGCCCGGTGGTCGGGGTCGAGGATGTCTCGTTCGAGGTCAATCCGGGCGAAACCGTCTGTATCGTAGGCGAATCGGGGTCGGGCAAGTCTGTCTCATCCTTGTCGTTGATGCGCCTGGTCGAGTTCGGCGGAGGCGAAATTGCAGGTGGGCAATTGCTGTTCGACCGCCGAGATGGCGAAGAGATGAATTTGGCCGGTGCCGATCAGGATCTGATGAAACAGATTCGCGGAAACGAGATCGGAATGATCTTTCAGGAGCCGATGACGGCCTTGAACCCGGTGTTCACCGTTGGACGGCAATTGACTGAAGGATTGCGAATCCACAAGGACATGAACAAAGCGCAGGCTGAGGACCGCGCGCTGGAGCTGCTGCGGCAGGTGAGAATCCCCGAACCCGAACGGCGCCTGAAACAATATCCGCATGAACTGTCCGGCGGTATGCGCCAACGCGTGGTAATCGCCATGGCCATGGCATGTGAGCCGCGCCTACTGATCGCGGACGAGCCCACAACGGCACTGGACGTGACCATTCAAGCCGAGATTCTGGCGTTGATGGATCGCCTCAAGCGCGAAACCGGCACAGCGGTGATGTTCATCACGCATGACATGGCGGTGGTCGCGCAAATGGCGGATCGTGTTGTGGTCATGTTCCGCGGCAACAAGGTCGAGGAAGGCACGGTTAAAGAAATCTTCGAGAACCCGCAGCACGACTACACTAAGGCACTGTTGGCGGCGGTACCGAAACTGGGTGAGATGCAAGGCAAAGCCGCACCTGAGCCAATGAAGCTGCTGGGTGAGGAAGGCCAGACTATCGCGCCGATCCCGGGCACCAACGAGGTGCTGCTGACGGTCAAGAACCTGACTACGCGCTTCGCGGTGAAAGGTGGATTGCTGCGCCGGACCATCTCGAACGTGCATGCGGTCGAAGATGTCTCGTTCACGCTGAACCGGGGGCAGACCCTCAGCCTTGTGGGTGAATCAGGTTGCGGCAAGTCGTCGGCAGGGCGCTCGATCTTGCGGCTGGTCGAACCGATGGCGGGTGAGGTTGATCTGGACGGGGTCGACATCATGAAGCTAGATCAGGCCGGGCTGCGCAAAGCGCGGCTGGACATGCAGATGATCTTTCAGGACCCGTTCGCCTCGCTCAATCCGCAGATGCAGTTGGTCGATCAGGTGGCCGAGCCAATGCGCAACTATGGCGTTGCCTCAGGATCTGAATTGCAGGATCGCGTGGCGCAACTGTTCGACAAGGTGCAGCTGCCGCGCAGCTTCATGCGCCGCTTCCCGCATGAGATGTCCGGTGGTCAGCGGCAACGGATCGCGATCGCCCGCGCACTGGCGCTGAACCCCAAATTGATCATCGCGGATGAGGCTGTATCGGCACTGGACGTCTCGGTTCAGGCACAGGTGCTGAATCTGATGATGGAGCTGCAATCCGAACTTAGCCTTAGCTATCTGTTCATCAGCCACGATATGGCAGTGGTCGAGCGGGTCAGCCACCATGTCGGAGTGATGTATCTGGGGCGTATTGTTGAACTGGGTCCGCGTGCCCGCGTATTCGAAAACCCGCAGCATGCATATACGCAAGCCTTGATGAAAGCCGTTCCGATTGCGGACCCGAACAAGCGCAAGTCTGAAAAAGATCTGAACTTCAAGCCTATTCCGTCCCCGATTCATCCAATCGGTTACGAGCCGGAGCCATCGGAGTACAATGAGGTCGAGCCCGGTCACTTCGTGTTGACGACTGACAGCGGATATTAATTCCCATGGCCGAACGCCTGACGCCGCTTGAAATCATGACCCGGCTGATTTCGTTCCCAACGGTCAGCCGCGACACAAACCTTCCGCTGGTGGATTGGGTCGAGGGGTATCTGCAAAGCCATGGAATCGACGCCCATCGCTGGCCGGATCCGGACCAGCCGCACAAGGCGGCAATTTTCGCGCATGTCGGCCCTTGGGAAGAGGGTGCTATCGTGCTGTCGGGGCACACGGATGTTGTGCCGGTCGATGGCCAACCCTGGGATACAGATCCTTTTGTCGTAACCGAGAAAGACGGAAAGTATTACGGGCGTGGCACCTGCGATATGAAGGGCTTTGACGCACTGGCAATTTGGGCTCTGGTTGAGGCGCATTACGCTGATGTGAAACGCCCCCTGCAACTGGCGCTGAGCTTTGATGAAGAGGTGGGATGCACAGGTGCGCCGCCGATGATTCAGGCTATGCAGAAGGTCTTACCCAAGGGCTCAGCAGTGATCGTGGGTGAGCCGTCAACGATGCAGGCCGTTACCGGACACAAAGGCGGGTTCGGCTACGACACACATGTGGTAGGGTTCGAAGTTCACAGCTCGATCATGCATACCGGTGTTAATGCGATCATGGCGGCCGCACCGCTGATCGATTGGGCCAATCAGCGCAACGCTGAAAATATGGCGGCGGAACCATCAGACATTGCCGCAGTATTCGACCCGCCATGGACGACATGTCATGTCGGCATGATCGAAGGTGGCACGGCGCATAACATCACCGCAAAGGATTGCCGGTTCATGATGGATTTCCGGGTTGTGCCCGGCGAACAAGCTGCACAATGGCGCGACGCATATCTTGATCAGGTTCGGCAGGCTGAGGTGCAGATTCAGGCCGTTCATCCCGAAGCACGCATAGACGTGTCCGATCATTTCGCTGTGCCTGCGTTGGTGCCTGAAACCGAAGGTGAGGCTGAGATACTTGTACGCTCTCTGACTGGCGACAACGCGACTCATGTCGTCAGCTACGGCACAGAGGCGGGACAATTCCAAGAGGCCGGGTACTCGGCGGTAATTTGCGGCCCCGGTGATATAGCCCAAGCGCATCAACCTAATGAATTCATAGAAGTTTCGCAGTTCAATGCGGGTCACAAGTTCATGGAGCGTCTGGTCCAGCGTCTCTGCAAATAACACCTGAAGGGAGATCTAAGATGCCCGTCAAGAACCGGCTTGCCGAAATGCATGGTGAAATCACCAAGTGGCGCCGCCATCTGCATATGCACCCTGAGTTGCTGTACGATGTCGAAGAAACGGCGGGTTTTGTCGTTGATCGTCTACGCGAGATCGGAGTCGATGACATCACGCCTGGCATCGGCAAAACTGGTGTTGTCGCGGTGATCAAAGGGCGCGAAAATACGAAGGGTCGGGTTATCGGACTGCGTGCCGATATGGATGCTCTGCCGATCGAAGAGGCGACCGGGCTTGACTATGCCTCGACCGTTTCGGGCAAGATGCATGCATGCGGGCATGACGGTCATACTTCGATGCTGCTGGGGGCGGCGCAATATCTCGCTGAGACGCGGAATTTCGATGGCACCGTGGTTCTGATCTTTCAACCTGCCGAGGAAGGCGGGGCAGGTGGTCTGGCGATGTGCCAGGACGGGCTGATGGATCGTTGGGGCATCCAAGAAGTCTATGGGATGCACAATATGCCCGGGATGCCGGTTGGGGAATTCGCCATCCGCCCAGGCGCATTGCTGGCCTCATCAGACGAGTTCGAAATCGTTGTGACGGGCAAAGGCGGCCATGCTGCTGCCCCGCATGATGCGGTGGACACGACGCTGGTTGCATCGCATATTGTCGTTGCACTGCAATCGGTTGTGTCGCGTACCGTCGATCCGATCAAACGTGTCGTGCTGACCGTCGGAACATTTGAAACTGACAGCGCTGCTTCGAATGTGATCGCCCATACGGTACGTCTGCAAGGCACGGTTCGTACGCTTGATCCC
Organism: Ruegeria sp. O11; assembly: GCF_056535285.1. Lineage (NCBI taxonomy): Bacteria > Pseudomonadati > Pseudomonadota > Alphaproteobacteria > Rhodobacterales > Roseobacteraceae > Ruegeria > Ruegeria sp. O11. The sequence continues at coordinate 231,108 of NZ_JBQERS010000003.1, read as the reverse complement.
GAATATCGCAAGATCGCGGAAGAGCGCGTGCGACGGATCGCTGAAGATACGGCCTCGGCCTTTGGGGCAACCGCGAAAATGACATGGACACCAGGGTATCCGGTGACCGTGAACTCCGAGGCTGAAACGGTTTTTGCTGCTGAAGCCGCAGAGGCGGTCTCAGGTAAGATCAACGACAGTACCGATCCGATCATGCCATCAGAAGATTTCGCTTACATGCTTGAAGAACGGCCCGGAGCCTACATCTTTATCGGGAATGGGGACACGGCCATGTGCCATCACCCAGAATACAATTTTGACGACGACGCCATACCCGCCGGCTGCAGTTGGTTTGCAGAACTGGTGGAACGACGAATGCCCGTCGCCTGATTTGGGAGGATCAGATGCCAATCAAGAACCGACTTGCCGAAATGCACGAAGAAATCACCGGTTGGCGGCGGGATATCCATCAACATCCCGAGATCCTCTATGACACCCACCGCACCAGCGCCTTGGTGGCCGAAAAGCTGAAAGAGTTCGGTTGCGATGAGGTCGTGACCGGCATTGGCCGGACCGGTGTTGTTGGCGTGATCAAAGGTAAAACCGACACGCAGGGCCGCGTGATCGGGCTGCGAGCCGATATGGACGCGCTGCCAATGCAAGAGCAGACTGGTCTCGACTATGCGTCGAAGACTGATGGCGCCATGCATGCCTGCGGGCATGATGGCCATACCGCGATGGTTCTGGGGGCGGCGAAATACCTATCGGAGACGCGGAATTTCGATGGCACAGCCATCGTGATCTTCCAACCGGCGGAAGAGGGCGGCAACGGGGCCGAGGCAATGTGCAAGGACGGTCTGATGGACCGTTTCAGCATTCAGGAAGTCTATGCCATGCACAATGTACCCGGTGTGCCGACGGGTCAGTTCGCCATCCGGTCCGGACCACTGCTGGCGGCTGCGGATGAGTTCGACATTCATCTGGAAGGCCGGGGGGGGCACGCGGCTAAACCCCATGAAACCATTGATACGACAGTGATGTTGTCGCAGCTGATTGTGGCGCTGCAAACCATAGTATCGCGCAACGCGGACCCGATCTTACAGGCGGTTCTGTCTGTGACCTCGGTCGAGACCTCATCCAAAGCGTTCAATGTGATCCCTCAATCGGCGCAGGTGCGCGGTACGGTGCGGACGCATTCGAACGAAATGCGCGACCTTATCGAGACGCGGCTGACCGAGGTCGCTCAGGGCATTGCCGACACCTTCGGTGGCACTGTCAAAGTGACCTACACGCGCGGTGTTCCGGTAACGATCAACGCCGAGGAACAGACGGGCTATGCCACTGAGGCTGCTATTTCCGTAGGCGGCAACTGTGGTGAAGCACCGATGGTAATGGGGGGCGAGGATTTCTCGTTCATGCTGGAAGAACGCCCCGGCGCCTTTATCGTGTTGGGCAATGGCGACAGCGCCGGGCTGCACCACCCCGAATACAATTTCAACGATGAGATCATCCCGATGGGATGCTCATGGTTTGCCGAAATGGTCGAGCGCCGGATGCCGGCGGCTTGAGTTAGGAGAGAAAAGACATGCCAGTTAAGAATCGCTTTGCCGAATTGCAGGCTGAAATCACCGAATGGCGACGTGATATTCATGAAAACCCTGAGATTCTGTTTGAAACTCACCGCACCAGCGCCCTGGTCGCGGAAAAGCTAAATGAGTTTGGCTGTGACGAGGTCGTCACTGGGATCGGGCGCACCGGTGTAGTTGGTGTGATTAAGGGCAAATCTGATTCCAACGGAAAGGTCATCGGCCTGCGTGCTGATATGGATGCGCTGCCGATTCTTGAGGCGACGGGGCTGGATTATGCCTCAAAGACCGATGGCGCGATGCATGCCTGTGGTCATGATGGTCATACAGCAATGCTGCTTGGTGCAGCGAAATATCTGTCGGAGACGCGCAATTTCGACGGCACAGTCGTTGTGATTTTCCAACCTGCCGAAGAAGGTGGCGGCGGCGGTCGTGAGATGTGCGAAGACGGCATGATGGAGCGATGGAATATCCAAGAGGTCTACGGCATGCACAACTGGCCGGGCCGTCCGGTGGGCAGTTTCGCCATCCGTCCGGGTTCGTTCTTTGCTGCGACTGATCAGTTTGACATTACCTTTGAGGGCCGCGGTGGCCATGCCGCGAAGCCACAGGAGACCATCGACTCGACCGTCATGACCGCTCAGGCGGTTCTGGCGTTGCAGACGATTGCTTCGCGCAATGCGGACCCGATCGATCAGGTTGTGGTGTCAGTGACGTCGTTCGAGACGTCTTCGAAGGCGTTCAATGTCATTCCGCAAACGGTGCAGATCAAAGGTACCGTGCGTACCATGAGCAAAGAGATGCGTGATTTGGCGGAAAAGCGGATCAATGAGATTTGCAATGGTGTCGCGGCAACGTTCGGTGGAACGGTAGATGTGACCTATATTCGCGGGTATCCGGTCATGGTGAACAGCGACGAACAGACGGATTTTGCTGCCGAGGTGGCGAAGTCGGTCTCGGGAAGCTGTGATGAGGCCCCTCTGGTTATGGGTGGTGAGGATTTCGCGTTTATGCTCGAAGAACGTCCGGGCGCTTATATCCTGGTGGGCAATGGCGACACGGCGATGGTTCACCACCCGGAGTACAATTTCAACGACGAAGCCATTCCTGCAGGATGCAGCTGGTGGGCAGAGATTGTTGAACAACGGATGCCTGCGGCTTGAAGATGAGAGGCGAGGGGCCAGCCCCTCGCGCTCCTCGGGATATTTTTTAGCCAGAAGAAGCGGGATCGGTGCCCAAGGTCAGTGGAGTGAAAGGCGGTTGCACAGCGTGTCGATCACCTCGTCCAACGCGGATTTTTGCGTGTTGACGCAAGCTTGGGCTGCGGTTTGCGCTGCGGCAAGAACATCCTTTTCCGACAGCCATAGGGCGACCGAATCTGAAAGGTCACTGGCAGAATTGACCAAGACCGCGCCGCCGGTTTCGATCAAGGGTGCAAATGTTTCGGCAAAATTGAAGAAGCCCGGACCTGTGATTACCGCGGCCCCAGCTTGCGCAGGTTCGAAAGGGTTGTGGCCTCCGATCTCCTTCAGCGAGCCACCCAGGAAGACGATCGGGCAAAGTGCGTACCAGGTTCCGGTTTCGCCTAATGTATCTGCGACATAAACCTGAGTGTCTGACCTGATCGGCTGATCCGTGCTGCGTTGAGCAGTCGACAGGCCGGCATCGCCTGCGAGTTTAATGACCTCATCCCTGCGCTCAGGGTGGCGCGGGATCAGTAGCAGCAGAAGATCAGGCCAACGCTGCAACAACAACCGATGAGCCGCCAGAACGATTTCTTCCTCACCTGAATGCGTCGAACTGGCAATCCACATTGGGCGTCCAGCGATCTGTGATTTGATCGCGTCTAGTGTTTCCTGCTGGACGGGCAGCGGATCAGACATGGCTTTGAGGTTTGTGCCGGGTTGGACGCGATCAGAATCAGCGCCCATGGCGATCAGGTTGTCGGCTGTTTTGCTGTTTTGAGTTAGAAACAGCTTGAACTGATCCAGAATGAAGCGCGCGGTTTTGGGGCGTTTTTTCCATCCAGTGGCTGATTTGTCTGACAGACGGGCATTGAGCAATGCCAGTGGCGCGCCATTGTTGGTGGCTTCAACAATCAATCGTGGCCAGATTTCGCTTTCGACGAAGATGCCTGCACTGGGCTGCCAATGGTCCAGAAACCGGCGCACCGGAGTCGCGCTGTCCAGCGGTGGGTATTGATGGCGGGTGCGCGTAGGAAGGCGTTTCCCGATCAGTTCCGCGGAAGTCGGGGTACCTGAAGTGATCAGAAATTCGGCTTCCGGCAAGCGATTTCCCAATCGATTGATCAGGCTTAGGACTGAAAGGCTTTCACCTACACTGGCGGCGTGGAACCAGATCAGTTGCCCTTGCGGGCGAGGCAGGCTGGCATGGCCCAGCCGTTCCTGCTGGCGAGTATTGGAGACGCCTGCAGCCTGCAGTTTTCCACGGACTTTACGCCAGACCAGCGGTTCGGCGGTCGTCATCAGGCCGCAGTACAATTTGTACAGCAGAGTAGGCTGTGGGCTTTCGGGCATTTCAGCCGCCTGTATGGCTCATATGACGGCTCATTTGGCCATCGATAGACTGCCTCGAGTAATCGAAGTCATGGCCCTTGGGCTTGAGTTTGATAGCAGCCCGGATCGCCTTTTCAAGCGGTTGCTCCGTATCGGGATGGTCGCGCAGAGGACCGCGCAGATCCACCATGTCTTCTTGACCCAGGCACATATACAGCTCGCCCGTGCAGGTCAGGCGCACGCGATTGCAGCTTTCGCAGAAATTATGCGAAAGGGGTGTGATGAACCCTATTTTCTGACCCGTTTCCTCTAGTCTCACATAGCGCGCCGGGCCGCCGGTGCGTTCAGCCAGATCGGTGACGGCATAGTGGTTTTCGTATTCCTTGCGGACGTCTTTGAGCGACCAATATTGATCTAGGCGGTCCTCGTTGCCGATATCGCCCATGGGCATGACCTCGATCCAGGTCAGGTCCATGTCGCGCTCGGCACACCAGTCAGTGATCTTGGGCAGTTCCGGTTCGTTGAAACCTTTAAGCGCAACAGCGTTGATCTTGACACGCAGCCCGGCCTTTTGCGCCGCGTCGATGCCGTTCAGTACCTGTTTGAGGCGGCCCCAGCGGGTGACCTTAGCGAATTTGTCCTCGTCCAGAGTATCCAGCGATACATTCACACGTCGCACACCCGCCGCATAAAGTTCTTCGGCGAAACGATGCAGCTGTGAACCATTGGTTGTCAGTGTCAGCTCTTTCAGGGCGCCGCTATCCAGATGCCGTGTCATGCTGTTGAAGAAAGACATGATGTTCCGGCGCACCAGAGGCTCTCCTCCAGTGATGCGCAGCTTTTCGACGCCCAGGTTCACGAACGTGGTGCACATGCGGTCCAGTTCTTCCAGCGTCAGAAGGTCCTTTTTGGGGAGGAACTTCATATCCTCGGACATGCAATAGACGCAGCGAAAATCACAGCGGTCCGTGACGGAGACGCGGAGATAGGTGATGGCGCGAGCAAATGGGTCGATTAGCGGAGCTGTCATGGCTCATAGGTAAAGCGGAGGCCCGGCCGCGGCAAGGGCGAACTGCGTTTTAGGGTGGAACAGTCAAGCTTAGAAGAATAGGGTTTTCAGTATGAAATATGCTTTGGTTTTGGTTTGTGTTTTTGTCGCTGGCTGCGATGCCGTTCGGTCCGCCACGGACCGAGTGTTTAGTGGGTCATCCACCGCGCCTGTGACCGCGCCTGCCGCATCAGAGACCGTTGAGGAGGTGCCCGAAACTGTCGTCGCTACGGTCGGTTGGGCGGGTGCAAAAACGACGGTCGCAGGACTTGGCGATCCGAATACGCCGGGACGTTGGCTGCAAACGCCCCTGGTTAAGACCGAAATCAATGGTCGTATCGTTGTACCGCGTACAGGCGCGCAGGCCTATGTTGCGCTTATCCCCGCGCCGGGGCCTGAAGGCGGTGGAAGCCGTTTGTCACTAGAGGCAATGCGCGCATTGCTTGTGCCGTTTGATGAGCTGGTAGAACTGGAAGTCTATTCCGACTGAGCGCGCAGGTATTTGCCCGCTTCTTTACGGGCAAAAGGTTTCATGTTTGCGCCGTGCGTTTCAAGAAATGCGACGACGCGCTGTGAATCGTGCTTTGACAATTCGCGCAGCCACCATGCGATGGCTTTCTGGATAAACCATTCCCGGTCAGGGACATAGCTTGCAGCCCAACCAAGAATACGGTCGCGGCACTCCAATTCTTTCGGTTTGGGGTGGTTCTGTTTGGTCCAGGGCAAGGTGGCGACCAGCGCGGCACGCTTAGTCCACATATGATTTGATTTGGTCCACTGTTCGACTTGATCCAGCCGCGTCGGATCGGCTTTCAGGCGCTTTTGCAATGCCATGCTGGCATGGTCGGCCACTGCCCAGGCGTCGAATTCTGGCAGCCAGCTTTGCAACAGATCCCATACCGCGTCATCGGGGCGGATTCGGGCTTGGGTCAACAGCTTTGCCGCAGCGACCCGTGCTTCATGGATGTTGGTCTGCCACAAACTGTCGGCGACGGCGATGCGGTCAGTGATTTCGAGTTTACGCCGCCACTCCTTGGTCAGATCGTTGAGCACCGGATTCGGAACACCCAGATACGGACGGTCAACCTTGTGATAGGCCGCCACCTGTTCTGCCCGTTCAGGATCGGCATGGGCTTTGATCTGATCGAGATAGGCCTGCATGTGCCGTCACTCGACCGTGACGGATTTTGCCAAATTGCGCGGCTGATCCACATCCGTACCTTTAGCCACCGCCGTGTGGTAGGCCAGCAGTTGCGCGGGCACCGAATAGAGGATCGGGGCAAGGCTGGTGTGCACATGTGGCATACGGATCGTACTCCAAACCCCATCTTCAGCCTCTGCGATACCATCATCATCCGAGACAAGGATAACCTTGCCCTTACGCGCCATCACCTCCTGCATGTTCGAAACTGTCTTGTCGAAAACTGCGTCGCGCGGTGCCATGACAACAACCGGCATATGCTTGTCGATCAGGGCGATGGGGCCGTGTTTCAACTCGCCCGAAGCGTAACCTTCGGCGTGGATGTAGCTAATTTCCTTGAGCTTCAGCGCACCTTCCATGGCCAGAGGGTACATGAGGCCACGGCCCAGGAACAGCACATCGCGTGCTTCGGACAAGCGCTGGGCGGATTGACGAATGGCGTCATTCTGATCCAGCGCAGCATTCAGAACCGTCGGCAATCCGCGCAGCGCTGCCGCGTGATCGGCGATCTCTTCGTCGTTCAGCGTGCCTCGATCTGCAGCGGCTTTGAGGGCAAGCATCAGCAACACGCTAAGCTGACAGGTGAACGCCTTGGTCGAGGCAACACCGATCTCAACACCCGCATGGATTGGTAACGCCACATCGCTTTCGCGCGCAATCGAGCTTTCGGCGACGTTGACGACCGAGACGATCTTGTATGCCTTGCCTTCGCAATAGCGCAGGGCAGCAAGCGTGTCGGCGGTTTCGCCTGACTGGCTGACAAGCAGCGCAAGCGTACGGTCCGAGATCGGAGGCTCGCGATAGCGGAACTCGCTGGCGATATCGACTTCAACTGGCATCTTGGCCAGCTGTTCGAACCAGTATTTCGCCGTCAGGCAGGCATAGAATGCAGTGCCGCAGGCCACCATGGTCAGACGGTCCAGCTTGGTGAAATCCAGATCGTCACCGGGCAACACCACCCGATCGCCTCCGGTCGGAAGATACGAGCGGATGGCTTCGGCCACCACAACAGGCTGCTCGGCAATTTCCTTGGCCATATAGTGCTTGTGGCCGCCTTTGTCGGCACGGGTCTGATCGATTTGAATTTGCCGGACTTCGCGGTTGGCAAGCTCACCGGTTTCGGTTCGAATCTCCAGCGAAGTGCGGGTCAGTACCGCCCGATCGCCTTCTTCAAGATAGGTGATGCGATCGGTCAGCGGGGCCAATGCGATAGCGTCCGAGCCGACAAACATCTCACCATCGCCATGACCTATCGCCAGCGGCGAGCCCTTGCGCGCGGCAACAATCAGGTCTTCCTGCCCGTCGAACAGAAAGGCCAGCGCGAATGCGCCTTTGAGCCGATCGATGGTTTTGAAAGCGGCGTCAACCGGAGATTGTCCTTCGGACATGTACCGTTCTGTCATCAAGGCAACCGTTTCGGTGTCAGTGTCCGTGACGAAGTCAACACCATGCTCGGCCAACTCAGCGCGCAGTTCGCGATAGTTTTCAACGATACCATTGTGCACAACAGCGACAGGTCCCGCCTTGTGTGGGTGCGCGTTGTTCACTGATGGCGCCCCATGGGTCGCCCACCGGGTATGACCGATGCCGGATTTCCCGGCCAATGGCTCATGCACCAAAAGGTCGCTCAGGTTCACCAACTTGCCGACAGCCCGACGACGCCCAAGCGTGCCATCATTAACTGTAGCGATACCAGCACTGTCATAGCCGCGATACTCAAGTCGCTTCAGTGCTTCGACCAGAATAGGGGCGGCTTCGTGGCTGCCCAGAACACCAACAATTCCACACATAATTCAGGCTCCTTTGTCGCGGCGAGCCTTCTTCGCCTTCAACATTTCAAACAATTTGCGCGCGTAGCCGGGCTTATTCTCTTGCTTGGCACGCGCCACCGCCAATGCGTCTGGCTCAACATCCTTGGTCACTACGGTCCCCGTGGCGGTCATCGCGCCGTCACCCAGAGTGACCGGGGCCACCAGCATCGTGTTCGATCCGATGAACACGTTTTCCCCGATGGTCGTTTTGTGCTTCATCACGCCGTCATAGTTGCAGGTGATGGTTCCAGCACCGATATTTGTAGCCGCCCCAACCGAAGCGTCGCCGATATAGCTGAGGTGATTCACCTTTGCGCCTTCTGCGATCTCGGCGTTCTTGATCTCAACAAAGTTGCCGATTTTCGCGTTTTCAGCCAGCTCTGCACCCGGGCGTAGGCGGGCATAGGGTCCGACCACGGAACCTCGGCTGACATGGCAGCCTTCGAGATGCGAAAACGCCCGGATCGTTGCGCCGCTTTCCACGGTTACACCGGGGCCAAAAACCACATTTGGTTCAATGACAGTGTCGCGACCAATCACGGTATCTGCTGCCAGATACACCGTATCAGGTGCCATCAAAGTGACCCCCAGATCAAGTAGTTCGGAGCGCGCCTGTTCTTGGAACACTGCATCCGCTGCCGCCAGATCCGCGCGGGAGTTCACACCCAATGTCTGCGCTTCATCGCAGGCCACGGCAGTTACGTTCAGACCTTTGTCGCGGGCTATCTCAACGACGTCAGTCAAATAATATTCACCCGAGGCATTGTCGTTACCAACCGCATTGATCAGTGAGAAAAGGGTTTCAGCGTCACACGCCAAAAGGCCTGAGTTACAGAAGGTTATGGCGCGTTGTTCGTCAGTAGCATCCTTGAATTCAACAATCCGCTCGAGCGAGTCACCATCCATGACCAAGCGACCATAACGGGCGGGATCTGCAGCTTCGAACCCAAGAATGACCAGATCGTTATTTGTGCGCGCTTCAATCATTCGCTGCAGGGTGTCGGGCTGCAGAAACGGAGTATCGCCATAGAGGACGACCACATCCCCCTGAAAACCATCCAGCGCTGCACGCGCCTGCGCAACCGCATGGGCGGTGCCAAGCTGCTCTTCCTGCACCGCAATGCTGGCGTTTTCATCTTCGGCTTCAGCGACGCGTGCAACGGCTTCCGCGCCGTGGCCGGTAACAATCACGGTGCGCTCGGGTGACAGGACAGCACCGGCACGTATGGCATGAACCAGCATCGGCACCTGGGCAATCGGATGCAGGACCTTGGGAATATCAGAGTTCATCCTTGTGCCTTTTCCGGCGGCAAGAATGACAAGGGCAGTGCTCATGAAATCGTTTTCTCTTTTGTTTTGTCGCCGCCCGTTTTATCCGCTGTGGGCAAAGGCGCAAGCGGTTCAGCCATCAAAGAAGATTGCCGTTTGCAACACGACATGGCGGAAACCCGCCGGTTCAGGAGATAAACATGCGTACGGTAATCTTTGATCTGGATGGAACTTTGGCGGATACATCCGGTGATTTGCTGGCCGCTGCAAACCACTGTTTTCGCGAGATGGGTCATGGGGATGTACTGATGCCCGAGCTTGATGCGGCGGTTTCGGTACGCGGTGCACGCTTGATGTTGTCCCATGGATTGAAGCGGGTCGGCGCCTATGACGCGGACGTCGTCGAAGCCTATTATCCGGTCTTTCTGGACGTCTATGGGCAAGCGATCGATACGCATACCTATTTCTATCCCGGTGCGCTCGAAGCCGTCGAAGCCCTGAAGTGCGCTGGTTATGGCGTAGGTATCTGCACCAACAAGCCAGAAGGCCTTGCTGATCTGCTGCTGTCCCGGATGGGCGCGCGCGATCGTTTCGCTTCGCTGGTAGGAGCCGATACGCTGCCGGTGCGCAAGCCTGATCCTGAGCCTTTGCGTGAAGCAGCGCGCCGCGCCGGGGGGCATCCCGATCATTGCGTGCTGATCGGCGACTCGGATACCGACCGGAACACGGCGCGGGCTGCAGGCGTGCCTTCGGTTCTGGTGACTTTCGGCCCGTCAGGCGATGAAATGGCCGCGCTGGAGCCCGAGGCGTTGCTGCATCATTTTGATGATTTACCGAAACTGGTCTCCGATTTGATCGGAGCGGCCGCGTGATCCCTTGACCCGCTTGAGACTCCGCACCAAAACAAACCTATGACCGAGACATTCACGGGTAATTTCACCCAGCAAGAGCCCATCCCCGAAGACGCCATCGAGGCTGCCGTGGCCGTCCTGCGCCATGGTCGGTTGCATCGTTACAACGTTGCACCTGGCGAGTTGAGCGAAACTGCGCTGTTGGAACAGGAATTCGCCGCCCAGATGGGGGCGAAATACTGTCTGGCGGTCTCATCGGGGGGCTACGCTCTGGCCACAGCGTTGCGGGCAGTTGGCGTAAAGCCGGGTGATCCGGTTCTGACCAACGCATTCACTCTGGCGCCGGTGCCGGGGGCGATTGCGTCGGTAAGCGCAAAGCCGGTCTTTGTTGGTGTGACCGAAGCCCTGGCTATCGATCTGGATGATCTTGAGGCCAAGCTGGATCAGGCGAAGGTACTGATGCTCAGCCACATGCGAGGTCATTTGTGCGATATGGATCGCCTGATACAGATGTGTGATGCGGCGGGTGTGATCGTGATCGAAGATTGCGCTCATACTATGGGAGCGGCGTGGCGCGGGCAGCTGTCAGGGCGGCAGGGGGCCATCGGATGTTACTCGTGCCAGACATATAAACATGTCAATTCGGGCGAGGGCGGGTTGCTGATCACGGATGATCCGGAACTGGCCGCCAAGGCTACGATGTTGTCCGGGTCTTACATGCTTTATGAACGCCATCTGGCAGCGCCCGGGCCGGAGGTTTTCGAGCAGATCAAATACACCACCCCCAATGTCTCGGGCCGGATGGACAATTTGCGTGCGGCGATCTTACGTCCGCAGTTGCGCGATCTGGACCGGCAGGTGCAGCGCTGGAATGAACGATATGATGAAATCGAGCATGGTCTGCGGGGAACACCCGGTTTGAAAATCGTAGAACGGCCCGATGCTGAGACCTATGTCGGTTCGTCGATCCAATTCCTGTTGCTGGACTGGACGCCCGAGCGTATTGCCGAGGTCATCCAGCGCTGTGCCGCGCGCGGGGTTGAACTGAAGTGGTTCGGAGGGGCCGAGCCGTCGGGCTTTACCTCACGCTATGACAGTTGGCGCTATGCTGACAGTACCCCTATGCCGGTCAGTGATCGGATATTGGCCGGGATCATGGATATGCGCGTTCCGCTGACCTTCTCGCTAGAGGATTGTAGCCAAATCGCGCGCATAATCCGGGCTGAGGTCAGCGCGGTCTATCAGTCGTAATCCAGCGGAGTGCGCTTTCAGCGCACGCTCGATTTATTTGAATACGCCGTCCCTTGCCGGGCGGCGTTTTGCGTTGGCCTGCGCGTCGTCGTTGACCGTAGGGGGAATCGCTGCTATTTAATTATTGAACGCTTGTTCATTAATGCAATCGGAGGAGCCCTGCATGTTTATGGCCACAATGCAATTCGATCTGGGCGAGGACGTGAACGCCCTGCGTGAGATGGTCCACCGTTGGGCGCAGGAACGGGTCAAGCCGATGGCGGCCGAGATTGATGCCTCGAACGCCTTTCCGAATGAGCTGTGGAAAGAGATGGGCGACCTTGGCCTGCTGGGCGTCACCGTGCCAGAAGAGTATGGCGGGGCGGGAATGTCCTATCTGGCGCATACCATTGCAGTGGAGGAGGTTGCGCGCGCCTCGGCCTCGGTCTCGTTGTCCTATGGGGCGCATTCGAACCTGTGTGTGAACCAGATCAAGCTGAATGGGACGGATGAGCAGAAAAAGAAATACCTGCCGCGCCTGATTTCGGGCGAAAATGTGGGCGCGCTTGCAATGTCCGAACCCTCGGCCGGATCGGATGTGGTATCGATGAAGCTGCGGGCGGAAAAGCGGAATGATCACTACCGCCTGAATGGCAACAAATATTGGATCACCAATGGGCCAGACGCCGATACTCTGGTCGTTTATGCCAAGACAGACCCCGAGGCCGGATCAAAGGGGATCACGGCCTTCCTAATCGAGAAAGAGATGAAAGGATTCTCGACCTCGCCTCATTTCGACAAGCTGGGGATGCGTGGGTCGAACACGGCCGAGCTGATCTTTGAAGACGTCGAAGTGCCGTTCGAGAATGTTCTGGGCGAAGAGGGCAGGGGCGTTGCCGTTTTGATGTCCGGACTGGATTACGAACGTGTTGTGCTGGCTGGGATCGGGACAGGTATCATGGCGGCCTGTCTGGACGAGGTCATGCCCTATCTGGCCGAGCGCAAACAGTTCGGCAAGCCGATCGGCAGCTTCCAACTGATGCAGGGTAAGATCGCAGATATGTACACCGCGATGAATTCGGCGCGGGCTTATGTCTACGAAGTCGCTAAGGCCTGTGATCGGGGAGATGTGACCCGACAGGATGCGGCAGCGTGCTGCCTATATGCCTCGGAACAGGCGATGGTGCAGGCGCATCAAGCGGTGCAAGCGCTAGGCGGGGCCGGGTTCCTTTCAGATGCGCCGGTCAGTCGGATATTCCGCGATGCCAAGCTGATGGAAATCGGTGCCGGTACCAGCGAAATCCGTCGGATGCTGATCGGCCGTGAGATGATGAACGAAATGCTGTGAGGGAAGGCCCCGCAGTTTTACGAACTCCGGGGCTTTGTTGATTGGATCAGAACGTATGGACGTAGGACACGCCAATAAGGAAGGGATCGATTTCGGCTTTGCCGATGTCGTTGCCGTCCAAAGTGACGTCGGAGTCGATGTCGAACCAACGCACGTTCAGACGCACAGCGCCTTTGTCGGTGACCATGTAGTCCAGACCGGCCTGCAGCGAGACGCCAAAGGAATTGTCCAGATCCAAATCTCCCAGGGGCGAGTCCTCTTCGAAGAAGATGGTGTAGTTCAGACCCGCTCCGACATAGGGCTTCCATGCGCTGTTGGTCGGGAAGTGATAGTTCAGCGAAAGGGTGGGCGGCAGGTGTTTGACGCTGCCTGCGTCGACGCTGCCACCAAGGGTGACGTCATGCTTGTAGGGGGTCGAGGCCAGCAATTCGATCCCGAGGTTGTCCTGAACGAAGTACTCGACGGTGAAGATGGGGCGCGTGTCCGAGTCAACGTCGGCGTCAAACCCAGCGAGCGAGCCGTTGTCGGATTTGGGATCCAGATAACCGACACCTACACCAACAGTCCAATCTCCCTGAGATTGGGCGAACACCGGAGCAGCCAGCGCGACAAGCGCGGTGGAAAGGGACAAAGCGGCGAGTTTCTTTGTCATATTCATGCCTTTGGTTGCGTTAATATGGACCTTGTGGATGGGCCGAGGCCGCCAAACTCTGATCTGCATCAATTTCGCATCGAAATTGCGCCGATGAAGCATGGGTCAACTGCCAGTAAAATAAGGGAGAATCTGAGTGTCTCCTGCTAGGGTCATACCGGGTCTGCGCGGTGATCAATGCTGGGCCATACCGGATCGATTGAATATGGCGCGACAGTGCCTTTCTCAGCCTTCAGAAAAGGTTGCGATACTGGACCTGACGGCCTCTGATCCGCGTGAAGTTACGTTCGGCGATTTGGGTGAAATGGTAGATGGTATTGCGCGTGCTCTGATCAACGACGTCCGACCCGGTGATCGGGTGGGTGTGTTGCTGAGCCAGTCGCCCTGGTGTGCGGCGGCACATTTGGCGATCTGGAAAATCGGCGCGATTTCGGTACCACTGTTCAAGTTGTTCAAACACGATGCGCTATCATCGCGTGTCGGTGACGCGGGCTTAAAATTTGTTCTGACAGATCCCGAAGGGGCCGCGCTTGTCGGTGATCTGGCCAAACCAATTCTTATCGATCAGATGGGGCAAGAAGGACCACCTGTCCCGTTTGCCGACACCAGCCCCGAGGACCCTGCGGTATTGATCTACACCTCAGGCACCACCGGTAGCCCAAAGGGGGCACTGCACGGGCACCGGGTACTGACGGGTCACCTGCCGGGCGTATCGATCAGCCACAATCATCTGCGTCAGGGGGATTGTCTGTGGACACCGGCAGACTGGGCTTGGATCGGCGGTCTGTTCGATGTGCTGATGCCCGGTCTAGCGCTGGGTGTACCGGTCGTTGCGGCGAGGTTGGATAAGTTCACTCCCGAGGCCTGCACTGATCTCGTCATGCGTGGCGGGGTACGGAATGTGTTCTTCCCGCCGACCGCCCTTCGTATGTTGAAAGCTGCGGACCAGACGATCCCCGGTTTGCGCTCGGTCGCGTCCGGAGGGGAGCCTCTGGGGGCCGAGATGTTGGCCTGGGGTAAAAAGGCGTTTGGCCTGACGATCAACGAATTTTACGGCCAGACCGAATGCAATATGGTCGTGTCCTCCTGCGCTGAGGATTTCCCGGTGCACCCCGGCTGTATCGGCAAGCCGGTGCCCGGGCATGAAGTTGCGGTGATTGATGGCGACGGCCGGCCAACCAATGAAGAGGGCGACGTCGCTATCCGGCGTGGCTCGGCCTCGATGATGCTGGAATACTGGAGCCGGCCCGATGCGACCGCTGAGAAATTCCGGGGTGGCTGGCTGATCACCGGAGACCGTGGCGTGTGGGAGGGCGACTATCTGCGCTTTGTCGGTCGCGATGATGACGTGATCACGTCGGCCGGATACCGCATCGGACCCGCTGAGATCGAAGATTGCCTGCTGACCCATCCGGCAGTGGCAACGGTGGGCGTGGTCGGTAAGCCTGATCCGCTGCGGACCGAGATTGTGAAGGCCTATGTGGTGTTGAAACCGGGCGCTGAGGCTGCGGAGCAGGAGTTGCAGGATTGGGTCAAGGACCGTCTGGCTCAGTACTCCTATCCGCGCGAGGTGGCGTTTCTGGACGAGTTGCCGATGACGGTGACGGGGAAGGTGATCCGGAAGGAACTGAAGGCGCGGGCTGCAGGGGAGGCAATTACATGATGCGAATTGCAGTTGCTGCGATGCTGGTTCCATCGCTTGTTTCCGCTCAGGGCGCTTGGGTAGACCAGTCGTACATTCAACAGTGTTTTTCCCAGTCGCAGCAGGGCGATAGCTTGTCCTCATGTCTCGGCGCAGCTGCCAATACCTGCCAAACGATACCGGGAAATGAAACAACCATTGGCGTCACCGAGTGTATTCAAGCCGAAACCCAAGTTTGGGATTCATTTCTGAACGAACAGTATAAACTGCGTAGAGCGGAACTGGCTGAACAAAGTCCCGAACTTTCGGACCAGTTGCGAGATGCTCAGCGCGCATGGATCGGGTTTCGGGACGCTGAATGCGCTCTGGCCTACGGCATATGGTCTGGTGGAACGATACGCTCGATTGTAGCCGCAACTTGCTTGCTGACCGAAACCGCTGAACGCGTTGTGGAATTGCGCGACTTGGGGAAGATGGAATGAAACTAAAATCCAAAGCCATACCAACCTCCGAGGGGTTCAAGGCGAACCGAGCTGCACATCTGGATGCGCTGGCACATATCTCTGAGGCCGCCGAAGCCGCCCGCATGGGGGGCGGTGCGAAATCCCGCGCGCGGCATGAATCACGGGGCAAGATGCTGCCCAGACGTCGGGTAGCGAATCTGCTTGATCCGGGCTCTCCGTTTCTGGAAATCGGGGCGACGGCGGCGCATGGAATGTATGGTGATGCAGCGCCCTGTGCCGGGGTGATCGCCGGGATTGGCAGGGTGCAGGGACGCGAGGTCATGGTGGTGTGTAACGATGCCACCGTGAAGGGCGGCACATATTATCCAATGACCGTCAAGAAACATCTTCGGGCGCAGGAGATCGCCGAGGAAAACCATCTGCCCTGCATCTATCTGGTCGATAGCGGCGGTGCGAACCTGCCCAATCAGGATGAGGTCTTTCCCGACCGCGACCACTTTGGCCGCATCTTTTACAATCAGGCGCGGATGAGCGCGAAGGGTATTCCTCAGATCGCCGTGGTGATGGGATCCTGCACGGCGGGCGGGGCTTATGTGCCCGCGATGTCCGATGTGACGATCATCGTGAAGGAACAGGGTACGATCTTTCTGGCCGGGCCGCCTCTGGTCAAGGCCGCGACCGGAGAGGTTGTCAGCGCTGAGGATCTGGGCGGTGGCGATGTGCATACGCGCCTGTCTGGTGTGGCGGATTATCTGGCCGAAGATGACGCCCATGCTTTGGCTCTGGCCCGGCGCGCCGTCGGGTCGTTGGGCGGTGCCGGGCTGAAGCCCGGCCTACGGTTCGAGGCATCCGAGGAGCCAGATTACGACCCAGAAGAGGTACTTGGCGTTGTCCCTGCTGATCTGAGAACCCCCTATGACATTCGGGAGGTGATTGCGCGTCTGGTCGATGGCTCTCGGTTTGATGAGTTCAAGCCGCGTTTTGGTGAGACGCTGGTGACCGGTTTCGCCCATGTCAAAGGCTGCCCGGTTGGGATCATCGCAAACAATGGCGTGTTGTTCTCGGAGGCTGCGCAGAAGGGCGCGCATTTTGTCGAGCTGTGTTCGCAGCGCAAAACACCGCTGGTATTCCTGCAGAACATCACCGGCTTCATGGTTGGCCGCAAATACGAAAACGAAGGCATCGCGCGGCATGGGGCCAAGATGGTTACGGCGGTGGCGACGACGAGCGTTCCCAAGATCACCATGCTGGTCGGCGGTTCTTTCGGAGCTGGAAACTACGGCATGGCAGGTCGCGCCTATCAGCCTCGATTCCTATGGACCTGGCCGAATTCGCGCATCTCGGTGATGGGGGGCGAGCAAGCTGCGGGCGTTCTTGCCACCGTCAAGCGCGATGGGATCGAACGGCAGGGTGGCACGTGGTCGGCCGAGGAAGAGGCTGAATTCAAACGCCCGACGCTGGGCATGTTCGAGGAGCAGTCGCACCCGCTTTATGCATCGGCCCGTCTCTGGGATGACGGCATTATCGACCCGCGCAAAAGTCGCGACGTACTGTCCCTGTCCCTAAGTGCCGCTCTGAACGCCCCAATCGAGGAGACACGTTTCGGCGTGTTCAGGATGTAAGGTAGGTCATGATCTGGATTATTAATACACCTCGAAACTACCCGGCCACGTACGGAACCTATTACGATCAGTTCAATTTCTATGACGGGCGAAAGGAATGGGAAGAGTCGATTGCGACCATTCCCGAGCCTGCTGTGCATTTGTTCTGCGTTCATTGGCTTCACCTCGAAGTTTCTAACGGCGGCTTCGAGCAGTATTTTTGGAACTCGACTGGAACGACGGCGCCGGAGGCATCGGCAGGATATCTGGCGATCGGAATGCCGGATGTGGTCGAAGTAGTTCGTGCCGCCATGGACAGGCTTCAAACTCCATACCCTTGCGAGAAACCGGATAGGGAAGATTTGCTTTCTGATGAAAATCTCGAATTCGATTTCGACGATCTGGACAGACGGTTTTTCGACCTAGCGGATACCGAAAAGTTCTTTCGTCGCCGCCCGAAATTCGTTCCGTATGCAGAGCAATACGCCAAGGTTGCCATTGCCAACGGTCTGCTGTCAAAACCGGAGGGGTGGGATGTTTTGTAAGATTTTAATTGCAAACCGGGGTGAAATCGCTTGCCGTGTGATGGAAACCGCTCAGAAGATGGGCGTATCCTGCGTGGCTGTTTATTCGGATGCCGATGCCTCGGCCAAGCATGTGCAGATGGCCGATGAGGCTGTTCATATCGGCGGCGCGGCCCCGGCTGATAGCTATCTGAAAGGTGATGTGATCATTCAGGCGGCGCTGGATTCTGGCGCGCAAGCGATCCATCCGGGCTATGGCTTTCTGTCCGAGAATCCAGACTTCGTGGATGCGGTTGAGGCAGCAGGCCTGACCTTCATCGGCCCATCGGCGGACGCAATCCGTAAGATGGGCCTTAAGGACGCGGCCAAGGTGTTAATGGAGAATGCAGGCGTTCCGGTTGTGCCCGGTTATCATGGCGACAATCAAGACCCCGAACACCTGGCAGGCGCGGCGGATACCATTGGTTATCCTGTTCTGATCAAGGCCGTTGCAGGTGGCGGCGGCAAGGGGATGCGGTTGGTTGAGAAGCCCGAGGAATTCTCGGCTGCTTTGGACAGCGCGCGCGGTGAGGCCAAGACGGCCTTTGGTAATGACGCGGTACTGGTCGAGAAATTCGTCGCCAAACCACGTCATATCGAGGTGCAGGTTTTTGGGGATGGCACCCATGCGGTGCATCTGTTTGAACGGGACTGCTCGTTGCAGCGGCGGCACCAGAAGGTGATCGAAGAGGCTCCGGCCCCCGGCATGACCGTTGAAATGCGCGATGCGATGGGGCAGGCGGGCGTGCGCGCGGCAGAAGCGATTGGATACAAGGGCGCAGGGACGGTTGAGTTCATCGTCGATGCCTCGGACGGGCTGCGGCCTGATCGGTTCTGGTTCATGGAGATGAACACGCGCCTGCAAGTCGAACATCCGGTGACCGAGGCAATAACGGGTGTCGATCTGGTCGAATGGCAGTTACGGGTAGCTGCGGGTGAAAGCCTGCCGAAACAGCAGGGTGATTTGTCGATCAACGGACATTCATTCGAGGCGCGGCTTTATGCCGAAGATGTACCCAAGGGTTTTTTGCCTGCGACGGGTACGCTGACCCATCTGCAGTTTCCGCAAGAGTGTCGCGCCGATAGTGGCGTCCGGGCCGGAGATACGATCAGCCCTTGGTACGATCCCATGATCGCCAAGGTCGTGGTGCATGGCCCGACGCGTGCGGTTGCTTTGGAAAGCCTGCACCGCGTCCTGCGCCAGACCGAGGTCGCCGGGACGGTAACCAACCTTGCGTTTCTTGGGGCTCTTACGCGGCACAGCGGGTTTGCGTCAGGCGACGTGGATACCGGGCTGATCGGACGGGATCTTGACGAACTGGTGCAGGCATCTAGCACAAGCAACGCATCAGCCGTGGCTGCAGCGATGACGGCGTTGGGCCTGGTTGAGACGGTCTCGGAAACGGGCTTTACGCTATGGGCGCCGCTACATCGCGCCGTGCAACTGCTGCGGGAAGGAGAGGTTGTTGATCTGGATGTCCAGGTCGAAGGCCCGGATCGTCAGATTTGGGAGATCGAAGGCACGCAGCTAATCGCGCAACGCCGTGGCTCTGGCTGGACCATTGATGGGACACCTATGCCAAATGTTGTCATGGCCGGGTCTCAGGTCACAGTATTTGACGACTATGGGCAGGTGTTTGAGGTTGTTGATCCTTTGGACCGCGACGCAAGCGCGGCGGGTGACACCAATGTGATCGAGGCGCCGATGCCAGGTCTGGTCAAAGCCGTCTTTGCCTCAGCGGGGCAGGCGGTGAAAGAAGGCGACCGGCTGGCCATTCTGGAAGCGATGAAGATGGAGCATTCACTGTTGGCCGCCCGCGATGGCGTGGTTGCAGAAGTGCTGGCCGAAGCGGGAGCACAGGTCGAGGCCGGGGCAGCGCTGGTTCGGTTGGCCGAGGATTGATCTGTTCGGCCTGTGGATTGCGTGGCACAGTCGGGCCATCCGTAATTGAAACGATAAGAAACCGGGAAGGGATGCGCTGATGAAAGAACGGGTCGAGATTTTCGAGGTCGGTCCGCGGGATGGCCTGCAGAACGAACAGCGCGAGATCCCGGTGGCCGAGAAAGTCGCCTTGATCGATTGCCTCAGCCGTGGCGGGTTCAACCGGATTGAGGTTGCAAGCTTTGTCTCACCGAGATGGGTGCCGCAAATGGCAGGCAGCGGTGAGGTTCTGGCCGGGATCAAGCGGGCAGAAGGCGTTCGTTATGCGGCTCTGACGCCGAACATGCGTGGGTATGAGGACGCGTTGGCGGCCAAGGCGGATGAGATTGCAGTGTTTGCCTCGGCCTCCGAAGGATTTTCGAAGGCAAATATTAACGCGACCATCGCCGAATCCATCGAACGGTTCGTGCCGATCCTTGAGGCCGCGCGGCATATCGATTTGCCCGTGCGTGGTTATGTGTCCTGCGTGACTGATTGCCCCTATGACGGCCCGACCCCGCCCGAAAAGGTGGCCGAGGTGGCGGACGCATTGTTCGCGCATGGCTGCTACGAGATTTCGCTGGGCGATACGATTGGGCAAGGGACCCCGGACAAGATCGCGCATATGCTGTTGGCCGTGCGCGAACGGGTCCCGGTCACTCGGCTTGCTGGGCATTTCCATGACACCAACGGGCGGGCGATCGACAATATCGATGCTTCTTTGGCGCTGGGTGTACGGGTGTTTGATGCCGCCGTCGGCGGGCTCGGGGGGTGCCCCTATGCGCCAGGTGCAGCGGGTAATGTGGCAACCGAAGCGGTGGCCGCGCATCTGGAACGGTTGGGATATGAAACCGGGTTGGACGCGTCTGTGCTGGAAGAAGCTGCAGACATGGCGCGGGCTATGCGAGCGGAATAGAAATGTACGAAACGATAACTTTAAAGACAGATGGTCGTGGCGTAGCCACGTTAACGCTGGATCGACCAGAGAAGCACAATGCGCTGTCGGCGCAGATGATTGCTGAACTGACACAAGCCGCCGGGCAACTCGCCAGTGATGAAGCTGTCCGGGTGGTGATTCTGGCCGCGTCAGGCAAAAGCTTTTGCGCCGGGGGTGATCTGGGTTGGATGCAGGCGCAGATGGCCGCCGATCCCGATACGCGCTTCACCGAGGCGCGCAAGCTGGCCGAGATGCTGAATGCCCTGAATACGCTGCCCAAGCCTCTGATTGGCGCATTGCAGGGCAATGCGTTTGGTGGTGGAGTGGGAATGGCCTCGGTCTGTGATGTGGCGATCGGGGTGGATAGCCTGAAGATGGGCCTGACCGAAACGCGACTTGGCCTGATCCCGGCCACGATTGGCCCCTATGTTATTGCTCGTATGGGTGAGGCAAGGTCGCGGCGGGTCTTCATGTCCGCACGTCTCTTTGATGCAGCGGAGGCTGTCGAGCTGGGCTTGTTGGCGCGCGCGGTGCCCGCTGATGCCTTGGCAGAGGCGGTCGAGGCCGAAGTGCGTCCCTATCTGTCCTGCGCGCCAGGCGCTGTTTCTTCGGCAAAGCAATTGATCCAATCGTTGGGACCACGCATTGACGATGCTGTGATCGACCACACCATTCGACAGTTGGTAACGCGTTGGGAAACCGACGAGGCGCAAGAGGGAATCAGGGCCTTCTTCGATAAACGAAAACCTGCATGGAATAGGTAGGTTTAGCCGCGTCGGGCCGTTGCAAGGTATTCTAAGCCATAGCCTGCTGGGCGATTGTAATAATGCCCATCTGCGCGTTTCTGTTCGGTTGACCCTCTGACCCCACAGGGATAGAGAATGTCCAGTCAACTCGCCAATTGACGGCGCACCCTTTCGGGACATGCGCAGGAAAGGAGCTATACGTGGAAGACCTGTTGCGGGAGTACCTCCCGATCCTGGTGTTTCTGGCCGTCGCTATAGGCCTTGGAATCGTCTTGATTCTCGCTGCTGTAGTGCTTGCCGTCCGCAATCCAGACCCTGAAAAAGTTAGTGCATATGAATGTGGCTTTAACGCATTCGACGATGCGCGGATGAAATTCGACGTCCGATTCTATCTGGTCGCGATTCTCTTCATCATCTTCGATCTGGAAATCGCCTTCCTGTTTCCCTGGGCTGTTGGCTTCAAAGACATCAGCGATGTTGGGTTTTGGTCCATGATGGTGTTCCTGGCGGTGCTGACCATCGGCTTTGCCTATGAATGGAAGAAAGGGGCCCTGGAATGGGAGTGATGACGGGCGCAAACACCGCGGGCGTCGACAAAGAAGTCGCCACCCAGGCCCTGAATGCCGAGCTGCAGGACAAAGGTTTCCTGCTGACTTCGACCGAAGACATCATCAACTGGGCCCGTACCGGTAGCTTGCACTGGATGACCTTTGGTCTGGCCTGCTGCGCGGTTGAGATGATGCACACGTCGATGCCGCGTTATGATGCGGAACGGTTTGGCATTGCCCCCCGAGCGTCCCCGCGTCAGTCGGATGTGATGATCGTGGCCGGAACCCTGACCAACAAGATGGCCCCTGCGCTGCGCAAGGTCTACGACCAGATGCCGGAACCGCGCTATGTGATCTCAATGGGCTCCTGTGCGAATGGCGGTGGTTATTACCACTATTCCTATTCTGTCGTGCGCGGTTGTGACCGGGTTGTGCCCGTGGACATCTATGTGCCCGGCTGCCCTCCGACCGCAGAGGCGCTACTTTATGGGTTGATGCAGCTGCAACGCAAAATCCGCCGCACCGGCACGATTGTTCGCTGAGGGAGAGGGCAGATGAGCGAAGCACTCAAAGAACTCGGCGCGCAGTTGGAGCTAAAACGAACCGATTGCGTTCTGTCCTGGGACGTGACGCATGGTGAGCTGAACGTCGATGTGGCGCCGTCGAATCTTGTGGAATTCATCGAATTCCTGAAGTCCGACCGCAGTTGCCAGTTCTCGACGCTTGTTGATATCACCGGTGTCGACTACCCCGAACGCGCCAAGCGGTTTGACGTGGTTTATCACTTTCTGTCGATGTACCAGAACCAGCGCATCCGCCTGCGGGTGTCGATCCGTGAAGAAGATATGGTACCTTCAATTGTCGACGTTCACCCCTCGGCCAACTGGTTCGAGCGTGAGGTGTTCGACATGTTCGGCATCTTGTTCTCGGGTCATCCCGATTTGCGGCGCATCCTGACCGACTATGGGTTCCGCGGCTATCCGCTGCGCAAGGATTTTCCGACCACCGGTTATACCGAAGTTCGCTACGACGAGGCGCAAAAGCGCGTGGTCTATGAACCTGTGTCGCTGGTGCAGGAATACCGTCAGTTTGATTTCATGTCCCCGTGGGAAGGTGCGAACTACATTCTTCCGGGGGATGAAAAACAGGAGACTGAATAATGGGTGGCATCTGGTGGCTGATCCTGTCTGCACTGACCATCATTCCGATGGTGAAGATATTGCCGTTTTTCGGGATCAACAAATACTGGTGCCTGCTCTGTCTGGTTCCCTTTGGCACGATCGCGTTGCTGTGGTGGGTCGGGCTTAAACTGCAAGAGCTGGAGCGCCGCTGATGGGTCTGGGGGAGCTGATCGCGTTGGGGGCGCTGGGGGTTCTGCTGGCCGGGGCTGCTGTTAAGGCGGCTGAGGCGGAAAAGGTCCGGGTTCGGGCCGAAGCGAAGAAGAAACGAGGGCGTTGATGGACGGCTCAAGATACGATGACGGCAGCACGGACGCGCTGAGCGGGGAACAGAAGATCCGCAACTTCAACATCAACTTCGGCCCGCAACACCCTGCGGCGCACGGAGTTCTGCGTCTAGTGCTTGAGCTGGACGGCGAGATCGTCGAGCGTTGTGATCCGCATATCGGCCTGCTGCACCGTGGCACCGAAAAGCTGATGGAAAGCCGGACGTATCTGCAGAACCTGCCGTATTTCGACCGGCTGGATTACGTGGCGCCGATGAACCAGGAGCATGCGTGGTGTCTGGCCATCGAAAAGCTGACCGGGGTTGAAGTGCCGCGCCGAGGTTCTCTGATCCGGGTCCTCTATTCCGAGATTGGTCGCATCCTGAACCACCTGCTGAACGTGACAACGCAGGCCATGGACGTGGGCGCGCTGACCCCACCGCTTTGGGGCTTTGAAGAGCGCGAAAAGCTGATGGTGTTCTATGAGCGTGCCTGCGGTGCCCGTCTGCACGCCGCCTATTTCCGCCCCGGTGGCGTTCATCAGGACCTGCCGCCAGAACTGCTGGACGATATCGAGGCGTGGAGCCACGACTTCCCCGCTGTTCTCGATGATATCGACGGGCTGCTGACCGAAAACCGCATCTTCAAACAGCGTAATGCCGATATCGGTGTGGTGACCGAGGATGACATTCAAAAATACGGCTTCTCGGGCGTGATGGTCCGTGGCTCGGGTTTGGCTTGGGACCTGCGTCGCGCGCAGCCCTATGAATGCTATGACGAGTTCGAGTTTCAGATCCCCGTCGGCAAGAACGGTGACTGCTATGACCGCTATCTGGTGCGCATGGAAGAGATGCGCCAATCGCTGCTGATCATCCGTCAGGCCATCGCCAAAATCCGCGATTGCCCAGGCGACGTTCTGGCACGCGGCAAGATTACTCCGCCGAAACGGTCTGACATGAAGACTTCGATGGAAAGCCTGATCCATCACTTCAAGCTTTATACCGAAGGCTTCCACGTCCCCGCTGGCGAGGTCTATGCCGCCGTTGAAGCCCCCAAGGGCGAGTTCGGCGTCTATCTGGTCGCCGACGGCACCAACAAACCCTATCGCGCTAAATTGCGCGCGCCGGGGTTCTTGCATCTACAAGCCATGGACCACGTTGCCGGAGGCCACCAACTGGCCGACGTCGCCGCGATTATCGGCACCATGGATGTCGTATTTGGAGAGATTGACCGCTAATGCTCCGCCGTCTTCACGCCGAACAACCCGATAGCTTTGCCTTCACCGCTGCCAACCAGCAATGGGCCGAAGCGCAGGTTACGAAATACCCCGAGGGCCGTCAGGCCAGCGCGGTCATCCCGCTGCTGTGGCGCGCGCAGGAACAAGAGGGCTGGCTGAGCCGTCCGGCGATTGAATCCGTCGCCGACATGCTGGGTATGGCCTATATCCGCGTGCTTGAGGTCGCCTCGTTCTATTTCATGTTCCAGCTGCAGCCGGTTGGATCGGTGGCGCATATTCAGGTGTGTGGCACGACCTCCTGCATGATCTGCGGAGCCGAAGATCTGATTGCGGTCTGCAAGGAAAAGATCGCTGCAAAGCCGCATGAGCTGTCTGCTGACGGCAAGCTGAGCTGGGAAGAGGTGGAATGCCTCGGTTCCTGCACCAACGCGCCGATGGCGCAGATCGGCAAGGATTACTACGAAGATCTGACGACCGAGAGCTTTGGCAAGATTCTCGATGATCTGGTGGTGGGCAAAGTGCCAACTCCGGGTCCGCAGAATGGTCGGTATGCGGCGGAACCTCTGAAAGGGCTGACCAGCCTGACGGAGTATGACAGTGGCCGGACGCAATACAACGCCAGTGTTCAGCTTGCGAGCGAACTGGGCGATACCGTCAAGCGTATCGACGGAACCGAGGTTCCAATCCTGACCCCGTGGCTGGGCAAAGATGGCAAAGCTGCTGCAACCAAAGCTGCTCCGAAACCGCCAAAAGCGCCAGCCCCGGCGAAACCTGCAGTGAAACAGGCCGCTGAGGCGAAAGCGGCGAAAGAGGAACAGCCCGAAACGCTGTCTGGTGCGCGGGATGGCAAGCCTGATGATCTGAAAATGCTGAAGGGCGTAGGTCCAAAGCTGGAAGAAACCCTGAACGAGCTGGGCTTTTTCCACTTCGATCAGATTGCCGCATGGACATCAGAGCATGTGGCCTGGGTCGATGCGCGCCTGAAGTTCAAAGGCCGGATCGAACGGGACGGATGGATCGAACAGGCTGCAAAACTGGCAGCTGGTGAGGAAACCGAATTCGCTAAACGTGCCAAGGAAGACGGCACATACGAAGACTAAACGGGTGCCCGTGCGGGGCACCAGGACGAGATGGATAAAGACAGGGAACACGCCATAGCCCGCAAGGGTCGTCACATAGGCATCGTCATCGCCGTGACGATGGTGCTTTGGCTTGGCATGACCTTGTTCATAGGCCCCGCAATGGGTTTGCCAGGGCGCTATGCGCTGCTGTTTGATTTCGCTGCTCTTGCGGGATTCATCTATGCAGGTGTGAACATATTTCAACTCTGGCGCATGCGTCAGGACAGCTGAAGGTAAGACATGATGCTGAAGGATCAGGACCGGATCTTTACCAACATCTACGGGATGCATGAGCGCACGCTGAAAGGCGCGCAAGCCCGCGGGCATTGGGACGGCACAGCTGGCCTGATCAAAAATGGCCGTGACTGGATCATCCAGACAATGAAGGATTCGGGGCTGCGCGGTCGCGGCGGGGCGGGCTTCCCTACCGGCTTGAAATGGTCGTTCATGCCCAAAGAAAGCGACGGACGTCCGGCCTATCTGGTTGTGAACGCAGATGAATCCGAGCCGGGCACTTGCAAAGACCGCGAGATTATGCGTCATGATCCGCACACGCTGATCGAGGGGTGCCTGATCGCGTCTTTCGCAATGAACGCGCATACTTGCTACATCTACCTGCGCGGCGAATACATCCGCGAGCGTGAGGCTCTGCAGGCCGCGATTGACGAAGCCTATGACGCGGGTCTGCTTGGGAAGAATGCCGCTGGTTCCGGCTGGGATTTCGACTTGTTCCTGCATCACGGGGCGGGCGCGTATATCTGCGGCGAGGAAACAGCTCTGATCGAAAGCCTTGAGGGCAAGAAGGGCATGCCGCGCATGAAGCCCCCGTTCCCGGCTGGCGCGGGCCTTTATGGTTGCCCGACCACGGTGAACAATGTGGAATCGATTGCCGTTGTGCCGACCATCCTGCGGCGTGGCGCGGATTGGTTCGCAGGCTTTGGCCGCCAGAACAACGCGGGTACTAAACTTTTTGCGATCTCGGGCCATGTGAACCACCCCTGCGTCGTTGAAGAGGCGATGTCGCTTTCCTTTGAAGACCTGATCGAGACCCATTGCGGCGGTATTCGTGGCGGCTGGGATAATCTGCTGGCGGTGATCCCTGGCGGGTCTTCGGTGCCGTGCGTACGTGGCGAGAACATGCGCGATGCGATCATGGATTTCGATTATCTGCGCGGAGAATTGGGTTCGGGTCTGGGTACAGCCGCTGTGATTGTGATGGACAAGTCCACGGATATCATCAAAGCGATCTGGCGTTTGTCGAAGTTCTACAAGCACGAGAGCTGCGGTCAGTGCACACCGTGCCGTGAAGGCACCGGCTGGATGATGCGTGTGATGGATCGTCTTGTACGTGGCGAAGCCGAGCTGGAAGAGATCGATATGCTGTTCGACGTCACCAAACAGGTCGAGGGCCACACAATCTGCGCCCTTGGCGATGCCGCCGCTTGGCCAATCCAAGGCCTTATCCGTAATTTCCGGGAAGAGATCGAAGACCGCATCAAGGCTCAGAAATCGGGCCGTATGGGTGCGATGGCAGCGGAGTAAACCTGATGGAAGCCTACGCCGAATATTCCCACGCAATTGCGTCATTGGTGATTTTCACCCTGATCGTATTGTTCATGTCGCCGTTTTCGGCGCTCGCAAAAGCCGGCAAGGGGTTGGCACCAGGGGCGACCCCGGATCAGGACTATTCTGACAAGGCTTATCGTTTGAACCGCGCGTATCTGAACGGTACTGAAACGCTGCCTGCGTTCTTGACCGTTACAGTGGCGGCAATCCTGCTGGGTGTCAGCCCGTTCTGGGTGAACCTGCTGGCCTCGGTCGCGCTGTTAGCACGGGTGGTCATGCTGGTGATCCACCTGCGCGGGATCGGCAAACCGCATAGCGGGGTTCGCTCTGTGTCTTATGTAGTTGGGTGGGCCTGCATGGCCGTTCTCGGCCTTATGGCATTGGTGGCTGCGTTTTGATCCAGCCCGACGGATATCACTTGGCCGAATTGAATGTTGGTCGTCTGTTGGCACCTACCGACGATCCACGCGTGGCCGAGTTTATGGCCAACCTGGACCGCGTTAACGGACTCGGCAAGCGGATGCCGGGCTTTGTCTGGATGATGGAAGGTTCAGGTGAACCAGGAACCGGAAATACCGAAAACAGCATCGGAAGCGATCCGCAGTTCGTCGCAAATCTGACAGTCTGGGAAGATGTGGCCAGTCTTGAGAAATTTGTTTGGGGTACCATCCACAAGCAGTTCTACGAACGTCGGCAAGAATGGTTCGAAATACTCGGTGAGCAACATTTTGTCATGTGGTGGGTGCCCAAAGGTCAGCAGCCAAGTTTGGAAGAAGCGCTGGAACGACTAGAGACGTTGCGCACAAAAGGTGCCAGCGAAAGTGCCTTTGGATGGGCAGAATTGAAACAGGCCAGCAAGTGGCGCGACCACCGTTGCGTTCAGGTCGCGGCTGAGTAAGGGGATGGTGATGGACACGATATCCCAGACGCACCGGCAGATACCGCATGCGCCAGCCACGATGCAGGAGTGGTCATGATGGCGAAACGAGGGATTTTGGCGATGTCGGTTTTGGTGGGAGCACTGCTCTCCGCCTGCGGAGAGGCGCCATCACAGGCTACTCGGGTTGCGTTTGACGGCATTTATTTCAGGGCCAGCGCAAAACACGTGAACAAGAGAACTACGCCTTCTGAGTTTACCGTGACAGTAAACGGCGTTTCGCAATCTTTCGACGGTGCGCGTGAAGCTGGCCGCTACGAAGCCACCAAGTTCTGCGTTAAGAATTTTGGTTCTTCCAGAATCGCCTGGAAGGTTGGACCGGATACGGAACCGCAAAACCTGCGTATCGAAAACGATAAACTGACTTTTGCCGGACGCTGCCAACGCCCATGAGTAACCGTATAGCATATCACGGCGGGACCGGCGGCTTGTTATTGCATAGCAAGCGCGCCGACCATCGTCTTGGGAATCCCAAGACGAAAGGAAATGTTATGTCTTTGATACGACTGGTCGCCGCGATTTGCGTAATATCTATCCCGGTTCTGGCTGAGGCGAAGCCACCCTTGCGCGAAGTCAAAGAGATCGACAACGAACTCTATTACATCGCGATCGCAAACGAGATTTCGGAGTATTGCCCGTCAATAAGCGGGCGTCGGCTCAAGGCGATTGGTGTCATGTGGGATTTGCGCTCGAAAGCGAACAAACTTGGATATTCGGACAAGGAAATCCGGGCTTATGTGGATTCGGATTCTGAAAAAGATCGTATGCGCGCCAAGGGCGAAAGCTATCTGGCGCAGAACGGCGTATCTTACGAAAATCCCAAAACCTTCTGCACATTGGGCAAGAAGGAAATTGAAAGAAACAGCGCCATCGGCGTGTATTTGAGGGCGAACTAGACCATGTCTGACCTCCGCAAAGTCAATATCGACGGACAGGAAATCGAAGTCGATGGCGCGATGACCCTGATCCAAGCCTGTGAGCAGGCCGGGGTCGAGGTGCCGCGCTTTTGCTATCACGAGCGTCTGTCGATTGCCGGGAACTGCCGGATGTGTCTGGTCGAGGTCGTTGGCGGCCCGCCGAAACCTGCGGCCTCCTGCGCGATGCAGGTACGCGACTTGCGTCCGGGTCCGGAAGGGCAGGCACCTGTGGTCAAGACAAACTCACCCATGGTCAAGAAGGCCCGCGAAGGGGTGATGGAGTTTCTGCTGATCAACCACCCGCTGGATTGCCCGATCTGCGATCAGGGCGGTGAGTGTGACCTGCAGGATCAGGCGATGGCCTATGGTCTGTCAGGCACACGCTTCAAAGAAGCCAAGCGTGCCGTGGATGATCTGGACCTTGGCCCGCTGGTTGGCACCGCAATGACGCGCTGCATCAGCTGTACCCGCTGCGTGCGTTTTACGACCGAAGTCGCTGGGATCACCCAGATGGGCCAGACCGGGCGTGGGGAAGATGCCGAGATCACGTCGTATCTGAACCAGACTCTAGACTCGAACTTGCAGGGCAACATCATCGATCTGTGCCCTGTCGGGGCGTTGACTTCGAAGCCGTATGCCTTCACCGCCCGCCCTTGGGAACTGACCAAGACTGAAAGCATCGATGTCATGGATGCCATGGGCTCGAACATCCGCGTGGATACCAAAGGTCGCGAAGTGATGCGCTTCTTGCCGCGCAATCATGATGGTGTGAACGAGGAATGGATCAGCGACAAGACCCGCTTTGTCTGGGATGGTCTGCGCCGTCAGCGCCTGGATCGGCCTTACGTGCGGGAAAACGGCAAACTGCGTCCGGCGTCGTGGCCAGAGGCACTGAACAAGGCCGCAGAGGCGTTGAAAGGGGCTGATAAACCTGCGGGCATCGTGGGTGATCTGGCCCCGGTCGAGGCCGTATTCGCGCTGAAACAGATGATTGAAGGGCAGGGCGGTGTTGTCGAATGTCGCACCGATGGTGCCAAGCTGCCGGCGGGTAACCGTGGGGCATATGCCGGTACAGCCGCGATTGAAGATATCGACAGCGCCGAGCGTATCCTTCTGGTTGGCACCAATCCACGTGATGAAGCGCCGGTTCTGAACGCCCGCATCCGCAAGGCATGGGCACACGGTGCCGAGGTAGCTTTGGTCGGGCCCGCCGTCGATCTGACCTATGAGTATCACCTTGTAGGCGACGACCGTGCTGCGCTGCAAACCGTCGTTGATATGGGTGGCGATGATGAGATCAAGGGCAAGCGCTCTCTGGTCATCGTCGGGCAAGGCGCGCTGCAAGAGGCTGATGGCTCTGCCGTTCTGGCCGCCGCGCAAACCATTGCAAGCAATACCGAAAGTGGGCTTATCGTTCTGCACACCGCAGCATCGCGCGTGGGAGCCATGGATGTGGATGCCACCAGCGAAGGCGGCATGGATGCGGTCAGCGCGGCCGATGTGATCTATAATCTCGGCGCCGATGAGGTCGAGATCGGCGATGGCGCCTTTGTGATCTATCAGGGCAGTCACGGCGATCGTGGAGCGCACCGCGCCGATGTGATACTGCCCGGTGCGGCTTACACAGAAGAAAACGGCCTGTTCGTCAACACGGAAGGTCGACCTCAACTCGCGATGCGTGCAGGGTTTGCGCCGGGGGAGGCTAAGGAAAACTGGGCCATCCTGCGGGCGCTGTCGGCCGAACTGGACGCCACTTTATCCTACGATTCGCTGGCGCAGTTGCGTACCGCCCTGATCGAGGCCGTTCCGCATCTGGCGCGTATTGACGAGGTGATCGAGAACGAAGTGGTAGCTCTGGATGCCGGAAGGCTCGGCGAGGCCAGCTTCCGCAACGCGATCAAGGATTTCTACCTGACCAACCCGATTGCCCGCGCCTCGCAACTGATGGCCGAGCTTTCGGCACAAGCGCAGGCCCGCAAGACCGAGAAGATTGCGGCGGAATGAACCAGACACGTTTCATATCGCAGACAAACGCGGTGCCCGGGTGGCAGTTAGCCGCGCCGGAATTGCGTGTGAAATCGAAGATTAAGGGTGGCGTAAAGACGGCAGATGCTGTTTACACCAACGCGCCGACCCAGCCGCAGATTGCGCAGGCAACTGGCCTTTGCATCGCACGCGGAAAACGGAATACCCACGGTGTGAGGACTAATGGCTGAATTCTTTAACACCCCAGGCGGAATAGCCATCATTATTCTGGCGCAAGTGCTTGCAGTTGTGGCCTTTGTGATGATCTCGCTGTTGTTCCTCGTTTACGGCGACCGCAAGATTTGGGCAGCGGTTCAGATGCGCCGTGGACCCAACGTGGTGGGCGTCTACGGATTGCTGCAATCGGTGGCAGATGCCCTAAAATATGTGGTCAAAGAGGTTGTTATACCCGCCGGTGCCGACCGCACGGTGTTTATCCTCGCACCATTGACCAGTTTTGTTCTGGCGATGATCGCCTGGGCGGTGATTCCGTTCAACGATGGCTGGGTTCTGTCGGATATCAATGTCGCCATACTCTATGTCTTTGCGGTGTCCTCGCTGGAAGTTTATGGCGTGATTATGGGTGGTTGGGCGTCAAACTCAAAGTACCCGTTCCTGGGATCGCTGCGCTCGGCGGCGCAGATGATTTCCTATGAAGTCTCCATTGGTCTGATCATCATCGGCATCATCATCTCGACCGGTTCGATGAACTTCGGTGATATCGTCCGCGCGCAGGATGGCTCGTTCGGCTTCTTCAGCTGGTACTGGTTGCCGCATTTCCCGATGGTCTTCCTGTTCTTCATCTCGGCGCTGGCCGAGACCAACCGGCCACCTTTCGACCTTCCCGAAGCGGAATCAGAACTGGTCGCCGGCTATCAGGTCGAATACTCGGCCACGCCTTTCCTGCTGTTCATGGCCGGTGAATACATCGCCATCTTCCTGATGTGCGCCCTGACCACGCTGCTGTTCTTCGGCGGCTGGCTGTCGCCGATCCCGGGCTTGCCCGATGGCGTGTTGTGGATGGTCGCTAAGATGGCGTTCTTCTTCTTCCTCTTCGCGATGGTCAAGGCCATTACCCCCCGCTACCGCTATGACCAGCTGATGCGGCTGGGCTGGAAAGTATTCCTGCCGTTCTCACTGGCTTGGGTGGTCTTCGTGGCCTTCGCAGCGAAATTCGACTGGTTCTGGGGTGCGTTCGCCCGTTGGAGCGTAGGAGGCTGATCATGACCCAATTCGACTACACCCGCGCTGCCAAATACTTCCTTTTGCAGGACTTCTGGGTCGGCATGAAGCTGGGGCTGAAGTATTTCTTCGCCCCCAAAGCCACCGTGAACTATCCGCACGAAAAAGGACCTCTGTCGCCGCGTTTCCGGGGTGAACACGCCCTGCGCCGTTACCCAAATGGCGAAGAACGCTGCATCGCTTGTAAACTGTGCGAAGCGATCTGCCCGGCGCAGGCCATCACCATCGATGCCGAGCCACGCGAAGACGGCAGCCGTCGCACCACGCGCTATGACATCGACATGACCAAGTGCATCTATTGCGGCTTCTGTCAGGAAGCCTGCCCGGTCGATGCCATCGTCGAAGGCCCGAATTTTGAATTCGCCACGGAAACCCGCGAAGAGCTGTTCTACGACAAGGAAAAACTGCTCGACAATGGCGAACGCTGGGAAGCCGAGATCGCTCGCAATCTGGAAATGGACGCGCCGTACCGATGAGCGATAGCCCGACAAATCCGTTTGAGCTGATGATGAAGCAGGCTCAGGACATGGCCAAGGCGATGAACCCGGCGATGGAGAATTTCTCGCCCAAAGGGTTCGAGGCGCTGTGGCCAACCATGCCCAAAGAGGTCATGGAGATGATGTTCGGCAACACCGTCAACAAGGACGGGCTGGATGCCAAGACCCGCCTGTTGCTAACGCTGGCCGGGCTGACCTGTCAGGGCGCGCAGGCGGACTCGGCGGTGCGCCAGACTGTGCGCCATGCATTGGAAGCAGGCGCCAAGAAACAAGAGATCGTGGAAACGATCGGGCAGATGTCGGTCTTTGCCGGCATCCCGGCCATGACCCGCGCGCTGGATCTAGCGCAAGAGGTCATGGGCGATAACGAGGATGAGGATCAATGACCGTCTTTGCCTTCTACCTGTTTGCCATCAGCGCCATCACCGGAGGGCTGTTTACGGTAATCAGCCGCCAACCGGTGCATTCGGTGCTGTGGTTGATCCTGTCCTTTCTATCCTCGGCCGGGCTGTTCGTTCTGTTGGGGGCCGAGTTTGTGGCGATGCTGCTGATCATCGTCTACGTGGGCGCGGTCGCGGTGCTGTTCCTGTTCGTGGTTATGATGCTGGACGTGGACTTTGCCGAACTCAAGGCCGAGATGGCGCGCTATATGCCGTTGGCCTTGCTGATCGGTCTGGTCATTCTGATGCAGTTCGTCATGGCCTTTGGCGCATGGGATAGCGCTCAGGGCGCGGCGGCCAATCTGGCGCAGCCGGTCCCGATCGACCGCCACAACACCGAGGCGCTGGGTGTCATCCTCTATGATCAATACTTCCTTCTGTTCCAATTGGCGGGGCTGATCCTGCTGGTGGCCATGATCGGCGCAATCGTGCTGACGCTGCGCCACCGTCAGGACATCAAGCGTCAGGACATCATCGGCCAGATGATGCGCGACCCGGCCAAAGCGATGGAGTTAAAGGACGTGAAACCGGGGCAGGGGCTATAAGACGATGGTCGGACTTGAACACTATCTTACGATCGCGGCGACGCTGTTTGTCATCGGCATCTTCGGTCTCTTCCTGAACCGCAAGAACGTCATCATCCTACTGATGAGCATCGAACTGATGCTGCTGGCGGTGAATATCAACCTTGTGGCATTTTCCAGTTTCCTCGGCGATCTGGTCGGGCAGGTGTTTACGCTGTTCGTTCTGACCGTGGCGGCGGCCGAGGCGGCGATCGGGCTGGCCATTCTGGTCTGCTTCTTCCGCAACCGCGGCACCATCGCGGTTGAAGACGTCAATATGATGAAGGGGTAAGAGAACATGGAAACCACCATCCTCTTTGCCCCGCTGGTGGGCGCGCTGCTCTGCGGGTTTGGCTGGCGCTTTATCGGCGAGAAAGCCGCCATGTGGACCGCAACAGGCCTGCTGTTTCTGGCCTGTCTGCTGTCGTGGATCGTGTTCTTCGCGTTCGACGGGGTTACGCAACAGATCGAGATCATGCGCTGGATCGAGAGCGGATCTTTGTCGACAAGCTGGGCTATTCGGCTGGATCGTCTGACCGCGATCATGCTGATCGTGGTGACGACTGTTTCGGCGCTGGTTCACCTCTATTCCTTCGGCTACATGGATCATGATCCGCAGTGGCGCGAAGGCGAAAGCTATAAGCCGCGTTTCTTTGCCTATCTGTCCTTCTTCACCTTCGCCATGCTGATGCTGGTGACGGCGGATAATCTGGTGCAGATGTTCTTTGGCTGGGAAGGCGTGGGCGTCGCCTCATACCTGTTGATCGGCTTCTACTATCGTAAGCCGTCGGCCAATGCCGCTGCAATGAAAGCGTTTATCGTCAACCGTGTCGGTGACTTTGGCTTTGCGCTCGGGATTTTCGCGCTGTTCTTCCTGACGGACAGCATCAACTTCTCGGACATCTTCGCATCCGCTCCTACGTTGGCAGAAGAAAAGCTGCACTTCCTGTGGGGGGAGTGGACCGCGATTGAAGTGATCTGCGTCCTGCTGTTCATCGGCGCGATGGGTAAATCAGCGCAGTTGATCCTTCACACCTGGTTGCCCGACGCGATGGAAGGCCCAACGCCTGTATCGGCACTGATCCACGCGGCGACGATGGTGACCGCGGGTGTGTTCCTGGTCTGCCGCATGTCGCCGCTGATGGAGTTCGCTCCGGGAGCGACCGGGTTCATCACTTTCCTTGGGGCCTCGACCGCATTCTTCGCGGCGACCGTGGGTCTGGTTCAGACCGACATCAAACGCGTCATCGCCTATTCGACCTGTTCTCAGCTGGGATACATGTTCGTGGCCGCTGGCGTCGGCATGTATTCAGCGGCGATGTTCCACCTGCTGACACACGCATTCTTCAAGGCGCTGCTATTCCTTGGTGCAGGCTCGGTCATCCATGCAATGCATCACGAGCAGGAAATGACCGAATATGGTGGCCTGCGGAAGAAGATACCTTATACGTTCTGGGCGATGATGATCGGCACTCTGGCGATTACTGGCGTGGGTATTCCGCTGACCACTTTCGGCTTCGCCGGTTTCCTGTCGAAAGACGCAATTATCGAAAGCGCGTATGCCGGTGGCACTGGATATGCCTTCTGGATGCTGGTCATCGCTGCGATGTTCACATCGTTCTACAGCTGGCGCCTGATCTTCCTGACCTTCTTTGGTGAGGAGCGTGGCGACAAGCATACCCATGAACATGCGCATGAAAGCCCAATGACCATGTTGGTACCGCTGGGCGTGCTGTCGCTGGGTGCAGTGTTTGCCGGGATGATCTGGTACGGCAATTTCTTTGGCCATGCGGATAAGGTGGGCAAGTTCTACGGGATTCCAGTGGCCGAGGCATCAGAGCATGCAGAGGCGGGCGATCACAGCAAAGCGGATTCGCATGGCGAAGATAGCCACGCGAACGATAGCCACGCAGATGATAGCCATGACGATACCGCCCATAAGGATGACGGGCATGGTGAGAAGGACGCGCATGGTGAGAAGGACGCGCATGGCGGCGATCACCACTATGTCTTTGCCGGAGAACCGGGTGAAGGTGCGCTTTATATGGCACCCGACAACCATGTGCTGGACGATGCGCACGCAGCCCCGAAATGGGTTAAGGTCTCACCCTTTGTAGCGATGTTACTCGGGTTCATCGTGGCTTACTGGTTCTACATCGCGAACACCTCGCTGCCTGCACGTTTGGCCGCGAACCAGCGTCCGCTCTACCTGTTCCTGTTGAACAAATGGTACTTTGACGAGATCTACGATGCGATCTTTGTCAAACCCACCGTGGCGCTTGGCCGGTTCCTGTGGAAACGTGGTGATGGCAACACAATCGACGGCTTCCTGAACGGGGTTGCGATGGGCGTGGTGCCCTTCTTCACGCGCCTCGCGGGGAAAGCTCAGACCGGTTACATCTTTACTTACGCCTTCTGGATGGTCTTGGGCATTGCTGCCCTTGTCACCTGGATGTCTATCGGCGGAGGCGCACACTAATGGACAATATCCTATCTATTGTCACCTTCATCCCCGCCATCGCTGCAGGCATTCTGGCCCTGTTCCTGCATGGTGAGGACGTAGCCGCGCAACGCAACGCCAAATGGGTGGCGCTTGTTGCCACATCCGTGACTTTCTTGGTCTCGATCGGCATCTACACAGGCTTTGATCCGTCCAACACCGGCTTCCAGATGGTGGAAGAGGGCGAGTGGCTGCTGGGCCTAAAATACAAGATGGGTGTGGATGGAATCAGCGTTTTGTTTGTGCTGCTGACCACCTTCATCATGCCGCTGACCATTCTTGCCAGCTGGAACGTCACGGATCGAGTCAAAGAATACATGATCGCCTTCCTGCTGCTGGAAACGCTGATGCTGGGCGTGTTTATGGCGCTGGATCTGGTGCTGTTCTACCTGTTCTTCGAGGCGGGCCTGATCCCGATGTTCCTGATCATTGGTATCTGGGGTGGCAAAGACCGGATTTATGCCAGCTTCAAGTTCTTCCTCTACACCTTCCTTGGCTCGGTGCTGATGCTGGTGGCGATGGTTGCGATGTACGCGGATGCGGGCACCACGGATATCGAGGCGCTGATGAGCCATCAGTTCTCGTCGGAAGGGTTCAGCGTGCTGGGCGTGTATATCGTCGGCGGTATGCAGACGCTTATGTTCCTGGCCTTCTTCGCGTCGTTTGCGGTGAAGATGCCGATGTGGCCTGTTCACACCTGGCTGCCGGATGCGCACGTTCAGGCGCCAACGGCGGGATCGGTTGTTCTGGCTGCGATCCTGTTGAAGATGGGTGGCTATGGCTTCCTACGGTTCAGCCTGCCGATGTTCCCGGTGGGTTCGGCGGTGATGACCGATGTGGTGCTGTGGATGTCGGCGATAGCCGTTGTCTACACCTCGCTTGTGGCGCTGGTGCAGGAGGATATGAAGAAGCTGATCGCCTATTCCTCGGTCGCACATATGGGCTTTGTGACCATGGGTATCTTTGCAGCGAACCAGCAGGGCATTGACGGCGCGATCTTCCAGATGCTCAGCCACGGGTTCATCTCGGCCGCGCTCTTCCTTTGCGTCGGTGTGATCTATGACCGAATGCACACCCGCGATATTGAGGCGTATGGCGGTTTGGTAATCCGGATGCCCGCCTATGCGCTGGTCTTCATGTTGTTCACCATGGCAAATGTTGGCTTGCCGGGTACGTCCGGATTCATAGGAGAATTCCTGACCCTGATGGGCGCCTTCCAGGTCAACACATGGGTAACGGCTGTGGCCGCGACCGGTGTGATCTTCTCGGCCGGCTATGCGCTTTGGCTGTACCGCCGTGTGGTGTTTGGCGATCTGATCAAGGAAAGCCTGAAAGCCATTACCGACATGAGCTCGCGCGAGCGGCTGATCTTTGCGCCTCTGATCGTGATGACCATTCTGCTGGGTGTTTATCCTTCGCTGGTGACCGATGTGATCGGCAACTCGACGGCTGCGTTGATTTCGAACTATGACACGGCTCTGGCCGCGGCTGAGACCGCGACCCAGTCAGCCGCATCGCATTAAGGAGGCTTTGGAGACATGATCCAGGCTGATCTGACAATTATCCTGCCGGAAATCGTTCTGGCAATCTATGCGATGGCGGCGCTGATCGGGGCTGTCTACACGACAAAGGATGGGCTGGCACCGGTATTGGTCTGGTCAACGGCAGGGCTTATGGCGTTGCTGGCGATCTGGATCGCGACGAATGGCGATGGCACGAATATTGCTTTCAACGGCATGTTCGTGGATGACGGATTTGCCCGGTTTGCCAAAGTTGCAATCCTTCTCTCTGCAGCCGCAGTCCTGCTGATGAGTCAGGATTACATGGCACGCCGTGGTCTGTTGCGTTTTGAGTATCCGCTTCTGGTGGCTCTGGCCGCTGTTGGCATGATGATGATGGTCAGCGCGGGCGATCTGATGTCGCTTTATATGGGCCTCGAGTTGCAATCGCTGTCACTTTACGTTGTAGCCGCGCTGCGTCGGGACAGTGCCAAATCGACCGAGGCGGGACTGAAGTATTTTGTTCTGGGCGCGCTCAGTTCTGGCCTGCTGCTTTACGGTGCGTCGCTGGTCTATGGCTTTACCGGAACGACTTTGTTCTCGGGCATCATCCAGACCGTGCATCACGACGACGTATCACTCGGCCTGCTATTTGGCCTTGTTTTGCTGATATCGGGCCTTGCATTCAAAATCTCTGCCGTGCCGTTCCACATGTGGACACCGGATGTGTATGAAGGCTCACCGACACCCATTACCGCGTTCTTTGCCACTGCCCCGAAAGTGGCCGCGATGGCCCTGTTCGCGCGTGTTTTGCACGATGCCTTTGGCGGGGTTGTCAAAGACTGGCAGCAGGTGATCGTTCTGTTGTCAGTCCTGTCGATGCTGCTGGGTGCGGTCGCGGCGATTGGGCAGCGTGACATCAAGCGCCTGATGGCGTTCTCTTCGATTGCACATATGGGCTATGCCCTGATTGGTCTGGCCGCTGGTACCGAGATGGGCGTCAAGGCCATGCTGATGTATCTGGCAATCTATGTGACGATGAACATCGGCACATTCGCCTTCATCTTGATGATGGAGCGTGATGGCAAGCCAGTGACGGATATCGATGCATTGCGTCAGTATTCAAAACGTGACCCCGGGAAAGCTCTGGCTGTTCTGATCCTGATGTTCAGCCTTGCGGGCGTGCCCCCGATGCTGGGCTTTTTCGCCAAGTTTGGCGTCTGGCAAGCTGGTGTAGAGGCCGGGTTGACCGGTCTGGTTATTGCCTCGGCAATCGCTTCGGTCATCGGTGCGTTCTATTACTTGCGGATCGTGTTCTACATGTATTTCGGGGCTGAGAACGAGGACCCGATCGAAACGCGATCGTCACCAGTTCTGTGGGGCGCTCTGATGGGGTCTGCCGCGCTGATGCTGATCGGTGTGTTTTATCAGTTCGGAATCGAAGGCGCTGCAGCTGCGGCGGCGACAACGCTTGTCAACTGATCTTGGTTCCGTAAACAGAAAGGGGCTCGGTCACTGTACCGGGCCTTTTTGACATGAGTGATTGGCCGCAAGGATACGGGCTGCATGTACTGCAGGAGGTGGACAGCACCCTAAACGAAGCCGCGCGACTCGCGCCGACCGCCTCGGGACCCGTCTGGATTTTGGCGCATCGCCAGACCGCAGCGCGCGGTCGGCGTGGTCGTGCCTGGACCAACCCCAAGGGCAATCTGGCCGCGACCTTGCTGATGCGACCGCCTGGAGATCCGGAACAAGCCGCGCTTCGCAGTTTCGTCGCGGCCCTCGCACTTTACGATGCCTGCGTCGCGGTGACCGGTCGAGCGGCGGGTCTGTCACTGAAGTGGCCTAACGATGTGTTGCTCAACGGTGGCAAGCTGGCTGGCATCTTGCTGGAAAGCACTGGGCAGGGACGAGGTGTTTCGCATCTGGCAATCGGCATTGGCGTCAATCTGTCCGAGGCTCCCACCGCTGGCAGCGTCGAACCCGGCGCCGTGCGGCCGGTGTCGTTGCTGTCGGAAACCGGTTCCAATGTCACGCCTGAGGATTTTCTGGCAGAACTGGCTTCGGCCTATGCCCACTATGAAACCCAGTTCATGACGTATGGGTTCGATCCGATCCGCACCGCGTGGCTCTCTCGCGCAGCACGGCTGGGCGAGGTTATTACCGCGCGTACCGCAGCGTCCGAGACGGTAGGAACCTTCGAAACGGTAGACGCGGGTGGCAGCCTTGTCCTAAACACCGCCAAGGGCCGTGTCAGCATTCCTGCCGCGGACGTCTATTTCTAAAGGGGGCACAAATGCTTCTGGCGATTGATTGCGGCAATACCAACACCGTTTTCTCGATCTGGGATGGCGAGAAATTTCTGTGCACCCTGCGCACCTCAACCCACCACGCGCGCACCGCGGATGCGTATTTCACGTGGTATTCGACATTGGTGAAACACTACGGAATTGAGGTGGACATTACAGATGTCATCATCTCTTCGACTGTGCCACGTGTTGTTTTCAACCTGCGGGTCTTTGCAGACCGTTTCTTCGGATGTCGCCCTCTGGTCGTTGGTAAACCCGACTGCCTGCTGCCCGCCAACCCTCGTGTCGACGAAGGCACGCAAGTCGGACCGGACCGTCTGGTTAATACAGCAGGGGCCTTTGACCGCTTTGGCGGCGATCTGGTTGTGGTGGATTTCGGTACGGCAACGACATTTGATGTCGTCGCTCATGACGGTGCCTATGTTGGCGGAGTTATCGCGCCTGGCGTCAACCTCAGCCTTGAGGCACTGCACCTCGCAGCAGCCGCGTTGCCGCATGTGGACATATCGAAGCCGCAAAAGGTGATCGGGACCCACACGGTAGAGTGCATTCAATCCGGTGTCTTCTGGGGCTATGTCGGTTTGGTGCGCGAGATCTGCGAGCGGATAAAAGCCGAGGCCGGGGTGCCTATGAAAGTAATCTCGACCGGGGGGCTTGCGCCCCTGTTTCAGCAAGCCGCTGACCTGTTCGACGAGTTTGAAGATGATCTGACGATGCACGGCCTGACCGTGATCCATCGCTATAACAAGGAAAATGGCTCAACATGAGCAGTGAACGACTGATCTATCTGCCGCTGGGCGGTGCAGGCGAAATCGGCATGAATGCCTACGTCTATGGCTACGGCAAACCTGGGCATGAGCGATTGATTCTTGTGGACCTCGGGGTTGCTTTCCCGGACATGGATACCTCGCCCGGCGTTGATCTTATCTTTGCCGATATCACATGGCTAAAGGAGCGTGCCGATCAGCTTGAAGCGATCTTTGTCACTCATGCGCATGAGGACCACGTCGGAGCGGTCGCGCATTGCTATGAGTCACTGGGTGCCCCTGTTTATGCGCGTGCCTTCACGGCGAATATTGCGCGCCGCAAGATGGAGGAGCATGGCCATCCGACCGAGACGGTGCGAACCGCATCTCCGTGGCCCGAACAGATCAATGCCGGACCATTCACAGTTGGTTTCTTGCCGGTATCGCATTCGATCCCGGAAAGTGCAGGGCTGGTCATCGACACTCCGGCTGGACGCGTTGTGCACACTGGTGATTTCAAGCTGGATGCCAATCCAATTGTGGGTGAACCGTTTGATCCTGACTTGTGGTCCGAGGTGGCCAAGTCGGGTGTCAAAGCGTTGGTGTGTGACAGTACAAACGTCTTTTCATCCCACCCCGGCCGATCGGAATCCGAGGTCGGGCCTGAAATCACGCAGCTGGTGCAGGATGCCAATGGCATGGTTATCGCAACCACATTTGCATCGAACGTGGCGCGTGTGAAAACGCTTGCCGAGGCTGGCCAGAAGGCTGGGCGTTCGGTCGTATTGCTGGGCCGTGCGATGCGCCGGATGATCGAGGCGGCGACTGAAACGGGCATTCTCAGCGACTTCCCGAAAGTCATAAGCGCGGAAGAGGCGCTGGATGTCCCGCGCGCAAACCTGATGCTGATTGTGACTGGCAGTCAGGGAGAACGTCGTGCGGCCAGCGCCCAACTGGCGCGCGGTAAGTATCGCGGGCTTGAGGTGAAAGAGGAGGATCTGTTCCTGTTCTCGTCCAAGACTATCCCAGGAAACGAACGCGGTGTGATCCGCATTATGAACCAGCTCAGTGAAAAGGGCGTGGATGTGGTCGATGACAGTTCGGGGCTGTATCACGTCTCGGGTCACGCGAATCGGCCTGATCTGGAAAAGGTTCATGCTCTGGTTGATCCGCAAATGGTCATCCCAATGCACGGCGAGCACCGCCATTTGCGTGAACATGCCAAACTGGCCGAGGCGGGTGGCAGGACCGGGATTTTGGCCGTGAATGGCACCATGTTGGACCTGACCGGAAATGCTCCGAAAGTGGTAGACTACATCGAGACGGGCCGGACCTATCTGGATGGTACGGTCAAGATTGGCGCATTGGATGGTGTTGTGCGTGACCGTATCCGCATGGCATTGAATGGCCATATCACAATCACAGTCATTCTGGACGAAGAAGACGAACCGTTGGGCGAGCCATGGTGCGACACGATGGGACTGCCCGAGATCGGATCGTCCCGTGCCGGTCTGGTCGAGGTGTTGGAAGAAGATTTGAACCAGTTCCTGATGCGCGCTGGCGCAAAAACGCTGCGCGATGACGACAAGCTGGAAGAGGGGTTGCGCCGGATTGCGCGCCAGACCGCCCAAGCTGAGATCGGCAAAAAACCCGAGGTGACTGTAGTCGTCAGCCGGATGCGTTAGCTCGTGTAGGGCATTGGAAAGCCGCGCAATTGCAGGAACAAGCTGGCTTCTTCATTGTTGAGGAAAAAAGGCACTGTGTCCGGCGGGCTTGGGTCTGCAGCGCGCGCGGCGATTTCGGCCAGAACGACTTCGGTGATGAAAGGCAGATCGAATTCGCGCGCCTGGCTGATTTTGACCCACTGCAAATGCGATAACTCGTCCGAGGCATGAGTGAAGTCATCCAGATCGCCTTGAATTGCGTTTGCATCGACCAAAAAGAACCGGGCATCAAACCGGCGTGAGCGACCGGGTGGCGTGACCGCCCGGAACACGAATTGCAGCGCTTCTGCGGAAGGTTGATAGCCCATAGCGGCAAAGCTCTGCCAGTCGTTCGGGGCCGTACCCTGCCATTCGCCCGGTTGCCCAAGGATCAATCCGGTTTCTTCCCACAATTCCCGGATCGCGGCAGCCGCCAGCGCATTCTGCAACCCTAGTTCGGATCGCTGTGACAGACGTTCGGAGCAGAGATCGGGTAACTGAGTGCTCAGTGGAACGTGAGCGTCATCAGGGTCGACTGCACCGCCGGGAAAGACAAATTTGTTTGGCATAAACGCGGCTTTCGCACCACGCTGCCCCATCAGGATCGAGGGGTCGCTGAGCCTGTCGCGCAGAACGATGACGGTCGCGGCATTGCGAATGGCGGTTTTGTCCGCGCTCATGCAGATTTGCCGAACCCGTGCATCCGACGCGCCCATTGATATGCGACCACAGCCCCTTTCAAGCGGGGCAGAAGGTACAGCGAGAGGGCAACGCAGGCGATCGAGAAGCCAATTGCCATGACCCAAGGGTCAGGCCGCCAGTGTACGTATGAGACGTGCAGCGCAGGCGCCAGAAGGTGCCCGACAATCAAAATGGTAAGATAGGCCGGGCCATCATCGGCACGGTGGTGAAACAATTCCTGACCGCATTCCGAGCATCTATCATTCACCTTGAGATAGCTGTGCAACAGTTTGCCCTCGCCGCAATTCGGGCATTTGCAACGAAACCCACGGATCAGTGCGGGTTTGGTCGGGCGGTCGTCCTCGACCGCAGTGTCGATAGTCTGATCAGTCATTTAAATCTCGCGCGTTTCTATTCGGGCGATATAGGCCGTTTCCAACCCGTCGGAAAAGGGGGGTGCGTCGCTTTGTGGCGATTGCTTACAGCGTATCAGCAACTGATCAAATTTCAAACATGACGAAAAAAGTTGTGCACGATGCGACGGAAAGCTGCCCGGGCTGCGTTTTAAGAAGTATCAACAGCGGCAAGGTGCCGCTAAATTCAGGGAACTTTGTAATGAAAACCAAAACTTTCATCTCGGCCATCGTTCTTGCGGCAGTTGCAGTATCCGGCAGCTCAGCACTGGCCAAAGGGCCGCGTCCGACGTTTCAGGAACTGGATGCCGATGGAGACGGGCAGGTAACTCAGGCCGAGATCGCGGAGCATCGCAACCAGAAATTCACGGCTGCTGACACTGACGGAGACGGGCAGCTGAGCGTTGAGGAAATGCAGGCAGCAGCACAGGCGAAAGCCGGCGAGCGTGTCTCTAAGATGTTTGAGAAGCACGATGCTAACTCCGATGGTTTCCTCAGCGAAGATGAATTGCCGAAACCGCGCCGTGCCTCCAAGATGTTCGAGCGTATCGACGCCGATGGGAACGGATCGATATCAGAACAGGAATATGCGGATGCGAAAGACAGGATGGGTCGGAAACACAAGCGGCACCAGAAGTCGGACACAGACAACAACTGATACGGGATGGAGGATCTGACCTCTTACCCAAACGAGGCGCACGGCGGTTTTTCTGCCGTGCCCGAGCTCAGCGACGAGGAGTTGCTGGGCCGGTTTGCTGATGGCAATGCGGCTGCGGCCCGTCTGCTGACCGGGCGGCTTGGACCGCGCAGCTATTCCGTGGCCTTGCGAATGTTGGGAAATCAGGCGGAAGCCGAAGATGTGACACAAGAGGCGATGATGCGTCTTTGGAAGATGGCGCCTGACTGGGTGCCGGGACAGGCGCAGATTTCGACCTGGCTTTATCGTGTGACATTGAACCTGTGCCTGGATATGCGCCGAAGAAATCGGCCTGATGCGCTCGAAAATGTTGCCGAGCCAGAAGACGAATCCGCCAGCGTGGTTGATCGGATGCAAGATACCGAGCGT
The DNA here is from genome assembly GCF_056535285.1 of Ruegeria sp. O11. NCBI lineage: Bacteria > Pseudomonadati > Pseudomonadota > Alphaproteobacteria > Rhodobacterales > Roseobacteraceae > Ruegeria > Ruegeria sp. O11. The sequence goes on along the minus strand of NZ_JBQERS010000003.1, from coordinate 186,289 downwards.
AAGGATGCGTTGCAGGCGGCATTGGATCAGTTGCCGGATCGGCAACGGCAAGCTGTGGTTCTGCGGCATATCGAAGAGTTGTCCAACCCTGAAATCGCAGGGATTATGGATATCTCGGTTGAGGCGGTTGAAAGCCTGACTGCGCGTGGAAAACGATCACTGGCCACATTACTTGCGGGGCGTCGGGATGAACTGGGGTACGAACATGGCTGATCATGACAAAGAACTTGAACACCTGTTTGCGCAAGCGCGCGACGCTCGGGATGTGTTCCCAGACGATCTTTCCGTTCGAATTGAAACTGATGCAGAGGCGGTTCGGTTGGCTCGATCCGCACGCAAACGGCGTCGAACATGGCGGGACCGGATGAATGTCATCGGCGGATGGCATGGGGTAAGTGGCCTTGTGGCCGCAAGTGCAGCTGGCATCTGGATCGGGTTTTCTGCGCCTGCTTTTCTACCTGACCCTGCAGATTATTTTGTCTCGCAGGATGCAACCTATCTGATGGCTGATCTCAACTTAGATGAAAACTATCTGGAGGACGCGGAATGAGCGATAATCCTGCACCCAAACGTAAATGGATGCCGATTCTGCTGATCGCTTCGCTTGCTCTGAACCTGCTAATTGCAGGAGTCGTCCTGGGTACAGCCTTGCGTTTCAAAGGCAGTGATCGTGCCGCCATACCGCCAGGATTTGGCCCAGCATTGTACTATGCCCTGCCCAAATCTGATCGCAAAGCTCTCAAAGGTGAATTGTCAGATCTGCGGGGCAAAGGATCGCATCGACGCAAACAGGATTTTGGTGCGCTTAGCCAGGCCTTGCGAGCCGTGCCATTTGATCCGTCTGCGGTTGAAGATTTGCTTGAGAAGCAGGCGCAGGCAACGGCAGAGCTGCAAACAGCGCTGCACCAGCAATGGCTTGCGCAAGTCACGCAAATGAGCGCGGAAGAGCGGGTCAAATATGCGGATCGGCTGGAGGAGGTCGTCAAACGCGGCCCAGGTAAACACAAGAAACGAAACTAACTCGTCAGGCTGCTGAACTACGGATATGCACCTGATTGCGACCCGCATTTTTCGCCGCATACAAAGCCTGGTCGGCTGAACGGATCAACTGACCGACGGCATTTCTGCGACCTGCAATATTCAGATCAGGTGAGGAACACCATTTTACGCCTACGCTGATCGTGATCGAGGTCAATATGGATTCGTCCGGCAGGCAAAACGGTTTATTGCAAATGCTTTCGCAGATCATGTCCGCGTGTTTTAACGCCTGCTCCGCCGAGCAATGAGGAAGCCCAATCATGAATTCCTCTCCGCCGATGCGTGCGACAAAGCCGGCCTTTCCTGTTGCTGCTTGAAGCCTGCGCGCTGTTTCTGTCAGAACGATGTCACCGCCAGAATGACCAAAACGATCATTAATCGCCTTGAAGTGATCTAAATCCGCCAGCATCAGTGCAAACCCACGCCCTGTTTCCAAGGCCTGGTGGGCGATCTGATCAAGTGCCCTCATGGCGAATCGACGATTGTGTAACCCTGTCAGAGGATCGGTCAGCGATTCGGATAGATTTTTACGTATCGACGCGCGCAATTTGTCGTCGCGGGTTTTGCGGGCGATCTGGGTGTCGAGTCGGAGCGAGATTTCGTCCGGGTGGAACCCTCCCATACAAATTGCATCCGCCCCTTTATCCAAAGCTTCGGCGGCGAGGGTCGCATCCTCGTTTGACAGAACGCCGATTAATACGGTGTTTCGGGTGGCGCTGCGGGATTTTAGATCGGCCAGGATGTGCCCTCCAGATCCGCCGGGCGCAATCTCGACGACAATGGCATCAGGAGCAGGTTCAGAGAAAACGCCGTGCAGATCGGGCAGCGTGTAATTGGACAAGCGGTGTCGTGTTTGCTGCGCCAACGCACTGCCCCATAGCGCTCCGGCGCGTGGGGTCTGGGTCAACAACGCAATCTGCGCGATCGCAGGTGGCGCAAGCGGTATTTGTGCCGCCTCACCAAAACCAATGGATTGGTTGCCGTCCCCAAGGCTCAGTTCCTGCCGATCGGCACGTGAGCGCAACAGGCTGCGAACACGCGCGAGAAGCAAAGTATCCTTAAATGGGTAACCCAGCACGTCGTCTAGACCATCCGATAAGGCCTTTAATCGCGCCGTCCTATCATTTTGCGGCGTGATGGCAACAATCGGTACATCAGCCAAAGTGGGGTCAACCGCCATTAACTTCTTAACATCCGAGGCGGTCCCGTCGGGCAAGGTTTGGGCGGTCAAAACCAAGTCAGGACGCGTGCGCCTTAGTAAAGCACCCAATCCGGCCAGCTTTTCCCCTTGTACAACATGATACCAGGCCGCGGTGAGCTGGACCTTAAGCATAATGCGATTGGTCGAGACCCCGTCGAGGACCAGTATGGTACCCTGTACAGACATTGCCGTTCACCGTTAGATTGCATGCGCTACCAAAGTGTTTATGAGTCTGGTTAACAAACCCTTTCTAAGAGCGTCGTCGAGGCCAGATAATGCCGATCTCTGTCCATTCTGCTGAAACATTGGCCCTGAGGGTGCTGAATTGGTTGGTTGGAAATGATGAGTTGCTCCCAGTTTTTCTGGGTGCAACCGGCGCTTCCATAGAGGATTTGCGTGCTCGGGCAGGAGAAAGCGAGTTTTTGGGATCGGTACTGGACTTTCTGATGCTTGACGATTCCTGGGTGATCGCCTTTTGTGACGCCCATTCCGTGCCCTACGAAGAACCGGGCCGCGCCCGCGCTGTGTTATCCGGCACTTCTGATATGCACTGGACCTGACCAATAGGAGCCTAAATTTATGAACATTGACGCCCTCGTCTTCGACAAGGACGGCACGCTTTTTGACTTTGCGTCTACATGGGGTGCGTTCGGACGTATCGCGCTTGAACGCCTATCCGACGGGGATACGCAGCGCGCGGCTGAACTTGGCCAGGTCATCGGTTTTGATTATGCCGAGGAGAGATATAGCTCTGACAGTATCGTTATTGCGGGAACCGTCGATGAAATTGCGCGTGCCCTGACGCCGCACTTGACTGGCATCGCTCAGCATCAAATCGTCGAAACTCTCAATGACGCATCCGCAGCGTCAGAGCAAATGCCTGCTGTTCCTCTCGCACCTTTTCTTGAAAATATGCGAAAGGCCGGGCTTAAACTGGGTGTTGCGACCAATGACGCCGAGATACCGGCGCTGCGTCATCTCGAATCGGTCGGAGTTCGGGGCCACTTCGATTTTGTTGCAGGGTATGACAGTGGCCATGGCTTCAAACCCGGTCCAGGACAGCTTTTGGCATTTGCCAAACATGTCGATGTTGATCCGTCGCGCGTCGCCATGGTTGGTGACAGTCTTCATGATCTTGAAGCGGGTCGCGCCGCAGGCATGGTGACGATTGGTGTTCTTACGGGGCTGGCTACAACAGAAACGCTCGAACCTTTGGCAGATGTAGTTTTACCCGACATCGGCCATATTCCCGGCTGGTTGTCGGAAATCTGATTGTTCGGTGTTCTGAAACGCCAGTTTGAACGACAAAACCGACACCACTTGTCGCAGATAGAGCGGCGAGAGCTAATTCTTCGGGGCTTTCTTGAGAAAGAGAGCGCCAGGAGGACAGCTATGGAAGACAGCAGGACACGCAGACGCCGCAGCGGCGGCCGCGCTGGTGCAGCCACCCGTCGCGGAAGTGAAGTCATCGATCAGATGCCGTGGAATCCGCCTGTGAACTTAGACCGGCCAACAGAACCGTTGGGATCAGAGGGGATTGAGGCGATCCACGAAGGAGCTATGCGCATCCTCGAAGAGATCGGTATCGAGTTCTATAATCAAGAAGCTCTTGGCATTTTGCGCGAAGCTGGCTGTACGATCTCTGGTGATAACGTCCGTATGGGGCGGGACTTTGTCATGGAAATGGTGCGCAAAGCCCCAAGCTCATTCACCATAACGCCACGCAATTTGGACCGTCAGATCGAGGTTGGAGGCAAAACCATGTTGTTCGGCAATGTTTCGTCACCGCCGAACTATTGGGACATGGAAATTGGTAAAAAAGTACCCGGCACCCGACGGATGTGTCAGGATTTGCTGAAACTGACGCAGTATTTCAACTGCATCCATTTTGCCGGAGGTTATCCGGTTGAACCTGTCGATATCCATGCCAGCGTCCGACATCTTGATGTGCTTTATGACAAGCTCACGCTGACTGACAAGGCGATGCACGCCTACTCACTGGGTAAGGAACGTGTCGAAGATGTGATGGAAATGGTCCGCATCGCAGGCGGTTTGAGTCACGAAGAGTTTGAGGCATCGCCTCGGATGTATACCAACATCAACTCGACGTCACCGCTCAAGCACGACCATCCGATGATCGATGGTTGTCTGAGGTTGGCGCGGCGTGGACAAGCGATTGTGGTAACTCCGTTTACTCTGGCAGGTGCAATGGCCCCTGTGACGATGGCGGGTGCGGTCGCCCAATCGCTGGCCGAGGCATTGTGTGCTATTGCGCTGTTCCAATATGTCCGGCCCGGCATTCCATGCGTGATTGGGACGTTCACCTCGAATGTTGATATGAAGTCCGGAGCGCCCGCGTTCGGGACGCCGGAATACATGCGCTCGACGCAGATGACCGGACAAATGGCGCGGTTCTATGGATTGCCGATGCGCTCTTCGGGTGTGTGCGCTGCGAATGTGCCAGATGGCCAGGCCATTTGGGAGACATCAAATTCACTGTGGGCCGCTGTTCAATCTGGAACAAATATGGTCTATCACGCGGCTGGTTGGCTGGAAGGCGGTCTGATCGCGAGTCCTGAGAAATTCATCATGGATTGCGAAATCCTGCAACAGATTCAGCGATATATGCAGCCGGAATTGACAGCAACAGGACCGGACGAGATCGCCCTTGAAGCAATCCGTTCAGTGGGAAATGACGGGCATTTCTTTGGCATTCAACACACACAGGATCGCTATACCACGGCGTTTTATCAGCCGTTTCTGAGCGATTGGAAAAACTTTGAGGCCTGGGAAGTCGCTGGCGGTATCTGGACTGCGGAACGGGCCCATCGAATGTTCAAAGAAATCGTTAACAATTTTGAAGCGCCGGCGTTGGACGAGGCGATCCGCGAAGAGCTTGAAGACTTTGTTGCCCGCCGCAAGGCTGAAGGGGGCGCGCCGACAGATTTCTGACCTAACCGTACCACGGGGATTAGGTCATGAATGTCTAACATTCTCATGATCTCGGCCAGGATATTGGGTGTTTGTTAAGTTTTCTGGGGTCACCTGAAGCAGATATCCAATTCGAGTTGTTTCATGCATGGGCTGATTAACAGGGCGATCCAATCATTCGTTTGTGCCACTTATGGGCGCCAATGCTGGCTGCAGGCGACCCAAGCCGCAGGATTGGATTTCGTCGAATTCGAGGCGATGCTGATCTATGAGGCAGAGGTTTCAGATCGTGTGCTAGACGTGCTTTGTACCGAGTTGAACCGTCGAAAGTCCGAGTTTCTTGAGGACTTGGGAACCTACCTCGTATCACATCCGAATATGGAGGACCTGAGGCGATTGCTGCGTTTCGGGGGCGTAACGTATGTCGAGTTTCTGCACTCGCTAGATGATTTGTCTGATCGAGTGCGCCTTGCTGTTTCGGATCTCACGCTGCCGGACCTTGAATTGCAGGAACATTCATCAGCGGAATACCAACTATATTGCTCTCCCGGGCTGCCGGGATTTTCCAGTGTTATGACTGGTGTTTTGCGGGCTATGGCGGATGACTACGGCGCACTTGTTGTTCTTTCGAACGAAGAGCGTCGAAATGGGTCAGAGCTCATTTCGATTACACTGATCGAAAGCGCCTTTGCCGAAGGGCGTCATTTTGAGCTTGGGGCGCGGAAATCATGATCGAAACCGAAGATCTAGGTTCCCTTCTCGATACTTTGTGCCCCATGTATGTTCTTATCAATGATGAGGGGCGAATTGTTCAAGTGGGCCCCACAGTGCAGAAACTGCGCCCGGAGCAACCCATGGCAGGGCGGCGTTTTCTTGACGTCTTTGAGTTGCAGCGCCCGCGTTCTGTCACTGAGTTTCCAACGTTGCTTTCGACGCCAGGCGCGCGGTTACGTCTTCGTTTCCAAGATCAACCGCAAACAGCCTTTAAGGGCCTGATCGCGCCACTTTCTGGAAAGGGTGCATCGGTTGTTAACCTGTCATTCGGTATCTCAATATTGGACGCGGTACGAGACTATGCGCTGACAAGCGCAGATTTCTCAGGCTCCGATTTGGCGATCGAATTGCTGTATTTGGTCGAAGCTAAATCTGCCGCGATGGAGGCTTCCAGATCATTGAACCTGCGTCTGCAAGGTGCAAAGCTGGCAGCTGAGGAGCAGGCCTATACAGACACGCTGACCGGGCTAAAAAACCGGCGTGCAATGGACCATATACTCGGGCATTTGATATCAACGAAATCGTCATTTGCATTAATGCATCTGGATTTGGATTTTTTCAAATCGGTCAACGATCGTCTGGGCCATGCCGCAGGGGATTTTGTGCTGCAGCAAGCCGCAATGATCATGCTTGATGAAACGCGGAGTGATGATACGGTCGCTCGTGTCGGCGGGGACGAGTTTGTCTTGATTATCAAAGGGATGACCGACCGGAAAAAACTCGACAGCATTGCCCGGCGCCTGATCGCGCAACTTTGCCAGCCGATGAAATTCGAGGGAGCGGCCTGCAGTGTATCAGCGAGCGTTGGTACTGCTTTGTCGACCCAGTTTGAAAAGCCAAAAGCGCAGGATGTACTGCACGCCGCTGATCTGGCGCTATATGCCGCAAAACGAAACGGACGATCTTGCCACCGGTTCTACTGTGAGTTTTCGGATGCACAACAATCCGGATAGAATGCGCTTGCCTAAATGGCGTCCAATGTCGTAGCGATATGTTGTTCGACTTGGGGTAGCTCAGAAATGACTGGCATAACTTGGCCGCCGAAGTTTGCGCGGGCCAATTCTTGCGGCACATCTTCGAGCACATGGCCTCCGGTGCAGGTAAAGAAGGGCAGGCAAAGCGCCTTCTCACCACATCCTGATGCTGCTGCGGCAATGCCTGGAGATTGCTCAACAAAGCCGGTTCGGGTGCTTTTGAATGTGACCAATTGGCCCAGCGTATCTGCAAACCCATGGGCCACCGTTGCCGGGTTATTGCTGCGCCCTGAACCATGGGCTGCGATTACCAGATCAGTGTCAGGTGCTGACCATCCCAGATTTTCAAGTTTTTGATGCAGGGCGCTTTTAACCAAAAATGGCAACTGCGGATCGATACCCAGAGGATCCAGAATTTTGACCGACCGAGAACCAAGTCGCTTAGGTAAAGCCTTGGTTACAAACCAACCCTTCGCCATGAACAACGGATAGATCGCTATGTCGCCGGGCAATTCGTCAAGGCACGTCTCAAGCGTGTCAGGTGCAGCCAAAGTGGCGGAATGAACCGAGACCCGATGACACAGTGAATCTATTTGCCTGGCAAAGCGCGCCAGCGCCGCCTCGGCGGGTGCCGGATTTGACGGTTGTCCATGTGCGACGATAACGGCGTGTGGCATGCGGTGCTCCGAGATGGTGCTGCGAAAGATGTCCTGCTTGTTTGCAGAGTCAATGCAGGATTTTTGATCTGGCTATCCAAGTAGGGTCAACCAAAGCCAGACAGTCAGTATGGATGATGCGGTGCCGATCAAAACTGAAGATGCAGCAACCCGTTTGGCGCGCCCATACATGTTTGCAAAGATATAGGCGTTGAAGCCCGGAGCCATCGCAGCGGTAAGAACACCTGAGCGAAACAGATCTTGCGGTAGCGCCAATGATGTTCCGAAAAGCCATACAAGGCTTGGATGTAGCAACAGCGAGATGCAACAGACGAAGATAATGGCGCGCAAATCGCCTTCGGGTCGGTACTTGACCAGTACGCCCCCTAATGCGAACAGTGCGCCGGGTAGGGCCGCGCGCGTAATCAGGTTCAACGCGTCATCAACCACGCCCGGTATTACAAATCCGGTAAGATTGACAATAAAGCCCAATGAGATGCCCAGTATCAACGCATTCTTGAACATTGCGGACAACACGGATTTCACCATCCGTGTCCCACCATGGCCACGGTTTCGAAAGATCTCCATCACGGTGATACCAACACAATAGCAGAACGGTGAATGGAAGGCGATGATTGCAAAATTTCCCGTCAAGTTGTCCGGTCCGTAGGCACGTTCCGTGATGGGCAGCCCTAAAAGCACTGAATTTGAGAACAAGCAGCAAAAGCCAATCGCGATCGAGTCCTCCCACTCGCGTCCGAATATGAGGCGAGCGCCTACCATTCCGGCGACAAAACAGAGGCCAGCTGCCGAATAGAAACTGGTTAATAGTCTGGGGTCGAAGCTTGCGCTGAGATCGAGATTGGCGATGGCCAGAAACAACAAACAGGGAATGGCGAAGCCCTGCGTGAATTTCATCAACCCGTCGATATGATCTTCGCGGAAATATCCGAACCGGGTTGCCGTATACCCGGCGCCGATGACCAAAAACACCGGCAGGATGACATCGATCAGGCTTTGGAACATGTCGCTGCCATCGACGGTATCGCGCGCGCGAACAGCGTCTTGCCCTACAGAGGTTGCCGGATCACCATGCCGTCAAAAGCAGGTGTAATATGATCCGGTGTTTCCGCATCAACCGTGGCATAATCCAGATCGATATGCATGTTGGTCAGAACGGCACGTTTTGGTTTCAATTGCTCAATCCAGCCCAGCGTCTTCTCCAGATGGGCATGGGTTGGATGCGGGGATCGGCGTAGGGCATCAATGATAAGGCAGTCGAGGTCTGAAAGCTCAGCCATGCTCTCATCATAAAGTTCCGCAACATCAGGCAGATAAACGAGATTTCCCATCTTGAAGCCAAGGGCATCAATCGATCCGTGGTTCACACGGAATGGTCGAAAGGGGATCTGGCCGCCGGGGCCGGAAACCTCAAACGGGCCATTGATTGTCTTTAGGTCCAGGATGGGCGGATAGGGTGAGCCTTCGGGTTGAACAAACGCATATCCAAAGCGACCGAGTAGATCGTTCTGGGTATCGCCGTCCGCCCATACAGGCACGCGGGTCTTCATGTTGAAAACAATCATCCGCAGATCGTCGATGCCATTGGTGTGATCGGCATGGGAATGGGTGTAAATCACGCCATCCAAACGCCCCGTTCCGGTGCCAAGCAATTGGCTGCGCATATCAGGAGACGTATCGATCAATACCGAGGTCGTACCCTCTGGCCCATCGCGTTCGACCAACAGTGAGCAGCGACGCCGGATGTTTTTGGGGTTCTCCGGATCGCATTCGCCCCAATGTCCCCCAAGTCGCGGTACACCTCCGGACGAACCGCAGCCAAGTATTGTAAAGCGCAGCTCGCTCATGCAGCGGCCTTGTAGCTAGCGGCTTTGGTGAACAGCCGGTCAAAATTGGCCTGTGTTTGGGCAGCGAAATCGGCGTACTCCAAACCGAACACATCGGCCCCTTTGCGCGCAGTATGCGCGGTGTAGGCCGGTTCGTTTCGTTTGCCGCGATAGGGCGGCGGCGCCAGATACGGCGCGTCGGTTTCAACCAGGATACGATCGATGGGCGCGGCGGCGAAGATATCACGCAGCTCCTGACTTTTGGGGAATGCTGCAATGCCGGACATGGACAGATAGAAGCCAAGATCAAGGGCGGCTCGGGCCAGCTCGGCTGAGGAAGAAAAGCAATGCATGACACAGGAATACGGAGCGTTTCTATGCTCATCCGCCAAGATACGTGCCATGTCCTCATCCGCAGCACGTGCATGGATAATTAGGGGTAATCCCGTCCGCTGCGCCGCTTCGATATGGATACGCAGCGAACGCTTTTGAACGTCCGCCGACTCAGCCGTGTAGTGATAATCAAGCCCGCTTTCCCCAATGCCCACGAATTTCGGATGCTTGGCGAATGCGAGCAGTTCATCGACTGTTGCCATCGGCTCGTCAGCGGCGCTCATCGGGTGGGTGCCTGCGGCATAAAAGACAGGGGCATGAGCCTCAGCGATGGCGCGTACCGTGGGCTCGTTACGCAACCGTGTGCAGATGGTCACCATGCGGGTCACGCCAGCGACGGCAGCGCGTGAAACGATTTCTTCCAGCTGACCGTCAAAATCCGGGAAATCCAGATGGCAATGGCTGTCGGTAATTTCGGGAGTGGGGCTCATCTGTTGTGACCGGCGGTTTCCTGTATCTTGAACAGCGTATCTAGGACAAGCGAGGCAGGGTCAAGGTTCACCGCCTGCCCATGCCGCGCACGCGCCGTGATGGGGGCGGCGATTTCGGCCCATTGGCGGGCCTTTTGCGGTGAGCTGGAGAGACGCGATAAAGTTTCGGCCTCATTCGGAGCGGCCTCGGGCATCAGTGCGGTGCCGGTCGCACCAGTCAGAGCCAGGCGCGAGAGAGCCACGTCTATCAATGAAAGCAGCAGATCGAACCGTTCGGCCGCCCCCCGCTGCGCAGCCGTTTCGGCCAGTTTCAGAGCGCGCTGGCGGTCAAGCCGGGGCAGGGTTCCCAAAATTGCAATCAGTTCGGCATAAAGTTCCAGCCCGCCGAGGTTTATTAAGCGAACGGCGTCGCCCACTGATCCAGCTGCGAGCGCTGCGAGATGGTCAGTCTGGCTAGGAATTTCCGTATCGGTTTGCGACAGCGCAGCCTGCATGTCGTCAGGCGAGAGAGGGGATAGCCGTAGTGTGCGGCAACGCGACCGGATGGTCGGCAGCAGGCGCGAGGGTTGGTGCGAAATCAGCAGCAGAGTTGTGCGCGCGGGTGGCTCTTCGAGCATTTTCAGCAGCGCGTTTGCGGCGCTGACGTTCATTTCATCCGCCGAGTCCACGATGACAACCCGCCGCCCTCCATCAGCAGAGGACAAGCCGAAGAACCGCCCAAGTTTGCGGACGTCATCAACAACGATTTCATTGCGCAGCCGTCCCTGATCGTTGACAGAGCGGGTAATTGCGGCAAGGCCGGGTTCGGCCCCGGCAAGAATGCGATGGGCGACCGGGTGTTCCGGGTCGATGTCCAGAGTGTCAGGCGGAGGTGGAGCGCCGAACAGCCCGCCATCATCAGATGGCGGCGTGGCCAGCAAGAACTGCGCGATCCGCCATGCTAGTGTTGCTTTGCCCACTCCACGAGGACCGGTCAGCAACCAACCATGGTGCAATCGATCCGAATTGTACGCGGTCAGAAAGGCCTGTTGTGCTGCGTCCTGCCCGATAAGCCGGGTGGTTTCTCGCGGATGTGGTGCGCCAGGGGCCTGATCCGGAGTTGGGGTGTCGTCGCTCATGTCTGGTCTATCGCAGAGAAGTCATAACAATGTCTGTCACATCCTGCGCGACGCTGTCCATGTCCCTATTGCCGTTCACCACTCGAAAACGATCCTGGAATTCGTCCGCCAGAGCGAGAAAACCTGCACGCATCTGCAGTTGAAGATCGACACCGAAATCTTCGAACCGTTCTTCGGCACCTTGCCGACCCTTAGCGCGTGATAGACCGGTTTCCGGATCCATATCGATCAGTAGTGTCAGGTCAGGCTCGCGCCCGATCATCAAATTGTGCAGCTGATCCACGAGGCTGCGAAGATCGCCACGCGACATCCCCTGATACATGCGAGTGCTGTCGGCAAATCGGTCGCAGATGACCACTTTTCCAGCGGCCAGTGCGGGTTCGATTGTGCGTTCCAGATGGTCACGCCGGGCTGCAGTGAATAGCAGAATTTCCGTTTCGGCCGACCAACGATCCGGGTCGCCCTGTAAAACCAGATTGCGAATTTCTTCGGCGCCGGCAGACCCACCCGGTTCCCGAGTCAGAATGACATCGCGGCCTTCACGTCGCAGGTGATCGGCCAGCAGACGGGCCTGTGTAGACTTGCCTGATCCGTCAATGCCTTCGAAGGTAAGAAACGTGCCGCGCGCCGTCACATTTGCTCCAGCGGATTGTTGATCACGTCTTTTAGAACGATGCCGCCCACTGTCATCATGCGGACGACAAACCCGCCGAGGGGTACATCCCTGTCCGCCACCAACGGTCGGCGGATTTCCGGCAGGCCTTCGGGTTTGATCACCAACTCAGCCAGCTGTTGGCCTTTGCTGACCGGCGCATTGATCGGGCCTTCGTAGACGACTTCGGCCTGAATGTCTTTGTTGCCCAGGACTGGAAACAGCAGGGTCAGATCACCTTTGGGCACCAAACCCACAGTTTTTTCCGCACCCATCCAAAGCTTGGCCTGCGCTACCGGTTCTTCCGATTTGGCAACTGTCCTCTCGACAAAATTTCGAAACGACCAGTTAACCACGGCCTCAGCCTCCTCTGCCCGTTTGCCGACGCTGTCGAGCCCGGAGAGCACAAAGACAACCCGGCGATCCCCTTGTTTGGCCGAACCAACCAGACCATATCCTGCTTCTTGCGTGTGACCGGTCTTGAGACCGTCGGCCCCGATATCCAGTTTCAGTAGAGGATTGCGGTTGCGTGCGTTCGACGGGGCACGACCGTCGAATTCGAAAACCTCTTCCGCAAAGAGGGGATAGTATTCAGGGAAATCAGTGATCAATCGATCGGCCAGAACCGCCAGATCATGCACAGACATCATGTGCCCCGCAGCAGGCCAGCCATTAGAATTGGCAAAGTTTGAGTTGTTCATACCCATCTGTTGCCCGCGCTGGGTCATAAAGCGGGCAAACCCAGCTTCGGTCCCGTCGGGGCTCAATGCCTCTGCAATCACGACGCAGGCGTCGTTTCCAGATAGCACAATGATCCCGCGCAGAAGGTCTTCGACCCGCACCCGGTCCTGCGTGTTCAGGAACATGGTCGAGCCACCATAGCTCATGGCGTGTTCAGATACGGGCAGAGTTTCGTCCAGCGTAAGGCGACCATCGCGCAGCGCTTCAAACGCGACATAAAGCGTCATGAGTTTCGACATAGAAGCCGGGGGCAGAGGCTGATCAGCGTCTTTCGACAACAGCACAGTGCCGGTTTTCTGATCGATCACATAAGCAGCGCGCGCGGTGGTGTCGAACGCATAGGCCGGCAGCGCCATTAGTGCCAGCCCGATGGCAAGAGAGGTTGATCGTAAAGCGGAAAGCATCATTCGCCTCCTAGTTCTGTCAGTTCTTGGCCGTGAAGGCATCAGTAAACCCAAGGTCTTTGACGTCATTCAACAATGCCCGGCGTTCGCTGCGTGTTGCAACAGGTCCAACCAGAACGCGCCATACTGATTTGTCTTCACCTTTCAGTTCAAACACGTCAGCATTCATCCCATTCCGACGTATCTTTTCCGCTGCGCTCTTGGCATTGGATTCAACGCCAAAAGTTCCAGCCTGAACATACGGCTTGGATAAGCCTCCTGCCGTTGCAGTGCTTGCTGCCACCGGTGCCGCTGCAGCGGTCGGTTCGGATGCTTCAATTGCTGCCGCAGCACCTGCGATCGGGTCCAATGGCGTTTCGGTGATCTCGTTAGGGTTTTTCTTTTGCCACCACTTGCGCTTAGCGGGCTTCTCAGTTGGCGGTGTTATCTCTGGGTCTGACAATGCCGCCGACTGCACCTCGGTCGGGGCGGCATCAGCCTCTGTGACGGCGGCAGCAGCTGCTCCTGCTGCCGCAGCGTTGGCTTCATCCGTTGGTTTTTTCTGCCACCATTTGCGTTTGACTGGTTGCTCAGTCGCTTGTGAATCTGCATCGGCAACCTCGGTGCTTTGCACTTCGGCAGGGGCCGACTCATCGTCCGAAGATGTGACGACGGCGCCAGCGGCTGCCCCAGCAACGACTGCAGCACCAGCATTCGTGTCATCGGTTGGTTTTTTCTGCCACCACTTACGTTTAACGGGCTGTTCGACTGCTTCGCCTTCAGCTGTTTCCGTCGCCGCTTCGGTTCCTTCCGCAACCTCTCCGTCCTCGGTCGCCTCTGTCTCTTCAGGGGCAGGGGGCACCTCAATCGCCTCGCGGCGCAGTGCTACGACTTGAACCTTGGTTGGGGCCCCCGCCAGCATACCAAGCTGTTCTGCGGCCGAGGAAGAGACCTGTAGCGCAGGTCCAGGTAAAGCCCGTTCGCGGCGGAACAATGCGCCCGTAACTGTCTTGTTGTTGGCTGTGTTCTTGATCCGCACTCGCTCGGGTTGAGTAACATCAGGGTGTGCCACCCAAATTCCACCCAGAGAGGGGCGTCCATCCCAAAGTCCGGCTTCGGTCACCTGAAATACATCGGGTGCCTCAACATCACGCTGGTTCGTAGGTGCTGCGTCTGGGAACAACTCGAACCTGTTGGTATTGTCTGCCTCTTCGGTCGCAACTTCCTCTTCCGGGGCCTCTTGCAGGCTGAACCCTTCTTCGCACCCAGCCAAGGCGGCCAAACCCACGACCAGAATTGCCAGCCGTTGTGGCCCTAAGCGTGTGCCCGTAGCTCGCTCCATTGTCTCAATCCCTTGCCTGACAAAGCCATATTGGCCGCGCCCCACCGCGTGATTGCTGGTTCTTCTTGCCAGTCTCTAGCGGTCTTGTCCGCGAATGATAACGCGGGCACGGGGCTAAGGAAAGACTGCTGCTGAAGCTTAGGCAAGATTTCCCGCTTTATGGCTTGCCTCTGCCTGAAACACAGCTTAGACCCTGCGGCACGCGGGGAGGTGGCAGAGTGGTCGAATGCGGCGGTCTTGAAAACCGTTGAACGTGAGAGCGTTCCCAGGGTTCGAATCCCTGTCTCCCCGCCACTCATACCCGTCTCACTTCAGTTGTGTTTTCTGACCCGGAATTGCGCCGCAATTCCCGCGAGTTGGCGCATGCGCTTTCAATCAGAGACGGAGCAAACCGTACATTCAGAGGACAATTCAGGCGCCAGTCTCAGTGTCGCATTTTAGCGGGGTCGCTTTGGGCTGGATTTCCCTGATAACCTGCAATTTACAGGGAATTTTCGCGAACCGGGACTGATTTCCGTCATTTCTCCTATCAGAACTGTATGTTTTTCAGAGGTTTATGCTGCAAATTCCCTAAAAGGTGGAACAGGGAATTTTCTCGCGGGAACAGGGAATTGTGCCGACGGATCAGGGAGGGCGAACCCTGTATCAGGGAAGCAGGATCTGGAGCTATCAAAAGCCGAATAGGCGTTGCATGCGAAAGATGAACTTGGCCTTGTGACTTATAGTCAAAGGTTCATTCGAAATTCTAAGACTGTTCCACTTGCTGGAGCAAGTTGATCGCCAGGTGTTCAGCGTAGCTGCGCCAACACATCTTCCGCGGCCCTTAATCCTTCCAGGTGGGCTCCGCTGACCGAGCATTGTTGGTTAGGATGTGTAGCTTCACCGGCGAAGTGCACCCGCTCAGCATGAGACTGGCGTAAGACAGCGCGTTTGTTGTGGCCTCCCGGCTTGGCTCCAGCGTAAGAACCACGCACATAGGGTTCATTTCGCCAAGCGGTAGCGTGGCCTTTGATGAAGGCTTTTCTGACTGTTGTGCCGAAGAAGCCAACCAGTGTTTCGAGCGCATGTTCGATGGCGCTCTCAGGTCCGACATCCTGCAACTCTTTGGAAAAGCTGCCAGAACTTTCAAAGCTAGTTAGACCGGTGTTTGAGATGTCGCAAAGAAAACCACCTCCACGGGCTCCCCCTTTGGCGTCGGGTTCTAATTGGTATGTTAGCCAAGTATCCGGTTGCACGGGCAAAGCACCGGGATGGAAAAGGAGGCCAGCGTGATTGTAGTCACCCATAGTGATGAGCTCGAGCGCTGAGCGTCGGTCGGGTTCTAGCGGGGGATCAAAGCGGATGATGTCTTCGGCTAAGACCCCGACAGAAACTGTTACGACTACGGTTCGAGCATTGATCTTGCCAGTAGCCGTGGTTATCTGCACGCCTTCAGTGAGAGATTTAATTTCTGTGACCGGAGTGGCCAGTATAACTGGCAGCCCCTGCGCAGTACATGCAACGAGGTGTCCGAAGCCTTCGCGGCAAAACCAATCGCCGCCGCCCTCCCAAGCACTTATGTCTCGCAGCGATGTATCCGGCAAATCCCTGGCAATCGACAATGCAAATGTCATGGCTGCCGTGAACGACCAATGCCCTTTGTTCTGCCAAATGTCTGCCAAGGATCGGTCTGTTGGAATTCCGGTGCTTGCTTCAATTTCTGCATCTATGCGCGCCGCTTCTTTTATCGCGCTATGAATTTCGTCGACCTCGTCCCACAGAACAGCGTCATCCTCCAAGCCATACGTCACCGCGTTGTCCGGGGCCGCATAGAGATCAAGACCAAGTGCGAGACCCGGAGCTTTCAGAGCGTTTGCATGTTCGGTGTGCATCCAATGCGCTCCCACGTCGAACGGGACGCCAAAGATTTCCGTGTCCGTGTGTGCGCGCCCCCCGACGCGGTTGGATGCCTCGACGCAGACTACTGAGAGTCCCGCCGATTTGAGAGCACGAGTAGCTGCAATTCCTGCTGCTCCGGCACCAACGACAACGACGTCAAAGTCGTAAACTTTCAATGTTTTCGCTCCAACACTTAAAGTGGCCTGTGAGACAATGTTCGGAGTAGGTTTTTGGCTTTCTCAGCATCGTGAGAATTTACAAGGATCTGAATTGTCTAAGGATTTGGTCATTTGCGCGCGAGAAGTCATTCGTCAGTTCTTGAGCATAGATTGCAAACGAATTCCGGAACTGAAACGCCCTCGTGTCTAGCCAGATCGAGCGGATCTTCCGTGTCAAACTTGCTGCATCTTCGGTAGATTTCCAGCATCTCGGCAGAAAGCTTTCCGTTCTTAAAGAAATACATCGCAGCTGCATATCTTGTGGCACCAGAACCAGGCGTTCCGACAGTCGTTGCCAGGAACTGCCTTTGAGCTTCTGCTTCCTCCACTTTGAATATACCTTTAGTCACGATTTCGGCTCAGCGGACATCGCATCATTCAACGCGGCAACTTCATCTTCTCCAGGTGATGATTCAGAGTTGTAGATTGGAAGAATTTTCCTGAGATGGTCATGATGGGAGCGTACGCCGTACTCGAGATCAGAAAGATAGAAGCCCTCGAACGCCTCTGAAGCCATGGCTTCGTTGGACCATATCGTAAGCTGAATATCTTCTTCCACTGTCTCTCGATCAATCCGAGCGGCAAGGTAGCGTGCCGCTCTTTGTTGGCGGTCTTCGTTCGGGTTTCGGTATGTCGCGCTCCGTAGAGTGGATTTATCCGTCGTGATCGGAAACTCTTGATAAAAGAGGGTCGTCTCAGGTGTGACGGCTATTACCGCATTTGGAAAAATGCCGTAGTAAAGCCAAGTTTTGCGCAAGTGTTCCGGCAGGTGAGGCTGTGGTCTAGTGAATTTCTTGTAGTTGCGAACAGCCCACCTGCGGCCCTTCGTCGGCGTGAATCTTCCATCGGAGCGGGAGACGCCGTCGACATATGGTTCGTCTGAATAGGTCGAGCCATATAAATCCTGAAGGGCAGGGTGCGCGAGCGGGACATGATACCCTTCGTTGTCGACATCTCTGATCGATTTCCAGTTTACAGGAGTCTCCTCGGTCCAGATTCCGTCCGTCGGGACATGTTCGGCCATTTTGTAGGCAGAGACTTCCTGTTCAATCGGGGCTAGCAGTTCGGCTACTGATGGCTGGGTTCCAGGTTTGAATCGGACGAAGACAAAACCCTGCCAGATTTCCATTTCAATCTCTTTCAGGCCAAACTCGTGCTTGTCTAGATCGGGGAACGACTCCGGACGGGCGGCGCCGCGTAGCGTTCCATCAAGATTGTAAACCCAGCCGTGAAATGGGCAGACTAGAGCGTTTGCACATTTTCCTTGCTCTTTCGAGACCAGCCGAGAACCGCGGTGACGACAAACGTTTAGAAACGCGCGGATGTCCGAGTTGCTATCCTTCAAGATCAGGGCGCGCTCACCGCACATGTCAAAACATAGAAAATTACCGGGTTCCGGAACATCCGAAACATGGCACGCGATTTGCCAATGCGTTTTGAAAAGTTCGCTCTTCTCAAGTTCAAGAAGGGCATTGCTGTGATAGCACCAACCGGGCAACCCGCGACGGTCCCAATTGGTAGGAATTTCTGTATTTCTTACTTCGTCGCGCATCGGAACAACCCGCATAGTTTTGGTTTGGTCAGTTTGGGTCTCAGATGGGGACAGCATCCAGGAATGAAAATTTGGCCTTGCTGGATCCGCCACTCTTCGACTGAGTGTAGGTGTCGCTTATATTGACTTGCTCGTCAACTTTTTCTGACTGAATGATCATTCAGAAATGTGCTGCTAGTCACGCCTGTGAGGTTTCCTTGGTCGATGGTTTTCGATTTACCTGCTCAAATCAGGTGCAAAACCAGTGATATGTAGAGATATGATCAAAATTCATTCAGCCAAGCTTGACAGTGCAGATTTCAGCGGACTACCGTTCTGAATGACCAGTCAGATAAAAACATAGCGACTTGGGGGAATGGGGTGCATAGTGATTACGCCCGCTACGAAGGCGTGATCATTCGAGATAACAAACTTGCAAACAAGGCAAAACAAATTCAGCCACCACTCAGGGAGAGGAAGCGAAGTTATGAACTCAATCAGAAAAATCGCCGGAATTACAGTTTTAGCGGCGACAGCTACTGCAATTTCGGGATCGGCTTACGCACAAGAGCGTGTGTTGAAGGTTACGAATTGGGGAGAGTACATCGCTGAAGACACAATCGAGAACTTCGAAAAAGAATACGGTATTAAGGTTATCTATGATCCGTATGACTCTGCCGAAGCAATTGATGCCAAGCTACTGGCGGGAAACAGCGGATATGATGTGGTTAGTCATGCCGGCAGCGATACGGCTCGGCTGATTAAGGCGGGAATTGTTGCGCCGTTGGATATGTCGAAGCTGGACAATATCAAGCACATCGACCCGGCGATCATGGAGCAGTTGTCAAGTGAATGGGATCCAGGCAACCAACACTTCATCCCATATATGTGGGGAACGCACGGCGTCACATACAACGAAGAATTGGTGAAAGAGACGTATCCAGATGCCCCCATCGGCTCGATGGATATGGTTTTCGATCCTGTTCACATGAAAGAGCTGTCCAAGTGTGGCGTTTCATTCCTGGATTCCCCAGGCGACATCATTCCGATGGCTTTGGCGCATATGGGCCTGGATGCGAACTCCACAAACAAAGAAGACTATGAGAAAGTTGGGGAGATGCTGGCGGAAATCAGGCCATACATCAAAACCTTCGATAACTATGCTTATCAACGGATGCCTCAGAAAGAGTTCTGTGTCTCAACCACATGGGGCCCTGATGGTCTCCTTGCCATGTCTGGCGCAGCGGAAGCCGACACTGGTGTCGTGCTAGACTTCTTCCTGCCCGAAGGTGATCGTACAGCGCAGCTGTGGATTGATGGTTGGCTGATCCCGGAAGACGCCGCGAACAAAGAAGACGCTCATCTTTTCCTGAACTATATGATGCGCCCCGAGGTTGCGGCCAATGATAGTAACTTCACCTGGTATGCGACCGCCAACCTGACGGCCAAGCCCATGGTTGATGAGGCTGTAACCTCCAGCCCAGCCGCGTTCCCAACATCGGATCAGGTTGCCAAGATGTACACGACTGCCGTTCTTCCTCCCAAGGTCGAGCGCTTGCAGACACGTACCTGGACTGACTTTAAGGCCGGAAACTAAATCCACTCACACTGGCAAATGAAGTAGCGGACCAGACCGGTTCGCTACTGCATCCCCAGACCCCGACTGGCAGACTAAGAGGCCCAAATTGACTGTTTCCACGGCTGTCAGCCCAGAACCATGGCTCGATCAAAAAGAACAGGAACCTCTGGTCAAAATCAGAGGCGTAACCAAAAAATACGGTGCAGTGACTGCTGTCGATAACGTTGATCTGGATATCTACAAAGGAGAGTTATTCTGCCTTTTAGGCGGATCTGGATGTGGAAAGTCGACACTACTTCGAATGCTTGCTGGGTTTGAGGATTTGAACAGTGGTACAATCACTATCGACGGAGTCGATATGGCCGATGTGCCAGCTTACGAACGTCCGACCAATATGATGTTCCAAAGCTATGCGCTGTTTCCGCATATGACCGTCGAAAAAAACGTGGCTTTCGGGTTGGAGCAAGACCATGTCCCCAAGCTAGACATTGCGGACAGAGTTCACGACATCCTCAAGCTTGTTGAGTTGGAAGATTTCAAAAAGAGAAAACCTAAACAATTGTCCGGTGGGCAACGCCAGCGTGTTGCATTGGCGCGGGCCTTGGTCAAACGTCCCAAGTTGCTGCTCTTGGATGAACCTTTGGCTGCTCTGGACAAAAAACTGCGTAAGCAAACGCAGTTTGAGCTTGCCAACATTCAGGACAAGGTCGGCGTCACGTTCATCGTCGTGACTCACGATCAGGAAGAAGCAATGACCCTGTCTTCGCGAATGGCCGTTATGGACGCGGGTCGCTTCAAACAGATTGGAACTCCGACAGAGATCTACGAGTTTCCAGAATCCCGCTTTGTGGCTGACTTTATCGGATCAGCAAATATTTTTGAGGGCAGGGTGACCGAGGATGGGGTCGACCATGTTCGGGTCGAAACCGAGTTCTGCGAAGTTTATATTGATCACGGTCATTCTGTTAAGGCTGGCAGCAAGATTTGGGTTGCGCTGAGGCCCGAGAAAATTCGACTTGAGAAATCTGATACAATTGCTGAGGGCGCGAACCAGACAGCGGCCGTCATCGATGATGTTGGGTATTTGGGAGAGACATCGATCTACAAGGTAAGGCTTCCCAATGGCGAAATCTTCGACGTCACTCAGCCCAACCAGTCACGTCCGACGCATGCTGCGCAGCGATTAACCTGGGAAGACAAGGTAAATATCAGCTGGGATCCGTCTAGCGCCATGTTGCTCCACTCATGACGGATTTCACCGAGGATATGTTCGAACCGCCGCAGGTTGAACGACAACCCATGATCCGTTTAGTGATGCGGCGTATCCATAGCAGATGGCGTCAGATCGTCACCGTCATACCGTTCTTCTGGTTGCTTGTATTCTTTCTGGCACCGTTCTTCATTGTCGCAAAGATAAGCTTAGCTGAACTGGCGATTGCGAGCCCGCCATTCACAAGTTTAATTGAGTGGACAGGTGACGGGATCATGACAATCCGCCTGGTCTTCGACAATTTTGTCTACATCTGGGAAGACAGCCTGTACTTTGACACTTACGTAAATTCACTCAAGATTTCAGTAACGTGTACGTTCTTGTGCCTCTTGTTTGGCTACCCTATTGCCTATGCAATTGTACGATCAGGGCCGATCGCGAAGCCGCTCTTGTTGTTTGCAATCATTCTTCCGTTTTGGACGTCTTTCTTGTTGCGGGTCTATTCGTGGATGGGCCTGCTTGCGGATCAAGGCACGATCAACAACCTTCTGATAGCGCTGGGGGTGATCGATGAGCCGATCCGCATGCTTTACACGGAATTCGCCGTCTATATCGGGATCGTCTACACCTATATGCCGTTCATGATCCTGCCGCTGTACGCGAATATGGAGAAGCTGGACAACAGCCTGAACGAGGCGGCCGCCGACCTTGGTTCCAAACCAACGAACACTTTCTTCAAAATCACATTGCCTCTGACGATGCCTGGAATTGTCGCTGGTTCACTGCTGGTCTTTATCCCTGCGACCGGCGAGTACGTTATCCCCGATCTGTTAGGTGGCGGCAACGTGCAGATGATTGGGCGGGTTCTCTACAATGAGTTCTCTAGAAACAGCGATTGGCCAGTGGCCGCCGCAGTTGCGATTGTTCTGCTGTTCATACTGGTGCTGCCAATCATGGTTTTCCAGCACTACCAAGGCAAAGCAGCGGAGGAGCAATAGATGTACGCCAAACGCTCCCGTTTCTTAACCATCATGCTGACCTTGGGACTGGCATTCTTTTACATCCCAATGATCCTGTTGGTTATTTACTCATTCAACTACTCCAAGCTGGTACCGGTTTGGGGTGGATGGTCGTTGCGCTGGTACAAAGAGCTTTTTCAATCTGCGGAAGTCTGGAGTGCTGTTTCACTCAGTCTTCAGATTGCCGTTGTCAACGCTACTTTTGCCACGGCGCTTGGCACCTTGGCAGGTCTGGCTATGGTGCGCTTTGGACGGTTCAAGGGGCGGACCTTGTTTGGTGGCATGTTGGTCGCGCCCTTGGTGATGCCCGAGGTGATAACCGGATTGTCCTTGCTGGTTTTCTTCATCTCGCTGAACCAGCTGATCGGATGGCCTGCTGAGCGCGGTTTTGCGACGATTACGATCGCGCATATTACCTTTTCCATGGCCTATGTGGCGGTAACAATTCAGGCACGCTTAACCGGTGTGGGGCAAACACTGGAAGAAGCCGCCGCCGATCTTGGCGCAAAACCGTTCAAAGTTCTGACGGCCATAACGATCCCACAGCTGACGCCGGCACTAATTTCGGGATGGTTGCTGGCCTTCACGCTGTCTCTCGATGACTTGGTCATAGCAAGTTTTGTTACTGGCCCAGGCGCAAATACCTTGCCAATTTTGATCTTTTCGCGCATTCGACTGGGCCTCAGGCCGGACATCAACGCGCTAGCAACCATCATGATTCTTGTGATCGCTATCTGTGTCGCTATCGCAGCAATAATTATGTTCCGGCAACAGAGAGCGGATTTGTTGGACAGGCAAATGGCTGAACGAGAGGAGAGTTAAATTGGAGACGCATGAGCTTCAGAAAAAACGACGCACCGAACCTCCCGAAGTTCGTCGCTTACAGTTGATCATGGCCGCCATAGACTCGATCTCGAAACGCGGGTTTTCTGACACGACGCTTAAACACGTGACAGAAACAGCCAATCTGTCCCATGGCGTGGTGAATTATCACTTCGACAGTAAGGAAGCTTTGTATGACGCCGCGCTGGGTTTCCTTGCACAAGAACACTATGAAAATTGGCTCAAATACTATGAGGCTGCAGAACCTACAGCCGCACATCGGCTGGCTGCGATTATTCGAGCGGACTTTGACAAGAGCATTTGTACCCACAAGCGGTTGGCCGTCTGGTTTGCCTTCTGGGGGCAAGCGAAGTATCGGCCTAATTACTTGAAGATTCATAATAAATATGACAACGAAAGATATGATAGAATTTTGCACCTATGTGGTGAATTGATTGCCGACGGCGGCTACGACGATCTTGATCCAGAAAAAACAGCTCGGGCCGTAGAGGCGATGTCAGACGGGGCCTGGCTAAGTTTGATGTTGTATCCAAAAGTGGCTGATCGTCGGGAATTCAGGGATGTTTGCATGCTTTCGCTGTCGCGGTTCTTCCCAAAACACTTTCCAGTCTGAGCGAAAGCATCGAACAATATGGCTTCAGCGCTTTATTTTGTGCATGCCGGGGTCATAGAGCGGCTTTAACGAGGCTGCCGCGTCGTATTTCTCGTCTGCGATTTCGATCTGCCAATGCCCAGTTGCGACTATGTCCGCGGTCAACGGTTCGTCAATCTCGGCGAAACCAATGCCGACGGCAGCGCCGAGCGTGTGCCCATATCCGCCAACTTGAATATATCCGACTTCATTGCCGTTTAGATAAATCATCTCATTGCCGTACATGAGAGGCTCTGGGTCTTTTAGCAGGAACTGCAACATCCGGTTGTTGGGAGTGCCTTTCGCCTTGATCGTGGCGAGTGCTTCCCTGCCGATGAAGCCACCGGGTTTGTCCAATTTGACGGCAAAACCAAGCCCGGCCTCAATTGGGTTGTCCGTGTTGTCCACGTCAATTCCGAAATCACGATAAGCCTTCTCTAACCGTAGGGAGTTGAGAGTTTGCATTCCAGCATTGCGAACACCCAGATCTCGACCTGCTTCCATAATCAGATTGTAGGTCTGAATGGCCTGAGTGGCCGGTACGTGAAGTTCCCAGCCGAGTTCGCCAATAAACGTCACGCGATAGGCCATAACTACGGCGTACCCGATGTCAATTTCACGCGCCGTCATGAAGAGAAAACCTTCGTCCGACAAATCAGCTCCGGATATTCTGCTCAATAGTGCACGCGACTTTGGGCCGTGAACGTTGATTTGGCAGCGCCCTGCGGTGATGTCTGTTATAACAACGTTCTCGTTGTCCAGGACGTGCCGTCGCATGCGCATCTCGGTATGACCCGCCGAGTTTTCTCCCACGATGACCCAGTATTTCCGATCGGATAGCCGGGTAACCGTAAGGTCAGCCTCAAACCCACCTCGTTCATTTACCCAGGCCGTGTAGACGACACGACCGGGTTCAACATCAACGTCATTGCAAGAAAGGCGAGACAGGAGGGCGCAGGCATCCGGTCCTTCGACGCTGAAACACGCCATTGATGTCATGTCCATTACGATGACATCCTCGCGTGCTGCCCGGTGTTCTTCAGCGTGCCATTCAAACCAATTTTGGCGATACCAACTGTATTTCTCGACCTTGGCCTCTTCGGGCGTCGGAGCAAACCAATCTGGTTGTTCCCAGCTATTTCCTTCGCCGAAAAAGGCTCCGGCCTCCTTGAGCCGGTCGTAGAGCACTGAACGCTTAACGTTCCTGGCCGTTTTGTAATTCTCGTTGTGGTAGTGCTGGCCAAAGAGCTTTCCTAGCAATTCAGGTGTTCTGTCGCGTCGAAAGGCCGGTGTCGCCATTTCACGTGAGAAGCGATTGACGTTTATGCCGGTGACATCGATGGGCGGCAAGCCGTCCACCATCCAATGGGCCAATACCATCCCTGTGCCTGCACCGTTCAGGATGCCAAGTGAGTTCATCCCACATGCAACCCAAAGATTGCGCAGTTCAGGCGTTGGGCCAACAAGTGGTGCAAGATCAGGTGTAAAGCTTTCCGGTCCGCAGAATAGTTTTTTGACGCCGTAGTTCATGGTGTCCGGGACGCGCGAATAGGCCTTCTCCAGGTCGGGCCCAACACGTTCCCAGTCTGGCTCGATCTCTCCGAATTGCCATTCATCCGGGATACCATCGAGCTTCCAAGCCGCAGCGCCGGGCTCAAAAAGCCCTAACATCATCCCGCCGACTTCTTCACGGTAATAAGTGTAGGTGGAAGGGTCTTCGAGAACGGGTAGATCGCGAGGTAGGCCCGGGATACTTTCCGTTATCAGGTAGTAGTGTTCAGCCGCCTGGAGCGGTAGATTTACACCGTGTTTTGCACCAAGTTGGCGAGACCACATGCCTCCGCAGATCACAACATTTTCGGCTGTTATGGTATGCCCGCTCGCAGTGCGGACCCCGGTCGCAGTGCCGTTCCTGGCTAAAATCTCTTCAACCCGCACACCTTCAAAGAAACGTGCACCTCTGTTTTTGGCCCCCTTGGTCAGAGACATTGTCACGTCCACCGGGTTGGCCCGACCGTCCTCCGGTATGAGGAACGCTCCAACGACGTCTGAGAGGTCCCCTATAGGGAAAATATCCTGCGCTTCTTTTACTGAGACTTCGTGGTTGTTTATCCCAAAACGCCGCATGAAGGCTGCGACGCGACGCATCTCATGCAGGCGTTCTTCATTGGTTGCAATCTGCAGATATCCAACGTCGCGGAAACCTGTGGATATACCGGTTTCCTTCTCTAGGTTCGCATAAAGGTCTCGACCGTGCGTGTAGATAGCGCACTCAGCTTCGGATTTGAGAAGGCCGGCTACGATCAGGCCGGCGGCATGCCAAGTGGTCCCTGATGTCAGTTGTCCCTGTTCCAGAACGACAACATCGGTATGGCCAAGCTTAGTCAAGTGATAGGCCGTGTTCGCGCCGATCGACCCCCCACCAATAATCACAGTTTGGGCATGCGTCGGTAGGGTGTCAGCCATTGCGATAAAATCCTTTTAGGCGTTCTTTTCTCCGAATACCAGTCAAATCACTTGCTGTCTACTGACTGAATGATCATTCAATTATGGCTGAATCTATGACCTGCGATTTCGCGATAAAGCTTGTCTGAGTTGAGAGAAAAGGTTTCACTGCAGTGACTGACTGACAATCAGATGCGGGGGAATCCTATGTCAGACGAGATCCTATATGACCAACAGGCAATCAGCTTTCTGGAGGAGCTTTGGGGAGAGGGATTTCTTTCACCGGGAGGCCCTGAAGAAGTTGCGCGTGTTGTTAAAGGGATTGATCTGAAAGATAAGCATATCCTTGATATCGGATGCGGATCTGGGGCCATTTCAGTGTTGATGGCACGGGAGTTCGGCGCCGCTAGAGTTACGGGGATTGATGTAGAGGCCCCGGTTTGCGCGGCTGCGAAAGAGCGAGTTAGGCAGGCGGATCTGGAGGAAAAGGTCGATATCATACAGGTCACTCCAGGTCCAATGCCATTCGAAGATGGTACTTTTGACGTAGTGTTTTCGAAGGACTCGATCATCCATATCCCCGACAAAGTAGCGATGGCTGCGGAAGCTTATCGTGTGCTCAAACCAGGCGGTTATTTCGCTGCTTCTGACTGGCTGACCAATCATGATGGTGAGATGTCACCGGAAATGGCGCACTACGTAAAGATGGAAGCCTTGGAGTTTCAGATGGCGTCACCCTCTAAGTACCGCGCTGCAATGGAGCTGGCTGGCTTTGAAGACGTAGAGTTAGTCAACCGCAACGCTTGGTATGCTCAGGTATCAGCTGCTGAGCTGGAGGAATTGACCGGGCCAAACCGAGTCGACTGGGAAGCTCGTCATGGTGCGGAGTTTATTGAACATCAGATCGAGATCTGGGACGCTATGCAGCCAGTGTTGAAAACCGGAGAGCATTGCCCGCATCACATCCGTGGTCGGAAACCTGCCTGATCTGACTGGAACTTTAAATGGACGCGATGACCGTTATGCGTCGTAGTCCTTGCTGACCTGCGCCATACCAGCTTCCATGATGTCGAACATTTCGTCTATCTGCGACGGAGTTATGATCAGAGGGGGCGAGAACACGGCCATGTTTCCAAATGGTCGCAAGAGGAGTCCCATCTCCTCGCACGCATCGTCCAGTTTCTGTCCAAACTTCACATGCGCTTCGTAACTCTCGACGTTCAGTCCAGGGCGACATTCTATGCACCCGAGGAGCCCGTCACCGCGCACATCCCCAACTATCGGAAACTTCTCCTTTATTTGATTTAGGCGGTCCTGGAAATGCGGTGTGACGCGTTGAACGTGTCCTAGAATGTCCTCGCGCTCCATGATTTCAATATTCTTAATGGCAGCCGCGCAGCTCACAGGGTGCCCGGAGTATGTGTAGCCGTTGTAGAAAACATCGTCGCCCGGTGCGTCTGAAATGCGTTTCATTACTGCGTCCGAGATTATGCAGGCACCTAACGGCAGATAGCCCGAGGTTAAACCTTTTGCGCAGGTAATAATGTCAGGGACGATGCCAAAGACGTCTTCTGAGGCGAACCAGTGTCCCAACCTACCAAAGCCGGTTACGACTTCATCCGAAATGTACAGAATGTCGTTTGCCCGGCAAATTTCGAGCGTGCGCTTGTGATAACCCGGAGGTGGAACGATCACGCCACCGGAACACAGGATCGGTTCAGCTATAAAAGCGGCAATACGGTCTGCGCCTATGTCAGCAATCAGGTTCTCAAGGTCAGCAACTTTGGCGTCGCACCAGGCATCAACGCTCATCCCTTCTGGCCGGTGGTAAGGGTTCACGTCGGGAAGGAAGCGCACCAGATCCTGAGCTTTTTCAAAGCATGTTTCGAAACGCTCTTTCCCAGTGACAGTCGCGGCGAGAAAAGTGGATCCGTGATAGCCTTTTTCCCTGCCGATCACGATTTTCTTCTCCGGTCGGCCGAGCCGTTTGTTCATAAAAAGCGCAGTCCGCAGTGCGGTATCAACGGCCGTAGACCCACCGGTTGTGAAGTGCACTGTGTTGAGATCACCTGGCGTGCGTTCTGCGATCATTCGTGCCAAAACGGCTGCGGGCTCAGTCGTAAACGACCAGGGCGATGCGTAAGGCATCTTCATAACCTGTTGGGAAATGGTATCGGCCATCTCCTGACGCCCGTATCCGATCTGTGTGCACCACATACCGCCGGGGCCATCGATATAGCGCTTCCCGGCAGCATCCCAAAGGTAGATACCATCCGCTGTATTTACCCGCATGTACTCGTCGGACCCAAAGCCATCGGTTCCGGCCCAAGGATGTAGGTGATGGTCGCGATCCCAAGCGACAAGGTCGCCGTCGGTTGGTGTATTGCCTAGGGTATTCACGTCTGCTTCTCCTTTAGGTGCGGGCCGGTGGCGTGGCACGTGCGCGGGGCGGTGCAAAAAAGGCTTTGGTGACAGGTGTAAGGCGCGCCATTCTGGTGTCCCATTTGCCTTCTTGCAGAGTGTAAATTTCCGCCTTTAAGCCGGATGACCGGCCTGCATCCGGCATACGGACATGTGCCAACGCGATATTGCGTTTGGCGGTCGGCGACCATATTCCGGACGTTATGTGCCCAACTTCTTTTTTGCGTCGGTTGTAGATCAATGACCCTTCCGAGGGTTTGAAACCTTCGACATCGAAACGCATGAGCAGGCTTCTTGGAGTTTCTCGCTTGGACAGCAGCTCTCGCCGACCATTGAAATGACCTTTTTTGAAGTCGACTAGCCGACCCAGACCGAGTTCGAAGGGTGTTTGGCCCCGGTGCAACCGCTCGGTCGCATGAACTGGCTGAAAATCTACGCCTGCGGTCAGAAACCCCGCTTCAATACGGGCCAAATTTACAGCTTCGTATCCAATGGCGCGTAGTCCCTGATGTGCTCCACCTGTCCAAATACGGTCCCAAAGCGCTTCTGCTTTATCCCAGTCGCACCAGAGTTCATAGCCCAGATCACCGGTAAAACCTGTCCGCGAAATCATGAGATCTTGGTCAACTTGAGCAAGATCGAATGGCTTCAGCTGGCTGACATCTAACCCGGCGGCCTCCAAAACTGCGTAGGAGGTCGGGCCCTGCAGCGAAAGTCCAGCGATACTGTGAGTTTCGTCGACGACTGAAACGTCAAAACCCCAAGCCGCGTCGAGTAGCCATGTCAGCATTTGTTCCTGACAGCAAAGGCGCCAATCGTTGTCGCCAAGATGGAAAAGGGTCCCGTCATCGATGACCATACCCTCTTCATCACACCAGATTGCGTACCCCACGCGACCAACGCCGATTTTTCGGATGTCCCGTGTCACTAGGCGATTGAGCATCGTTGTCGTATCCGCTCCAGTCAATCGGTACTTGTGCATTGGTGAGATGTCGAACAAGGATGCCTGATTGCGCAGCGCGAAGTACTCGAACTCGACACTGTCCAGCACGCCCGGGGCGGCATAACCCGCCCAATCGTACCAATTTTGCGCGCGATTTTGCTCTTCGAGTTTTTCGTGAAATGGCCCGGGGATCAAACCTAGTTTCGGATCGGTGAAGATGCTCATGCCTGTGCCTCCAGCGCTGCCAGCGCAGCATTGCGACCAGCGAGCCCCATGACATCACCGCCGGGGTGCGTTGCCGCACCACATTGGAATAGCCCCTTCGGCCCCATGGAATATCTGGCCATCCCGTTCGCGGGCCGAAGTGTCAGCAGTTGGTCCAAGGACATTTCCGCATGGTGCCAGTGCCCCCCTGGTGCTCCAGTCGCGCTTTCGATTTGATCCGGAGTTATGACCTGTTTGCCTGCGATTTGATCACCCAAGCCGGGCAGGGCACGGCTAAGAGTTCCAACTGTGATTTGCGCAAGCTGTTCCTTGGCAGTCTCAGTCCAACCGCCTTCAATGTCAGATGGCGCATATTGCACTATTGTTGACAGCCAATTTGCCCCATCGGCTGTCTGCATTTTAAAGGCTTCAATCACCGGTGCTTTAGACATTTGACGGTACTTAGCTGGATTAAACGCTGCTTCGATGTACTCCACAGAAGGGGCATAGATCAGTCGTTCGTGGGCTAGTTCGCTAGGCAGACCGGGCAGGGCGGCGTCGTCTTTTAACCGTAGGTTGACCTTAGCCGCTGTTCCACGAGCTCGAATATTTCGAACTCGCCGCATTGCTTCGATGTCAAAAGCAGAGGGTCCGGTCATTCGGCTTGTTCGTCTTGGAGCAAGGTTGCTGAGCACAATGGGTGCGGTCAAAGTTCGTCCATCGTTAGTTGCCACTCCGGAGACTGTGTCGTCGTGCAACATAATGCGAGACACCTCAGTTTCCGGCATCAGCACGCACCCCGCCTTTTGTGCTGCTTCAACCATCAAATCGGTCAGCGCGGACATCCCACCTGCTGGTTGTGTGATGTTACCTCCGTGGCCAAGCCGATAAATCAGATTGAACACAGTGCCCGGAGATCTTGGACCGGTGGCTGACCCCCAGATTGCATCAGCGGCAAGCATTCCAGCCACCGGTCCTTCCGGCAAGTCATCAATTACAATGTCGTGGACATTGGACAAAACGACCTGCATGAAACGCCGCATCTCGGATTTTCCAAGCTTTTTCAATCCGATGCCTAGTTTTGCCAGGCGCAAAAACTCATTCAGCCCACCCCGCGAAAGGATGGCTTTTTGACCGCCAGGTGGTGGGGCCTCGGCGAGTTGGCGCAAAAGGCCCCCATACGTAATCAACTGCTTTGTCAGATCGGACCAGGCGTCGGATTCCGGGTGTTTTGCCCCCTCGCTCCAAATGACGCCTACGTTATTGAAGACGATATGCCGCCCATCCTCAGACAAAGAAACCGTGGAGACAGGTTTGCCGGACAGGACAGGGTGTTGAAGATCTATGCCGATGTCACCCAATGCCCGCGGGCTCAGGTTGTATAACGAGTGTGCAAGGGTCGGACCGCCGTCCACAGAATAAGACGCCATGCCGCCGAACCTGTCGGATTTCTCAATGATACAGACATTCTTGCCGCGTCGACCAAGGAGTGTTCCGGCAATCAGGCCGTTTACACCGCCGCCAATGACAATCGCATCAAATTGGCTCATGCGGCATACCCCTTCATTCGGCCATGCCGTGTTTCTTTCCTGAGAATAGCGCGAGCAGCGTTTGCACCTGGGGCCCCCATAACCCCACCGCCGGGATGGGCGGACGACCCGCACAGATAAAGCCCCTTGATAGGTAAATTGTACTGCGACCAACCCGGGACAGGCCGATTGAAGAAAAGCTGATCAAAAGTTAGTTCGCCTTGGAAAATGTTGCCCTCTGTCAGACAGACCTCGCGCTCAATTTCCAATGGTGAACGAACTTCCATATGAACAACGCGCTCGCGAATGTCAGGGCACGCCACAGACATCTGTTCGAGTACAGTTTCTGCCATCGCGTTGCGCTGCTTGTCGTGCCAATTCTCGGCGGATCTAACGCCGTCGATTTCCAGATCGTAAGGAGCATATTGGACGAAAACCGTCATCATGTGGGCACCTGTCGGCGCCATAGTCGGATCAATCTGGCTGGGGATGAGCATGTCGATATAAGGCTTTTCCGACCAGCGCCCGGCTTTCCAATCATCATAGGCCTTTTCAAGTTCAAAGAGGCTTTGCGACACATGCAAATCACCCCTGAGGAAGCTGGTGTGCTCGGGTGCTGCAGGGAAATTTGGAAAGCGGTCAAGTGCGATGTTGAGTTTCGCCGAAGAGCCACGAATTTTGAAGTTCCGCACCGCCTTCGTGAATTCATCCGGCAACTCGGCCGTATCAATATGGTGCAGAACAGTGCGTTTGATATCCATATTGGAGGCAACGACAGGGGCATAAAAAACCTTGCCGTCCTCAAGAGCTACGCCTTCAACGCGTCCATCTTTGCTAAGGATTTTCTCAACCGCTGAACCTATGTGAATCGTACCTCCGTGCTCTTTAAATGAGCCAGCAATCGCATTCGAAATCGCGCCCATCCCGCCGCGCGCGAAACCCCAGGCACCGATACCGCCATCAATGTCACCCATGTAGTGGTGCAGCAAAACGTATGCTGTTCCGGGAGAATAAACGCCGAGGCCGGTGCCGATAATGCCTGAGCCAGCCAAATGGGCCTTGATCAGGTCGTTTTCGAAGTGTTCATCCAGGAAGTCACCAATAGACATTGTCCAGAATTTCAGCGTTTCACCAAGCTCCCGACTACCCAGGCCATGTGCTTTTTTTACGAGGTAAGCCAGTTCGCCGAGATCGCGCGGATGTAGAGAAGCGGGGTCCGGTGCGTCCCGAAGTAGAAACGGACGGATAAAACGGCATTGCCGCATAATGGCTTGCGAATAGCGGCGATAGGCGTCGGCATCTTTTTCAGAATGACGTGCCATCTCACGCTTCAGAGCGTTGTGGTCGGAATAGTAGGCGAAGTAATCCCCATCGAGCGTGAAGCTCGCGCCGCCTTCATACGGAATAACCTGAAGACCGTATTTTGGTAGCTC
Source organism: Ruegeria sp. O11 (assembly GCF_056535285.1). Lineage (NCBI taxonomy): Bacteria > Pseudomonadati > Pseudomonadota > Alphaproteobacteria > Rhodobacterales > Roseobacteraceae > Ruegeria > Ruegeria sp. O11. The sequence goes on along the minus strand of NZ_JBQERS010000003.1, from coordinate 153,924 downwards.
GAGGTCCCTGGCAATCTCGCGCCGCAGAAGAGAGCATACGTATGAGCAGTTAGAGTATGTCCAACCCTCGTGTAGCGACCGGCTGACTGCCGCGCCACCGATCCAGTCGTTTTTTTCGACCACCAAAACACGCATGCCAGCGCGCGCCAAATAGGCTGCGGCGGTTAATCCGTTGTGACCGGCGCCAGCCACAATCACATCGTATCTGTTATCAACTGTCAAATTGCTCCATCCCTTTCTTATCCGTTTACAGATCGGGTGCGCGTTCGTAAAGTTTATTTGAGCGCTCAAATAAATTTCAAGCTATTGACGCATCTTTTTTGCGCGCTGTAGATGGCTGCAATCGTAGGAGGAGCGGCAATTGGTCGAAGTAGAGCGGAAACGTCCTCGCAAAGAGCGGAAGGAGAACGCAGATCGTCGTCGCCGGCAGCTGTTGGACGCAGCTTGCCGCTCAATATTGACCCATGGATTGGCAAAAACAACGCTTGCAACAGTCGCGTCTGAGGCAGAGCTTTCTCAGGGTGTTGCGGCGTTTTATTTCAAATCAAAGCTAGGTCTTCTGACCGAAACTTTGCGTGACCTGTACCAGCGTTACGAGGAGCACTGGACAGCTTCTTTAGAGCGAGCAGGGGACAAGCCCGCTGAAAAGATAAGGGCTTTGATAAAAGCTGACTTCCACCCTGATGCGTGTGGTCCGGATGTCTTACCCCTTTGGTATGCATTCTGGGGCGAGCTTCGATTTCAACTGCAGTATGATGAAGTTGCCGAGCATTTTGAGACACGTCGAAGAGAGACCTTGAGATTGATCTGGAAAGAATTGCTCTCAGCAGACGACGTTACTTCAGCAGATCAAATGGCTGAATGGATGGAGACATTAACGGATGGCTATTGGCAACGACTGCATCTCGCTCCGCAAGGCCTGAACCGAAAGCAGGCGGAGCAAGCTGCCTGGGGATGCCTTGTTCGTTTGGTCCCAGAATTACTTGGAGATACGGCTTAGTCAATTTCGACTGAAAGGCCCAGCAATATGACGCGAGTGCGGATATCGCAGCAGCCTCGGCCATCCTGGGGCGCGATCTTAAAAGAGGCACGTTACCTTGCGCGGCTTGCTCTCCCGATAGTCATTTCTCTTGCTGCTGCTGCTTTGATTGGTGTCGTTGACACAGTGATGGTGGCCCCATTGGGCACACTTCCTCTGGCAGCGGTCTCAGTCACGGCCTCGGTGCTGATAATTTTCTATTCAGCGCTCTATGGCTTTGTGTCCGCAATTGGTGTGCGCATGTCAGAGGCTTTTGGGAAAACAAGTGACCAAGGGTTGGCAGCAGCAAAAAGCGCCGGAATTCTTGTTTCTTTGGTCGTGGGGTCAGTTGGAGCTGTTTCAATGATCTGCCTAAAGCCTGTACTTTCTTGGATTGGGCAGCCGCCTGAAGTTGTCAGTCTAATAGGCGGGTACTGGATCGCGATGAGCCTTCTTTTGGTGCCCTTTACGATTTTGTATACTCTGAAGGCTCTTTTTGACGCCATGAACCGTCCCTGGATTGGGGTTGGTCTTGCGTTTCTTGCGGTCGGTTTCAACATCCCTTCGAACTATGTTTTGATCCACGGAGTTGGTGGCTGGCCAGGTCTGGGTCTTGTTGGCGCCGGGATTGCAAGTCTGTTGTCTCAGATAGTGCCGTTGATAATGGCGCTCGTGATCATACGAGTATGCAAAAGAAAGAGAGGCCTTCTGAGGGCCGCGAGTTTCGACAGGTCCGAGGTCAAAGCGCAGCTCAAAGAAGGATTCATTATCTCCGTTGGCTATTTGGGGGAGGGGGCCGCTTACGCAGTTGCTGGCCTTATGCTTGGTTGGTTCAGCGCCGCCGCGCTCGCCGCCCATCAAATCGTTTCGGCGGTCAGCGACGTCATTTACATGGTGCCATTAGGCGTTTCGATTGCGATTTCTATACGCGTAGCTCAAGCAATTGGAGCCGATGAAAGAGAAAGGTTGAAGCCGATCGTTTTAGCGTCGCTGTTGGTCGTCGTTGGTTGGATGACCGTGGTCGTCACTGGTATTTTGCTTGGCCGTGCCCCTTTGACAAATAGCCTGTCAGATGACCCAGAGGTCGTTTCTCTCGCGATATCGATGTTCCTTGTGATTGTAGCAATGCAGATTGCAGATGGTGTGCAAGGGACAATGCTAGGCGCATTTCGGGGCACGATGGACAATCATGTTCCTGTCGCCATTACCCTGATTGCCTATTGGGTCTTTGCTTTGCCGCTTGGATATGTGCTGGGCTTTTGGCTTGGGTTCGGTCCCAACGGAGTTTGGATCGGATACGGCTCAGGTCTCTCATTGGCCGCTATCGCGTTGACCTATCGCTTCTTTTCCCAAAACGGCTAGGCGGCGCTGTTTGCTGGCCTTCTAAAGGCCCAACTTGTCTAAGAGTTTCAAGCGCAGGATTTCTGCTTCGACCAGAGTTTCTTTCGCAAAGGAGAAAGGCAGTGGTCTGAGGAGGGTGACAGGAAATTCCAGCTCGTCTGATTTGGTTCCAGTCGCCCATTTAGCGAGGACGCGCCCCATTGCCGTAGCTATAGCAACGCCGCGCCCATTATATCCCAATCCTGTCATAACCCCCGGTGTGAGCTCATGCAGATGTGGATAGTGATCTTTGGTCAAAGCAACAAAGCCGCCCCACTCGTATTCCCACTGAACTCCAGATAATTGGGGGAAAAGTTCAACAGAAATGCGTTTCAACCGCTCAATTTGTTTGAGAGTGGAATCGTCGTTGTAGGTGCCGCGACCTCCCATCAGAAAGCGACCGTCGGCATCTTGCCTGAAATAGAGAAGTAGGCGTCGTGCGTCTGACAAAGCGTTGCCTTCTGGCAGAATTGTCTGGCGGACGTTGTCGGACAGGGGCGCCGTAGCGACCTGAACCGAGCGCACGGGCAAAACGGATTTAGCCAAGCGCGGATGAAGATCTCCAGAATAGGCGTTCGTACAGATCAGCACTTTTTCGGAGATGACCGCTCCTTTGGGAGTTTCAATCCGAAAGCGACCTGCCTCTGACAAAATCTGCTTGGCAGGCGTTCCACCGAAAATTTGCACGCCATTGCGGCGACCTGCTTCGGCCAGCCCAAGTGCATAGTTTAACGGGTGCAATACTCCGCCGCGGCGATCCAGAACGCCGCCAAGGTAAGCTTCGGTCCCGGTCAGTCGCTGCATTTCGCTTTGATCAAGCCGCATCATGCCGCCGCCGTGGTTGTCCCAATCCTCGGCTAGTTTGTGCAGTTCTCTGAGTGTTTTTTGAGTATGCGCCGCGCGCAGCCAGCCAGGACGATTTGCGTCGCACTCAATCCCGTGCCGAGTTATTAAGTCAAACACAAGATCGGCGGCGTCACCGGCCATTCGGATCATTCTGGTTCCCCAGATGTCACCAAATTTGGTTTTGATGCCCGTCGGCCCGTCCTTTAGGCCTACATTAATTTGACCGCCATTACGTCCAGAAGCTCCCCAGCCCGGATGATGCGCATCGATGACAACAGCTTTGACGCCTTTCTCGGCCAGGTTAAGTGCTGCCGAAAGCCCGGTAAACCCGGCGCCAATCACGGTCACGTCAGAGTGCTGTTCGCCAACCAATTGTGGACATTCTGACGAATAGCCTGCTGTTGCTGACCACAGGCTATTTGCAATGACTGGGTTTTCGTTTCGGATCATTTAGTGGCCTCGCGCTTGCCTTGTGGGGGGAACTACGTAGGTTTGGCTCGTGATACTTGCCGGATAGTATGTGACGAATGCCCAGACTTTTGAACCAATTCGAATTGAAACCACACGTCGAGCTCGACGCGTTTGAGCAGGCGTGGTACGCGTTTGTCGAACACTTGATCAAGACGGACCTTGCCGCCGAAAGTACGCCTTTGTGCAGGCGCATCCCCGCAAGTGGTTACGATACCGACGAGCTGCGCAACCATACGCTTATGGCTGTTATAGAGTTCAAGGATCAATCGCAGGCAGACGCGGCTTGGGCCGCCATTGAAGGCCGCGTTGAGCCTTTGGGGGCTTTGCATCGTAGAGTTATTTCTTTGGTGCACGATCCGGTTTTCACTTTTTGGTCGGAACTCTAGATCTACGATTGCGTACGTCCGGATGTTTTCACATCATTTTCTCTTTTCCATTGAATGATTGTTCAATCAATGGCATCTATGCATAGATGTCAGTTGTCCACACGCTGAGTGAGAACGGCTGTTGGGGGCAGGCAAGACCGATGAAGTGCTTTAGTAGATGGGATGCATTCGGGTGAGACAATCGCCAATCGAAAAGACAAACCCTGAGGGACGGCGGCGTACCGAGTCCAAGGAAGTGAGGCGTCAACAACTGATCGATGCGACAATCGACTCGATTGCCGAATACGGAATTGGTGGAACGACCATGTCCACAGTGACCGAGATTGCCGGTTTGTCACTTGGCATCGTCAACTTTCACTTCAAAAGTAAGCAGAACTTGCTGGAAGAAACGTTGCTGTTTCTAGCAAAGGAACACCACGAACAGTGGTTGGAAGCCTTTGACGATGCAGGATTGTCAGCGCCTGAAAAATTGTTGGCGATCATCGATGCGCACTTTCACCCTCAGATTTGCACGCCAAAAAAGCTAGCTGTTTGGTTTGCGTTTTTTGGAGAGGCAGGACGGCGCGAAGTCTATCGCAGTCTGATCAATGACATCGATCAGGAGCGGTACGACGTAGCACTGAGACTGTGTTCAGAGATTGCTGAAGACGGTGGGTATGAAGACATGCCGCCAAGGCAAGTCGCCAATATTTTGGAAGCTCTTTACGACGGAATCTGGTTGGAACTTTTGACCTATCCCGAGAATTTTCGGCGTTCTGTCGCCCGGGATCACATCGCCGCCTTTCTTGCCAAGGTCTACCCGGATCACTTTCAAATACCCGCGTTCAACAACGGTGATTGAAGCAGAATGGCTCTCAGACCGGAAATTCCAGACAAGATCAGCCGGCGCATGGCGCAGCTAAATAAGGACAAATAAATGGACAGGGACTCTCGCTACGACATCCTTTTCGAACCAGTCCAAATCGGGCCAGTTACTGCGCCAAACCGGTTTTATCAGGTGCCACACTGTACAGGTATGGGTTGGCAATACCCACGTACGCTTGCTGCTATGCGTAAAGTGAAGGCGCAAGGAGGGTGGGGCGTCATATGCACGGAATACAACTCGATCCACCCATCATCCGACGACCTTCCGCATCCCTACGCGTCGCTTTGGGATGACAGTGATGTTCGGGCGCACGCACTGATGACGGACGCGGTGCACGAATACGGCAGCCTTGCAGGTGCTGAACTATGGTACGGAGGCGCCAACTCGAACAACTTGTTCTCCCGGTTGCCGGGCATGGATGTGGACAGCCGGCCAAACACAAAAGGGCATCCATTTCAGACCCGCGCCATGGACAAGCAGGACATCCGGGATCTACGCCGTTGGCATCGAAAGGCCGCTTTGAGGGCAAGAGACGCTGGATTTGACGTTGTCTATGTTTATGCAACGCATGGATACCTGATCTCGAATTTTTTGCATCCGCGCGTGAACACGCGCGGTGACGAATATGGTGGCAACTTAGAAAATAGGGTGCGTCTCACACGAGAATTGATTCAGGAAACCAAGGACGCCGTTGGCGACCGGTGCGCAGTGGCCGTTCGGTTCTCGGCTGACGAAGAGATCGGCGAGGATGGCCAGCCAATCTATGGTGAACGACGAGAGATGTTTGAGATGCTCTCTGACCTGCCGGATTTGTGGGATATCAACATCGCAGATTATTCGGTTGAGATGGGTGTCTCCCGTTTTACCAAAGAAGCAGCTCTTGAACCCTACATGCATTGGGTCAAGTCGGTAACGGATAAGCCTGTCGTGACCGTTGGTCGCTTCACGTCACCGGATACCATGGTCTCGCAAGTCAGGCGGGGCGTAACCGATTTCATCGGGGCAGCGCGCCCGTCGATTGCTGATCCATACCTTCCAAAGAAGATTGAGGAAGGACGCTTGTCCGCGATCCGCGAGTGTATCGGATGCAATGTTTGTTACGCCAGTGACTCGATAGGGGTACCTATTCGATGCACTCAGAATCCAACAATGGGAGAGGAGTGGCGCAAAGGCTGGCACCCTGAAATCATTCGTAAGAAATCCTCAGATGCGCGCGTCTTGATTGTCGGGGCAGGCGCTGCCGGACTGGAAGCGGCACGGGCACTTGGCGTGCGTGGGTATGATGTCCAATTGGCGGAAGCTAATCGTGAGTTGGGTGGCAGGGTCTCGCGCGAAGCGGCTCTGCCTGGAATGAGCGAGTACATTCGCGTCAAAGATTATCGCGAGCAGCAATTGATGGAGATGCCCAACGTTGAAATCTACCGTGAAAGCCCGCTGACAGTTGACGATATCTTGGCCGTCGATGCTGACCACGTTGCGATTGCAACCGGCGCGACTTGGCGAAAGGAGTATTTTGACGAAGTACGTTTCGCCCCGGTCGCAAAAGGGTCTGCCTTAGGTCGGGTCTTTACTCCCGATGACATCATGGATGGGAAAATTCCCGATGGACCAACGCTCGTTTTTGATGGTGATGGCTACTACATGGCTAGTGTTATTGCTGAAAAAATCAGAGCGCATGGACATGCCGTCACGCTGGTCACACCGTCTGACAGTGTTTCTGACTGGGCAGGAAATACGTCCGAACGTTGGCGCATCCGAACGCATTTGCTTCGCTTAGGGGTCGAGATCCTGCCGTCAAAGTCGCTTCAACAATTTGATGGCGAAATCGCAGAGTTGGAGTGCGTCTATTGCGGTCCAAATGTGAAAGTTCCGGTTGGCAACATAGTGATGGTTACTGCTCGGAAGCCAAATGATGGTCTCTACAGGGGATTGCTGGGGCGGGTGAGTTCCGAGGATTTGTCGTTCAGCCTGCGTCGCATAGGAGATTGCGACGCTCCGGCGATTATTGCAGCAGCGGTTTATTCAGGTCATCGATACGCTCAGGAATTGGACGAAGCAGTGGATGAGGACATTCCACTTAGACATGATCGTCTGGATGTCGAGCAGCAGCCGATTTGACTGCGCTGGGCGATCCCGTTTGTACGCACTCAAGGGAATGCAGGAGAAATCACCAATGCCGGAAGGCTTAATTATCCGTCCTCTTGAATTGAAAGACAACGAAGATTGGCGCCGCTTATGGACGGCATATTTGGATTTCTACGAGACCTCTGTTTCAGAAGAAGTCTACGAGGTTTCGTTCAAGAGATTGCTGTCAACGGATGTAGGTGAATACAATTGCCTCATCGCCGAGTTAGAAGGGAAACCGGTCGGATTGGCGCACTACCTTTACCATAGGTCCATGTGGTCGGTGGAGGATACGTGTTATCTTATGGATCTTTTCGCTGATCCGAAGGTTAGGGGAAAAGGTGTTGGACGAGCTCTGATCGAATCTGTTTTTCAGATCGCTAAGCAGCACGGTGTTCCAACCACCTACTGGACAACTCAAGAATTTAACTATCCCGGTCGAGTTCTGTACGACAAAGTCGCTAAAAGAACGCCATTTATAGTTTATGAAAAAGATGAATAACTGGTAGCGACTTGCCAGAAAAACTTATCTTAGCGCTGGTCTTGTCAGAAGAAGTTGTCTTGAGGCAGGAAGGACGGTCGCATAGTTTTTGTCTATGACCAAACCTGCCTCTTTCAAGTACTTTAAAACCAGTCCCGAGATCATCCGTCTTGCGGTGATGCTGTATATCCGTTTCCCGCTCTCGCTTCGGAATGTCGAAGATCTGTTGCACGAGCGAGGCATCGACGTGAGCCACGAAACCGTCCGATATTGGTGGAACAGGTTTGGTCCAATGTTTGCGGCTGAGATCCGACGGAAGCGTGTTCAGCACCTGCGCGCCTTCTCCAAATGGAAGTGGCACGTTGACGAGGTTTTCGTGAAAGTGAATGGCAAGCGGCATTATCTTTGGCGGGCTGTTGATCACGAAGGTGAGGTGTTAGAAGCCGTTGTCACCAAACGCCGAAACAAAGCTGCAGCACTGAAATTCCTCAAGAAATTGATGAAGCGACACGGTTGCGCCGAAGAGATCGTCACAGATCGCTTCGCTTCCTACACGCCAGCGCTCAGAGAAATGGGCGCACTCGATAAACAACAGACGGGCAGGTGGCTCAACAACCGCGTGGAGAATTCGCACCTGCCGTTTCGACGACGCGAACGCGCGATGCAGCGTTTCAGGCGCATGCGAAGTCTACAGAAATTCGCCTCAGTCCATACCTCTGTCTACAACCACTTCAACCAGGAAAGATCGCTAGCCAGTCGAGACACCTTCAAGCTGACCCGCGCCGCCGCTCTTAGCGAGTGGCGTCAACTTTGTTCCGGATAGGTTCGCGGTTTTCGCAGCAAACTGAGACTGGTTCGAATTCGTCTGACAGCACCGATGACGTCATCCTCTCAGGAACACCTTCTGGAGTTAGTCCGGTCAATCGCGGGGATGTCATGGTCGTTGCAATCGACAAGCTGGGCAGTCTGAACCTCCGCGTAACTGAGCAACTACCTTCCTCTGCGAAAGTAACTGATGCTTGTGTAAACGGATAACAGATGCCCCATTTAGTCGCTGAATTGATCGAGCACTACGCAGACTCGGGAAAGGCCATCGGCGCCCCTGACACGCATGATCTCTTCTAGATCACGGACATGTCATACCGAACATAGAACAAGACCGCGAACAGGATCGCGTCATCTATGGGACAAGCAATAAACGAGCGTCATTCTCGGTCAGAGGATCGGGCCTCGTGCATGTCGTCGAGGTTTCGACCCAGCGCCGACCTTCCCCGGCGTCCAGTATCGACGTCATGACATCAACGGTATGTACGGCCAGACCGATATTGCAGCGGTGGGGCCGCCCTTCAGAAATGGCTTGTACCATGTCTGCCAATCCAGCGGTGCGATAGTTTGCCTGCTGCGTGTCTTCGCCGTGGATTTCGTTCGGAACGCCAAATGGATGCTCTGAGCCAGGCAAAGGATGCAGGTCGCCAGCTTGATCGGAAACCATCGCGTCTCCGCCGAAGAAGTTTGGGTCGGGCACCTGCATCGTGCCCTCGGTGCCGTATAGCTCCATATTAGGATGCGTGTGAGCGCGGATGTCCCAACTGGCCCCCAAGGTTACGATTGCGCCATTCTCAAATTCAAGAAGCGCGTGGATATTGGTTGGCGTATTGACTGGGATCTCTTCGCCTTCGCGGGTGCCATTGCCGATTGTACGCGTGGGAAAACTTGCAGCAGTCATGGCGCAGACGGCCTTAACCGGACCGATCAGCTGGATCAAATTGGTGATGTAGTATGGGCCGAGATCAAGGATAGGCCCTGCGCCCGGTTGGAAGAAGAAGTCTGGGTTTGGGTGCCAATGCTCCATGCCACGTGACATCACGTGGCAGGTTCCGCCTATCACGCGGCCGATCTGGCCGTCATCGATGACCGCGCGTGCTTGCTGGTGCGCACCACCCAGAAACGTGTCCGGTGCCGAGCCCACGCGTAGCCCTTTGCTTTCGGCCAGATCCCGCAGGGCTTTGCCTTGATCCAATGTCAGGACCAGAGGTTTTTCTGAATAGGCGTGTTTTCCGGCCTCGAGAATACGCTTGGTCAGGTCGAAGTGGGCCTCGGGGATGGTCAGATTGACGACAACGTCAATATCGTTGGCGGACAGCAGGTCATCCACTGTCTCGGCGCGGATATTATACTCGTCGGCGCGGGACTGCGCCGCGCTCATATTGATGTCAGCGACCGCACGGACTTCCAGCCCTTTAAAAAGGGGCGCAAATTTTAGGTACGTAGTAGAGATGCTGCCGCATCCGATGATGCCGACGCCAAGAGTGCTCATGGAATATCCTCAAAGGGCTTGTACGGTTGCCAGCGAACGCGACGCAAAACGGTGGTGGTCGTTGGGGTTGTCGTGTTCAATGACATAACGAGAGACACCGGCGTCCTGCAGCGCGTCGTGGATCGCGGTCCAGTCCATGACCCCATAACCGACATCGGCCCAACCGTCTTCGTCAACGCAATCGCCTTGCGGCGCGAGGTCCTTGATATGCGCCGAATGTATCTGATCACTGTAGGTTCGGATGAGGTGTACCGGGTCCAGCCCGGCGCGCACGACCCAGCCGAGATCAAGCTCGAGCTTCAGATCGGGCGAGGCCCCGGCAATGATGTCCAGCGGTGTTACGCCACCACCCAGATCGACCAGTTCGAAATCGTGATTGTGCCAGCCGAAGATCAGCCCGGCTTTTTGCAGTGGTTTGCCGGCTGCTACCAGACGTTCGGCAAATACTTCCCAACCGGAGCGATCCGTCGGGCGGTCTTCGGCATCTAGAAAGGGTGCGAACACCGCTTCGGCTCCAACAGCCTGGGCGAGATCAATCGCAGCGCCCGGGTCGCGTTCAAGGTCGGCGAGGCCGTAGTGCAATGTGGGCATTCTCAGCCCCGCCGTTGCGAGGTCTTCCGTGAGCGAAGGTGCTTGGGCGAACAGGGCACCATATCCTTCGACCTCGTTAAATCCTGTTGCGTAAAGCATGGCGAGCGTGTCCGGCAGGGGCCAGTTTCGCGAACCGTAAAGCTGATATGAAATAGCAGGCATGATATGTCCTTTCATCTGACGCGGGTTACAGTCGCGTCTCGGTCGCGGCGTCAAACAGCGAAGCGCGTGAAGTATCGAAACCAATTCGCAGGCGATCGCCTTCGGCCACGCGGCTGAGCCCATCCATGCGGAACCGTAGATTGTGTGACCCAAGGGTGGAGTGAACCAGGGTATCCGAACCCAGTTTCTCGACGATCTGAACTTCGACCTCTGCCTGTGCTGCAGCAGTCTCAACCGCGTCGCCGGTCAGAACATGTTCGGGGCGAATACCGATGACAACGGGTCCGGCGTGGTGGTCTGTTCTTTTGAATTCGTAGCCGTCCAGCGGCAGCGACAGGTCGTGTCCGGCGAAATGGCCATTGTCGATGCGGCCTTCGATCATGTTCATTGCCGGGCTGCCGATGAAACCTGCGACATAGATGTTTTGTGGCCGGTTGTAGATTTCGTCCGGGCTGCCCAATTGCATGATTTTGCCCCCTTTCATGATGGCAATCCGGTCCGCAAGTGTCATTGCTTCGACCTGATCATGCGTCACATAGATCATGGTATTCTTGAGCTGCTGATGCAGGCGTTTGAGTTCAACCCGCAGATCGGTGCGCAGCTTGGCGTCAAGGTTCGAGAGCGGCTCGTCAAACAGGAATACATCGACATCACGTACCAGTGCCCGGCCGATGGCGACGCGCTGGCGCTGACCGCCGGACAATGCGCCCGGCTTGCGTTTGAGCAAAGGTTCGATCTGCAATATTTCGGCGGCCCGCGCCACGCGCTTGGCGATCTCATCTCTGGCAACGCGCGCGTTCTTGAGGCCGAAGGACAGGTTTCCTTCGACAGTCATTTGCGGGTACAGCGCATAAGACTGGAACACCATGCCGATGCCACGGTCTGAGGGCTCCTTCCAGGTTACGTTCTGACCTTTGATGAAAATCTGCCCGTCGGTCACGTCCAGCAGCCCGGCGATACAGTTCAGCAGGGTGGATTTGCCACACCCGGACGACCCCAGCAGCACCAGAAACTCGCCTTCATGGATGTCGATGTTCAGCTCTTGCAGAACTTTGACTTCGCCAAAGTGCAGGTCCAGATCGCGGACTTCGACGGAATGGGAATGGATGTTCATTGGGTCAACCTTTCACAGCGCCGGCGGCGATACCGCGCACAAAGAGTTTGCCGGAGACAAAGTAGATGACGAGAGGGACAAGGCCGGTCAGTAGCGTTGCAGCCATGTTGACGTTGTATTCCTTGATGCCCTGGACCGAGTTCACGATGTTGTTCAGCTGCACCGTCATCGGATAGGTTTCGGGCTTGGTGTAAATCACGCCGAACAGGAAGTCGTTCCAGATTCCGGTGACCTGCAGGATCATCGCGACCACGAAAATCGGGATCGACATGGGCAGCATAACCCGGAAATAGACGCCCCAAAACCCGGCACCGTCGACGCGGGCGGCCTTGAACAGCTCTTCCGGCAGCGAGGTGAAGTAGTTTCGGAACAGCAGGGTCAGAATCGGCATCCCAAACACGGTGTGTACAAGAACCAGTCCCCAGAGCGAACCCATCAACCCGATCTCCCGCAGGATGATCACGATGGGATAGAGCATGGTCTGATAGGGGATGAAGGCCCCGATGATCAGGATGGTAAAGAACACCTCGGACCCTTTGAACCGCCAGTTGGCAAGCGCGTAGCCGTTCACGCTGGCAATCGAAATGGACAGGATAAGCGATGGGATCAAGATCTTCACCGAATTTCCGAACCCCCGGCTCAGGCCATCGCAGTTGATGCCCGTGCAGGCCTCTGCCCAGGCCTTTACCCAAGGCTCAAAGGTGATTTCGACAGGTGGCGCAAAGATATTGCCCAGACGGATCTCCGGCATCCCCTTCAGCGAGGTGACGATCATCACGTAAAGCGGCAACAGGTAGTAGATCGAAACCAGCAGCAAAGTGCCATAGAGGAATATGTTGCGGCGCGAGAGACGCGATTTAGGCTTGCTTCCGCGCGGGCCTTCCAGAATCCGTCCAGCGGTTTGGGATGTCGCATCAACCACGTTTCTTTCCTCCGAATTCCAGATAAGCCCACGGGACCAGCACGATGATGACCGAGAGCAACATCATGGTTGAGGCAGCAAAGCCTTGCGCAAGGTTCTGCGCTTCGAACATGTAGTTGATGACGTATTTGGCCGGGACTTCGGACGCGATGCCCGGGCCGCCATTGGTCTGCGCGACCACAAGATCGTAAAGCTTGATGATACCGCTGGCGATGATGACCAAGGCGGTCACGAATACAGGGCGCATCATTGGGATGATCACGCGGACATAGGTTTTGGTGATGCCGATGCCATCGACTCGAGCGGCTTTCCAAATGTCTTCATCTATTCCGCGCAGACCGGCCAGCATGATGACCATTACAAAGCCGGTGCCCTGCCAGAGGCCCGCGATCAGGATGCCGAAGATAACGATGTCCGGATTGTTGAGGGGGTCGAAAGTAAAGCTCTCCCAGCCCATGTTGCGCACAACGCCCTGAATGCCGAAATCGGGGTTCAGGATCCATTGCCAGGCCAGACCGGTGACGATGAAGGACAGGGCGAAAGGATATAGAAAGATGGTGCGAAACGCGCCCTCGAACCGGATCTTGCGATCCAGAAGGGCCGCGAGGGAAAAACCCAAGACCATGGTCAGAACCAGCGAACACACACCGTAGATCAACAGGTTTTCGACCGAAATGATCCAGCGATTGCTGTTCCAAAGCCGTTCATATTGGTCCAGTCCAACAAAGTCCCACTTTGGCAGCAGGCGAGACTTGGTGAAGGAATGTGCGACTGTCCACGCCGTGCCGCCAACGAACACCACCAGCGCCGTGAGGATCATCGGGATCGAGGCGAATTTGGCGCTCAGGTTGCGAAATAGTTGTTTTGGACGGCGTACCGGGTTGTCGGATACGCGTGCGGTATCTGCAAGTGTCATAGGAAACCCCGTGAAGGGTCGGGGCGCGGGGGGAGAGGCGCGCCCCGACATGTCGGGCTCAGTCGGCAGACGCGATAATCGACGCGTACCGGGCCTGTGCATCTTCGGCGGTCATGTCCGAAGCCCAGAACTCGGCCATCAGATCCTTGATCTGAGTTTGAGTGTCAGCGGACAGAGTTTGGTCCGCATTGGGCAACACGCCGCCCGCTGCGAGGATCGCAAGGCCCTTCTGCATACAGTCATTTGCCGTCGACAGATCAATGTCACCCCGGACGGGCAGCGAACCTTTTGCCAGATTAAAGGCGACCTGCGCCTCTTTCGAGATCAGGATCGAGGCCATCTCAAGCTGTGCGGCCTTGACATCAGGGTCGTCGACGACGGGGAAATAGAACGCGTCTCCACCGGTGTCGATGACCTGGTTTAAGCCCAGACCTGGCAGGCAGGTGTAGTCTTCGCCTGCCACTTGACCAGCTACGGCAAACTCACCCTGAGCCCAGTCGCCCATGATCTGTCCACCCGCTTTGCCGGTGATCACCATGTTGGTAGCAAGATTCCAGTCCTGCACGTTGCTGTTGCGCGCCAGTTCGCGGGCATCAGCCGAAGCCTGGAACACTTTGGCATATTCCGGTCCGCCGGCTACGTCGGCATCCTTTTCGACGACAACTTTGCTCCAGGTGTCCATCCCGACCACACTGATTGACAATGCGCCGAACGCGATCGCCTGCTGCCAGCCTTGCTGACCCTGTGCCATCGGCACCAATCCGGCTTCTTCCAGCTTGGGTGCGGCAGCGACGAATTCGAACCAGTCCTTTGGTACCTCAATACCGGCCTTTTCAAACGCGTCGTGGCTGAGCCACAGCCATTGGGTCGAGTGAATGTTTACCGGAACGCAGTAAATACGCCCTTCGTAGGTGCAGCCCTCTAGAAGGGATGAGGGGTATACAAAGTCTTTCCAACCTTCGGCCTCGGCCAAGTCAGTGAGGTCCGTCATCAGGCCCGCTTCGATCAGCTCTTCCGCCTGACGACCATGGTTCAGCTGCGTCGCCGCCATTGGGTCACCACCAAGGATGCGACTGATGATGATGGGGCGCGCCGTACCACCGGATCCGGCGATCGCGCCGTCCACCCAGTTATGCGCCGTCTTTTCGTTTACGGCCTTGGCGAATTCCGAAACTGCAACCGCTTCACCTCCGGATGTCCACCAATGTGTCACCTCAAGATCGGCAGCACTCAACGCGCTAGCGCTAACAATTGCTGCAGTGGTTGCCAGTGCGGCTTTGATCTTCATAGCATTTTCCTCCCAACTAAATCGTTGTAGATTTTTCTATAACGTTTTAGATTGTGCTTGCAACAGTTTTCTTGCTGGATAAATTTAGCGCCATCAGATACCGCCCTGCAGTTCTGATCGGCCTCAGTAAAGCGAAGGTAAAAACGATGAAAAATAAAAGCCCTGCGCCCAGATCAGGCTCTCGGAAGCCGACCCTCAAGACCATTTCGGAAGCGAGTGGAATGGCTGTTCCCACCGTTTCGCGCGCATTGGCGGATGCGCCTGATATTAGCGAATCAACCAAGAAAAAGATTCGGCAGATCGCCAAAGAACTCGGTTATGTCCCCAACCGCGCTGGCGTTGGTCTGAGGACCGGACGCACCAATGTGATCTCACTGGTGATGTCAACCGAACGCGAAATGATGAATGTCACGGCGCGCCTGTTATCGTCGATCGGGGTTTCCCTTCGCGAGACCCCTTACCATCTGAACGTGATTCCGATCCTGCCTGATGATGATCCAATGGAGTCGGTGCGTTACATCGTCGAAAATCAGACTGCAGATGGCATCATCTTCAACCAGGTCCGGACCGAGGACCCGCGCGCCAGATACCTTATGGACCGCAAGTTTCCCTTTGCCACCCATGGTCGTACCAAATGGGCCGGACAGCATGCCTATTACGATTTCGACAATTTCACATATGCACGGCTGGGGGTTGATGAACTTGTTCGCAAGGGACGTCGGAATCTTGTGTTGGTCGCCCCTCCGCTTGACCAGAACTATGCATTGGAAATGGTGAACGGGGCAAAGGCGGCTGCTGAAAAACAGGGTGTGAATCTGCATGTTGCACAACAGGTGCACAGCGATGCCACCACATTCGAAACCCGTGAATGGGCGACGCGAAAGATGGCTGCAGACCCCAAGATAGACGGGTTCATATGCGCCTCAACCAACGCGACCATGGCGGTTGTGGCTGGAATGGAAAGCCTGGATTTCCGGGTTGGGCGCGATTTCGACATCGTGTCGAAAGAGGCCATTCCAATGCTGCAATTTGTGCGCCCCGAGATCATTGTGGTGCACGAGAACGTGGATACGACCGGAGCATTTCTTGCCAAGGCCACAATTCAGGCGATCCAGAACCCCGATATTTCACCCATGCAATGTCTGGAAGTGCCCGACCGTAGCGCCCTTCACAGCCTTTAACGTCCGAACATCAAGGAGACCGAATTGAGCACTCAGATCAAAGGGCCAGCTCTGTTTCTGGCACAATTCGCGGCGGATGACGCGCCGTTCAACTCACTTGCTGAAATCGCAGCCTGGGCCGCCGGGCTTGGGTACAAAGGGATTCAGATACCGACCTTTGACGCGCGTCTGTTTGATTTGGACAAGGCCGCTGACAGCCAGACCTATTGCGATGAGGTCAAGGGCATCTGCGCGGATGCAGGGGTCGAGATCACCGAACTGTCGACCCATCTGCAAGGCCAATTGGTTGCGGTAAACCCGGCCTATGACGCAGCATTTGATGCCTTTGCGCCGGAAGACTGCCGCGGTAACCCGACCAGGCGTCAGGCATGGGCTGTGGATCAAATGATGAAAGCCGCGATTGCCAGCAAACGGCTGGGCCTCAAGCACACGGTCAGTTTCACCGGCTCTCTGGCGTTCCCGTTTCTTTACCCGTGGCCACAGCGGCCCGACGGGCTGATCGAAGAAGCCTTTGCCGAGCTCGGCCGCCGGTGGACTCCTATCTTGAACCACTATGCCGATCACGGGCAGGATATCGGGTTTGAAATCCATCCTGGTGAGGATGTGTTTGACGGTGCGACATTCGAGATGTTTGTCGATGCCTGCGGTGGGCACGAAGCCGCGATGATCAATTACGATCCCAGCCATTTCCTGTTGCAGCAGCTGGATTATCTGGCGTTCATCGATCTCTACCATGACCGTATCAATGCGTTTCATGTCAAAGACGCCGAATTTAATCCGGACGGGCGGCAAGGCGTGTATTCCGGCTATCAGGGATGGATGAACCGCGCGGGCCGGTTCCGGTCGCTTGGCGATGGCCAGGTGGATTTTGCCGGGATCTTTTCGAAACTGACCCAATACGGCTTTGACAGCTGGGCGGTTCTGGAATGGGAATGCTGCATCAAATCCCCCGAACAAGGCGCGGCCGAAGGCGCGCCATTCATTGAAAAACACCTGATCGAGGTCACGCAGAAAGCCTTTGACGACTTTGCCGGTGGTGAGCGGGATGAGGTAATGATCAAGGGAATGTTGGGGCTATGACACGTTTGAAACTGGGCATGGTTGGTGGCGGGCAAGGGGCCTTTATCGGCGCCGTGCACCGGATTGCGTCCCGTATCGACGGGCGATTTGAACTGGTTGCCGGGGCGCTGTCCTCGGATCCAGATCGGGCGGCGGCCAGTGCAGCGGAACTTGGAATCGCGCCGGACCGGTCATATGCCTCTTACGAGGATATGGCAAAGGCCGAGGCTGTGCGCCCAGATGGTATTGACGCGGTTGCCATCGTGACCCCCAACCACATGCATACTGGTCCCAGCGCAGCGTTCCTGAATGCAGGTATCCACGTGATTTGCGACAAACCTCTTGCTGCCAGCAGCGAGGAAGCTGATGCGATCAAGGCTGCCGTCGAAACCAGCAAGGCCCGGTTCTTTCTGACCCACAACTACACGGGTTACCCGCTGATACGGCAGGCCCGCGCCCTGATTGCGCGCGGTGATCTGGGACAAATCAGGTTGGTACAGGCGGAATATGCGCAAGACTGGTTGACCGAACCGCTGGAACAGGACGGACACAAGCAGGCCGGTTGGCGCACCGATCCAACGAAGTCCGGCGCCGGTGCTATCGGCGACATTGGTACCCATGCGTTCAATCTGGCCAATTTTGTTACCAGACAAAAGGTTCAGGCGCTGTCTGCGGATCTGCAAAGCTTTGGCGCTGGCCGAAAGGTGGACGACAACGCACATATCCTGCTGCGATACGAAGGCGGCGCACGGGGAATGCTTTGGGCCAGTCAGGTGGCGGTGGGCTGCGAAAACGGTCTGCGCCTGCGCATTTATGGCGACAAAGGTGGGCTCGAATGGGCACAGGAGAACCCCAACCACATGAGCTACACGCGCTTTGGCGAACCGAAACAGATCCTGACCCGGGGTGGGGCCGGAACGGGCCCGGATTGGACGCGCATCCCGCCAGGACATCCCGAAGGGTATTTGGAAGGTTTTGCAACGCTCTACAATGACATCGCCGATGTGATTTCCTCGGGCACCGATAATGCGCTGATCCCGAATTTGCAGGACGGTCTGGACGGGATGTGGTTTATAGCGGCGGCCCAATCTTCGTCCGCCAAAGACGGCGCATGGGTGGGGCGGTGACATGACCAAGCTACGCTCGCGTGAGTGGTTCAACAATCCCGATGATCCTGAGATGACGGCTCTTTATCTGGAACGATACCTGAATTATGGGCTGACACTGGAAGAATTGAGGTCCGACAAACCGATCATCGCGATCGCCCAGACCGGCAGCGACATTTCGCCCTGCAACCGTCATCATCTTGAGCTCGCGCAGCGCACGCGCGAGGCCATTCGAACCGCTGGCGGTATTGCGCTGGAAGTCCCGGTGCATCCGATTCAGGAGACTGGAAAACGCCCAACCGCCATGCTGGACAGGAACTTGGCCTATCTGGGCCTAGTGGAAACACTGTTTGGCTATCCTATTGATGGGGTTGTACTAACCATTGGATGCGACAAGACAACGCCTGCGCTGTTAATGGCTGCGGCGACCGTGAACGTTCCTGCGATTGCGCTGTCAGTCGGGCCAATGCTGAATGGGTGGTACAAGGGTGAACGGGCCGGGTCGGGAAGTGTTATCTGGCAGGCGCGGCAACAACTGGCGGCTGGTGAAATCGACGCAGAAGAGTTTCTTGAGCTTGCCGCCTCATCCGCCCCTTCAGTTGGCTATTGCAATACAATGGGAACCGCATCCACCATGAACTCGCTCGCCGAGGTGCTGGGTATGCAACTTCCGGGTTCTGCCGCCATTCCCGCGCCGTATCGGGAACGTGGGCAAATGGCCTACTATACCGGTTTGCGCATTGTCGAAATGGTGCGAGAGGATTTGCGTCCGAGCAAGATCATGACCCGCGAAGCGTTCGAGAATGCCATTGTCATCAACTCTGCGCTGGGGGGATCGACCAACGCGCCGATTCACCTGAACGCAATTGCCCGCCATCTGGGTATCGAGTTGACCAATGATGATTGGGAAAGTCTGGGTCACGCCATTCCGCTGTTGGCAAATGTTCAGCCCTCAGGCCAGTATTTGGGTGAGGACTTTTTCCGCGCTGGTGGTGTGCCTGCTGTTGTCGCTGAGCTAATGCGCGCAGGATTGCTGCCGCATCCGGATGTGATCTGCGCCAACGGTAAGACGATCGCCCAAAACAACTCCGGGATTGAGGCTACAAACGCGGATGTCATTCGCTCGGTGGAAAATCCTCTTTCGCAGGATGCCGGATTTCTCAATCTGAAGGGCAATCTGTTTGACAGCGCCATTATGAAAACCTCGGTCATCGGTGATGCCTTTCGCCGGCGCTATCTTTGCAATCCAAACGATCCGAACGCGTTTGAAGGGCGCGCCATTGTATTTGACGGGCCAGAGGTATTTCACAAAACCATTGATGATCCGAAACTTGAAATCGATGAAAATTGCATTCTGGTGATGCGGGTTGCAGGGCCTATTGGATATCCGGGTGGTGCTGAAGTGGTAAACATGCGACCGCCGTCCTACCTCATCAAACAAGGCGTTCACGCCCTTCCCTGTATCGGAGATGGGCGGCAATCGGGAACATCCGGTTCCGCTTCAATCCTGAACGCTTCGCCCGAGGCAGCCGATGGCGGTGGTCTCGCAATATTGCAGACCGGAGATCGGGTGCGGGTAGATCTGAACAATCGGACGGTCAATGTATTGATCGCCGATGAAGAATTGGCTGACCGACGAAGGGCGCTGGAAAACGCGGGAGGCTTCAAGGCCCCAGCAAGCCAAACCCCATGGCAGCAAATGTTCCGAGACTCTGTTCAACCCTTTTCGGAAGGCATGGTGCTGAGGCAGGCACCTAAATTTCAGGACATCGAACGAAAGTTCGCCCTCAGACACAATCACTGATGCAAAGCAATGTTCCGGTAAGGAGTACGGCCAATGAAATCTTTGAAAGTCGCCTGCATCGGTGAAGTCATGATGGAACTGATTGCCACTACCATTCCCGGTACAGCCAGAATCGGAGTCGCGGGTGACGTGCTAAACACAGCGATCTATTTACGCCGCACCTTGCCTGCCAAACACAGTGTCAGTCTTGTCAGTCTGCTGGGAAGCGACCACTTCTCTGACGAAATCTCTCGATTTGTTCAGGCAGAGGGAATTGGCATCAACGATTTGGGAAGGATCGAAGGTCGATTGCCCGGTGTCTATGCTATCGCAACAGATCCATCCGGAGAGCGCAGTTTCCAATACTGGCGCCATCAATCCGCCGCGCGTCTGCTCTTTCAGCAGAATGAACGTCATCCATTTCAGTCCCTCGAAAAATATGACGTTGTCTACGCCTCGGCAATCACACTTGCGATTCTAGATGAGAATATCCGTCACGCCTTTCTAAATTGGTTGCCAACTTATCGCACAATGGGTCGAAAGTTTGTTTTCGACAGCAACTATCGCCCGTCATTGTGGCCATCAAAGAGCGTTGCTTTGACCGCGGTCGAAGCTGCTTGGCGACAATGTGACATTGCTTTGCCCTCGTTGGATGATGAGTTGACCCTGTTTGACGAGATTTCAGAACATCAGGTTGTCAAACGCTTCCAGACATATGGTATCGAAAATGGGGCTCTGAAACGTGGTCATCGAGGTCCGCTATGCTTGAAAGGCCCGCAACCAGTTAAGCAGTTCCAAGCGGTGGACAAAGTGGTCGACACAACTGCGGCGGGAGATGGTTTTAATGGTGGTTTTCTGGGCCGTTTTCTGCAGACCGGAGATACTAGCGTAGCCATGAAGTACGGGCATTCTCTCGCGTCGCAGATCGTGATGCATTCGGGGGCGATTATTCCAGAAGAATCTCAACCGGCTTGAGTTCTCGCCCAGAGGTCAAAAAGGCTGTGTGCCTGCAGAACATCAATTGACGGCAAGGTATTGTCAGAAGAACTTGGCTTGAGGCGGGCAGGGGTGTTGCGTAGCTTTTGCCCATAACCAATCTTGCCTCTTTTAAGTATTTCAGAACCAGCCCCGAGATCATCCGCCTTGCGGTGATGCTTTACATCCGTTTCCCAATCTCGCTTCGAAATGTCGAAGACTTGTTACACGAGCGAGGCATCGACGTGAGCCACGAAACTGTCCGGTATCGGTGGAACAGGTTTGGCCCAATGTTTGCTGTTGAGATCCGAAGAAAGCGTGTTCAGCAGCTGCGCGTATTCTCCAAACGGAAGTGGTAAGTGGATGAGGTTTTTGTGAAGGTGAATGGTAAGCGGCATTATCTTTGGCGGGCCTTGGATCATGAGGGCGAAGTGTTGGAAGCCGTTGTCACCAAACGCTGAAACAAAGCTGCAGCACTGAAATTCCTCAGGAAATTGATGAAGCGACACGGTAAAGCGGTAAACGTCGTCACGGACCGCTTCGCATCGTACCGGGCCGCTATCACAGAGCTTGGTGCTAACAAAAAACAACAGACGGGCAGGTGGCTCAAAAACCGCGTCGAGAACTCGCACCTGCCGTTTCGAAGACGCGAACGTGCGATGCAACGTTTCAGGCGTATGCGAAGTTTGCAGAAATTCGCCTCCGTCCATTCCTCCGTCTACAACCACTTCAACCAGGAAAGATCGCTAGCCGGCCGAGACACCTTCAAGCTGACCCGGGCCGTTGCTCTTAGCGAATGGCGTCAACTTTGTTCCGGATAGGTTCGCGGTTTCCGCGGCTAACTGAGACTGGTTCGAATTCGTCTGACAGCGCCGCCCGATCAGCATGTCGGACTTTTTCTCGTCCGAGATCGAAAGTGAGCAGACAGTGTTCTACGCTGCTGAAGAACTGACCAAGAACGGCAAGGGCGGGCTGTCGCTGTGGCAGGTGGGATCAAACCTGCATGCGCGCGCGATGATGATCTTGCAGGAGACCTATGATTTTGGCGCCGATACAGGGCGGGTGATGTATGGCCATGAGGTGGAAGAGGGCGGCGCCGTGATCTCGGGCCGGGTCGAGGTGACGGTGGGCGATCAACGCAAGGTTCTGGGGCCGGTCGATGCCCATTACTTCAACAGTCGCACGCCGCAACGGTTCCTGCAGGTCGACCCCGTAGTCTGCCGGATCATCAGCGCCTGCACACCGCCAACTTTCTGAGCATTTGGAGTGAAAAATAAGCACTATGCATCATAGTGTTGCAGGTCCCGCCGGAATGAGCCACAGTATGATGCATAGTGCGGGAATTTCCTGCATGTCACTTAGGGCGACCGTCGCCCAATTCGGAGAGGACCGGAATGATGAAGAAGCCTGCCACTATGCCCCGTGGCTATCGTACCTGCACCGCGTCGCTTGCCGTTGGTGACGTACCCGCAGCGCTGCAGTTCTACGAAAGCGCCTTTGGCGCGAAGGTCCAGGCCTGTGATGTGGAAGAGGCTCCGGGATTTGCCGTCATCAAGATCGGCAATTCGATGCTGTTTGTCACCGCCGGTTGGGGTGCGCATGGTCCCGCCGTTTCGGGCACGGTCACACCGGTTGGACATCACATGTATGTCGAAGACACTGACGCGACCCTCGCGACCGCGCTGGAAAATGGCGCCCGCCTGATTGCCGAGGCGACCGATACCTATTGGGGTGAACGCTGCTCTACAATCGCCGATCCCTTCGGCCATGTCTGGACGCTTGCGACCCGTATCGAAAACCTCAAACCGGCGGAGATCAGTGAACGGCGCAAGGCGCTGCTCGACGCCGTACAGACCGAGGCTGCATGAGCGTCGCACCGTTCCCAACATTCACTATCCGTCAAAACGATCTGGCGATTCTTGCGGCTGAAAACCGCATCGGAGATTACCCTGTCGCCGTGCGCACGGCGCGCGAGGTGGTCAGCGGCGGCTTTGCCAACCACTCGACGCATCCCAACACCTGGACGGTGTATTTTCTGGTCGATGGCCAATGGGCGTTGGTCGAATCCACCCGCGGTCTGCGGCGGGAATGGTCCAGCCTGGACCGCCTTGAAAAATGGCTGCGCAGTTGTGGCTTCCGTTTCTTCTGGGTCCGCAACGATATCGATTTTGTGGAAACTCTAACAGATGATGCAGCCGAGGAAGAGGCACAATGACGCCGGAATCTTCCAAAACAATTGGCCTGAGGACAGCAGGCTTGCGTGAATACACGATTTTGTGTTCCGATGAAGAGCGCCGGATCATAGCGGCGGTCGCAATCGGCGAGAAAATGAGAAGAAACGAAATATGACCCCCTTTGCGATAACCGGAATCCAGATGCATGTCGGCGCGCTGCAGTCGAACGTCGACGCTATGTTGCATCGGATCGACATCATGATGGCTCGGTTCCCCTGGACCCAGATGGCCTTGTTCAGCGAGCTGGCGCCTCACGGTCCGCTCGACCGGTTTGCCCAACCCTTTCCCAATGACGACCTGTCGCGCTTTCAGGACGCGGCGCGGCGTTACGGGATCTGGCTGGTCCCTGGCTCGATGTTCGAGAAACGCGAGGATGGGCGGATTTATAACACTTCCGTGGTGATCAACCCGGATGGTGAGATCGTTTCGAAATACTCCAAGATGTTCCCGTTCAAGCCTTATGAACAAAACATCGCCTCAGGCACAGAGTTCTGCATATTCGACGTGCCGGAAGTGGGCCGGTTTGGCCTGTCGATCTGCTATGATATCTGGTTTCCCGAAACAACACGGCACCTGACTTCTCAGGGGGTTGAGGTTCTTTTGCATCCGGTCCTGACCGGCACAACCGACCGCGAGGCCGAGCTATCGATTGCCAAGGCGACCGCCGCGCAGTTCCAATGCTATGTGTTCGATGTGAACGGGCTGGCCGCTGGGGGCGTTGGCCGCTCGTTGGTCGTCGACCCATCGGCCACTGTGCTGCACCAATCGGCAGGGCAAGAGGACATCTTCCCCATCGAGATCGATCTCGATCAGGTCCGTCGCCAACGTGAAGTTGGACTGAAAGGTCTGGGGCAGGTTCTCAAGAGTTTCCGTGACCGCGAGGCGGACTTCCCGGTTTATGACCGTACCAGCGGGGCGGATGCTTATCTGCATACGCTGGGCCCACTGCGTATTCCGCAGAAAGGCGACGTCGCGGGTGTCGCTGCATCCGACCCCAGAACGGCGCTGGGATATAACGAAGACGCCGCGACCAAGCCCGACAATCTGTATCTCTACAAAGGGCGCTCCGGCACAGACTGATACCAGCCCAACTTTTCGGTATCGGCAGAAAGGAAAAATTTCATGCACGGCATTTCCGATAGCGAAAAGCTCCACACTATCTCGGACTACTACAGCGCCTCACAGCTGAGAGCAGACCGATGGAGCGCGCTGCGGGAAACGGCCGAATCTCTGGATCAGAGTGCGAGCGACAAGGATCGAGACCGGGCACGGCAATTGTTGCAGGCGCTGGCCCCGATCGAGGTGTATTTCGCTTTTCCAGGCGGGTCGGCCTTCGACTATTTGCGCCGGTTGTTGGATCATGGCAACTTTGGCGATTTTTCAACCGCCGTGCGCCGGGTGTCGCGTGCGCTTACATCGGGGGCGTATCGTCGCCGCTCGATCCCCCTGATCGCGGATGAAACCGAAGGCGATGAGTTCGAGGACGAAGCGGCCCAAAGTCACGAGGCGCGCGCGCTGGGGCGGCCCTATTTCGAAGTGATGATCGTCGACAACGTCAACGAACATCAGGAACGCTTCCTGCAAACCAGCCTGCAACGGATGCGCCGCAGCGAAGATCCGTTCATCTATGAGACCGTAGTGGTACCCAGCGTCGAGGACGCGCTGATCGGAGTTCTGTTTAACCAGAATGTGCAGGCTGTGATCGTCCGCCCGGGCCTGAGCCTGAAATCCAAGAACGAAACCAATGTTTTGGGTCGCTATATCAGTCTCTATGGCGAGGGCGCCGATCTTGATGCGCTGTCACCCTCGGAATACGGTCCTGAAACCTGTCGCCGGATCGGCATGCTTCGTCCCGAGCTGGATGCCTATTTGATCACCGACCGCTCGGCGGAAGATATCGCCGGTCTTGATCTCGGCCTGTGCCGGCGGGTGTTCTACAATCAGGAAGACTTTCTGGAACTGCACCTGAACATCCTGCGGGGGGTGCAACGAAGGTACAAGACGCCGTTCTTCACAGCGCTCAAGGAATATTCCAAACAGCCCACAGGCGTGTTTCACGCAATGCCAATCAGCCGGGGTAAATCCATCAGCCGCAGTCATTGGATTCAGGACATGGGGGCGTTCTACGGATCGAACATCTTCATGGCTGAAACTTCTGCCACCTCGGGTGGGCTGGATTCGCTGCTGGAACCCAAGGGTCCGATAAAGGAGGCGCAAGAAGCCGCCGCTCGCGCCTTTGGCTCTAAACAGACCTTCTTTGCCACCAACGGAACATCGACCTGCAACAAGATCGTCGTGCAGGCGCTGGTCCGGCCCGGTGACATCGTGCTGGTCGACCGTGACTGCCATAAATCACACCATTACGGTATGGTGCTGGCGGGGGCGAGCGTGGTCTACATGGACAGCTATCCGCTGCACGATTACTCGATGTACGGTGCGGTACCGGTACGTGAAATCAAACATAAACTGCTGGCCCTGCGCGCTGAAGGCAAACTGGACCGGGTGCGCATGGTGCTGCTGACCAACTGCACCTTTGACGGCATCGTCTATAACGTCCAGCGGGTGATGCAGGAATGTCTGGCGATCAAGAAAGACCTTGTGTTCCTGTGGGATGAGGCATGGTTTGGTTACGCCCGCTTTGCGCCCAATACCCGCGTACGCACCGCGATGCGTTCGGCCAATATTCTGCGAGAAGAGTTCCGCACCACCGAACACGCCGAGGCCTATGCGGCACAGCAAAAGGAACTGGAGGGCAAGGGAGATGACGCGTGGCTCGATACGCGCCTGATCGCACCACCGGACGCACGGGTGCGGGTCTATGCCACGCAATCAACGCATAAAACGCTGACCGCGCTACGGCAGGGTTCGATGATCCACGTCAACGACCAGCAGTTCAAAGGTGCTGTCGAAGAAGCCTTTCATGAGGCTTATATGACCCACACCTCGACCTCGCCCAACTACCAGATCATTGCGTCGCTGGACGTGGGCCGCAGGCAGGTCGAGATCGAAGGGTATGAGTTCGTCCAGCGGCAGGTCGAAAGCGCCATGGCAATCCGCCGGGCGGTTACAACGCATCCATTGCTCAAGAAATACTTCCGGCTGGTCACCGCAGGCGACATGATCCCCGAGCAATATCGCGAAAGCGGAATGACCAGCTATTTCGACCCGGATCAGGGTTGGGCCGATGTCTGGGATTGCTGGGCCAAAGACGAATTCGTTCTTGATGCCACACGCATCACCCTGCATGTCGGCGCGACGGGCTGGGACGGCGATACGTTCAAGACGAAGATCTTGATGGATAAATACGGCATCCAGATCAACAAGACATCGCGTAATACCGTGCTGTTCATGACCAACATAGGCACCACGCGCAGTTCCGTCGCCTATCTGATCGAAGTGCTGGTCGAGATCGCCAAGGAACTGGACGATCTGATGGATGATGCGTCCAAGATGGAGAAACTGGCTTTCGACAAGCGCGTCAGGAACCTGAGCGAGCATGTCCCGCCGCTGCCCGATTTCAGCCGGTTCCACGATGCGTTCCGCTGTGAAAAAGGCACTGAGGCAGGCGACATCCGCACAGCGTTTTTCTTGTCTTATGACGAAGACAACTGCGACTATGTCGAGCCCGACAAAGACATGCTGGACCGGCTGGAGGCCGGGGAAGAAATGGTCTCAGCCACCTTCGTGATCCCTTATCCGCCGGGCTTTCCGATTCTGGTGCCGGGGCAGGTGATCAGCCCCGAAATCCTAAAATTCATGCAGGAACTGGACGTCTCGGAAATCCATGGATTCCGCGCCGATCTGGGCCTGCGCATATTTACCGAAGACGCTTTGAAAACAATTAAGAAATCATAAGGGACTGGGAGGACCATATGCCAAAGAAGGTGCTGAAAAACATCTCGGAAATCCGCCGGTATTTTCATACCAACAAGGACCCGATCTACTTTGTATCGGCGACCAATTTCAACTTGTTGGGGCTGGATGAATGGGTGATGAACTTTACCTATATCTGCTACATGGATTGCTTTGACGGTCGACATCCGAACGTGTTCGTCCCTTCCGAGATGCCGCATGACGAATTCCAGTCGATCGAAGACATCAACAACTATCTGCTGCAGCACAAAGAGGTCATTGATCTGGTCAAGCGGCGCGGTGGCAAGCCCAAGTTTGTCTTCCTGATGTTTGACGAGACGACCGAGAAGCTCGTCAAGGAGCTGGGCGGTCAGCTTTGGTTCCCCAAGGCCAAGCTGCGAACCAAATGCGACAACAAGATCGAAACAGTTCGCATCGGCAATAAGGCGGGCGTACCTTCGGTGCCAAACACCCTGAGTGTGGTCAAAAGCTACGATCACCTGCGGAAAATCTGCGACAAGGCGGGTCTGGGCCACGATCTGGTGCTGCAATCGGCCTTTGGCGACAGTGGCCACACGACTTTTTTCATCAAGTCCGAGACCGATTTCAAAAAGCATGAGCACGAGATCGTCGGGGAAGGCGAGATCAAGATCATGAAACGGATCGATTGTCGCGGTGCAGCAATCGAGGCCTGTGCGACGTCCGAAGGCACCATCGTCGGCCCACTGATGACCGAGCTTGTGGGCTTTAAGGAACTCACCCCCTATCGCGGTGGCTGGTGCGGGAATGAGATTTTCTCGACGGCCTTCCCACCCAAGGCCCGCGAACAAGCGCGGCAGTTGACCTTCCAGTTCGGGGAAGAACTGCGCAAATCCGGTTATCGCGGGTATTTCGAGCTCGACTTCCTGATCGACAAGAAAACCGATGAGCTTTGGCTAGGCGAATTGAACCCCCGCATCACCGGCGCCAGTTCGATGACCAACCACGCAGCCTTTGCTCATGCCGATGCGCCACTGTTCCTGTTCCACCTGCTGGAGTTTTCGAAGAAACCGTTCGAACTGGATGTCGAGGAACTGAATGCCCGCTGGGCTGACCCGGACATGATCGACAGTTGGTCACAGATGGTGATCAAACATACCGATGACAGTGTCGACCGCATCACGCAGGCCCCGCAATCGGGGATCTACAAGATGCTGGAAGACGGGCGTGTGGTGTTTGACCGGTTCGACTATCACCGCCGCGCCGTGGGCGAGAATGAGGCGTTTTTCCTGCGCATCTCGAATGTTGGCGATTACCGCTATGAAGGGGCTGATCTGGGCATTCTGGTGACGCGCGGGCGGTCGATGACCAAAGGTTTCAAACTGACTGACAAGTCGAAAAAGTGGATCCATGGGATCACTTCGGCTTATATGGCTGAACCTCTGCCCGCTGCGCAACCGATGGAAGACCCCGCGTTCAAAATCATGTAGAAAGTCCTATGACGCTTGTTTTTCGTTCCATCGACGAGGCGCAGCCCGGTCCCAAGCTGGCCGGGCTGTTTGCCGAATACTGGCCCGCTTACTGCAAATGGTGGGCGCAAGAGGGGTATTCGGCCCGCCCCACTTATCGCGAATGTCTGCGCGCGCTGGAACAGCATATGCCCGAGATCATGCCACTGTATGAAGAGGTGGTTGAACTGGTCGGCGGCAGCGACAGCCAAGCGCGGTTTCTCAGCTTTTACTGCCCGCCGAAATACCTGTCGGGGTGCAGCCAGGCGGTCTGGCGCGGCAAGACACCTATTCTGGTGCGTAACTATGATTATCACCCCAAGACCTTCGATGCCGCCTTGCTTAGAACCCGCTGGGGTGAGCGTGGCGTGATCGGGATGAGTGATGGCGTACTTGGCCTGCTCGACGGGATAAACGATGCCGGTCTGACGGTGTCGCTGACGTTTGGTGGGCGGCGCGAGGTGGGTGATGGGTTCGGCGTTCCACTGATCCTGCGCTATGTTCTGCAAACCTGCGAAACAACCGCTGAAGCGGTTGAATGCCTAAGTCGTATTCCCTGCCACATGAGCTATAACGTCACCGTTTTGGACGCAAAGTACAATCATGGCACGGTGTTTCTGGCCCCCGACCGGCATCCGCAAATCTCTGACGTGCCGGTGGCGACCAACCACCAGGGCCAGGTGGAATGGTCGAAACATGCACGCTTTACCGCTACGCTCGAGCGGGAACGGTTCCTGTTGAACCGTCTCAACCAGCACCCCGAAAGTGAAAAGCGGTTTATCGACGCTTTCCTGCGTCCGCCTCTCTACTCCACGGCATTCAGCTCGGGGTTCGGTACGCTCTATACTGCTGTCTACCGACCAGCAACAAAGCAATTGCAACTGGTATGGCCAGGGACGAGCTGGGATCTGTCGTTTAGTAACTTCAGCGAAGGAAAGGTCAGCCTGATATTGCCGAAGGCGGAGGCGGAGGTCTCATACTAGCCCGGGTTTTGTCAGAAGAACTTTGCTTGAGCGGGGTAGGGCGGTTGCGTAGCTTTTGCCCATGACCAATCTTGCCTCTTTTAAGCACTTCAAAACCAGCCCCGAGATCATCCGCCTTGCAGTGATGCTTTACATCCGTTTCCCGCTCTCGCTTCGAAATGTCGAAGACTTGTTGCACGAGCGAGGCATCGACGTGAGCCACGAAACTGTCCGGTATTGGTGGAACAGGTTTGGCCCGATGTTTGCTGCTGAGATCCGAAGAAAGCGTGTTCAGCAGCTGCGCGTATTCTCCAAACGGAAGTGGTAAGTGGATGAGGTTTTTGTGAAGGTGAATGGTAAGCGGCATTATCTTTGGCGGGCCTTGGATCATGAGGGCGAGGTGCTGGAAGCCGTTGTCACCAAACGCTGAAACAAAGCTGTAGCACTTAAATTCCTCAAGAAATTGATCAAGCGACACGGTAAAGCGGTAAACGTCGTCACGGACCGCTTCGCATCGTACCGGGCCGCTCTCACAGAGCTTGGTGCTAACAAAAAACAACAGACGGGCAGGTGGCTCAAAAACCGCGTCGAGAATTCACATCTTCCTTTCCTACGATGCGAACGCGCGATGCGGCGTTTCAAGCGCATGCGAAGTCTACAGAAATTCGCCTCCGTCCATTCCTTTGTTTAGAACCACATCAATTAGGAAAGATCGCTAGCCAACGGGGGTGTATTCAAATTAAAGCGCACGGCCGCTCATCCAGATCACGCGATCTTCGCGTTTTTTAAAGGACGGCCCTATTGGTCTATCTGAGGCTGGTTCGAATCTGGCTGACGCACCCGCATGCTTGCAGGACATCTCCACATTTTTGTTGACAGCAAGTCCCGTACTCGGGCAGCGTTTTGGGAATGGAAAAGAGCAAGAGCGGCCAAACATGGCGCAAATCATGATTGCAAAACTGGGACGCCGGGAAACCGGCTGTGATCTGGTCGTCTAAACTGACGCTGGTAATGAACCGATTTGGCTTTTGCTGGACCGGGCATCCTCAACTCTTCTGCCTCTCCTGATATTGTGGTTTTTCTAGATGCACAACAAGAACGGGTTGCGCCTTGCCGTTGATATTGGCGGTACATTTACCGATACGGTTTTGGTCGATGAGCAAGGTCATATCCTTGCCACTGCCAAAACACCGACCACCTCGAAAAACCCGACACTTGGGGCGCTTGCGGGTGCTAAGTACGTATTGGACAAAACCGGGGCGGACTGGCCTCAGATCAGCGGCTTTATCCATGGCACGACACTGGCCACCAATGCGTTGATCGAGCGCCGCGGAGCAGTTGTGGCGACTGTGACGAGCGAAGGGTTTCGTGACATTCTCGAGATCGCCTATGAGCGCCGCTACAACCAATATGAGATCAATCTTGTTAAACCTGATCTGATCGTGCCGCGTGCGCGCGCTTTTACGATTAAAGGCCGAATGGACGCGCGCGGGCAGGAGTTGCAGCCGTTCGATGATGGGGCTGTTTCCCAACTGGCTGAAGAGCTCTCTGCTTGCGGCGCTGAGGCCGTGGCCATTTGCCTTATGCATGCCTATGCCAACCCGACACATGAGTTGCGACTGCGAGAACTTCTGCTGGCGGCGCTACCCGATCTAACGATTTCGCTATCGCACGAGGTCAGCCCCGAGGCGCGCGAGTTCGACCGGCTCTCAACTACCATAGCCAACGCTTATATCCAGCCTCAGATGGAAAGTTATCTTGCTGATTTCCAAGCGCGGTTTAGCGATAAGGGGTTGCAATGCCCGATCCTGATGATGACTGCGGGTGGGGGCATGACCACGATGCAAACCGCCGCGCGCCTGCCGATCCGACTTGTAGAATCCGGTCCTGCAGGGGGCGCCATTCTGGCTGCGCGCATCGCCGCCGAGACCGGCGAGCGCGAAGTGCTGAGTTTCGACATGGGCGGTACGACTGCCAAACTGTGCCTGATCGACCAATATCGCCCGCAGACAGCCCGAAAATTCGAAATCGCGCGTGCGGCGCGTTTCATCAAGGGTTCGGGTATGCCTGTACGCATTCCGGTGATCGAAATGATCGAGATTGGAGCAGGTGGCGGTTCGATCGCGCATGTGGATCGGTTAGGCCGCTTGCAGGTCGGGCCCGAAAGTGCGGGATCCGAGCCCGGACCCGCCGCCTTTGCCAAGGGTGGAACCGATCCGACGGTGACAGATGCCGATGTGTTGCAGGGGCTGATTGAACCCGGGCGTTTTGCTGAGGGACGGCTTGGGATCGATACGGACGCGGCTGAAACTGCGCTTGCGTCGGGGATCGGGCAGGCGCTGGAGCTAAACAGCGCACAGGTCGCCCATGGGGTCAGCGAGATCGTGGATGAGAACATGGCTGCCGCAGGGCGGATGCATGCGGTGGAATCTGGCAAGGATCTGGGCGCTCGGTTGATGATCGCTTTTGGTGGCAATGGCCCCCTGCACGCCACAAGGGTGGCGCGGCGTGCACAAGTCGATCGCATTCTGGTCCCGCGTGATCCAGGGGTAGGTTCGGCGGTGGGGTTCCTATTTGCTCCGGTCTCGTTTGAAATCATCCGCTCGCGCTATAGCACCCTTGAGGCGCTCGACCTTGAGGGGCTTAATGCCTTCTTCGACGCAATGATCAGTGAGGCTGAGGCCGTTGTGAGGGCTGGCGCACCAGAAGGGCGACTAACCCGGCAAAGGCAGGCTTTCATGCGCTATCACGGGCAAGGGCACGAGATTGAAATCACGCTACCTGACCGGGCCTTGAAAGAGGCGGACATTCCTGCACTTCGCAAGACGTTCGAGGAGGAATACAGCCGCCAATTCAGCCGCGCAGTGCCAGGCATGATTATCGAGGTTCTGAATTGGGCGCTGGAGGTAACATCAGAGCCACCCGCGCTGGAGCATTACCCTGAGACGCTTGAGAAAAATCCTGCGCGGCCAGATGGGCAGCGGCGCATCCTGTGTGATGTCACCGGTGAGTGGCGCGAGGCGGAGATCCACGAGCGCGCAGCGCTCAGGCCCGGCGACCAAGTGAGCGGGCCTGCCCTGATTATCGAGCCGCAGACCACGACATTCGTCAGCGCAGATTTCTCAGCCCATTTGGATGGCGGCAGTAACATTTGCCTCATACGCAAACGGGAGGGCAACCGATGAGCACGTCGAATACTCGCCTGCAGGTCATGTGGAATCGGCTATTGGCCGTGGTAGAGGAACAAGGTCAGGCGCTGATACGCGCAGCTTTCAGCCCCATCGTGCGCGAATGCGGTGACATTTCCGCTGGCATATTCGATCTACAGGGCCGAATGCTGGCCCAGGCCGTGACCGGCACGCCCGGTCATATCAATACCATGGCTGAAGCAGTCAAAACACTGCGCAGCCGCTTTCAGCTTCAGGATATGAGGCCCGGCGACATTTACTTAACGAATGATCCATGGATAGCCTCTGGGCACCTGAACGATTTCCTGTTGATGATGCCGGTGTTTTTTCGGGATCAGGTGGTCGGGTTTACCTCCTGCACCTCGCATTTAGTCGATCTGGGCGGGCTGGGAATGGGGCCAGAGGGCGCTGACATCTTTGACGAGGGGCTGCTCATTCCTCCTTGTAAGCTAGTGGATACGGGCAATCTAAACACACTTCTGATGGAGATAGTCAAAGCCAACTCTCGCGAACCCGTCGCCAATGAAGGCGATATCTATGCGCTGATCGCGTGTTGCGAGACTGGTGCCGCGCGACTTGCCGGCATGATGGATGAGTTCGGTATCGACCATCTGGACGAGCTGGCCGACTACATCATCGACACTTCATATCGTGGCACCGTTGAGGCCATTGCCCAGCTTCCCGAGGGGACGTGGCACACTGTGCTGAAGGTAGACGGGTATGAGCAGGAGATTGATCTTCATGCGACCCTGACCATCGGTGAAGATTACGTTAATCTGGATTTCAGCGGCACTTCCGGCCTGTCAAAAAAGGGTATCAACGTGCCGCTCAATTACGCCACCGCATATTCGGTGTTTGCCTTTCGCTGTATTATCGGGCCGGACATTCCCAACAATGCGGGCTCGCTTGAGCCATTCCACGTTACGGGGCCAAAGAACTGTATTCTGAACGCCCAAGCACCCGCACCGGTCGCCATGCGCCATACACTGGGGCAGATGACACCCGATTTGGTCTATGGCTGCCTGTCGCAGGCGCTGCCGGATTCTGTCCCGGCCGAGGGGGCATCATGCATGTATGACCTGCCGCTGCGCCATACACCCGAGGCGGTGTCTCGTGGGGATGAGCAGTTTGCACTGGAGCTTGTATTCAGCGGTGGAACCGGGGCGCGGCCTGATCTGGATGGGCTCTCGGCTACCGCCTTTCCGTCGGGTGTCTGGGGAAGTCAGGTGGAAACGACCGAAGCGGTCGCGCCTGTCCTGATCACACGGCGCGAGCTCATTCCGGACAGCGGCGGACCCGGGCGAACACGCGGCGGCTTAGGTCAACATATCGAAGTACGCTCGTCGCAGGACGAAGAATTCATGGTGTTTCTTTCGGTCGAGCGTGTCTTGAACCCTGCGCGCGGGCGTCAGGGAGGGGATCCTGGCGCACCGGGGCGCATCCGCATCGGCCATGACGGACCAGATCTGCCTGGAAAAGGTGAGGTTCGGGTGAAGGCAGGAGAAACCTTGCTTTTCGAAACACCGGGTGGTGGCGGTTTTGGAGATCCGCATGAGCGTAGTCGGAACGACGTTCGCCGCGATCTGGACGAAGGACTGATCAGTCAAGAAGCTGCGCGCGATATCTATGGGTACAAACCATGATCCGTTCGGTTGGGCATATATCCGCGATGTCACCTTATGCGCTGGCTCAGCTTGATGCACCGAAGGGGAAGCCCCTGATTTCGCTCTCTCAAAATGAAAGCCTACGCCCTCCCAGTCCCCTCGCGATTGACGCGGCCGCAAAAGCGCTGGAAGCCGGAAATCTCTACCCCGACCCAGAGTGGGGGGAGCTTCGCGCAGCGTTGTCGAGGCTCCATGGTATCCCTGCTAACGGCATCCTGTGTGGCTGTGGCTCGATGGAGCTGATTTCATGCATCACACAAGCTTTTGCGGATGAGCACAATTCGGTACTGGCCCCAGCGCATGCCTACCCGTTTTTCCGAACTGCCGCGCAGATAGCACGAGCGCGCTATGACGACGCTCCGGAAGAAGACAAGCGCGTTTCAGTCGATGCGTTGCTTGCAGCTATCCGGGACGACACCCGTATCGTCTTCGTTGCCAATCCCGGCAATCCTACTGGCACCCGCATCCCGCGCGCCGAACTGGTACGTCTGCGCGAAGGCTTGCCGCGCGATACCCTACTGGTGGTCGACGAAGCATATGGCGAGTTCACCGATCATATAAGAGAGCCCGTGTTCGATCTGGTCGAACGCGGCGATACGGTGGTTCTGCGTACTTTCTCTAAGGCGTATGGTCTGGCCGGGATGCGCGTAGGTTGGGGCTTGTTTCCACTTGAAATCGCCCGAGAGCTTCGCAAGGTGATGAACCCCAACAACATCACGATTGCCGGCCAGGCGGCTGCAAAAGCTGCGCTCTTGGATCAAGGATATATGCGCGAAACCTGTCGGGAAACGGCGAGATTGCGCGACGGATTGCGCCAACGGCTGCTTCAGGCCGGGCTAAATGTGCCTGAAAGTTTTACCAATTTCGTCCTGATCCATATGGAAAGCCCTGAAGCGGCGCACCACGCCGATCATGCCCTTCGGGCAGAGGGCGTGTTTTTGCGCCCGCAAGCCGGAGCTGGGCTTGCCGATTGCCTACGTGTAACCATCGGTGTCGCGGATCAAATCGACATTGCTGCGAGCCTTCTGGAGCGCCTGGTAAAGGAGGGATTATCATGACGAATTCTCGTGGGCGTGCCCGATTTGGTGTTCTGGTGCCTTTCACCAATACAAATCTCGAACCCGACATGACACTGTTGCGCCCCGATGGCGTGTCGATGCATTTCGCCCGTATGGGGGGCTATGATCAGGACAAGGTCCCCGATGCAGACCAGATGCACGGGCTGGGCGCAGCGGATTTGGACGAGTCGCTGCATCTGTTGCAGGGTGTACGTCCGGATGTGATCCTTTATGGCTGTACCTCGGCTACGCTTACGCACGGCCCGGTATTTGACCGAGGGCTTGCTGAACGGATCAAAGCCACGAGTGGTGCCCAAACTGTGACGGCGGCAGGCGCTTTGGTACACGCGCTGACTACACTGGGGGTGGGGCGTATCGGCTTTGCCTCGCCCTATGTGCCTGCGATCAATGACATGGCCGTCGAATTTCTGGCACAAATGGGTGTTGAAACCTTGATCCGCTCAGAGGTGGACAGTGATTTGGACAACTACGGACAGGGCGAACTGGACCCGCAGGCGGTGTTCGATTTGGGCCTTGCCGCCAACCATCCCGAGGCCGATGCGATTGTGCTGTCTTGCACTGACATGCGCAGCGTCGAGATCATCGCCCATTTAGAGCAAGCTGTGGGCAAACCAGTAATCACGTCTAATCAAGCAATGGCTTTCCGTGCGATGCAGCTTGCTGGAATCGGCGAGGCCTTGCCGGGGTTCGGTCAGCTTTTGGAAAGAGAGCGGCTATGAGTTTTGACCGGGTCGCTGAGCTCTCGCTCGCATGCCAGGACATGCTGCGAGGTGCTCTAAACTTGGGCGTAGCGCTGCTGATCGACACGGTTCGCATGGTAGCCGCTGCAAGAGGTGTGATGGTAGGGAGAGTCACTGTGGATTGTGCCTTTGCCACTCGCGGCACCGCGAAAGATGCCAGGGCGGTTGATGCGGCCTGAGACCAAATTTAGTGAAATGGAACAGCATGTCCGTGCTTCCGTGGAGGAAAACCATGTCTGACACCCCGCGTATCATTCTGCACAACAGCGACACGGCACCGCTTGCCGAAAGCTTGTGCGCCGTATTCCCAAAGGCAGATTATCGTGAATGCAACAGCTATGAGGGCCTTCCTGCGCTGATCGACAGCTATAAGCCCGAGGTCGTCTATTCGGTTCGTTTCGCGGGCACGCCTGGCTATCCGCGCGACGCGCTGTTTGGCCCGCAAGGCCCAAGTTGGATTGCCAATGGTGGGGCGGGTACCGATCATTACGGCCTGTGGGACCCTCAGAGGACTATCGTGACCAATGCTGCGGGTGTGGCCGCTGGGATGATGGCGGAATATATCTTTGGCGGGTTTTTGCATTTTACCCTGGATGTGCCTGGTCTGCAGAAAGACAAGGCTGCGCGGGTCTGGAACGCTCGTACGGTCAGGCCGCTCGCGGGCAAAACACTCCTGATCATCGGGCTGGGTCATACCGGTCAGGCGGTGGCGGCGCGCGCCAAGGCCTTCGGAATGAAAGTCCTGGGAACCCGCGCGCGCCCCAAGCCGATGAAAAATGTCGATGAGGTGCACGCAGCGGATGAACTGCATGACCTTCTGCCATTTGCGGATTTCATTGCAGTCTCGACCCCACTAATTCCAGCGACACGTGGCTTGATCGGTGCGCGAGAGATTGCGGCGATGAAGCAAGGCGTCATCCTCGCGGATGTTTCACGCGGCGGTGTGGTGGATCAAGCTGCCCTTCACGTAGCACTGAGTGCAGCGCATGTGGCGGCGGCGGTACTGGACGTGTTCGAAACCGAGCCTCTTCCCGAAACAAGCCCGCTCTGGGCTCTTGAGAACGTGATCATCTCACCGCATTGCTCATCGGTTTATGCCGAATGGGAACAGGCTTCTTTTGATCTGTTTATACAGAACCTGGATCGCTGGATGCGCGGTGAGAGATTGGTCAATATCGTGAACCCTGTGCGTGGATACTAAAGAAATTGACCTGACCTGCAGCCTATTTGGTTCGAAGCGCCTGTTTTCCTCTGGATCAATTTTCAAGTCAAGCCGCATAGCCGCGCTTGCCAAGCGACGCGGTTTCTGCACGGCACAAGGAACAATCATCGGAAACGGTCTGGCAGCTTCAACATTAGCGTTTGTTATGCTGCCAGGTGTTTCAGTGGGGTGATATGGTGTCTGGCTTGGATTGCAGGCGTCACATCATCAACGCTTTTTCAACAAGCGCCTGTTTGTCCGGATATTGGGACACGTCCACACCGTGCTCAGCCAGCGCGTCGCTTAGCTCTTGCGTGCTCAAATTTTCGATTGCTGCGGCCGTCATTCTCAGGAAGTTTATTCGGCGCTTTAGCTGTGCGTTCGTTTCACCAAAAATGTGCCGATCCTGGAAGGCGAATTCTTCGGCGTATTTTGTCATGAAGTATGACAGGAACGTGTTGAGGCTGATCCGCACGCGTGGATCATCTGTGAGCAGGTCCGCAGAGGCATCCAACGTCTGTCGCATCAGGGTGGCCCATCTTTCTGCCCCCTTGTCATTCATCAGTGCCATTGCGTTATGAGCGTGATGAAAGTTCAACCGGAACTCAGCGCCGTGGTAATAGGGGCCACCCCCCATGACATCGATCCACATGGATGCCTGGGTCGCAACATGGTGGTGCAATCCCCCAACCCTTTCGAAGACGGATGTGAACCAAGGCTCATCGGCAAACACGCGTTCATAGAATCTGGTGACTACGCCAACAATTGCATCTTGTCCCAAGACAGAGAATAGCTGCCAGAACTGAATCGGCTTTGAGGTGTCGCCCGGTGCAGTTAGCGAAACAACCTCTGCCATGCGGTGGGCGTCAGCGGGCAGCAGTCCATTTTCGATCGCAGCTGTGATATATGCCTGCTGAACGCGCTTACTCATATGCCCGTGGCTCGTTGGAAATTTCGGAAGGTCGACACGTGTCATCAGTTTATGTCCTGGCAGTCTCTTGTCGGGAGGTGAATTGTGGGGCATTCAGCCCATCCTATCGCCCGAACGCCTTGCGATACTTCGAAATAAAAAGGTCTTTTCCCTTCATCTGGCGCGTGACCCAATCGCCAACAGTCGCAAATAGCCAGCTGTTCCCGATTTTGGGACCAAGGGGCAGTAAGATCGGGGCTTTTTTCCATGGCACATATGGCTTTAGATCCTCGATCGACTGGCCTTTCAGTGCTTGTTTCAAGGTTTTGATTAGCCACGGATTCTGTCGGGATATTGCCACAATGGTCATACCGTCACCGATATCGGCAATGTCCCCTGCGATGAAGACGTTCGGGTGCTTGGAAGGGCGTAACCATTTGTCGGTTTGTATCCGGCCAGAAGGTGCCGTGGCGACCCCGGAAAGCGTTTGCGCCAAAGCCGTATTTGGCCTGGATCCGATCACAGGAAACACCAGATCAGCACTAATCACCCGGCCATCGGTCAATTTGACCGACCCGGCATAGGGTCTGTCCAAGTGTAGCAAGTTTTCCGCTCTTTGGCCCAGAACGATGTTCACGCCGGCGCGTTCCAGCTTGCGTTTCAACTGCGCGCCCAACTTTGCCGGGTACATTGGAAACAAAGTGTTATCTGAAGAAACCAATGTGATGTCTTTGTCGGGTTGAGCTGCGGCGATTTCCCCTGCCAACTCGGTGCCG
This sequence comes from Ruegeria sp. O11, assembly GCF_056535285.1. Lineage (NCBI taxonomy): Bacteria > Pseudomonadati > Pseudomonadota > Alphaproteobacteria > Rhodobacterales > Roseobacteraceae > Ruegeria > Ruegeria sp. O11. Next base: position 114,846 of record NZ_JBQERS010000003.1, on the reverse strand, counting down.
ACCGCACCTGCTCCGACGATGACAACCGATTTTGCTGACGACAATTGTAAACTAACCTCAGCACTCGCCTCGCGAAAATCCTTAATGCTGTTCCCTTCGGGCTTGAAAGGCGCGGCATAGGACGAACCTGTCGCCAGGACGATGTAATCGGCGGTATAGATGGTTCCGTCTTCTAACGTAATTTCGGATTGTGTAACCCTTGAGGCCCGACCGCGAATGACGCGTCCGCGCATCAGCAAACGATCATAGGGCAGAATGATCTGATCCAACAATTCGGGCTGCAAAAGTGCACGAATGGTCGCTGGCGGCTGCACAAAGGCTTCGCGTTGCTCGATCAGCGTGACATCAGCGTATCCATCCAGTGCTTTGGCGACCTCAAAGCCAACGTATCCACCGCCGACAATCACGACTTTCTTCTGGGTCATCTTCTTCCTCGTTGCGTTCCGTAAGTCTGAGGCGTAGTTAAAAATACAAGATCAAAACGACAAGTACGGTCACATAGGATACCGCTATGGCAACGCGCGAACCAGATGAAAACTGTCTGATTGAGCCACTGATAGAAGCGATCTCGGGTAAGTGGAAACTCTTGATCATCTATTGGCTGGCGCAGGAAACCTCACGGTTCAATCAGCTTCAGCGCAACCTCGGTAGCATCACCCACCGCACTCTAACCCGACAACTTGGCGAGCTACAGGACGCTGGCTTTGTGTCCCGCAAGGACTTTCGGACTATCCCTCCACATGTGGAATACAGTCTGACCTCATTGGGGCAAAGTCTGATCCCCTTGTTGCAGGCCATGCATGAATGGGCGGCAACAAACGCGGGTAAAATGGCACATCCGAAAGACAGCAAGGAGCGCATATAGTTGCGTACGTCCCGGCAGTAATTACATCCTTCCAACGGTTGCTTTCAGGACACTGAAGCCCGATATCGAACGGGTCGGCCAATGTCTGGTCTGGCCCACTTGCCTCAACAACGTTTTGTAGAGTTCCGTACAACGAGTTGTGTAAACAGCTCTTCGGATTTGGGCGCCTGATGAGAGGTGATCCAGTTGGCAAGCGCGTCCGCCGCGCGTTCACCCATCTGAGAAACCGGTAAATGTACGCTTGTCAGTGGCGGAACGGTCACAGACGAAGTTGGAAGATCGTCAACCCCGACCATGGAAATTTGGTCCGGGACGATGATATTTTGCGCCTGAAGACCAAGCAAAACCCCCAGGGCGACGACATCGGATAGACATAGAATTGCCGTTGGCCTGGTGCTTAGATTGCCCAAGTGTTTTGCAGCGTCTGCGCCGCCCTGATGGCTGATCTCGGTCTCGAAGGTCGAAAGGATTCCGTCGAAGGGAAAGGCTTTGAGGCCGATTAGGCGCGCTCGGGTGCGGTCATTATCGTTAACGGGACCATGCACGACCGCAATGTCTTGGTGTCCGAGTCCAACAAGGTGTTGTAGGGCAAGTTGCGCCGCAGCCGCGTTGTCATACCCGATGGTCGGCAGCGGATTTTCCGGATTAAAGAAAGACGTGACGATCGTTGGCAACGACGCCCGTTCGATCAGTTCGTGAAACGCCGGGCTGTGGGTAATGCCAGTGATGATCAGTCCTTCTGCCCCGATATCCAGCAGGCTTTTGGCTTTCTCGGCTTCAATCTCTAGGCTCGCCTCGGTTGTCGCAACGATCAGAGACAACTGATGGTCTGAAAGCTTACGCTCCAGAGCAGCAAGGAATCGGGCAAAGATCGCATTGTCCAGCGTAGGGACCAAAGCCCCAACAAAGCGGGTGCGACCAGAATTGATTGCCCTGGCGGCCGCGCTAGGAACGAATTTTAGCTCGGAAATCGCGGTCTGAACTTTTTCGAGCGTTTCCTTCTTCACCACGGTCGGTTCATTAAGCACCCTGGACACCGTTGCAACGGACACGCCTGCTGCTTTTGCTACATCTCTGAGATTTGAGCGTTTTTTAGGCTCGGGGGTTTTCTGCGTCACTGATTTTAGGGCCCGTCTTGCCAATTTCCAAGTAAAGAGTTGACATATGTAACTGGTTTCATCAAGCTCTGTAACTAGTTACATTTTGGGAATCTGGCTGCACCATGCACGGGTCTACGGTTTTGCATACTTTTACTAACACGGGGTACGACGGCCCCGGTCGCCGGTTCCCGGGCTTCCCAAATGCCCTTGACGCACGCACGCATGTCCTGTCGCCGCGCGAGGCGGTGAAGCTGTCGATCAACCCCGGAGATTTGCTGTCAGTAGAAGGGGCTGGTTCAATGCAGCCATTGGATCTCGTTGCTTTGGCAGAGGGTGGGCAGCCGATGCTTGCGGCGCTTGGGCTGAGCCAAACCGGGTTGGTTGAATGGGACGGTTTTGACAGTGCCCAGTTCTCGGGCTGGATAGCAGCGCGGGATGGGGATCAGCGGGTTCCCTGTTACAGATTTGATCAATCATCCGAGCCAGTGATAATACGTGCCAGTCAGACGATGACCGTCTGGTTGATCCGACCCGTCGGAGTCGCCGGGCTAATCGAAGGCTCAGGCGCCGGAAATGTGACGGTTCTGCACAAATCCGCAGCCAAACGTGATGTGCAATTGCCGCCTTTGCTGGGTGATATACGAGACGAATTCACCATCGCTCGCGGCAGCGCCATGGCATATGAGCTTAAAGCTGGCGAATTCGTTCAAATCATCGATGTTGAAGGCCAGCAATGTTCCGATTTCATGGCGTTGCGGGCTGATGGCCTGGACCGTGGCGAGGAATGGATGATCGACTCCACTGCCACTCGGTCCATGGTTAGACGGGCTTTTCCCGGTCCCGGTTTGCTGGATAAATTCTTTGATCGCGATATGCGCCCGTTACTGAATGTGGTTCAGGACACTTGTGGTCAACACGATACATTCGGTCTGGCGTGCACCGCTCGTGGTTACGAAGAGAGAGGCTTTCCCGGCCATCTAAACTGTTCCGACAACATGACCAATGCTCTGGTGCCCTACGGTGTCAAAAAGCGGACCGCTTGGCCCGCAATCAATTTCTTCTGGAGCACGTGGGTTGACCCGGCTTCGCATCATATCCTGACTGAAGAATCCCGTTCGCGCCCCGGTGATTATGTTGCCATGCGAGCGTTGGAGGATCTGGTCTGCACCTCGACCGCCTGTCCAGACGACATTGATCCGATCAACGGCTGGAACCCGACGGATGTGCATGTACGTATCTACCGCCCTGAAACACCGATCCGCCGTGCGGTTGCCTATCGCGAAAAGGAAGACGCCCTCATGTCGATCAGCCAGGAGTCCGCTTTTCATGACCGTCTGGCCCCGCTGACCCAGCATTTCGCGCCAGCGCGTGATCTATGGGCACCGGTCAGTTACCCGGCCCATGGTACTTTGGGTGAATATTGGGCCTGCCGCGAGGCTGTGACAGTGCAGGACATGAGCGGTCTGCGCAAATTCGACATCGTCGGCCCGGATGCCGAGGCGCTGCTGCAACTGGCCACCACTCGAAACGTGGCGAAACTGCCGGTTTGGCGTGGATCTTACACGCTGATGTGCGACGAAAGTGGATCGGTCATTGACGATGGCACCTTGTTCCGTCTGGCGCCCGAGATTTTCCGTTGGTGCTGTGGGTCCGAGGAAAGCGGGCGGGTGTTGCAAGAACTGGCAGACGTGCGCGGCTTGCAAGTGCGGGTCCACGCATTGCGCGGAACGATGCCAAACCTGGCTATTCAAGGGCCGAAATCGCGCGACTTGCTACGCAAGATCGCTTTTACCCAACCGCATGTACCCAGCCTGGATCATCTAAAATGGTTCGGTGTCACCGTCGCACGGCTGAACGATCGCGAAGGTGCGCCGTTCATGCTGTCGCGATCGGGCTATACCGGCGAATTAGGGTATGAAGTTTTCTGCTCAAAATCCGATGCTGTCGCGATCTGGGATGCGGTAATGGCAGCCGGCGAAGAGTTCGGGATCGCCCCAATGGGTTCAGCCGCACTAGACATCATCCGGATTGAGGCAGGTCTGGCCGCCGCAAACGCCGAATTCGCACCGGGCGTCGATGCGTTCGAGGCTGGATTGGGCTTTGCGGTCGATCTGACCAAGTCTGACTTCACCGGCAAGTCGGCTCTGCAACGCAACGCACGCGACCCGCGCCGGGTGCTCAAAGGGCTGCTGATCGGTTGCGATGACGTGCCAGCCCACGGTGCCCCGGTCTACGCGGGAGAGCGGCAGGTGGGTGTGGTGACCTCGGCTATACGTTCACCGATGCTGGAGCATGCGATTGCGATGGCCCGATTGTCGGTCGAGCAGGCGGAAAACGGCACTCAATTGGAGATCGGACAGCTCGACGGACGGATGAAACGCCTGTGCGCGACGGTCTCGGACATTCCATTCATAGACCCGCAACGCAAGCGGGCGCGCGCCTGATGGCGCATGCAACTCAACGAAACGGGAGAATTAATATGAAAAAAGGAATGCTAACAGCAGCATTGACCCTGACTTTGGGCGCGACAACCGCGATCGCGCAGGACAAAGTGATGGTCGGTGAACCCAGCTGGCCCGGTGCCAAGATTATGAGCCGCGTCATTGGTCAGGTTATCGAAACACGTCTAGGCGGCGAGGTTGGCTATGCGCCTGGCGCCAATGCGGTGATCTTTGCAGCGATGGATGGCGGGCGTGGAGATATCGACGTGCACCCGGATGTCTGGCTGCCGAACCAGTCGTCCTTCACCGACGAGTATGTCGATCAGAAGGGCACCGTCGCGCTGTCTTCTGGCAGCTACGAGGGGCGCGCCGGCATCTGCGTGCCGAACTATATGGTTGAGGATCACAACATTCGTTCAATCTACGATCTGGCTACCCCAATGGCGCAAGAGCTCTTCGACTCGGATGGTGACGGCATGGGTGAGGTTTGGGTTGGTGCTTCGGGCTGGGCTTCGACCAACACATTCAAAGTGCGGGTGCGGGACTATGGGATCGAGACCTTCCTGACACCAACGACCGAGGATGAAACCGTGTTCTATTCGCGCTTGAAGGACCAGGTTGACCAACAGAAGGGTGCGGCGTTCTACTGCTATGCGCCGCATTACGTGCATGCTTTGTATGATGTGACAATTCTGGAAGAACCCGAACATGATGCGGCCACCTACAAGATGGTGCAGCCCGATCAGGACGCGGATTGGTTCAACAAGTCTCATATCAGCACCGGTGAACCGGTCAAGACTGTGACCGTCGCCCATTCCAAATCGCTTGAGCAGCGCAACCCGGCAGCGGCGTCCTTTCTGGCCAATATCGACATGGATGCCGGTGAGCTAAGCGGCCTGACTTACGAGGTCGTGGTCAAAGGGCGTGACACAGACGAGGTCGTGGCCGAGTGGATCGCCGCCAATGGCGATACCGTCGACAGCTGGCTTGGTCTGACCACCAACTAAAACCTGTGCGCCCCCGATGATTTCGGGGGCGTTGCTCGATTCATTCAACTGCGGTGGGGTCAGTATGACAGCGGAAATCGCAATCGACGCAAAAGGCGTTTGGAAGGTTTTTGGTGCGCGGTCGCAGGAAGCATTGCAGGCCATCCACAGCGAGGGGCTGAGCAAGGCCGAAGTGCTGGAGCGCTTCAACTGCGTTGTCGGCGTCGCCGATGCAAGTTTCGAAATCGAGCGGGGTGAATTGTTCTGCGTCATGGGCCTGTCGGGCTCAGGCAAGTCGACCCTTGTGCGGCATGTGAACCGTCTGCTGGAGCCCACGGACGGCCATATCTTTCTGGATGGCGAGGACGTGATGGGCCTGAATGATGAGGGCCTGCGCGATCTGCGCAACCGGCGCGTCGCTATGGTGTTCCAGAACTTCGGCCTGATGCCCCACCGTACTGTCCGCGACAACGTAGCGATGCCGCTGGAAATTCGAGGCACCGGCAAGGCGCGCCGCTGGGAAGAAGCGGACCGGGTGCTGGAACTGGTCGAGCTCAACGGTTGGGAAGACAAATATGCGCATGAGCTGTCGGGCGGTATGCAGCAACGTGTGGGTCTGGCCCGTGCCATCGCCGCCGACCCCGAGATATTGCTGATGGACGAGCCGTTCTCGGCCCTCGACCCGCTGATCCGAAAGCAGTTGCAGGACCAGTTCATGGACCTCAGCCACAAGCTGAACAAAACCACGATGTTCATCACCCACGATCTAGATGAAGCGATCCGCATCGGCCATCGTATCGCGATCATGAAGGATGGGCGCATTGTGCAGATCGGTACGCCGGAAGAGATCATCCTCAACCCCGCCGATGACTATGTGGCCGACTTTGTGGCAGGGATTTCCAAACTCAACATGATCTTCGCCCATGCGGTGATGAAACCGGTTGAAGAGTTCGAGGCGCATCACGGCGAAGTGCCAGAAGATGCCAAAGAGGCGCATCCGGACATGGATTTGTCCGATCTGATGAACCTCTGCGTTGATGGTCATGGAGTTGTAGCCGTCACTCAGGATGGCAAGACCGTGGGTGTTATCAACCGAGCGGGTCTGATCCGCGCGATTCAGGACAGTCAAGCCTAGGGGGACCGCTATGAAACATGTTGATACACAACAGATCCAACCGGAAACCGCCGACCGCCTGAATGGCTTGATCGGAGATTTCGTGGGGCAGGGGCAGTCCTATTACCAAAAGACTTTTGCCTACATTATGCAGGCCCCCGGCTACCGCTTTACACTGAACAAAGCTGCTGCAATTTTGGGTCCGATATGGTTCGGGGCGCGGGGGCTGTGGTCGTGGTTCCTTGGGTTTTTGGTGTTGGAAACGCTTGCCTATATCCAAATCGGTCTGGGCTTGTTCGGTGATCTGGGCCGTGAGTTTCGGGAACGCGCGGAACAGATTGAGCAGACATTGGAGCTGCGCCGCCAGCAAATTGCAGCGGCAGAGCAATCCGGTTCAACCACTTTGGAGTCATTGAAGCGCGCCGCGGAATCGCTTGAGGGTGCATTGGCAGGCGCGCAGGAGGCCGCACGTTCAGCGGATTCGACAGGATTCACCTATCTGGTTATCGGGATCGTCCTTCTGCTGGCGTTTAAGTTCCTGGCCGCCTCGTTGGCCAACTGGACGCTTGAAGGGCAGTTCGCGCGCTGGCGTTCGGACCCGAGCGTAGCGCATGGCTGGTCGCTGCCTCGAGTAGTCGTCGCGACGGCGCTGACTGCCGTGGTAGTAATTTTGTCGATGATCAAGTTTGCGCAACCCGATGCGCTAGCAGTACTCAAAACTTTCCCAACCAACCGGGACTGGCGTTTGAACGTCGGCGATGGCGTACAAGCAGTGTTTGAATGGACCAAAACCGCCGGGCGCGGCTTCTTCGATGGGCTGACCTATGGGATGCGCACCCTGTTGGACTGGATTGAGGTAGTACTGGTCGATACGCCGTGGCCGGTCGTGGCACTCGTGATTATCATGCTGGCCTATCTCTCTGCCGGACCGCGCGTGGCAATCTTCACCGGTGCGGCGCTGGCCTATCTGGGCCTATTGGATTTCTGGGAAAAAGCGATGACCACGATTGCCCTGCTGGGCGCGGCGGCGCTGATCTCGATCACTCTAGGTATCCCGCTGGGCATCTATTGTGCGCGCCGCCCGCGGGCGTTTGCAATCGTGCGACCGATTTTGGATTTCATGCAGTCGATGCCGTCCTTCGTCTACTTGATCCCGGTCGTGGCCTTTATCGGATCAGGCAAGCCAGCGGGCGTGGTCGCTACAATGATCTTTGGCAGCCCCCCGGTGATCCGTTTTACCGTTCTTGGCCTGCAGCAAGTCCCCGAAACCGTGCGGGAGGCCGCATTAGCCTTCGGAGCGACGCCCCGGTATCTGCTATGGAGGGTAGATCTGCCCCTGGCGCACAAGACTATCATGGCGGGTGTGAATCAGACTATCCTGATGTCTCTGGCGATGGTGGTCGTCGCCTCGCTGATCGGTGCAAAAGGCTTGGGCGAGGACGTGCTGGAGGCACTTCAATATGCCGCCGCAGGACAAGGAATTTTGGCTGGATTGGCGATCCTGTTCTGCGCGCTCATCCTGGATCGGATTGTGGCTGGAAGAAAATGACGAATACGTCAAGCGCACGATCACTCGACAGTATTTCGAGGTGGGCGATGCAGATTTGTTCGCAGATGTCACGGTTTCGTCTGAACCCTTAGTTGAAGCAAGCTCACTGGCCCGGGCATGTGGGCGGCGCAGGCACCTACAAGGTGACAGGCTATGTTGTTCTACTAATCTGATTGAAGCTGGTTCGAATTGTTTTCCAACCCGGTGGCAGCGCAGATCCAGTGCCGCATATGTTGGATTGATGTTTGAACCCAGATCGCCGGACTATTAATCGCATTCGCCACCCAGTGAGGCGTCATTCAACTAGTAGGCTGATCCGGTCGCGTGCAGTCACTTCGTTTATCACGAGGTCAACGCACGTCAGGCCGTGTTTGTCGTAGCGCCACGCAGGAGGGTTTTAGATCTTGATCTGGCTCGGCTCAGTTGGGATCGAACCCAACTGATCCTTCGGGACAACAATCGTGTGCTCGGGTTTCCAGCTCAGCCATATTTCGCCACCTTCGGGCAAATCCGGGATGTCCTGATCGCGCGCAATGACTTTGAAGGTGTTGTCGTTGTGTTTCAGGACGCAGGTCGCCATCGCTCCGGCGAAGATGCGACGGACCAGCGTGGCGGGGAGTTTTGAGATCTCGTCGCCGTCAGGCTCTGAGATAGATATGCTCATGTTCTCGGGTCTGACGGCCAGGGTCGACTGCGGTGTCGCTCCGTGTGGTAATATGATATCCGCACCGACAGAATTCAGAGCCAAGCCGCTTTGACCTGTCAGAATATTGGCTTCGCCCAGAAATTCGGCGGTAAAGACGTCGACGGGATTGTTGTAGACTTCGCGTGGCGGGCCTGCCTGTATCATCGTTCCCTGTCTGAGGATGCCAATCTTGTCTGACAAAGTAAGGGCTTCTTCCTGATCATGGGTCACAAAGATCGTTGTAATGCCAATCTCACGCTGAATACGCTTCAATTCTATCTGCATGTCAACGCGTAAAGATTTGTCCAAGGCCGACAGCGGCTCGTCCAATAGAAGCACCTTTGGATTAGTGACAATAGCCCGTGCCAATGCCACGCGCTGTCGTTGACCACCAGACAACTGATGAGGTTTGCGGTCGCCCAGTTGCCCAAGCTGTACCAATTCCAGCGCTTCACTCACGCGGCGGCGTTCCTCGGCGGCACCTACTTTGCGTACACGCAAGCCAAAACCCACATTGTCGGCGACGGTCATATTGGGAAACAGAGCATAGTTCTGGAACATCATTCCGATGTCACGCTTTTCGACGGGAATGTGCTCGACCGACTGATCACCGATATGGATCGAGCCGCTATCCGCAAAAATAAAGCCCGCAATGGCGCGCAGCAACGTCGTCTTACCGCTACCTGATGGGCCGAGCAGCGCAAAGAACCCTCCATCCGGGAAGTGCATTGTGACGTCGTTCAATGCCTTGAGCGTCCCAAAGGTTTTGGTGACGTTTTGAACAGAAACATCAGCCATCAGCGTTCTCCTCCGAAGTTTGAGAACCGGGCCGCAAACAGCATCACGGCCATCGATATTACGATAATGATTGTCGAGATTGCATTGATTTCCGGCGTGAAGCCTTTGCGGATCGAGGTGTAGATCAAAACCGGCAGCGTGCTGTCTCCGGGCTCAGAAAGGAAGTACGACACAACGAACTGGTCAAAGCTGACCGCAAAAGCGAACAGAGCACCGGCAATGATCCCCGAAGCGATCCAGGGCAGGGTGACGCGGCGGGTCACGGTCCAGCTGTCGGCGCCCATGGATCGTGCGGCCTCCTCCAACGTGGGATCAAATGTCGCCAAGCGGGCACTGACGACAACGATTACGTAAGGCAGGGCCAAGGCGACATGGCCGATCAGAACCGAAGGTGTGCCGCGGCCAAGACCGACGCCGTAGAAAAAGATCAGCATTGCCGTACCGGTGATCAGCCATGGAATTGCGATCGGCGGGAACAGCATCACTTGCAGGAACCGCTTGCCACGAAACTCAAACCGGAACAGGGCCAGCGAGGCGGCTGTACCCAAGATGGTGGCAATCACAGTTGTAGCCAGCGCGATCAGGACCGAGCGGGTGGCCGCATTCAGGATTTCGGTATTCTGGCCCAGTTTTTCGTACCATTTCAGCGAGAACTCAAAGGGCAATTGATAATATTGGGATGCGTTGAATGACATGAACGCCATGACGATGATAGGCGCGTAGAGAAAGAACAGGATCAATCCCAGCCAAACCTTGCCTGCCAAAACCAGATAAGAGTTCCTCATGTCTGCGCCCTCCGCAATACCGGGCTGGCGGTTGCCAGGATCACCAAAACCACCGCAAGCAGGATAAAGGACAAGGCAGCCCCTAAGGGCCAATTGAACACGGCCACGAACTGATCCTCAATCACGGTGCCAAAATAAGTTCCGACACGACCACCCAATATGCGTGGTTCCATGAAAGAGCCGACGACAGGTACAAAAATCAGTACCGCACCGGCCAGCAGCCCGGGCAGGGACAAAGGCAGGATGACGCGCCACAGGATGGTCAGTTTGTTCGCCCCCATTGACCGCGCGGCGTCGATCAGATTGTCGTCGATGGCCTGTAAGGCCAGATACGAAGTCAAGATCACGTAAGGTAGGTAAGAGTGGACCAGGCCGATAACGATCGCAGGGGTCGAGAACATCAGGTTCACATCGACCTCGAACGGCAGGATCGCGTTGAGGCCGAGCTCTAGCACTCCATTTCCGCGCAGAACGATGGCCCAGGAAAATATCCGGACCAGAGAATTCGACCAGAAGGGCAGGATGACTAGAAGGAATAGTGCTTCGCGCGACTTACCCTTAATCGCCTTAGCCAGAACATAGGCGCAGGGAAAGCCAACCAGCACGGAAATCACCGTCACAGTCAAGCCGAGCTTTATGGATTTCCAAAGCAGCGTTGCGTAAGTCGAGGTCTGGAAGAAGGCCTGATAGTTTTCAGACGTATAGTGCCATTCGGCATCGCCAAAAGGCACATCGGACAAAAAGCTGAAATACAGCATCGCCGACAGCGGCAAAAATATTGCCACCGTCAGCCAAATATAAGCCGGAGAAAGCAGGCTGACGATCTTGAGCCTGTCTTGTCGGGCGAGAACCGTTGACATGTCTGCTTTCTCCTTAGCGTGCCTGGGCTTATTGGGCGGCTTTCAACCCTTGCCAGAGCTCAAGGTATTTCTCGCGGTTTTCATCCGAGACCGGACGCTGGAACTGGACGCGTGCCACGACTGCGGGATCCCCAAGAACGCGCTTGTTGAAGGCGTCATCAGGCAACGCAGCGGCGGCCTTGGCATTGGCCGAAGCCGGGGCACCGCTTTCGGCCCACTTGACGTAGAACTCTGGGTCGATCATCCAATTGATAAAGGCGTGTGCAGCCTCTTTCTTGGTCGATGATGTTGGGATCGACAGACCATCCAACCAGCCGATTGCACCCTCGTCTGGCACGATGAACTGAACCGGTAATCCGGAAGCCATCGAGCGGCTCGCAGAACCTGACCAAAAGGTTGCCACATCCAGATCGCCTGCGGCCATGAACTGGTTCCAGTCGTTTTCCGACCCCCAATAGGTTTTGATCTGAGGCATCAGCTCGGCAAGTTTGGCTTCGATGGCATCAAGATCCTGGATGTCGTTGATATTCTGGCCCGTTGCGATAGCTGCGAATTGTACGGCTTCCAACGCGTCATCGCGGATCGAGACTTTGCCTACGTGCGTCGTGTCCCAAAATACCTCAATCGACGTTGGCATCTCATTGAATTCATTGGTGTTCACAGCAAAGGATGTCAGGCCCCAGGTCCAAGGCATTCCATGCAGCGCACCTCCGGCGTTGAGGTCCGGATTGGCGGCCAGATTTTCAGGCACGTCACTAAAATTCGCGACCATCGAGCTGTCCACTGGCCCTATCAAACCCTCGGCCTGCGCCTGCGGAGTAAAGGCCGCGTTGATCAGCACGACATCATAGGCACCGGGGTTGGTCCGAAGCTTGGTCAACATCTCTTGTTCAGAATTGAAGTATTCATGAACGACGGTGTGGCCCGTTGCCTCGGTAAAGGCAGAAATGGCCCAGTCTTCGTCGGTTCCATACCCTTGCCAATTGAGAACTCGGATCTCATCGGCCAGAACGGCCGCGCCCGTTGTTGTCAAAGCAACTGTGGTTGCTAATAGGATACGTTTGTTCATTGTGATCTCCCGGTTGAATGGTCTTTAGCTTTGGTTCTCGATCAACCCGCCTCTTTCTTGTTAAGGGCGTCCGCCACGACCGCTTGGGTCGGCGCCGTTGCGGGCCCTTGTTGTGTGGTTGACAACGCCGCAGCGACATTTGCGTAAATGGCTGCTTCCTTTGGGGTATCACCGCGCGCCATTCGCGCGATGAAACTGCCAACATGGGTGTCACCAGCGCCGTTGGTGTCCACCGCTTGAACGCGGTAAGGTGGGATATGGTGAAGAGCATCGGGCCGAGCCAGAATGCAGCCGTCTTCCCCCAGTCGCACAACAGTTCCACCGTCATCAGGGCGGGTTTCAGCAAGTGCTCTGGCAGCAGCAACAGGGTCCGTGTGACCAGTCAGAACCGCAGCTTCGCGCGCATTTGCACTGATCCATGTGGCCCGTCTCAACGCCGTCTGCAGCACTTCATGTGGGAGAGAAGCGATGATGGGCGAAGGATCGAACACCAGGTTATTGATGCGGGCATCCGCAGATAACCTCTGGTGCAGCGCATCACGCGAGCCCGTGTAGTGCAGAGCGTAGCCAGACAAAAGGGTCCAGTCGAATTCGGCAAAGCTGATCTGCGTTAAGTCCTCGGCAGTTACGTGCCCTTCAGCACCGTCGCTTGCCACAAAGGTCCGCTCACCCTGAGGGTCGATCATCACGGTACAGCAGCCCTGATCGCGCGTTAGGTCTTGTGCCCGCAGGAACGGTATACCTTCGGTGTTAAGACCTTCGCGAATAATCTTGGCAAATGGGCCAGATCCGATAGAACCACCATAGAATACCATCATGCCTGCGCGTTTCGCGGCCAGCATGGCGTTGAACCCGCCACCAGGTGCGATGGAGAAACTCTTGACGATAGCTTCTTCACCAACCGCTGGAACAGCTTCGACCTGATAGAGCAGATCAGCCACAACACCTGACATCTGAAGAAGACGATTGGTCATCTTGCGGCCTCCGTCTTTGAATCAGACGTATTGCGAAGAGAAAGCAACTGTTCCGCTATTGCTTCGATGGGTAGGTTGTTGGCGGCACGAACAGGGTCGAGTACAGCGGGCGCGATGGCTTCAATTCCGGCGCATGCCCCGGCCATCGCTCCGGCAATAGCGCCGATTGTATCTGTGTCGTCGCCGATATTCGCAGCAATCCGGGTGGCCTTCCAGACATCCCCCGACGCCATCCTTACGATGCCAAAGGCCGCCGGGACAGATTCATACGAAGAGACAGAAGTTCCGACGATTTGCGCGAATTCTACATCGGTCAGGCCCTGATCAGCGAGATCAAGTGCGTTTGAAATCCGACGGCGCATGTTTGCTTCGCCAAACCGATGGCCGCGTTTCTGCCCTTGCTCTGCGGCGTCCAGCGCTGCGTCGAGTGCTGAGTCGAAATCAAGACCATCCACACCACAGCTGACGACAGTGGCAACAGCAGCAGCAGCGGCGATGGCTTCGCCCGTGTTATGCGTCATACGGCAGGCCAGTTCCACGCGGTCCAAGAAATTCTGCGTTGGTGAGAAATGCGTGGCGATCCCAACCGGTGCAATTCGCATCGCAGCGCCGTTTGTCGTTCCGTTGCGCCCCGTTTCGCTGGCTGGTTCTCCGTTCAGCATCGCTGCAAGAGCCGCTTTGGAAGATGGACCCAGCAGGTCGCGCAAACCACGCGCTCGGACGTCACCCTCCCAATCCAGCAGGTCTTGCGCCCAAAGCGCCTCGTCAAACCCTTCGCCATCTTTCACTAAACGTTGAGCCAACAGCAATGCCTGCTCGGTGTCATCCGTCACCTGCGCCGCCTGTAGGCCATGAGAGACCGGATGGTCGGGGTAGGGGGCGACATAAGCTGTGATCTCGCCATAATGTTGCGCTATTTCTGAGCGCGACAGCGTTTGTGAGGGCATACCCAACGCATCCCCGATGGCCATTCCGGCAAGAGCGCCGCAAGCGCGACTGAAAGCCAGTTCTCGAGTGGCCATAGCCGTCAAAACTCCATGTGCAGACCAAACAGGTCTGGGTCCAGAATGCTCTCGACAAATTCCAGGGAGTCCCCGTCGGCCGAACGGGTCAACCGGCACAGCCGCAACATCGGTTCTCCTGACACGCGCCCCATGACAGCCGCGTCTTCAGCGCTGAGCGCAGGCAAAACACGCGCCCATTCGCTACCGCCGTTGACTGCCAACCCGCGACTGCGAAGCGTTTCCGTCAAAGAGCCGTTTTTCAGACCGGTCTCAATTATCTCGGAAAACTCCGAACGCCATGGGACACGGCTGCGTTCCAGCGACACTCCCTGACCGGTGTTCACACGAAAACGTAAACGATCGACCATCAGGACATCGGTGCCGACACTTTCAGGTGCGTCCGCTAAATCCATTTTACCGCGTGTCAGGCGAAGAATCCGCGTCGCAAGTTCGGTTTCAACCGAGGATAATGCAACGCTCCAACCTTTCCGGTCGTCGATCGTTTTTCCCCCAAAGGTAACAAATGATCCGATGCCACGCCGGGTCGTGATCAGACCCTTGCGGCTGAGGATATCGAGGCTTTTGCGTATCGTGTTTCGACTGACCGAGAACCGTTTGACCAGCGCGTTCTCACTGGCCAGCGGTGCGCCTGTATCCAACCCACCTGACCGGATCTCTTCCTCGAGCATGAGTGCGATCCTGACAGATTTCGGTGCTCCGATCCGATCAGAGCTTGTTGATTCTTGTTCAGACATGTTCATGCTTGTACCTTATCCGGATTCGATTATCTGTCAACTTGGGTATGCGGAGGCCCACTTGGCTCAAACTGCGGCCCATGTTTGATTGGATGTGTTCTCAGGACAGTTCTGTTGACTCTGGCAAACGTCCACACTTATCATTAGTGTGCTAATGAAAGTGGATATGTGCATGGCCTACTCACAACCAAGCTTGTTGCCCGATGCGCTGGGCATTCTTAAGCAGGCTGGGGTCCGCGTTGTTGCAGGTGGGACAGATTTCTATCCGGCGTTGAAAGCAGGCCAGCATCCCGAAAATCTGTTAGATGTAACAAGAATAGATGGGTTTTCGGACATCACGCAATCTGAAGGGGGCACAAGAATTGGTGCAGCCGTCACATGGTCGGATGTTGTTAGAACTGATCTTCCTCGGGCCTTTGATGCCTTGAAGCAGGCGGCGCGCGAGGTCGGAAGCCTGCAAATTCAAAATGCAGGTACGGTTGTCGGAAACATTTGCAACGCCTCTCCCGCCGCCGATGGTGTTCCACCTCTGCTTGCATTGAATGCTGAGGTTGAGCTGGCCAGTGCAGCAAAGGGAAAGCGTGTTCTTCCCCTCGAGGCATTTATCAGGGGTGTGCGGCAAACAGCGTTGATGGATGACGAGCTGGTGACAGCGATCATCGTGCCGAAACCCCATGCTGGCATGACGTCTGGTTTTGAAAAATTAGGGAGCCGTCGCTATTTGGTCATTTCCATTGCTATGGCAGCGGCAAATGTTCTTTTGGATACACAGGGAAGAATAGCCGAGGCTCGCATCGCAGTAGGGTCCTGTTCCGCCGTAGCGCAACGGCTTGCGGCGTTAGAGGCGAGCCTGATCGGTCAGGATCCCGCGGATGTCAGGATTTCTCCGATTGATGTCGCAGCATTAACGCCGATCGATGATGTCCGAGGGACAAGTTCGTATCGTCTCGATGCAGTGCGTCATCAAATTCAGCGTGCAATTCACAAGGCGGTTTCGTGATGAACAAAGCGCTTTCAGGTACCCCGACCCCATTTCGTTTGAATGGACGTGAAGCGGCCCCATTGCTTTTCCCTGGCCAACGACTGTCCGAAGTTCTGCGCGAGGGTTTGGGGCAACGCGATGTGAAGATTGGCTGCGATGCGGGGGATTGCGGCGCGTGTACTGTGCTGATTGAGGGCGAGCCCGTTTGCGCCTGTCTGACCCCAGCACATCAGGTTGCGGGGTGCGAGGTCGAAACTGTGCAAGGATTACATGCCAATGACCCCGTGGCAGCCAAGCTGGCGCAGAGCTTTCTGGATCATGGCGCGGCGCAATGCGGGATCTGTACGCCCGGCATGATGGTATCTGCCGTTGCGCTGCTGCGGGACGTGCCCGAGCCCACCGAGGCGCAAGTGCAGGATGCTTTAGGGGGTGTGCTATGTCGCTGTACAGGCTATCGCAAAATCATCGACGCGGTGATGGGTGCGCCCTCGGTTGCTATTGCGAAAGCGGGTAAGGTGGGCGATGCAGTTCAGCATTTGGATGGGATCGAAAAAGTTTCGGCTACCGTCAAGTACGGCGATGATATTGCACCCGTGGGGTGCCTCGAGATTTTGGTCATTCGCTCCCCCCATGCCCGGGCGGTTTTTGAAATTGGTGACCTCGAAGGATTCGCGCAGGCGGCTGGACTGGACGCGGTTCTGACTGCGAAAGACGTGAAGGGCCAGAACAACTTTGGTGTGATACCCGGATTTGAAGACCAGCCCGTCTTTGCCGAGCGGGAAACGCGTTTCAGGGGAGAGGCTGTCGCGGCCCTGATTGGTGCTCGGGATGTGCTTCGCGCCATCGATCCAGAAATGGTACCGATTACTTGGACCGAACTGTCTGCCTTACAAGACATGGACGCAGCCCAAGGTGAAAGAGCCGATCAACTACATGATGGCCGGGACAACAATGTGATGTGTGCTGGTTTTGTGACCTGTGGCGATCCAAATGCGGCCCTGGCACGCGCGCATGTAATCGTGGAAGGCCGGTTTGAAAGCGGCTTTGTCGAGCATGCCTATATTGAACCTGAAGCGGGTTTCGCCGAAGTCGTAAACGGTCGCGTTGAGGTGCATGCCTGCACGCAAGCCCCGGTTATGGATCTCGAAGGGCTCGAGCGTGTTCTGGGGCTTGACCGCTCGGACATACGTGTTGTGCCAACGGCCACCGGGGGCGGTTTCGGTTCCAAGTTGGATATGAGCGTACAGCCCTACCTGGCACTCGCGGCGCTGAAGACGGGCAAACCTGTGCGGCTTTGCTACACGCGTACTGAATCCATGCAATGTTCGACCAAACGGCACCCCTCAGACATCACGCTTAGGATCGGTGCTGATAAGACGGGCAAGCTCTGTGGCTTTGACTTTCGTGGCCGCTTTGACACGGGGGCTTATGCCAGTTGGGGACCGACGGTGGCGAACAGGGTGCCAGTCCATGCTTCGGGACCGTACCGCGTGGCGGACTACATCGCGCAGGCCAAGGGTGTGCATACCAACAACCCGCCATCGGGGGCGTTTCGCGGCTTTGGTGTGCCTCAGGCAGCCATTGCACAAGAATGTCTTTTCGACGATCTGGCCGAGAAGCTGGGAATGGATGCGCTGGAGTTCCGTATTCTCAACGCATTGGATAATGGTGTGCCGACCGTGTGCGGACAGGTATTTGACCAGGGTGTCGGGATCAAGGCCTGCCTTGAGGCGTTGCGGTTTGCCTGGACGGAAGAGCGTGCAGGTGTTGAGGCATTCAATGCACAAAATGACACTGTAAAACGCGGTGTGGGTATCGCCAGCGGATGGTATGGCTGTGGCAATACGTCTTTGCCCAATCCATCGGCCATCAAATGCGGCATTCGCGCTGATGGCACGGTGGTGCTGCATCAAGGCGCGATGGATATCGGTCAGGGGGCCAATACCGTCATTACCCAGATTTTTGCTACCGCACTTGGGGCCGAGGTGGGTCAGATTACGCTTGTCGGAGCGGATACGGATGTGACACCGGATGCGGGCAAAACCTCGGCCTCGCGCCAGACTTTTGTCTCGGGCAATGCGGCGCGGCTCTCGGGTGAGGCATTGCGGGCCATGATACTGGAACGTCTGAACGTTGCCGAAGATGCTGCCTTGGAGTTCAGCGCCGGGGAAATTCAGGCGACTGATGCCGGGGGGGCTCGTGTGCTGGATCTTTCGGCTCTAGAAGCGGACTCGGATGGGTATGTTCTTCGCGCTGAAGAAAGCTATGATCCGCCGACAAAGCCCTTGGATAAAAATGGGCAGGGGCATCCTTACGCCCAATTCGGTTATGCCGCGCATCTGGCTGTTGTCGAAGTGGATACCGCGCTGGGCACAGTCACGCCAGTGAAATTCATTGCGGCTCATGATGTCGGTCAGGCCATCAACCCGATGCTAGTCGAAGGGCAGGTCCATGGCGGCATTGCTCAGGGTCTGGGGATGGCGCTAATGGAGGAATACATCCCGGGACGGACCGAGAACCTGCATGACTATTTGATCCCGACAATCGGGGACATCCCCCCGATTGAGACGATTATCATAGAAGAAACTGACGCGCATGGCCCGTATGGCGCCAAGGGACTGGGAGAGCATGTTTTGATCCCAACGGCACCGGCGATCCTGAACGCAATCAAACATGCAACAGGGGTACGACTGTTCAAGGGACCGGCAATCCCCAGCGTCGTCCATGCAGCCCTCAAGAAGAGTGTAACGTGATGACGGATGTTGCGAAGCCAGAAAAGATCCGCTGCGACGCCTGCCCGGTGATGTGCTATATCGCAGAAGGCAATTCCGGTGCCTGCGACCGCTATGCAAACCACGGCGGCGAACTGGTTCGCCTTGATCCGTTGACAATCATCCAAAGCGGCCAAGACCTCGTTCCGTTCATGGGCGAGGGCGCGACAGAGGAATGGGATGGCGATATCTTCAAAGGTGAGCGTCAGTTTGTGACAGCTGTAGGAGCGGGAACCACTTATCCCGACTACAAGCCCGCGCCTTTTATCGCCAGCCAAGAGGTTGAAGGCGTCGATATGGTCACCGTCGTGACCGAGGGCATCTTTAGCTATTGCGGTGTGAAGGTGAAGATCGACACTGATCGCCACATCGGCCATGAGCGAGACGTGGTGCGCGTCGACGGGGAACCGATCGGCCATGTCATGACCTCTGAATACGGCTCAAAGATGCTGTCTTTGGGTGGTGTCGAGCACCTCACAGGTGGTAGCAAGAAAGAAGGCCGCGTAACCTGTGACGCCCTGCTGCGGCTGTGCAACCGAGAACCTGTCACGATGGTCATTGGCGAAGATGATCACGCCACCGAAGTTGTGGTTGAAGCGGGAAAACCGCCTATCATCAATGGCGTGACTGAAAGCTTGATGCGCGTAGGATGCGGTTCTGCCACGATAGGCATGTTCCCGAAACAGTGGATCGGTCATGTCGACGACGTCGTGGTGGTGGATGACCACATCACCGGAGTGCTCAGCGAGCACGAGACCGGCAAGCAGCTTGATGTACCGGCAACGGGGATCAAGATCAAAGGACGGCGTTCGACGCCTGGGCGATACTTCCAAGTGGCTGAGCCCGGCACCGGTTGGGGCGGCACAGATATCGAGGACCCTCTTGCGATCCTTGGCCCCTTCAACCCCAAAACAGCATGGGAAGGCCTGCGGCTGTTTATGGTGTCCACAACGGGTGAGCAGTTTTCATACTATGAACTCGACGCCGATCTTGTTCCGCAACTGCGGGACGTACCCGCGAAACTGGCGGCTTCAGCTGCGCTAATTGCGGAAAACTGCGAACCTTCGGTTTGTTCAGTGCTGTTCATGGGTGGGGCAGGGGGATCGCTGCGCGCAGGCGTTACTGAGAATCCCGTACGCCTGACCAAATCGGTCAAGGACGCGCTGACCCACGTGTCTTGCGGTGGTGCAGATGCCTATGTGTGGCCCGGAGGCGGGATCACTGTGATGGTAGATGTGTTGGATATGCCCACGAATTCTTTTGGTTATGTTCCAACTCCCGCGCTTGTCGCCCCCATCGAATTTACCTTGCGTGTCAGAGATTACGCTGCCCTGGGCGGACATGTGGACCACATGCGCCGCGTCAGTGACATCAATTCGGATCAGGCTCGCCACGTACGACAAAAACCTAATGCCGGGGATCCGATGGATCTTGGAAACTACAATTGGAAGGCGGACGCAGAATGAGGCCGCGCGCGCGCCTTTTGCCCGATGGCCAACGGCTGCATCTGCAGCATGGTCCCAGTGATCTGATTGTTTGGGTGGAAGGGGATCGGGATCAGGCGTACCGGGCCGCAGCAAAGCGGTTCGAAACGATCATCGCCGAAATTGTACAGGAACTGCCGGACCTTCGGGGGATGCTGTCTCCACTAACAAAACGTCCCAACGGCACAGTTGCGCGTCGAATGCATGACGCGTGTCTGCCGTTGACTGATGTGGGGTACGTCACACGGATGGCCGCCGTGGCCGGAAGCATCGCGGATGAGGTGCTTGCGGCAATGACCCAAAGCGCGAATGTCACGCGCGCTTATGTCAACAACGGTGGAGATATTGCTCTATATCTGACCCCAGGAACGGGCTTCAATACCTCGATCCAAGCCCATGACGGCGGCGAATTGGGTCGGATTGAAGTTACGGACAAGGATCGTATCGGGGGTATTGCGACCTCTGGTCGCCACGGGCGCAGCCTGTCTCTGGGCATCGCGGACAGCGTGACGGTGCTCGCCTCATCGGCCGCCGAGGCTGACGTTGCGGCAACACTCATCGCCAATGCGGTGGACCTGCCGGGTCATCCATCGATAACACGTCGCGCCGCTTGCGATATCGACGAGAACAGTGATTTGGGGGAGTTGCCGGTCACTGTTAGCTGTGGTGCTTTGTCAGCCGAGGATTGTGAACGCGCTTTGGCCCGAGGTCTCAACCGCGCGACGTCGTTTCAGGCCCTGGGACGGATCGCGTCTGCGGGTTTGTTCCTCCAGGGCCGATCTGTCACAACCGGTGCACACGCATTTTCGTTCCAACAAGAGATACAACATGTCCCAGCTTAATGTCCGGAAAACAGCCTATTCTGTCGAAGAGATTTTCCACGAAGGTGGTCCGGCTCCGGCGAGCCCCCTGCGCCGGGCGGCGGCGATTGCGATCATCGAGAACCCATTTGCCGGGCGTTACGAGCCTGATATTCAGTGGTTCATGGAGGACCTCAAGCCACTTGGTTTGCAGATGGCGAGGCGATTGGTCGAGATGCTGGATGGGGCGGACAAGATTGAAGGCTATGGCAAAGGCGCATTGATAGGTGAGGCGGGTGAGCTGGAACATGGTGCCCTGTGGCACGCTCCGGGAGGTTACGCGATGCGCAAACTTCTCAATGATTCCAACGCGATCGTACCCTCTACCAAGAAAGTCACGGGCGTTGGCGGGCGGCTCGATGTGCCGATCACCCATATAAATGCCTCTTACGTTCGAAGCCACTTTGACAGTATGGAGGTCGGCCTGAACGACGCGCCCAAAGCTCATGAAATGGCCGTCATTCTGGTCATGAGCACGGGACCACGCATCCACGACCGCGCTGGCGGCCTGGCAGCCAAGGATATCAAAGGAGAGGACGGCCTGAGATGAGCGCTAAGATTCGTAAGATCGCTGTAAACATTGAAGAAACGCATTCCGAAATCGGACGAAAGATCGACCCGGCCACCCGCAAGGCCGTCGCCGTTGCAGTAATCGAGAACCCGTTTGCGGGCACCTATACCGAGGACTTAAACGCATTGATGGAGATCGGTGCAGAGCTGGGAACGCTCTTGGGTCGCAAATGCGTAGAAGCCCTTGGCATCATGCCGGAGCAGGCAGAGAGCTATGGTAAGTCGGCCATGGTCGGCGAAAATGGCGAGTTGGAACATGCCGCTGCGATCCTCCATCCCAAGTTGGGCGCGCCGTTGCGTAAAGAAGTGGAAAAAGGGGCCGCCTTGGTGCCGTCTTCAAAAAAGATGGGTTCGCCCGGTCAGGTGCTTGATGTACCGCTTGGGCACAAGGACGCAGCTTATGTGCGCAGCCACTTTGATGGCATCGAAGTACGGCTGAACGATGCGCCGCGTGCAAATGAAATCATGGTGGCCGTGGCCGTGACCGACAGCGGGCGGCCATTACCCCGTGTAGGTGGCTTGACCCACGATGAAGCAGAAGGCAAAGACGGGCTTCGTTAGGAGCACTTATGTCAAACAGCGTCGATCCCTACCATCTTGAAGACCAGGTCGGATATCTTTTGCGGCTGGCCAGTCAGCGCCATTCGATCATCTTTCAGAACCGAATTTCCAAAGATCTGACGCCGACGCAGTTTGCCACGCTGATCCGGGTGGCCGAGAAGAAAGAGGTGTCGCAAAACCAGCTGGGCCGACTTGCAGCAATGGATATTGCGACGATCAAAGGGGTGGTTGACCGTCTGAAAGCTAAGGGGCTTTTGCGCGCGACCGCCGATCCCGGTGACAAGCGCCGCTCGATCATCTCATTGACCGAGGTGGGCGTTGAGTTGATGGAACAGCTTTACGCCGACGGGTTTGGGATTTCGCAAGAAACCCTCGCACCTCTCAAGAAGTCCGAGCAAAAGACGCTTCTGGCATTGCTCAAAAAGATCACCTGACCTTCAAAGATCGCGTAGCCCGCAGTTTGCGTCAAACAACCCAAGTCACTGAAATTCGAGTTTACAGAATACGTTCCGGCAGGCGTTGTGCGGGCGGTGTGTTGCGAGAACGTTCCGAGCAGATCACGCCATCAATGATCGTCATGCCAACACCCGGCAGGTTCCCCTGCGCGACGCTTTCAAGCATGTTTTTTCCGGGCGCGTGCTGCGCTTGGTCCAGCAGGACGAAATCGGCGCAACGCCCCTTTTCAATAAGACCAACATCCAGATCACGCTGCCGTGCGGTGTTCCCATTGCCAAAGCAAAAGGCAATCTCGGCGGGGACGTTTCCGAAGGCCGACAGCATGGCAATCATCCGCAAGATTCCAAGCGGTTGCACACCTGACCCTGCTGGCCCGTCGGTACCCAAGATCACTTGATCCAGCTTGCCTAACTCGCGCGCGGTATTCACCGTAAGCACCGCGGCGCGTTCATTGCCGTTATGAACGATTTCAAAGGCTTGCTTGGTGCAGGTTTCACAAAGGCAGATGATCTGATCATCCGGCAGTGCCGAATGACCTCCGTTGATGTGCCCGATCACGTCGGTACCTGTCTCGATCACCATATCCGCGTCGATGAGGCCGGACCCGGGGATGGATGGGCCACCCGTGTGGATCGTGGACTGAATCCCATGTTTTCTGGCCCATTCGACCATCTGGTTTGCGGTTTTGCCGTCCTTGACCGAACCCAAGCCGACTTCGCCCAGATATTTCACTCCGGCGTTGGCCAGTTCGGCGAAATCCTCCTCAACCATGCCATGTTCGATTACAGGGGCGCCGGCATGGACCTTGACACCGGAGGGGCGAAAATTCTCATACCAGCGTTGTGCCGCGATCGACATCGCCTTGAGGCCGATCACATCTTTGGGTCGCCCCGGCATATGAACCTCTCCGGCCGAGATCATTGTGGTCACACCGCCGTTCAGAGTGGAGTCGATCCAGTGGAGTTGTTGCTGACGGGGCGTGTAGTCACCTACCACCGGGTGCACATGGCTGTCGATCAGACCGGGGGAAAGCGTCACACCATGGGCGTCTACGATGCTGGTTGCGTCGTCGGTATCGAGGTCCTTTTCATTGCCCCATGCGTCTATCTTACCATCTATGGCAATCAGACAATCGCCATCAAAAATCGGTTCTTCCATTTTTCCTGACAGGATCATGCCGATGTTCTTTATGACAAGTTTTTCCATAAGATCCTCCCACTATTCATTAGTATACGAATATAATTAGCGGGCATGCGTCAAGATAATTCTGGGAAGAGAGGCATTCTTCACAAATCAATTGACAGGATACTCCATTACCCCATAATCATTAGTATACTAATGAAATGAATGACCTGACAAAGGTGGCTGACAAAGAATGCCTCATGGTTAGGGCATCTGGCCGCTTTCTTGGTGGCAAGAGGAGGTGATCTGATGGCGCTCGATTCCAAAGAGACAAAGTTCCCGATCCCGGCGGGTGTATTTGCCCAGACCGTAACTGAAGTGCAGCACTATACTGATCGGCTGTTTCGGTTCCGTATGACGCGGCCTGCATCTTTCCGCTTCCGGTCCGGTGAATTTGTGATGATTGGCCTGCCAAATGCCGAGAAGCCTGTGTTCCGGGCCTACTCTGTGGCGTCTCCCAGTTGGGATGAGGAGTTGGAGTTTTATTCGATCAAAGTTCCGGATGGCCCACTTACCGAGCATCTGCAAAAGATCAAGGAAGGTGACACTATTTTAATGCGCAGAAAACCAACGGGCACCTTGGTGAATGATGCGTTGTTGCCCGGCAAACGGCTTTGGATGTTTTCAACAGGTACCGGATTTGCGCCCTTTGCCAGTTTGATCCGAGACCCCGAGACCTATGAGAAGTTTGACGAAGTCATCGTCACCCACACCTGCCGCGAAGTTGCTGAACTCACCTATAGCAAGAACCTGGTTGCGTCTGTGAAAGACGATCCGTTGTGCGGAGAGTTTGCGCATGGTCTGCGCCTTTATGCGACCACCACACGCGAAGACTATCCGTTCATGGGCCGCACTACCGATCTAATGACCAATGGCAAGCTGTTGAGAGACCTAGAGGTTCCCCCAATTTCGCCAGATACCGACCGGGGCATGATCTGCGGCTCAATGAATATGCTCAAAGATACCAAGGCTCTACTCGAGGGGTTTGGTCTGGTCGAGGGGTCGAACAGTAAGCCAGACACGTTTGTTGTTGAGCGTGCTTTTGTCGATTAAAAACAACTGCTTGTGTTCTGTATTTCTCTGAATCACTGAAGGCTTGTCACTTGCCAAAAGCAATCCGCATCATAATGTAAATCTGTAGGTTACCGAGATGGGGGCGCCATTGGACATGTAAGGGCGGTGGTCGTTAGAGTTCAGCGCAACAGTTAATTCATAATCGCCGGGCATCAGCGCTCCGACCTGAAAGCTGTTTTCGTAAAGTCGGCCAAGCTTCAGGCCGTTCAGATAGATGTGGGCGTGACCCTGACCGTCGATATGCGGTGTGCCGTCCTCGACAAGGACAAATTCGAAGTTTTTGACGCTGATTTGAACGGCAAGTCCGTTAGTACTGACCTGCGGATCCTGAACCAGCGTGATCGTCGGGCTAGGTGAGATTTCGATGCCGTTGGCATTGCTGTGGTCCATTGACGTCATACTGCCGGTTGCCTCTGGGTTCAGGATGCGAGTCACCACCTCGCTGCCATCGTCAAACGTGAGCGCAAGCGAATGATAAGTGCCTTCGGGAAAGCTTCCGTCGGGCACTTGCAACATGATGTGGGCCCCGTCCATTGCCAGTTGCGCCGGATCGCCGCCAGGCACTACAAGTGGTTTGTCATGGCCAGGGTTCATTAATGACGTGTGGGCTCCAGATGGCGACGTGACGCTTTGAAGAATGCGAGGGTCACCGTCATTTTGCAGCTTAAGAGTGACCATGAACAGCGATCCCGACGCCCCCATCGGCGCGGCGCGCCCGTCGCTGACCTTTACAGCAGTTTGCGGCGTACCTGCGAATATGTAGGCGAAACCCAACGCGGCCGCGATACCTGCCACAGCGAACCAGCGTTTGCTCATCTGACTTGCCTCCTTGCAAGAATTTGTGTGTATGCTAACGAAGTGAAGTTGATTGTGAAGTCATTTCTAGCGTTAATTTGCGCCACTATGGTTGCTGGACCAGCCTTTGCCCATGCCGCCGATCAGGGTTTTGTGCTTCTTTTGCCCACCACCGCCTACATCACTGGTGGTACAGCGACTGTGGCTGCGACAATCCTGCTGCTTGTTTGCCTGAGACCAGGGCAGATTGAGGTTATACTGCGGCCCATTACATTGCCTCTCAAGCGCGGTCGAGGCCGATGGTGCAACTGGGGTCAGATCGCAGCCTCCCTTTGTCTGATGTTGTTAATCCTGATTGGTCTAAGGGGCCCAACGGACCCGCAAGCGAACCTCATGCCTTTGGTGCTGTGGACCATATGGTGGATGTTGCTTTTCATGGTGCAAGCGCTGATCTTCGATGTCTGGAAATGGGTTAATCCCTGGCCGGGCTTGCACCGTCTGTTGGCCCCAGATCACAAAGCGCCTCTGACACTTGCAAAAAAACTTTCGATTTGGCCGGCTGTTGTTCTTATGGCGGCGTTTCAGGGCTTTGTTCTTGCCGATGCAGCACCAAACGATCCGGGCAGGCTTGCGAGTTTCGCGCTTGGATACTGGGGTTTTACAGTACTGGGTATGACCCTTTTTGGGCGCAAATCCTGGCTTGGTCAGGTCGAGTGCTTTTCGGTCTTGTTCGCACTGATCGGCACAATCAGATCGGTGCGCGGGGCAGCATTTGGCGTGCCGGGATGGCAAGTCTTTCACGGTAATAAGTTTGATCTAAGCCATGCGGTCTTTGTAATAGTTATTCTCGCATCCGGCAGTTTCGATGGCCTCTACGAGACCTTCTGGTGGCTGGATCAGTTAGGGGTCAATCCCTTGGAGTATCCGGGGCGAACCGCGATGATCTGGCCGACGACGCTTGGCCTCTACACCGGTATGCTACTGCTGACGTGTATTTTTGCGCTCGCCGTTTACTTGGGAACGGTACTGGTGCACGAGACCGTTTCCTTCAAAATAGCCTTCATCCGCTTTTCCATCACCTTGCTTCCGATTGCGATCGGCTATCATTTTGCCCACTACTTCGTGACGTTTCTGGTTCAAATTCAGGTTGTAGTCGCAACACTGGCCGATCCTTTCGCGCTTGGCTGGAATCTGTTCGGGCTAGGCAGCCGCCCCGTCAGGGTCGGGTTTCTGACGGTTCCAGAAACTGTGAAGACCATCTGGCTCACCCAGGCGGGTGTCGTTGTATTGTCGCATGTTTTGGCCGTCATCTTGTGCCATAGGACAGCTGAGGCTCTTTGCACATCCCGCAGGGACATTCTGCTGTTGCAATTGGGTCTGTCTATCTTGATGATTTTCTATACGATTTTCGGGCTGTGGCTGCTTTCCAGCCCGCGCGGAGCCTAAAAAATGTAGACAACTCGTTAGTATACATACAAACTGATCAAAAAAAGAGAGGCGAAACATCGCCCTAATAACAACAGAGGAGATGAACGCCATGACAAAGACTTCAAAGATCAGTCGCCGTAGTACACTGCTTGGTCTCGGGGCCGGTGCAAGTGCTCTGGCCGCGGGTGGGGTGTTGCCCGGTTCTCTTGGCTTTGCGCAAGCGCAAAGTTCGGCACCGATCAAGATCGGATTTCAGAAGCACGCGACTGGCATTGGCGCTGCATATGGCCGCTGGTATGACGTGGCAACCAACGCCGCTGCTGCGCGCATCAACGAAATGGGCGGCATCAATGGTCGCCCGGTCGAGATCATCACAGAAGACGACGCAACCGATCCTGGGCGTGGGGCTGAAGTGCTTGAGAAATTTGCCAACCAACACGAGGTAGACGTCGCTTTCGGTACCTTGTTCAGCCACGTGGTAATTGGCTCTGCGCCCCGCGCGGGCGAGTTGAAACTGCCTTATTTTGTTGTCTCCGAAGGTCACCATGTCGCCAGCGGCATGCTGAATCGCTATACGCTGCAACCAGGTATCACCGATGTGAAAAGTCAGGTTATTTCGATGGCACCCTTTGTCGCCGACAATCTGGGTAAGAAGGTCACGATGATTTATCCTGACTTTGCTTTCGGCCATGATCATCGCGACTTTTTCTCTCAAGCGATCGAGGCGCAAGGAGGCGAAGTTGTTGCGAAGATTGCAATCCCGCCCACCGAGACAACCTTCACCCGCTATTTCCCAAGCATCCCGCGCGAAACCGAAGTGATCTATCATGTGATGGTGGGCCCGGCAGTGCTGACATTCGTCAAAGAAATGGGCGAATTCTTCGGGCCCAGCCGACCCGAGATTTTTGGTTTTATCGACAGCCTTGAAGCGGTTGATATACAAAGCCCCGGGCTTGAGTTCCTCGAAGGCACGTATTTCTGGGAAGGCATGCCGCGCTATAAGCAAGCCAACGAATCGGAGGCGGCCTCAGCCTATCGTGCGGCAGTTGGCGTGAATGACAGTGGCGCTGCGATCGATGACCCGGCCAATGTTGCCACTTACGCTCATATGTTCGGGTGTTGGGAAACGATGCATATCATCAAAGCTGGTATGGAAGCAGCGGGCTACCAAGGGCCTGCAGATCGCTCCAAACTGATCGAAGCGGTTGAGGCGATGACTGACATGCCGGAATCCATCGAACATCCGCAGGGTGAAAAAGTCTTTAACGGCAAGACCCATCAGACCTTTGGCAAACAGTATATCTCAAAGGTTGGTGATGGCCGTCTTGATGTGGTGCATACCGCGTCAATCGAGGATGGCCTTTATGAAGATGAGGTGGATTACACCACGCAATCCTTCTGATCCCGACATTAGGCAAAAGCGAGACTGGGTATGGACTTCGGGCCTCACCTGATGCTCGCCTCCATCGAGGGGGCGGTCATTTCGGCTATTCTTGTGCTGACGGCAATGGGGCTCAGCATTGTGTTCGGCGTCATGCGCGTTGTGAATGTCGCCCATGGCGAGTTCTTCATGCTGGGTGCGGTATTTGCCTGGGCGGTAAGCACGATGATCGACGGCCATGCTGGTTTCGGTTTCGTGGCTGCCCTGCTTATAGTGCCGGTTTTGGTCGGCTGCATTGCGGCGGGGGTCGATCAGCTGATCCTAAAGCGGATCGACTATGACGTGGACCGGACCATCGTAGCCACGATTGGCGTACTTTATATTGTGCAGCAATCGACGCTGATGCTGTATGGACCCGAGGCGCGGCCCGTCGCGCCACCGTTCAACACTCGCTTGGCACTGCCCTGGTTCGAATTTGGTGCAGATGGATTCCAAATGATCTGGCCCTGGGGGCTAAGCGTGACGACCTACAAGCTGTTCGTGATAGTTGCGGCGATTTCCGTGTTGGGGGTGCTTTGGTTTGTGCTGACGCGCACCAAGATCGGATTGATCATGCGTGCAACGCAGCAGGATCGCGAGATGGCTCAGGCCTTTGGGGTGCCGGTCAATCGTGTGTACTCCTGGGTATTTGGCCTGGGTGCAGGGCTGGCAGCACTAGGTGCTGTGTTAGTGGTTCCAATTCAGCAGGCCCATTATCTGATGGGCGGAGATCCATTGTTGCTGGCGTTTATCGTGGTAATCATTGGCGGTCTCGGAAGTTTGCCCGGCACTGTGATTGCAGCGGTGCTGATCGGAATGAGCGATGGCATTATCTCGGTCTTTTTCTCGCCGACTCTGGCCAAAATCATCGCGACCTTCCTTGTCGCAATGGTGCTTGTGTTTAAGCCGCAAGGCTTGATGGGGCGGGTGGCGGCCTGATGACGGTGTCCAGAACAACCGCTTTGCATTACGGCACCTTACTTGTGCTTATCGCATTGTTCTTCGTGCTGCCCGCCTATCACGTCGGAGCCTTCTCGCGGATCATGGTGCTTGTGATTTATGCCATCGGGTTCAATCTGCTGTTTGGCTATACCGGTCTGTTGAGCCTTGGCCATGCCATGTTCTTTGCCGCCGGAATGTACGGGTTTGGACTGAGCATGAATTTCGGCGGGCTGACAGTGCTGCCAGCTTTTGCAGTTGGCGTCCTTGCTGCCGGGTTCTTGGCTCTGGGTGTTGGTTTTCTGGCGCTGCGCACTATCGGTGTCGCGTTCATGATCGTGACGCTGATGTTTGCTCAAACTTTCTATCTCGTGATCCTGTATTTCGGAGAATACACGCGCGGTGACGAAGGCTTCATCATTCAACAGGCCCAACGCAACCTCGCTGGGATTGACCTGACAACGGAAACGGCGCGTTACTTCGCTGCATTTACCCTTTTCGCCATCTGCTTTCTCGCCATGGCGCGTTTGGTGCAAAGCCCATTTGGAAAGCGACTGGTTGCCATACGGGAAAACGAAGAGCGAGCCCGGATGTTGGGATATGACGTAGGGCGGCTCAAACTTGCTGCGCTAGTTGTATCTGGCCTGTTTTCAGGCGTCGCAGGCGCCGCCTACGCGATGCTGTTCGGCTATGTCGGTGCAAGCTTTGCTGCGGTGCATTATTCCATCTTCCCGCTGCTATGGGTTTTGCTGGGAGGGGCCGGAACCACGATCGGACCTCTCATCGGTGTCATCTTCATGTTCTATCTGATCGACATTTCCAGCAGTTTCACCAACGCATATATGCTTGTTGCCGGTGTTGCTTTGGTTCTGCTGACCCTGTTCGCCCCCCAAGGTATTGCGGGCACAATACGCAAGAGGGCTGTGTCATGGTTGCCGTAAATATCCTTGAGACCAAAGGCCTGACTAAGATCTATGGCGGGCTCCAGGCCAATACTGACATAGATTTCTCTCTGCGAAGGAATGCAATTACAGCTTTGATAGGGCCAAACGGCGCGGGCAAGTCGACATTTGTTGGAATGGTTAGCGGGCGGACTCCACCAACCCGCGGCAGTGTTTCATTCGAAGGTCGGGACATCAGCCAACTGCCCGCACATAAACGCATGCAACTCGGCATGGCCTATACGTTCCAAATCACTTCGATCTTTCCCGGACTGACGGTTGAAGACAACGTCGCCCTTGCTGCCGGCCGCAGGCTTGCGCATGACAAAGTAGCCCATGCTGAAAAGACGGCTGCTGTGCTGGATAGAATTGGATTGAAGGATCGCGCTGGCCAGGTCGCCTCGGACCTCAGTTATGGTCACCAAAGGGTGTTGGAAATTGCCATGGGTCTGGCGCAGGATCCCAAGCTTTTCATCCTTGACGAGCCGACCCAAGGTCTGGCCGAAGGTGAAGTTGAAGCGTTTGTGGCGCTCATGCGGACGATGGCCGAAGAGACTACGATCCTGCTGATCGAGCACAATATGCGGGTGGTTGCCGAAACCGCTGATCATGTTGCGGTGCTGGATCAGGGGCGCCTTCTGGCATCAGGTACCTTTGACGAAATTCGCGCGAACGCTGCCGTGCAATCCGCCTATTTGGGGGCGCCCGCCGATGTTTGAGGTCCAGAATATCCACACCGGCTATGGCAAGGTAAAAGTGCTGTTTGGCGTATCGTTGACCGTCAGTGCAGGGGAAATTCATTGCCTGATGGGCCGCAACGGGGCGGGTAAAACGACATTGCTGAAAGCAATCATGGGGCAACTACCCCTGAGCCAAGGTGAGGTCATCTTGGATGGCGAACGCCTCAGCGGCCTGCCTGCACACCTCGTGCCACAACGTGGGATCGGCTATATCCCGCAGGGACGGCGGCTTTTTCCTGAGCTTACGGTTTCAGAGAACATCGAAATGGGCCTTTTGGCGCGGGGTGAAGGTGCAGATACACGAGATTGGGTGCTTGAACTCTTTCCCCGGCTCAAGGAACGTTTGAGCCAAGTCGCTGGTACACTTTCAGGAGGCGAACAGCAGATGTTGGCCACAGCCCGAGCGTTATGCCTGCGCCCCAAGGTATTGCTTTTGGACGAACCGACCGAAGGCTTGCAGCCTTCAATGATCGAACAGATCCGGCAAGTCGTGGTCAAAATGAAAGCAGAGGGCTACGCTATCGTCCTTGTGGAACAGCGTATCGATGCGGTTTTGTCGATTGCTGACCGGATAACCTTTATTGAAAACGGCCAAGATCGTGTGACTGTCCAACCCGCAGATGTCGCTGAAGATCAGACGATCCTTACTCGTTACCTCGGTGTCTAACAGCGTCGACCCAGTTAAGCATCTGTAGTTTTTCTGGATTTGGGTCGAAATCATCGCTGTAAGCGGTGCCTATTCCGTCACCAAACCGTCAGAAGTTGGTTCAAAAATTTCCAGTTCATATGAATGTCAGCGCATGGTGAATGGATTGGCCATTGCCGCATCTGACGTATTGATCCAGGTGGTTTTGGTTCTCGTGTAGTCATAAACCACGTCAATCCCGGCCTCTCGCCCATAGCCGGACTGATTAAACCCACCAAATGGGGCAATGGGAGAGACTGCGCGATACGTGTTCACCCAGCAAATCCCTGCTTTGAGCCGTCCTGACACACGATGCGCACGGGCGACGTTTTGGGTGAATACCCCCGCGCCGAGTCCATATGGCGTTTGATTGGCGATTGCGATGGCTTCCTCTTCCGTATCAAATGGGATCAAGGACATAACCGGGCCAAACATCTCAACCTTCAGGGTCTCGATGTCGGTATTGGGGCATTCCACAAGCGTCGGCGCCATATAGTTGCCAGCGCGCTCCAACCTGCTTCCACCAAAACGGATACTCGCGCCCGCGGAACGGGCGGCATTTAGCGCGGCCTCTATTTTCTGTATCTGCGCTGACGTACAAAGAGGTCCGATTTGCGTATCGGGCGCAAGAGGATCGCCGACAGTGACGCCCTCCATTTTGGATTCAATCAGAGATACAATCTTTTCAAATACCGTGCGGTGGACAAGCCCACGACTACCAGCCACACAGCTTTGCCCTGATGCGCCAAAATTTCCTGCAATCAATCCATTCGCGGCACCATCGAGATCAGCATCATCGAAAACGACCATCGGGGATTTCCCCCCCAGCTCAAGCGAGGTAACCGCGAAATTTTCGGCCGAGTTGCGAACGACATGACGCGCGGTTTCCGGCCCGCCGGTAAAGGCGATACGGTCTACATCCGGATGGCGCGTCAAGGGTATGGCGCAGTTTTCGGCATCACCAGTGAGGACCGATATAACGCCAGGCGGAAACCCGGCTTTTTCAATGAGACGGGCAAATTCAAGCAGAGGCGCAGGAGCGATTTCTGAGGCTTTTAGTACAACAGCACAGCCCGCAGCCAGCGCCGGTCCCAACTTGGTTGCGGTCAGGAACATCTGTGCGTTCCAGGGGACGATCGCGACCACAACGCCGATTGGTTCGCGCTGGGTAAACGCATGCATGTCGGGTTTATCAATGGGCAGAACTGCACCTTCGATCTTGTCTGCCAGTCCCGCATAATAGCGATAGTAATCCCCGACATAGGCGGATTGCGCCGCAGTCTCAGCCAGCAGCTTGCCGCTGTCGGTAGTTTCGATGCGGCCGATCTGTTCGGCATGCTCCTCGATCAATTCTGCCAGACGATACAACAGCTTGCCACGCTGAGTTTGGGTCATGTCGCGCCATGCAGGGTCGTTGAGGGCCCGGCGAGCGGCACTGATCGCGCGATCAACATCGTCGGGTGCCGCACAGGCAAAGGTGGCCCAATGTGTTCCGGTGGCGGGGTTTTCCGAGGACATGGTTTGCCCTTGGGCACCGTCGGTAAATTCCCCGTCGATGAAAAGCTGGTAATGTGGTTTCTGGTCCATCTCTTCCCTCACTGGAATGCTGGCATGACGTCGTCGATAAAGCGGGCAAGCGAGGCGCGCTTACGCTCAAAACTCATGCCGCTGTCGATCCAGAATGAGAACTCATCATACCCTAAATCTTCGTAGCGTTTGATCTGATCAATCACCTCAGTTGCGGTTCCGACCGTCAGATCACGCCGCAGGTTTTCCGGGGCCATCAGCGTGTTGGCAGCGATTTCTTCTGCCGTCAGTTGTTGGATCAAACCTTGTTTCACTGGCCGCTTGTTCTGGAACCATGCACCAAAATAGCAATAAAACCGCGACAACTCTTGTGCAGCTAAATCTACATCGGCTGCATCTTTTCCGACATATGTGTGGTGCAAGAGCATGATTTTGGGGCGTGGCCCAGCATACCCTTCACAAGCGTCATTGAAACGGCCGACCAGACTCTCAATCTCTTCCATCCCTTGCCAGAGTGGGGTGACTTGGATGTTAAATCCGTTGTGAACGCCAAATTCATGGCTGTTGGGATCACGCGCGGCGATCCAGATCGGAGGCCCGTCTTTCTGAACAGGTTTCGGCGCAGAGGTCGTTGCGGGAAACTGAAAGAACTCTCCTTCATGTGCACAATCGCCAGCCCATAGTTTGGGGATCAGGGGCACCAATTCGCGCATGCGTTGCCCGGCCTCCCACGCGTCCATACCCGGCATGAGACGTTCGTATTCATAAGAGTAAGCACCGCGGGCGATGCCAAGCTCGATCCGACCACCTGTAATCAGGTCCGCCGATGCAGCTTCGCCTGCCAGTTTGATGGGGTGCCAGAAAGGGGCAATGACTGTACCGGTCCCAAGTTTCACATGGTTGGTGTGATTGGCGAGGTTGACCAGTTCCAACAAAGGGTTAGGGGAAATGGTGAAATCCATTCCATGATGCTCACCCGTCCAGACTGCACGCATTCTGGCATCATCGGCCATTTTGCACAGCTCGATGAAATCGCTGTGAAGATTTTCCTGGCTTTGATCAGGGGTCATGCGTTCCATGTGCGCAAAAAGCGAAAAATCCATGGATCAGTTCCTTTCAATCAAGCTATGAACATCGCCGCGATCCGCATTTCCAAGGTAAAACCCAAAGCTGTTCGTACGGGATTCGAGCGCATACCGCTGCATCATGTCGGCAATCGCGGAGGTCGTGTATGAGAGGGTCGGCAGGGTAGTGGTCGGGATGGGTTGCAACGAAGATTGTCCGGTTTGCACGCCACTTTGGGCCAGAAAGTAAACATGGTGAGTCTGGCTTTGCGCATCGTCATAGACAGAATAAACCGGGCCAAGCTCGACGGGGCTTCCCTGCGATGCGAGGGCGTCGGCCAAGTCCTGTCGCAGATTGCCATTGTCGCTTAGGCTGATCTGAGGCGGTCGGTATCCATCGTCAGTGAGTTCCAGCAAAACGCAGTCGTTTGTGTTGATAATTGCGCCACAAGTTGTTGTGCCACCATTCCGGTCCATCGCGGCGCGTTCGAGGCCAAGGCTGAAATACTGCCCGCCGGAATATCCAAGCCCAAGGGCGTCGGATTCATTGAACGCTTGCACTTCTCCGATCAGGATTTGGTGGTCCCCTGCGGGCAATGATTGCCATGTGCTGCAAGAAAACTGAGCAATAGCCCCATCGATCAACGGAATGCCGTTCAGATCGAGCGTATGGGGCACCGCGGCGAAACGATCTCCGGTGAAACTGGCGAATGTATTGGATACTTCTTGCTGCCCCTCGGCCAGAATACTGATTGCGAAGTGACTGCAGTTCGAGAACTGGTCAAAGGTCGACAGAAACCGACCCGGACAAACCAGAAGCAGAGGCGGGTCAAGCGAGACCGACGAAAAGGAATTGGCGGTGAAACCGCAAAGCGTTCCGTCATTTGCACGGCAGGTCACCACGGTCACGCCCGTCATGAAACGGCCAAACGCGCTGCGTAGGGTGCGGGGATCAATCTCTGTCATGAGCTGACCTTCTAGCAAATTCCAGCAGCGCAGCATTAACCTCGGCTGCATGTGTCATGGGCATCATGTGCGCAGCACCCTTGATTATTTGGGCTTTTCCTTTCGGGGTAAGCGAGGCCATGGTTTCAGACATCTCGGGTGTCGAATTGGGTTCGGCGCTCCCCGTCAGGAAAAGTGCGGGGCAGGTCAGCGCAGAGAGAGTGTCGATATCTGGGCCATTTTCATGCGCAAATATGCTGTAGGCTCTGCGGTAGGCCATCGGGTCGACGTTTGTGAGCCAATTTCTGCAAACCTCTTTCTCGATGACATCTGCATCACCGAACCAACGGGCCAGGGTAGGCGTCGGGTCAGCGCCTGTTTCCGTGTCCAAAAGAGATGCGCGCGCTTTTACGGCTTTGGCAGCTGTATCACTTCGATTGAATATGGCATTCAGTGCCGCCACACCCAGCACCTTTCCCTTATGTCGCGCAGCCAGATCCAGTGCGATCATGGCCCCCATGGAATGACCAATGACGATTGCCGGGGTATCCAGGCCGGATGCAATCGTATCTGTATAACCCCGGAGGTCTTTTGCTCCGGCTGGCAAGGCGCTTGCGCCATGGCCCGGCATGTCCACTGCGGTGACACGGAACATTGACGACAAGGTGTCCAGTTGCGCGTTCCATGCTTCGGCCCGAAGCCCGACACCATGTATCAACAGAACCGCAGGACCGTCACCTTGGCGGATCGCGCGGAGGCGTCCGAAATCAGACCGCGGCCGGGTTGTCCAGATCATGGCCTAAATCCTTCAAGTCCTGATAGCGATCTCCAATCCTATGATGGGGGCGTCCGCCGGTAGCTGCGCCTAGCACCACCACAATCTCGTCATCCCGAGGCGCATCAGGGATCGAGAATTGGATGGTGAGGTAGTGTGATCGCCGGCCTGCATCGTTTTTGTCCATCAGCGGAACCATGATCGGTGCATTGGCCGTTCCGCGTGTATTGGTAAACGCCAGATAAGATTTGGCGCCGACCGCCTCACGATAAAAATTGCCGAAGCGCAGCGTATGAATTAGCCCCGAGGCATGTTCGACCTCGCCGTTCAGACCAACCACGGCGGCTTTGCCATAAGCTTCGATTGCATCTCCGTCGCCGGCCAGGGTGATCATCCGGTTGGTCATCATCTCTCCCAAAACAGGGCCATAGGCCTGTATTTCGGGTTTCAGGTCCTCAACAAACCGCCCCGCCCACGGGTTTTTGACAACAGCGGCAACAGCGAACATGCGCCAAGGTTGTTGTGTTTCTTTGAAACCTTCGATGAGAACCTCTTCATCATAGGTCACGATCTTCCGTATCTCGGGGCGCATAAATTTCTCCTGTTCGCTACCCGAGAAATTCAGAGATTACACCGATTTTGACAAACGATTGATTTAAGGGCTTATGTATTAAAAAGACTAATGGCTTACTTGACCCATGAAAAAATCGCTGCCCCCGCTGACCTGGTTTCGCGCGTTCGAGGCCGCTGCGCGCCATCTGAGTTTTACCGCTGCCGGTGAAGAGATCGGCCTGACCCAATCTGCGGTCAGCCAACAGGTAAAATCCCTTGAAACACGGCTGCGTGCAGCTTTGTTTACGCGCCATGCGCGTGGATTGTCGCTGACCGACGAAGGGCGCAAACTGCTGCCTCAGGTCGGGGCGGCACTGGGGGTGTTGTCTGCAGCGACAGATACATTTGATACTGGCCCGTCAGAGAACCTTTTGACCATCGCATCGTCAGTCAGTGTTGCCCAGTGGATTATCGCACCAAACCTTGCTGAATTTAGGAAGAGGCATCCGAATATCCGCGTTCGTCTTCTAAGTGCGGTCTGGCCGGACGAGTTCAGTTCTGCACGCGCAGATGTAGAAATCCGCTTCGGATCGGAAAAACAGGTAGGAAGAAATGCCAGATTGCTCACACCTAACCAGCTCATTGCCCTCAAATCACCCAGCCTAAAAGGTGGGGTAAGTGATTTGCCGTTGATCGAAGCGGTCGGCACATCCAGCGGATGGAAAGAATGGTCCGCAAAGGTTGAGCCTGTTCCGGAGCCTCAGATTTTTGCGGATTCGTACGGTGTGGCCTTGCACTTTGCTGCCCACGGCAATGGAATTGCGCTTGTGAGCGAACTTCTGATCAAACACGCGATCAATTCTGGTGTGCTTGAAAGGGCGCATCCGGCAACCGTCGAAAGTAACGAAGGATATTACCTGTCGAGCAATGAAGAGAATGAATTTGCAAAGCAATTTCAGGGCTGGCTGTTGGAGCAATTACCACAACAATAAAGAGATCAATGTCTCGAAAACACTAATCTACGAGTGGTTTGCCCTATCTAGTACCAGAGACAAATTTCCAGTTAGAGGATGTGGGCCATTCGCATTAGTCTAGATTTCCAATTTGCAACAAACAAAAAATCGACCAAAGCGGACGCAAAGCTAATTGGAACACCATAAATGGCATTTACCGACCCAAAGACTGAGAAGCTGAATGGTGGGCGACCCTGGAATCGAACCAGGCGTGCGTCTCCGCGAGGGAGTTACAGTCCCCTGCCACACCTTGCGGCCTGTCGCCCACTGTCAGGCGTTGCACCTGACGTGGAGGCGTGATTACTAGCGCGTCTAAAGGGCGTCAACAGGAAAATACCGCTTTGACGCAGGAAACCGAATTCCCGGCCCGGAGGCCCGTAAAATGAAGAAACCAAAGTGGGTCGTCGAGAAAGAACAGGCGCGAAAAGCTGCTGCTGCCGAAACCGTATGGCTGTTTGGATTACATGCTGTTCGTGATGCCTTGATGAACCCGAAACGGCAGAAGTTACGCTTGATCGTGACGCGAAACGCCCGCGATAAGCTAGCCGAATCCATTGATTTTTCCGGGATTGAGGCCGAGGTAGTTGATCCACGGAAATTCACGGCTCCGATTGATCCAGGCTCTGTTCATCAGGGGGCTGCGCTTGAGGTCAAGCCACTGGACTGGGGTGGACTTGCCGAGAATTGTATCGGGCAGGAAAACCCGCGTGTGCTGCTTTTGGATCGGGTAACGGACCCACATAACGTTGGGGCGATTCTCCGTTCAGCGGAAGTATTTGGCGCAAGTGCAGTAATTGGCACGCGGCACCATTCGGCCCCTGAAACGGGCGCACTCGCGAAAACTGCCAGCGGGGCGTTGGAACGGCAACCGTATCTGCGTGTCCGTAATCTGGCTGACACGATCAATGCGCTGCAGGATATGGGCTTTTTGGTTCTGGGTCTGGATGGTGAGGCAGACGAAACCATCGAAACCGTATTGGAGGGCAAACGAACGCAGCCAGTAGCGTTAGTATTGGGGGCCGAGGGACCGGGCCTGCGTCAAAAGACCAAAGAAACTGTGGACCAGCTGGTCAAGATTGACGCGGCGGGCGGATTTGGGTCACTCAATGTCTCAAATGCTGCCGCAATTGCACTATATGCGTCACAGCCCAGATGACAGGAGGTTCACATTTCCACGCCGCACAAAATCGCCACCTGCTGTTATTGTGGAACCCGCGCCGCGCTGGTTCTTAGGGGGAAACAGCAACATGAACTAAGTTGCTCAAGCTGTGGTGCGCCTTTGCATAACCTCAAGATGGTTCCAAAGGTCAAGCTTGTTGATCATCCGGTACAAAAATCTAGGCCGGCCCATTACAATAAGAAAAAGGCAAAGAAGAAAAAGGGCCTGTTTTCGCGCGTATTGGACGAAGCCTGGGATGCTATTGAAGACGTTTTCGATTGAAGACCGCACGCGTGTTCACAAGGGCGTCATGGGGGTTTTCGTGACCAGATGAATTGTGCAACTTAAAACCCTCTCAAAATCAATCGATGAATCAGTGATGCTGTCCCGACGTTCCTTTTTAACCAGTCTCGCATGTCTCGCCGTAGCGCCTTCAGTAAGAGCGCAGGAAAAGCCGATGTTCTATTCGGACGGCGGATTGGCTGTTTCTGGCTATGATGCGGTCTCATACTTCAGGATCGGAACGCCTGCGCTGGGGAAGTCTGATTTTTCCCTGATGTGGAAGGGGGCCGTGTGGCAGTTCACATCGGAAGAAAATCGTGACAGATTCGAGCGCAACCCACGGGCTTTTGCTCCTCAGTTTGGTGGATATTGTGCGTATGCGATGGTGCAGGGGATGCTCAGCAGCACTGACCCGCAAGCATGGCAGATCGTTGACGGAAAGTTGTACTTGACCCATTCGGAAGCGATTGAGCGTATCTGGAAACAGAACGTGTCGCAGAACATTCGCGAGGCCGAGGGGCATTGGCCTCAAGTACTGTATAACTGATCGGCAAATCTCCGCCAATTGTGACTTGTCATCACAAAAATGCGCGCGCCCTCTTTTTTTTCACAAACTTAGGCTTAAATGTCACAGTGACCGCGGAATGGAACTGCCGCGGGTCATTTCACTGTCCCTCGTTCCAACAACTGGCGCTCAGGCAAGACCTGAGCGCTTTTTTCTTTTTGGCAGGGCGTCTAGGGTGCGATCATGCCTGATTACTCTGACCAGTTCCTGACCACAGTGTTGAAACGTACCAAGGTTGTTGCCGTGGTTGGAGTATCTATGAATCCAGTAAGGCCCAGCTACTACGTTGCGCGTTACTTGTCGCTCAAAGGCTATACGGTGATTCCGGTGAACCCGGGGTATGCCGGTAAACCTCTCTTTGGTCAGACGGTCAGGGCGTCGTTATCCGAGATCTCTGAAGCGGTAGACATGGTTGATATTTTTCGACGCTCTGAAGCCGTTCCGCCTATCGTTGACGAGGCTTTGACCGAGTTGCCGAATCTACGCACGATCTGGATGCAGATCGGCGTAGAACATGCCGAGGCCGCTGCCAAAGCGCAGGCCCGCGATATTGACGTGGTCATGAACCGCTGCCCCAAAATCGAATATCAGCGTTTGTTTGGTGAACTGCGGATGGGTGGGTTCGCCACCGGGGTGATTTCATCTAAGTTGTAGAGGGCAGAATACTTAGGGGCATTGCTATTAAGTGATATACACCTTGGCGTGAGGTTCTACACTTCTCGCCTGTTATGGTTCTTCACTCAGGACAGTTTCGCGTAACAAGCGAACTTACGATACTAACATCCAGATCGCCACTGCTGCTAAAACAGACCCAAAATGTCGGTTGAGTTTTTGGGCGCTTTCTGGGCACCGGAAGAAGCTTGCGATCCAGTCTCCAACCAATGTCCACACCACGAATGCTATCAGGTTGTTAAGTGTAAAGACGGTCGTGATCAGAATGACAGGGGCGAAATTGCTCGGGCTTTCTGGTCTCAGAAACTGCGTAAACATCAAAGCTATGATGACATATGCTTTTGGATTGAGCAGAAGCAGAATTGAACCGTCCATAAACGTGGCCGGCTTCGCGTCCTCTGCACCTTGAAGCGTTCCCGCTCGCAGCATTTTCCATGCAATCCAAAGAACATAGAGCGAACCCGCGATTTTCAGGATCGTAAATAGTTGAGGAAAACGCTCAATGGTCGCCAGAAATCCAAAGCCGATTGCAGCTGTCACGAACCAAGTCGCGATGTGGTATCCGGCGTTCGCGGGGACGGTAGCGCGGAACCCAAACCGCGCACCATTGGCCGCAAAAAACATGTTTCCGGGCCCGGGGCTGTAAGCGAGCGGAAGCAAGAACAAGATAAGCGTTAGTGTGGTCTGATACATTCCGAAATTCCATGATGAATGGAATTTCAGGCTTAGGCGGTTTGTCCCTCTCAGAGCGACCCGTTTCATGCGTAATTTTCCAGGCCGATGCCTTAGACTTGACTTTGAGGTCGCCATCTGGGCGACCTTACCGGTTCTCGGTTGGTTGAATGGGGAATACCCCAGCCAGCAGGCATCCAGCAGGGTTTAATTCGCAGGCAATGACGTTATATGCCCCGCCTGTTCCTTACGACGCTTTTCCAGAACCACTTCGCGTGGAACCCACTCGTAACGGGTGTCCTCAACCAAGGGCGACCAGAATAACACTCCACCATAGCGCCAGGGGTCCAGGACGACGCCGTCATACATGCTCTCGCCTTTGCGGCTGATGATGGCGGTGCTGTGGTCGATACGGAACGGATTATCCGCATTGGCGATAGCGCGGTGCAACTCGAGCGTATGGAATTGTTCCTGATCCAGACGGCGCTCGATATCCTCAGCCCAATGCCAGCACAGGCCACGCGGACGCAGACCCTTATTGACTTTGGCGTTATGGATAAGCGGAGGGTCGGTGATTTCGTATTCCTGCACCAGTTGCGCAGTATAGGCATAGGCGATGCGGGCGGCGCGGGTGGCTTCTTCCGGGTCGATATCGGGGCCTAGGCTTTGGATCTCGGCAGCAAGCCGCTGGACCTCATCTCCAGAGGAAGGGGGAGGGGTGGCACAGGCCGCGAGGGTGGCAAGTGCTGCTGCGAACACCAAAGCTCTGATCATCTGCGCGCCCTTTGCCTCAATGCACCCGAACCCGGAGTATAGCGGGCCGGGTAATTGCACGAAACCCGCTTAGCCTTTTGGCCGGGATGCCTTTTCAGTGATGCCACTGGTGCCCTGGCGTTGAGCCAGTTCGGCCAACACATCGTCCAGTTCTACATCGCGCGCGGCCAGCATGACTAGCAAGTGGTAAAGCACATCCGCCGCCTCAGTGGTCAGCTTTTTGTTGTCGCCCTTGGCTGCCTCTATGATCGCTTCGATAGCCTCTTCACCAAATTTCTCAGCACATTTCTCAGGGCCTTTGGACAACAGCTTGGCGGTCCAGCTGCTGTCAGGATCCGCCCCTTTGCGGGCCTCAATGGTTGCGGCCAAATCGTGCAGAATACTCATGTCAGCCTCATTGGAATGCCGGCGGCGGCCATATGTTCTTTGGCCTCTTGGATGGTGTATTCGCCGAAATGGAAGATCGAGGCCGCCAGAACGGCGCTGGCCCCGCCCTTTGCGACGCCTTCGACCAGATGGTCCAGATTGCCTACGCCACCACTTGCGATCACAGGCACATCGACGGCATCTGAAATCGCGCGGGTCAGGGGCAGATTGAATCCGGCCTTGGTGCCATCGCGATCCATCGAGGTCAGCAGGATCTCTCCCGCGCCTTTGGCGACAACGGTCTTGGCGAACTCAACCGCGTCGATACCGGTGGGCTTGCGACCGCCATGGGTGAAAATCTCCCACTTGCCGGGGCTAAGGGTTTTGGCGTCGATGGCGCAGACGATACACTGGCTGCCGAACTGGTCCGCCGCCTCAGCAATCACATCCGGGTTGGCCACAGCGGCCGAATTAAAACTGACCTTATCCGCTCCTGCCAACAGCAGGGCACGTACATCATCCTTAGTGCGAACTCCGCCACCCACGGTCAGGGGGACAAAGCATTGCTCTGCCGTGCGTTGGACGACATCAAACATGGTGCCGCGATTTTCGTGGGTTGCATGGATGTCGAGAAAGCAGATTTCATCGGCTCCAGCAGCATCATAGGCCTTGGCTGACTCCACCGGATCACCCGCATCGCGTAGGCCCACGAAATTCACACCTTTGACCACGCGGCCATCAGCGACATCCAGACAGGGAATGATACGGGTTTTTAGCATTGGGTATCCTCTGTTGCGGGCACCTCTAACGGCAAAGCCTCGCCGATGCCAGACTTGTGATTGTGATCTACCGAGAAGCCATGGAAATTAGAGGTGAAATTCATGAAAAGGATTATCCAGATGCGACATCTTATTTTGGCTTCAATAATCACATTCGGAGGCGCCCTGTCCGCCATGGCTGACGACATCATCAAAGTACAAACCAATAAAACAGTGGCCGAGGCGCTGGACGCCCTCGAAGCTGCGGTAGGCAATGCAGGCGCGACTGTATTTGCCCGTATCGATCACGCGGCTGGGGCAGAAAAGGTCGGTACTCCGATTGCACCCAATCAGGTGCTTATCTTCGGCAATCCAGCACTGGGCACGCCTGCGATGCTGATCGATCCGCGCGCCGGGTTATTTCTGCCTCTGAAGGTGCAGGCTTATGAGGATGCGAATGGTCAGGTATGGCTGGCTTATGAAGACCCAAAAGAGACCATGGATGAACTCGATGAGGTCGAAAAGTCACCGGTCATCGAAAAGATGCGTGGCGCATTGAAAAAGCTGACCACAGCCGCAGCGGGCTAATATGGCTTCGTGTCAGGCGCTTGCGCGGCTCACCCGTGCAAGCGCGTTGCGCGCAATCAGGATGTGGAAAGGCAAAATAATCGCCAGATATAGTCGCCCACCCAGATTGTGTCGATGAACCCAGGTCGCGAGGGAAATACGACCGTCTTCGGAAAAGACAGACACTCGGAAATCGAGGTGAAGGTCATCGAAGCCAGCGATCACCTCGCTCGCGTCATCGTGCTCAACCGGAAAAATACCCACCTTATCAGTTGCTTCTGGCCCTGTATTATCAAGCCCAAACGGGGCGACCAGGATGCCGCGCAGTCGAACCAACATTTTGGCCCAAGCAGGGAAACTGGTGATAATCTCTGCCGCCTGACGCGGCGAAAGATCAGAAACCACGCTGAAACAATCCAGAAAATCGCCATCTTCCAGCCGGCTATGCAGCAGACTCTTGGTTGGCAGTTCGGATCGCTTCACGCGTGATTTGAGCATCGTACTATTCTCTGAGTGTTGTCAGAGCCTCTTTCAGATCGATGGCGCCATCGTAAAGCGCGCGCCCTGAGATCGCACCATTCAAATCTGCGCCACAATCACGCAGGGCAATCAAGTCGGAAATAGAAGACACACCACCCGAGGCAATGACCGGGATGTCGACAGCTTTGGCTAGGTCAGCAGTGGCTTCGATATTTGGTCCCTGCATCGCACCATCCCGGTTGATGTCGGTGTAGATGATTGCAGCGACGCCAGCATCCTCGAAACTGCGCGCCAGATCGGTGACCTGAACATTGGTCTCTTCAGCCCATCCTTTGGTGGCAACCATGCCGTTGCGGGCGTCGATTCCGACGGCGACTTTGCCAGGGAAAGCTTTGGCTGCTTCGCGCACCAGATCGGGGTTCTCGACCGCGACAGTGCCCAGAATCACTCGCGCCAGGCCTTTCTCGATCCAGGCCTCGATTGTTGCCATGTCACGAATGCCGCCACCTAACTGAGCTGGAACATTGCACTCCCTCAGAATAGCTTCAACCGGGGCTGCGTTTACCGGCTCACCGGCAAAAGCACCGTTCAAGTCAACCAGGTGCAGCCATTCACAGCCGGCTTCTACAAAGGCGCGGGCTTGCGCGGCGG
This sequence comes from Ruegeria sp. O11, assembly GCF_056535285.1. Classification (NCBI taxonomy): domain Bacteria; kingdom Pseudomonadati; phylum Pseudomonadota; class Alphaproteobacteria; order Rhodobacterales; family Roseobacteraceae; genus Ruegeria; species Ruegeria sp. O11. Next base: position 70,151 of record NZ_JBQERS010000003.1, on the reverse strand, counting down.
GGTCTTCATTAAAGACCGTTGCCTTGTCCATTTCACCGCGCAGCAAGCGCACAGCATTGCCGTCTTTGAGGTCGATAGCGGGGTAGAGGATCATGTCAGGCGGCCCTATATCTTTGTTACACGCGCGGGATATCGCACAGGCGGGGCAAGGGCGCAACGCGACGCAAAGTCAATCTTGCCCGGTACCGACCGGCGGGTCAGACTGTCTGCAAAACAGGGAGACAACAATGAAGACATATACTCTTGCAGCTATATTCGCTGCGATGGCCACAACCGCCTTTGCCGCCGATCCGGTGGACGGTTTGTGGAAGACTGCCCCAGGAGATACGGGCGGTTATCTGCATGTGACGATATCCGAATGCGGCAGTGCCATTTGCGGTACCATCGACAGCGCGTTTGACGCTGAAGGCAATCAGCAACTGGAGTACGAGAACCTTGGGAAGCAGATCATCTGGGACATGGTGCCAGATGGTGCCGGTGCCTATAGCGGCGGCAAAATTTGGGCACCGGATCGCGATAAGACCTACAACTCAAAAATGTCGCTGAACGGGCAGAACAAACTGACGGTGAAAGGCTGTGTCGCGGGTGGTTTGATCTGCCGTGGACAGGATTGGACCCGAGTTCAATAACCGATCACGGAGTCCAGGTCAGGAAATTCCCGATCATGCGCAGGCCTACGTCCTGGCTTTTCTCAGGGTGAAACTGCATCCCGACCATGGTGTCACGGCCAATCACGGCCGTGACCTCTTGCCCATAATTCACATATGCCAATCTTTGGACCGGATCGGTCACCCGAAAGTGGTAGGAGTGGACAAAATAGGTGTGATCACCTGATTTCACCCCGTCAAAAACCGGGTGGTCGCTTTCCAAAACCAGATCGTTCCAGCCCATATGCGGAACCTTCAGGGTACTGTCCGAGGGTTCGATCTTCACGACATCACCGGCAACCCAACCCAGACCGTCGGTCTCGGAGTATTCGTGCCCCTTGGTCGCCATCAACTGCATACCAACGCAGATGCCCAGAAACGGTCGGCCCTTCTGTTCGACCGCCTCGACCATCGCGTCATAGATGCCCTTGTGGCCGCGCAACTCGGTGGCGCAAGCTGAAAAGGCTCCATCTCCGGGCAGGACCAATCGATCCGCCCGCGCAACAATGTCAGCGTTCGAGGTCACGACGACTTCGCCAGCATCCAGCTCGCGCGCCATACGTTGAAACGCCTTCTCTGCCGAGTGCAGGTTCCCGCTCTCGTAGTCAATGATGGCTGTCAGCATCTACAGCGCGCCCTTGGTCGAGGGAATCGCATCCGCCTTGCGCGGATCGGTCTCGACCGCCAAACGCAGAGCGCGGGCGACTGCCTTGAAGGCGGCCTCGGCAATGTGGTGGCTGTTGAAGCCGTGTAATTGGTCGACATGCAGGGTTATGCCGCCATGGGTGCTGAGCGCTTGAAAGAACTCGCGCACCAACTCTGTATCGAACGTACCGATTTTGGATGTCGGCAGGTCCACATTCCAGATCAGGAAAGGGCGGGCGGACAGGTCCAGCGCACAGCGCACCTGTGCATCATCCATGGGCAGGTGACATTCGCCATAGCGGCGAATACCCTTCTTGCCCCCTAATGCCTGCGTCAGCGCCTGACCCAGAGCAATCCCGGTATCCTCCACCGTGTGGTGGTCGTCGATGTGGTAGTCACCCTTGGCGCGGATCGTCATGTCGATCAGCGAATGCCGCGCCAGTTGGTCAAGCATGTGGTCAAAGAACCCAACACCAGTCTGGTTGTCATACTGGCCGGTGCCGTCCAGATTGACCTCGACCGAGATCTCGGTTTCGGCGGTCTGACGGCTGATCTTAGCGCTGCGCATGGGCGAATTCCTTTTGCTTCTGGGGCGCTTATAGACCCGGAAGAGCAGCCTATCCAGACCGCTTTGAGCCTTCGGTGCAAACTGTTGCAGGGGATTGCACCCGGGCGCGGCCCGTGCCAGCCTGCGGTCAACACGAACCAACAAGGCCCGGCCCATGTCCACCTGCGTTTTCATCCAGATCCGCTGTAAACCCGGCACCACCTACAAGGTAGCCGAAGAGATTGCCCTCCGCGAAATCCACTCGGAACTGTATTCCACCAGCGGCGAATATGACCTGCTGCTGAAACTCTACATCCCCGAAACCGATGATGTGGGCCATTACATCGACGAAAACCTGCTGGTGATTCCCAATATCGAACGCTCGCTGACCACGATGACGTTCAAGGCTTTCTAGCCCAGTTCAAACGTCGTCACGCCGAAGATTCGGTTCAGGTCAATCTCGGGTTCGTGGTCGGAATACATCCGCGCGGTCTCAAAGACATTCTCCAGCCCAAGCTCTTCGGCCAACGCGAACGCCGATACATTTGGCTGTGGCATATCGATGAACATTTCGTGTGCGTTATGAACCTCGGGAATCGACGGGAGAACAGCGGCCAGCAACGCCCTAGCGATTTCTGCAGTGTCCGCAAATAGGGGGCCGATCTTATAACCCGTTAGACAAGGGCGCAGTTTTGCATAGTCCCTAGTCCTGCCGTTCTCGGTATAAAGCTTTGAAACGTGGCTGAAAGCACCAAGCCAGCTTTCCAGAAACAGATCGCGTGGTGCGGGGAACAGAGCGCGATCATATACCTTCAATTAATCAGACGCTTGTTTCAGATCCGATATATGGCTGTTCGGCTCAGCCTCTAGCTTTGCCAGAATCTGGTGTTTTGTCCCTGCGAAACGATTGTTGTTATAAGCAAAAGAAAAGCCAGACTTAAAATAGTTATCCTGCTGTTTGACCACGCCATCCAGGCCCATGTTTCAGCCCGTACAATGGCTCAGCGCATGCTGTGCGATTTCAAGCCCGTGGCCGTGGTGCCTGAGCTCGGGCTTTACGATGTAGAACCTCAAAAAAAAAGAAAATCTGTCGTCGTAATTCACTGCCGAAACAGATGAGATCATCTCGCCATCCAGAAACCCACCAGAAACCCATCAGGATCTGTCGGGCGAAAGCACTCGGCATCATGCACACCCGGGTTCCAACCTTCGTGCCCGGCCCAATCCACGGCGTGCCGAACCTCGGCTTCGGTGAGAGGGCGTTTGTCATAGCACGGTATGGTCAGGCCCCTGTTTTATGGCTGTATTGGTCAGAGTGGCCCAGCCCGCGGATAAGAACCAGCCCCTTGCTGGCTCGGCGTGAAAGCGGGTCCAAAACAGCGCGTTCAATCCAATATTGCGATCGCTTCGATTTCGATCACGATGCCTTCATAGACAAGCGCGGGCACGGGTATGCCAGTCGTAGCAGGCCCCGGCGCCGTGTAAGAATTCGAGCGTATCAGCAGGTTTTCATGCAGCGCTTCCGCTGAAGCACTTCCCTGATAGAAGGTCGTGACTTTTACGACGTCGTCCAGTGTCGCACCAAACTCGGCTAGAACTTTGGATAGGTTATCCATTGCGATCTTGGTTTGCGCGACCATATCTCCGGGCTGAAGGACTTGCGCCTGATGATCCAGGGCTACTTGCCCGCCAATGTGGATGACATTGCCACACCTGTTACCGTGTTTGTACGGAAGCGGTGTGGTCCAGTTCCAATGCCCGTCGAGCCAGGCAAAATTTTTGGGCTCATCAGTCGCCGACGAGCAAATTGCCGTTGCCGCAATTTTGGTCGTCAGACCTTCGTGCGCAAAGTTGGAAACCGGGATTCCCGTCGCTGAAGGTCCGGGATCAGAGAAATACGAAGCTCTTAGACTTGCGGCTTTCTTCCAGCTACTGCCATGTAGATCATCTTGATAAAATGTGTTGAGCTTGACGATGTCGTGCAAGTCCGCTTCGACCGTCGACAGCGCCCGCATCAAACGCTCCATGGTGTTGGCAGTTTGCGCTGGAATATTGTCTGGGGCCTCTACCGTTCCATGTGGTGTCAGGGCAGACATCTCGCTGGTAAAAACCATATCCTCGGAACGAACCACATGTGAAAACCCGTCTGGCAAATACGGCATGTCCTCAAGTCGATGGCATTGTTTTGGTATTCTGGCACCGTCTGGGCGCCGCATTGCAACGCCTTCTATCTCTGTGAGCATGTCCGGATAACATAGCTCTGGCATGTTGATCATACTGATCACGGGGCGGGCCGTGTCGCCAATGATCTGGCCTAGAAGCTCCAGTAAATGGCCTTCGTCATTCGCATCCCCTACGTAATAGACGACCAAGCGCACCAGATCATCGAAATCAACACCCAGATCAGAGAACAGGTTGGCCATATAGGCCATAGAGTTTCTGCATTGCGCTGTCAGATCGCCAATGTTGCGCACATTGCCTTGCGCATCCAGATCGACTTGCCCGCCAGTGAAAATCATGTCCCCGGCACGGACGGCGTGGTGATGAGTCAATTTGACGGGCCAATCCCAATGCCCGTCAGGAAAACTGTATCGTCTGGTCAATCCATCCTCCGCGCCTGATTTGGCAACTGTTGGATGGAAGCCAATACGATGTCAAAACAGAAACGTGTTCCGTAAAGCACCACATTCAAACAGGTGTTGAAGGTCTGGTATCTGGAGCGGGCGAGGCGATTCGAACGCCCGACCCTAACCTTGGCAAGGTTATGCTCTACCCCTGAGCTACGCCCGCATCAGATACTTATGTCGGTCCGAAGACCTCTCAATGGAGCGGGCGAGGCGATTCGAACGCCCGACCCTAACCTTGGCAAGGTTATGCTCTACCCCTGAGCTACGCCCGCGCCGTTGAGTGAGGAGGGATGTATTAATTCCCACACGTGGCTGCAAGAGGAAAATGGGGCCGTTGGAAAATTATTTCGACGGAATGCTTGCCCCTCACGCGTTCAAGAACAAATGGAAAGCAAAATAAGCTGCGCGGGAAGGTGTTATGATGATCGATGTCTCAGATTTGAAAGCCATAGCGTTGGGTGTCATGATCATTCTAGTGATCATGGTTTCGAAATTTGACAGCGAGCGCATGGAATCCGAAGTCTCGCACCGATTTAGCGGCGCTCAGCCTGGTTGGCACGATCCTATCGGATAGCAGCGATCAGGTGCTTCAAAGCGCCAGAATAAGACCCGCGCTGGCCGCGACTAAAATCGCCGAGAATGTCAGTAACATTCCGATCTGTCGCAAGATGATTGTTTGTGGCGTCTTTCCGAAGCCGTAGGCGTGCGACAGCCGTCCGGCCAGCAACATCAGACCCAGCAGATTAACAAGCCATGCTTCAGCGCCCTGCAACTCAACCATGGCGATCAGCAGCAATGCGAAAGGAGCATATTCGGCACAGTTGGCCTGCGTCCGCATGGCTTTGATCATGGCCTTGTCGCCGTGGTCTCCGACCGAGATTTTACCTTTGCGACGCTGCAGGATGACGTTCACGCTGAGCGCAATGAACAGAAATGCAATCAGTGCAGCGTAGATCGGGGTGATGGACAGCATGACAGCTCCTGATATTGAAAAGGCCGCGCAGAGAACTGCGCGGCCCTGTATGCCCCAATGTGATAACTGGCTTATTCCAGTTCGACCAGCAGGTCCTTGGCGTCAATCTGGCCGCCAGGTTGGACGTGGACGGCCTTGACCGTTGCGTCTCGCTCGGCGTGGATGCCGGTTTCCATCTTCATCGCTTCGATGGTCAGCAGCAGATCGCCTTCGTGTACTTCTTGACCTGCCGAGACGGCAACGGTGGCCACAACGCCCGGCATCGGCGCGCCAATATGGTCGGGATTCCCAAATTCGGCTTTGGGCCGCTGCGCGGTAGTGGCTTTGACCATCCGGTTCGGCACGCGGATCACACGTGGCTGGCCATTGAGTTCAAAGAACACGCGTACTTCGCCGTTTTCGTCAGTCTCGCCGATGGCCTGACAGCGAATTTCCAGCGTTTTGCCGGGGTCAATCTCGGCAGTAATTTCTTCGCCGGGTTCCATGCCGTAGAAGAAGGTGCGCGTGGGCAGGGTACGGACCGGGCCATAGGTCCGGTGGCGGCCCATGTAATCCAGGAACACCTTGGGATACATCAGATAGCCGTTCAGGTCCTCGTCATCGACCTCTTTGCCCTCAAGCTGTTTGGACAGATCGGCGCGGGTGGCTTCCAGATCGACGGCCTCGACATTTTTGCCTGGGCGTTCCGTATTCGGTGCTTCGTCTTTTAGTACCTTGGTGATGATCGTGTTAGGGAACCCGCCCGGAGGTTGACCCAGATTGCCGCGCATCATGTCCACGACCGAGTCGGGGAAGGCGACGTCGGTGTCAGGGTCTTCGACTTGTTCGCGTGTCATGTTCTGACTTACCATCATCAGTGCCATGTCACCGACCACTTTGGACGACGGTGTCACCTTGACGATATCACCGAACATCTGGTTCACATCGGCGTACATCTGGGCGACCTCGTGCCAACGCTCCTCCAGACCCAGCGAACGCGCCTGTGCCTTTAGGTTGGTAAACTGACCGCCGGGCATTTCGTGCAGATAGACCTCGGAGGCCGGGGCCTGCAGGCTGGATTCGAAGGCCGCGTATTGGCCACGGACGGCCTCGAAATAGTCGCTGATCTCGCGGATGGCCTTGATGTCCAGCCCGGTGTCACGCTCGGTATGGCGCAGCGCTTCGACCACGGTGCCCAATGTTGCTTGGCTGGTGTTGCCGGAGAAGCTGTCCATCGCGCAATCCACCGCGTCCACGCCCGCCTCAGAGGCCGCCAGAATAGTGGCGCTGGCGATACCTGCAGTGTCGTGGGTGTGGAAGTGGATCGGCAGCCCGACCTCTTCCTTAAGCGCGCGGATCAAAATGCGTGCCGAGGCTGGTTTCAACAAGCCCGCCATGTCTTTCAGGCCAAGAACATGTGCGCCCGCATCGCGCAGCTCTTTTGCCATACCGACATAATATTTCAGGTCATACTTGGCGCGATCCGGGTCGAGGATATCGCCGGTATAACAGACTGTACCTTCACAGATCTTACCGTTCTCGATCACTGCATCCATGGCGACGCGCATGTTCTCGACCCAGTTCAGCGAGTCGAAAACGCGGAACACATCGATATTCTGCGAGGCTTGCCGCACGAACTCCTGCACCACATTGTCGGGGTAGTTTGTATAGCCAACCCCGTTTGCACCACGCAGCAACATCTGGGTCATCAGGTTCGGCATTGCCTCGCGCAGGTCGCGCAGACGCTGCCACGGGCATTCCTGTAGGAAGCGATAGGCCACATCAAACGTCGCGCCACCCCAACATTCAACGCTGAACAACTGGGGGAGATTCGCCGCATAACTTGGCGCCACCTTGATCATGTCGATCGAGCGCATCCGGGTGGCCAGCAGGGACTGGTGCCCGTCACGCATGGTGGTGTCAGTGATCAGCAGTTGCCGCTGCGCCTTCATCCAGTCGGCAACTGCCTGCGGGCCTTTTCGCTCCAGCAGGTTGCGCGTGCCCATTTGGGGCTCGGCCTTGGGCGCGGGGGGCTTGGCCTCTTTCAGGTCGGCGCGTGGTTCGGGGCGATCTTTGGTTTCGGGATGCCCGTTCACGGTGATGTCCGCGATATAGTTCAGAACCTTGGTGCCGCGGTCGCGACGCTTCTTGAACTGAAACAGATCCGGTGTCTCATCGATGAACTTGGTCGTGTATTCATTCGACAGGAAGGTCGGGTGCTTCAGCAGGTTCTCGACAAAAGCGATGTTGGTGGAAACGCCACGCACCCGGAATTCGCGCAGGGCGCGGTCCATCCGGGCGATCGCTTTCTCGGGGGTAGGCGCCCAGGCGGTGACCTTGGTCAGCAATGAATCGTAAAACCGCGTGATCACCCCGCCCGCATAAGCGGTGCCGCCGTCCAGACGGATGCCCATGCCGGTGGCCGAGCGATAGGCGGTGATGCGGCCATAGTCGGGGATGAAGTTGTTCAGCGGGTCTTCGGTAGTCACACGGGTTTGCAGGGCGTGACCGTTCAGGCGGATCTCGTTCTGGCTGGTTTTGCCGGTAGCCTCGGCCAGCGTCTTGCCCTCGGCAATCAGGATTTGTGCCTGCACGATGTCGATGCCCGTTACCTCTTCGGTGACAGTGTGCTCGACTTGCACGCGCGGATTGACCTCGATGAAGTAGAACTTACCGGTGTTCATATCCATCAGGAATTCAACCGTGCCCGCGCATTCATAGTTCACATGGGCGCAGATGCGGCGGCCCAGCTCGCATATTTCGGCGCGCTGTTCATCGGTCAGGTAAGGGGCAGGGGCGCGTTCAACGACTTTCTGGTTGCGGCGCTGGACCGAGCAGTCACGTTCATAGAGGTGATAGATCTCACCATGCTTGTCGCCGAGAATCTGAACCTCGACATGGCGGGCGCGGGTGATCATCTTCTCCAGATAACCCTCGCCATTGCCAAACGCCGCTTCGGCCTCGCGACGACCTTCCAGAACCTTCTCTTCCAGCTCATCTTCGGACAGGATCGGACGCATTCCGCGCCCGCCGCCGCCCCAGCTGGCTTTCAGCATCAATGGGTATCCAATCTCGGCCGCTTCAGTTTTGATGGCGGCCATGTCGTCGCCCAATACTTCAGTTGCCGGGATGACTGGAACGTCAGCCGCAATCGCCACTTTCCGGGCGCTGGCCTTATCGCCCAATGCGCGCATGGTTTCGGCCTTGGGACCAATAAAGGTAATGCCATTTTGAACACAGGCATCTACGAAATCCGGGTTCTCGGACAGCAAGCCGTAACCGGGATGGATTGCATCCGCACCACATTCCTTAGCCACTCGGATAATCTCGTCGATCGACAGATAGGCCGCGACCGGTCCCAGATCCGCACCAATACGATATGCCTCATCCGCCTTGAAACGATGCAGCCCCAACTTGTCTTCCTCGGCAAAAACCGCGACGGTCCGTTTGCCCATCTCGTTGGCAGCGCGCATCACGCGAATGGCAATCTCGCCGCGGTTGGCGATCAGGATTTTCTTGAAGTCTGTCATTGCAGGTCCCGGTCTTTACTAGGTGTGGCCTTGTGAATAGGCGGACAATACAGCCACGTACATATGTAGTTCTGGGTAGAACCGGCATGTTAACGCTCGCAATCGCCGCCTATTACCGCTTTTCTTTACACGCGCTGCGCCGCAGCATCAAATACTGTATCTATGATGTCAGATTTTCTGTACCCTAAGTGCTTAGGGCTGCGGATTTCACTTCTGAAATCCGTCTCAATCCGAGTGATTCGGAAGCGCACAGGGCCAAGATTTCCAGATCAGCGAAGTCCTAGACGCCATGCCGGTCGCAAGCAGGCAACGACTGGCATGGGCTCAAGGCTTAGCAAGAGAGGTCGAGGAACCTGAAGCCACCGGCCTTTTTCGGTCGGCAATGTCCGTGACGGTCTGATTGGATTTTCCAACCTGCACCTGATTGCGACCTTTGTCCTTTGCCGCATACAGCGCATCATCAGCAACACGCATCAGATCCTGCGGCATCACACCGTGGGTCGGATAATGTGCAACCCCAACTGAGATGGTGATGCGCGGCAGTGATTTCTCGCCATACCGAACCGTGATCGCTTCGACCGCCTGCCGGATCTGTTCCGCACGGGTCATCGCATCATCCGGCGTATTGTCCGGTAGGATCAGCATGAATTCCTCGCCGCCGATCCGGCAGGCCACTTCATCCCGATCACACCCAGTTTCAAGGGCCGATCCAACCGCGCGCAGCACCATGTCACCTGCGTCATGTCCATGCGTATCGTTAAACTTTTTGAAATGATCCACGTCCACCGCGATCAGGCTCAGCGGAGAGCCGGTTTGCTGACTGCGACTGATGGCTTTTCGCAATGTCTCAGTCATGTGGCGGCGATTGAACAATCCGGTCAGCGGATCGCGGACGGACTGGTCATGCAACTGATCCCGCATTCTGACATTCGCGATGGCCATGCTGATTTGCTCTGCACACAGTTGTGCCAGTTTCTTGCTGTCATGGAACGCCTCTCCGCTGCCTTCATGAGCGCGCAGATGCAGCAATCCCACTGTCTCGCCATGCGCAAGAATGGGAAAGCAGAAATAGGGCCGCCCGTCATGAGGTTCGGCATGTTCGCAGACAAAATCGACCTCGGAGGCACCGAATTCATAAGTCCGTCCACGTCGCAGACCCCAGCACCCCTCGGGATGAATGTGGGCTTTGTGCGAGCCACCATTCCAGCTGGCACAGCCATCCAGCACATCGCGCGAGTTTGAGTAGACATACACGCTGCCCTCTGCCTCAGGCAGAATATGGGTCATGAAACGCGATACCATCTCGAAAAGCTCATCCAATGACCGGCTGGATTGCAGCCATTCATTCAGCTCACCCAGCAGACGCACCTCGCGCGCGAGGCGCAGTTGTTCATCCATGAGCTCGCGTTCCTTGTCTGACCTGTTTTTCAGCGACTGGAGCTGATACCGGTTGGTGCGATAGGTCACCAGACTCACCGCACTCAACGCAAACAGGGCAATCCCGCTTAGAATCGCCAGAGAAACCCGCAACCGGTAAATGAATGTACTGCGCAGGTCGGTGAAATCCGTAAAGAACTCGATCGCGCCTATGAAGCGGCCGTTCTTGGTGACCGGCATGAATACCTCGGCCACGTGATGCTGGGTGGTTTTGCTGGTGTTTTCCGTGTGCAGATCAAGCCCGTCAATTTCGGACAAAGGAACAGTTTCCTGAATGTAGTGGGTCATGCCCCGCGCCACGTCACTGCGAAAGAAGTTTCGCGGTTCCGAGGTGCCGATTTCCTCGGGGCGGGTCGACCAGACCACCCGTCCGGACGTGTCGAACAGTTTGAAGCGATAAACATCCGAAGCCTCGGGCATTGTAGAAAGAAACTCGGCATCATGATGATCGATATGCCCTGTGCGCAGGGCGGTTTCTGGATCCTCTAGATGCAACACAACCCGGCGCTTCCAAAGCTCGGCCTGTTTAAGAATATCGGTTCTGAGCATACGGTCTACGACCGGAGCGGGCAGGGCATGAATGCTCCATCCCGCGGTCGCAGCCAGCGCTATAAGCAGAATGGTGATTCCTGCCCATTTCAGGCGATGGCTAAGCGGTCGCCGATCCTTCAATTTCATATTCCGCACTCCCACTGCATTGAACCAAGCATCATTGCCAAGGTTTGACAGGGGGTTAACGGCGGTGGATGATTGTTTAGAATTTAGTGGATGTGGCTGCAAAATCCTTGTGAACAAGGCGTGAACAAACCCTTTCCCTTGGCGCGCATCCAGCGTAGTTTGAACCCATGAGCAGTTTTGATGAAATGGACGCCTTCGAGGGCGCCTCGCTATCGGCACGGGCGATGCCTGCCCGTTCCTCATCGCATCTCGAGTGGTTGAACGATGAACAGCTTAAGGCGGTTAAGGCTTTGGACGGCCCTGTACTCGTTCTTGCTGGCGCAGGAACTGGCAAAACTAGAGCGCTTATCTCGAGAATTGCAGAACTTCTGCATACTAGGCGTGTGCGATCTAACGAAATACTAGCGGTAACCTTCACAAACAAAGCTGCGAAAGAAATGAAGGATCGGGTACAGCAGTACCCAGTTGACGTAAAAAGCGGACTGCAATGGATGGGTACATTCCATGCGATCTGCGTCAAACTGTTGCGCCGCCACGTAGAACTGGTCGATCTGAAATCGAACTTCACCATCTTGGACTCTGACGATCAACTTCGGCTGCTCAAGCAGTTGCTGAAGGTCAACAATATTGATGAAAAGCGGTGGCCTCCCCGGATGCTGGCCGGGATCATCGATGACTGGAAAAACCGAGCACTGACGCCCGACAAGGTGCCCGCTGCAGATGCGGGGGCCTATAATTACAAAGGCATCGAACTCTATGCTCAATACCAGACTCGCCTACGCGAGCTTAACGCGGTGGATTTTGGTGACCTGCTGCTGCACATGGTCACGATCTTCCAGACGCATCCGGATGTGCTAGAGCAATATCAACGCTGGTTCCGCTATATCCTTGTGGACGAGTATCAGGATACCAACGTCGCCCAATACCTGTGGTTGCGGCTGTTGGCTGGTGCGCACAAGAATATCTGCTGCGTCGGTGACGACGATCAGTCGATCTATGGTTGGCGCGGTGCCGAGGTGGGAAACATCCTGCGTTTTGAGAAGGATTTTCCCGGCGCATTCGTGGTGCGGTTGGAGCAGAACTACCGTTCAACCCCGCATATTCTGGCCGCTGCGTCCAACGTCATTCGTGGCAATGAAAGCCGCTTGGGCAAAGAGCTTTGGACTGACCGAGAAGAGGGCGAAAAGGTTCGTCTGATTGGCCATTGGGATGGCGAAGAAGAGGCGCGCTGGATCGGTGAGGAAATCGATGCGATGCAGGGCGGTACGCGGGGCGTGCGGCCGATGAACCTGGATGAGATGGCTATCCTCGTGCGGGCTTCGCACCAGATGCGCGCATTCGAGGACCGGTTCCTGACCATTGGCCTGCCCTACAAAGTGATTGGTGGCCCTCGGTTCTATGAGCGGATGGAGATTCGTGATGCCATGGCCTATTTCCGGCTCGTGGTCAGCCCCGAGGATGATCTGGCCTTCGAGCGGATTGTAAACACCCCCAAACGCGGCCTTGGCGACAAGGCGCAACAGACGATTCAGGTAGTGGCGCGTGAGAATGGGGTGTCTCTGGTCGAAGGCGCGCGGATCGCGGTCGATAACGGCCTGATCAAGGGCAAGGGCGGCAAGGCACTGCGTGAATTGATCGACGGTCTGGCGCGGTGGAACGCCATGACACGCGGGCCCCGGATCGAGATGGACGATGACTCGGTGATCGATGACGGCGTGTCGCCGATCCGCTATGGCGAACCCGAGCACACGCATATCGAACTGGCACAGATCGTGTTAGACGAATCCGGCTATACCGCCCATTGGCAGAACGAAAAGACACCCGAGGCGCCGGGGCGGTTGGAAAACCTTAAAGAACTGGTCAATCAGTTGGACAATTTCGAGAACCTGCAAGGGTTTCTGGAGCATGTCAGTTTGGTGATGGATAACGAACAGGACAGCGACGGGGCCAAGGTCTCGATCATGACCCTGCACGCGGCGAAGGGGCTTGAGTTTCCCGCCGTGTTCCTACCGGGTTGGGAGGATGGGTTATTCCCCTCGCAGCGTTCGATGGACGAATCCGGTCTCAAAGGCCTCGAAGAAGAACGGAGGCTGGCCTATGTCGGCATCACCCGGGCAGAAGAGGTCTGTACGATTTCCTTTGCAGCCAACCGACGGGTGTTCGGACAATGGCAGAACTCGATGCCGTCCCGGTTCATTGATGAGTTACCCGAAGATCATGTGGAAGTGCTGACGCCGCCAGGTCTGTATGGTGGTGGTCAGACCACTACCGGTATCGAAACCCGCGCGGCCGAGGCGAATGTCTATAACTCGCCGGGATGGAAACGGATGCAGGCGCGGCAGGGACAGTATGGAATGTCTCAACCGAAAGAAAGCCGGAATACCGTGATCGACGCCACAGCGGTCGCCAGCTTTACTCTGGGTGAGCGGGTGTTTCACCAGAAGTTCGGTTATGGGGCAGTAATCGGCATCGAGGGCGACAAGGTTGAGGTCGATTTTGACAAGGCCGGAACGAAAAAGGTCGTCTCGCGCTTTCTGACCGCGAAGGATGACGTGCCGTTCTGACGCTTACAGCCCTTCGACCAGCACCAGATTCGCTGTCGCCGTTTGTTGCCTGATCTTGGCCAGCTCAACATAGTCCGGATCGTCCTTCCACGCGTTTGCGGCAGCCATGTCCGGAAACTCCATCAGCACGATCCCGTCTTCTGCCCAACTGCCTTCGATCACTTCAACGGGCTTTGAGGATATGGTCAGCAGGCGCCCGCCATGCCGGTCAAAGATCGGCATGAAGCCTTCAAGGTATTTCTGGTATCCATCCGGGTCATGAATGGAAATCTGGGCGATGAAATAGGCGGCCATGGGACACTCCTGAAAATCGTTCACAGCCCCAGCTTACATCTTGTGCGCCAAAAAACGAAAAACGGCGGTTCCCAGGGAGGAGGGGAACCGCCGTTCTTTTCTACATCAAGGCAGGGAGGAGGAAGCCCCGATGTATCCGAGCCCGGGTTTGATCCCGGTATGAGGAAGACGCGGCGACGTCAGGGAGGAGGAAGGCGTCGCCGCGCGCTTTCAACATCGAGGCAGGGAGGAGGAGAGCCCCGATGTATCGGCTTCCGGCAGTCAGGGCCGGTATTAGGTGCGGCAACGTCAGGGAGGAGGAGAGACGTTGCCGCTGATTACAGACCCAAAAGGGAGGAGGATGGGCCTGATCTCAGTATCTGTGTCGCGCTTACTGCGCGATTTGCTCTTCGGTGGCCTGCTGGGCCAGTCGACGGATCATCGAACGGTGCAGGCCCAGATCGGCCAGCTCGCGATCCGACAGTGCCGACAGTTCGTTTACCGTCTGGCGGTACAGGCGGTAGCGCGCAACGCGGGTCTTTACGGTTTCAATCAGTGCTGCGACTCCAAATACTGGAGCGCCTTTCAGACCTGTTTGTGTGCTTGCGACTGCCATCTTCATCATCCGTTCATTCTTGTTGCTGCCGGCATCGTCCGGCGCTTGCTTGAGACTGAAGATAGGCAAATGCTGCGATTGCACAATAGCTCGCGCCGTCAATGCTGCTATGCAGCAAACGCATGGATTGTCGGGATAAACCGGGCTACCCCAATAATTGCCTTTAAAATATAGGTTTTCGCATGCGGTTGGCTTTTTACCAGTTCAGGTGCCGTGATTAAAGGTGCTTATCCCTTAAGCGGGATTGGCATTTGTTTGGGCATGTCGTGTCAGATCAAGAGGGGGTAGAGCTGTTCGCCTCTGATCCGGCTCGTGGTGTGACGGTGCCATGGGAAAGCATGGGTCGACTATGGGAATGGCCTCCTAAGCGATCGCGATTCGTCCTGTTTGGTTGGATTTCATGGGGGCTTGCACCGGATTTATCGCCAATTAGGAAGTTTAATGGGAATTCGTGGGAAAAAATTTTTCAACGCTGGGTTGCGCATATGTGGTATTGACGGATACAAAAATCACAATTTATGGTGCATTTAACCCTGATTTCGATTGCTTTAACCTTACTCTGAAGCCAGAATCAGTTCTCTTCTTGCAAAATTCCTGTTGATTTCCATGATTTCCCATGGCATCCCTTGTTTACCCGATGAGGGCGAGGACAGTTAAGGGGCACCAAACGACCCCGAACCAAAAATACAAAAACAGGTTTCATACAGGCATCTCGCTTTCATCAATCAACAGATCCGGCGCGCGGGCGAGCAGACATCCCCCCAGGTGGCGCGCGCAGCTGGACATCCCGCAAAGCGGGTCAATGCGGCGGGTTGATCAGTGGCAGCAGATCAACCCGCCGTTTTTCATCCGGGGGGAACGTGAATTTTGAGGTGGGGCGCAAGCGAAAGGGACAGTCGTCTTGGCGCGCAGGTTTAGAGGTGAAAGCCACCATAAGGTGGATGCGAAAGGCAGGGTCTCGATCCCGGCCTCGTTTCGCCGTGTGCTTGAAGCGTCCGATCCCAACTGGCAGCCCGGTGACAATCCTGAGCTTGTGATCGTTTATGGCGACCACCGCCGCAAATACCTTGAATGCTATACGATGGAAGCGATCGACGAGGTAGATGCCAAGATCGACGCGCTGCCGCGTGGCTCGATGCAGCGTCGGATGCTGCAGCGGATGTTCCACGGTCAGTCCTTTCCGACCAATGTGGACGAAACTGGCCGTCTGGTTCTGCCCGCCAAGTTGCGTAACAAGATCGATCTTGAGAACGAGGCATTCTTTATCGCCGCTGGTGATACCTTTCAGATCTGGAAGCCCGAGACATACGAGGCCGAGGAACTGGCCACGACCGAGGAATGGCTGGACGATCTGCCAGAGGATTTCGATCCGATGCAGTATCTCGACGGCATTGGGGACGGGTGACGGCATGGCCGGCGCTCAAAGCTCATCGGACAAACCTCACATCCCTGTTTTACTACGCCCGTTGCTGGCTGCAGTGGCGCCTGTGTCCGGCATTTGGCTGGACGGAACCTTTGGTGCAGGTGGATACACGCGCGGTCTGCTCGAAGTCGGGGCCGAGAAGGTCATTGGTGTGGATCGCGATCCACTGGCCTTTGAAATGGCCGCGGATTGGGCCAGTAAATACGGTGATCGGTTGGTGATGCAGCAGGGTGTGTTTTCGCGCATGGATGAATATGCGCAAAATCTGGACGGCGTCGTGTTGGACCTTGGTGTTTCTTCAATGCAATTGGATCAGGCAGAACGTGGCTTCTCCTTCATGAAAGACGGCCCGCTCGACATGCGCATGAGCCAAGAGGGTGAGAGTGCCGCTGATCTGGTGAATACGGCATCCGAGGCGCAACTGGCCGACATCCTGTTTCATTTCGGTGAAGAACGCGCCAGCCGTCGCATTGCCAAAGCCATCGTGAAGGCACGGACCGATGAACCGATCACAACGACTTTGCGGTTGGTCGAGATTATCGAATCCTGCCTGCCGCGCCCGAAACCCGGTCAGTCGCACCCGGCGACGCGCAGCTTTCAAGGACTGCGGATTGCTGTGAATGCGGAATATGAAGAGCTGTTTCAAGGTCTTATGGCAGCAGAACGCGCTTTGAAGCCGGGCGGGCAACTGGCTGTGGTCACTTTCCATTCTATTGAGGACCGGATGGTCAAGCGGTTCTTCCAATCGCGCGCGGGCAAGACAGGCCGCGCGAACCGCTATGCACCCGAGATGGCGCAGGAACAGCCGCAATTCACCCTCAAAACCCGGAAAGCTGTGGGGCCGGATGAGCAGGAGCTGCGGGAAAATCCACGCGCACGCTCGGCTAAGTTGCGTGTCGCCATTCGTACAGATGCTCCGGCGGGTGAAATTGAGGCACGGGCCATCGGGATGCCGGAACTGGGGGGAAGGGCAAGATGAAGAGTATTTTGTATATGTTGACGGCCCTTTCTGTCTTTGGGCTGGCGCTCTGGGCCTATCAGGAAAACTACCGCACCCAACAGGTGGTGAAGGAAACTCAGTCATTGCAGGGCCAAATCGGTATGGCGCAGGCGCGACTGGCGGTGCTGAACGCTGAATGGGCCTATCTGAACCGGCCGGATCGTCTGCGTGAACTAGCAGACTTGAATTTCGAACGTCTCGGGCTGCTGCCTCTGCGCGCTGAACAGTTTGGCCGCGCGGACCAGATTTCTTATGGTGAAGATCCGGACCTGCCCATAGTCGACCCGCTTGAACTGCAGGCGATTGCCGAGACGCAGGCACTTGGTGAGGTGCAGTTCCCATGACCCGAACACCGCTCCGCCCTCTGGCCCGCATTCTCGATGCCCGCGCCAAGGGCGAGAACCCGAAGACGATCGAGCGGGAGAATATCCGCAAACGTCACGAAGACATGAAAGACCGCGCCCGTGCGCGCGCCGAAGGTCGCCTGCTGGTATTGGGTCTGTTCTTCTTCTGCGCTTTCTCGGTGGTGGGTTTCCGCATGGGCGTTTTGGCCACGTCTGAAGCACAGGAACCACTGGCCAGTGCGCCGGGTGCTACCATCGCGATGCAACGAGCGAACATAGTTGATCGCGAGGGACGCATTCTCGCGACCAATCTCGACACCTATTCCGTCTACGCCCAGCCGCCGCTGATGATTGACCCGATTGCCGCCGCGGATCAATTGGTGGCGATTTTTCCCGATCTCGAAAAAGAGCGGCTGGTCAAGGATTTCACCGGCAAGCGTAAGTTCCTATGGATCAAGAAACGCATCTCGCCCGAGCAGAAGCAGGCCGTGCATGACATTGGTGATCCAGGTATCCTGTTCGGACCACGTGAAATGCGGCTATATCCCAATGGCCGACTGGCGGCGCACATTCTGGGTGGCTCGGGATTTGGTCGTGAAGGTGTCAGCGCAGCTGAAGTGATCGGCGTTGCGGGCGTCGAAAAACAATTCGACGATTATCTGCGCGATCCGGCCAATGGCAACAAACCCCTGCAACTGTCGCTGGACCTGACCGTTCAGGCAGCCGTTGAACAAGTGCTCTATGGTGGCATGAAGATCATGAATGCCAAGGGGGCATCGGCGGTACTGATGAATGCCCATACGGGTGAGGTTGTCTCGGCCGCTTCACTGCCGTCATTCGACCCCAATGATCGTCCACGCCCGCCGACGTCGGGCTTTGACCCCTCGGACAGTCCGTTGTTTAACCGCTATGTGCAGGGTGTGTATGAGTTGGGCTCAGTCTTCAAAATCTTCACCGCCGCACAGGCCGTTCAGTTGGGGCTGGTCAATTCCAACACGATCATCGACACATCCGGCCCGATGAAAATCGGGCGTTTCCCGATCGGCGAATTCAACGGCAAGAACTATGGCGAGATCAGCGTGGCCGATGTGATCGTCCATAGCTCAAACCGGGGCACCGGTCGCTTGGCCTTGCAAATTGGGGCCAAGCGGCAGCAGGACTTCCTGAACGCATTGGGAATGTTCGACCCAACCCCATTTGAAATCGTCGAAGCCAAAGGCGGTCAGCCTCTCAAGCCCAAGAAATGGGGCGAGTTGAGCACTGTGACCATCTCCTATGGCCACGGCTTGTCGACCAGCCCGATGCATCTGGCCGCAGGATACGCGGCGATTGCCAATGGCGGGCACTATGTCAGCCCGACCATCCTGCGCCGCAATGGTCCGCAACACGGCCCACGCGTGATGTCCGAAAACACGGCCAAACAAGCGCAGAACATGCTGCGCAAGGTGGTCACGGATGGCACCGCCAGCTTTGGGGATGTCAAAGGCTATGACGTAGCTGGCAAGACCGGCACTGCCGACAAGCCCAAGCCACGCGGCGGGTATTATGACGACAAGGTTATCGCCACTTTCGCCACTATCTTCCCGGCTTATGATCCGAAATATGTGCTGATCGTCACGCTGGATGAGCCCTCGATTGTCGCCTATGGCGAAAAGCGCCGCACCGCAGGCTGGACAGCTGTTCCGGTTGCCGCTGAATTGATCGGGCGCGTGGCACCGCTCTTGGGGCTCAGACCCCGGCTTGAGCCTGAGGCGCGCGCTGCTATAACGCTGACCTCAAATTAGGCCGTCGGACAAGAGGTGGGTCATGGGCAATCGGTCAAAGAAACTTAGCCAACTGGCCCTGACCGCACGGGGCGGGGTTAATCCCGACATCACCGGACTGGCCGTCGACAGCCGTGAGGTGAAAGATGGCTTCCTGTTTGCTGCCCTTCCCGGCACTCGCGTTCATGGCGGAGAGTTTATCCAGTACGCCCTGCGTATGGGGGCAACTGCCATTCTCACAGACGCAGAAGGGGCCGAGCTCGCTGCCAAAGAACTGGCCGCATCCGACGCTGCGCTGATCGTGACCCAAGACCCCCGTCAGGCCTTGGCCGGGGCCGCGGCACTTTGGTTCGGCGTTCAGCCGCAAACCATCGTGGCGGTCACTGGCACTAACGGTAAAACATCCGTGGCCAGCTTCGTCCGTCAAATCTGGTCCGAGCTGGACCTCGCCGCCGTCAACCTGGGCACCACCGGGGTTGAAGGTGCATGGACCGCGCCTTTAGCGCATACCACGCCCGAGCCGATCACGCTGCACCGCTGTCTGGCCGAGGCCGCCGAGAATGGTGTGACCCATGCGGCGATGGAGGCCTCATCTCACGGCCTTGAACAACGTCGGCTGGATGGAGTGCATTTGGCAGCAGCCGGTTTCTCGAATTTCACACAGGACCATCTGGACTATCACGATACGTTCGAGGCCTATTTCGCCGCTAAGGCCGGTCTGTTTGACCGTGTGCTGCCCGAGGACGGGGTCGCGGTGATAAACCTTGGCGATCCGAAGGGCGTCGAGATGCGCAAGATCGCTGAGGCGCGGGGGCAAAATATTATCACCGTTGGACCTGAGGGCTCTGATCTTTGCCTGTTGAACCAACGCTTTGACGCAACCGGGCAAGACTTGCGTTTTTCGTGGAAAGGCAAAACATATCAAACCCGTCTGAACCTGATCGGCGGATTTCAGGCTGAAAACGTCCTGCTGGCCTGCGGTCTGGTTATCGCGGCAGGAGAGGACCCCGACCGCGTTTTCGAAACCCTGCCGCATCTGACAACGGTCCGGGGCCGAATGCAACTGGCCGCCACCCGCAACAACGGCGCGGCGGTGTTTGTCGATTACGCGCATACGCCGGATGCGGTTGCTACAGCGCTGAAAGCGATGCGCCCTCATGTGATGGGTCGTCTGATCGCCATTGTTGGCGCAGGTGGGGATCGGGATGCCACTAAACGCCCTCTCATGGGGCAGGCGGCCACAGAGAATGCAGATCTGGTCTTCGTTACCGACGATAACCCCCGCAGCGAAGACCCGGCGATCATCCGTGCCGCTGTCATGTTGGGTGCGCCTGAAGCGACTGAAGTCGGCGATCGGGCCGAAGCGATCCTGCGTGGCATCGACGCGCTGCAACCGGGTGACGCCCTGTTGATCGCGGGCAAAGGCCACGAAACCGGCCAGATCGTTGGCGATCAGGTTCTGCCCTTTGATGACGTGGAACAGGCCAGTATCTCGGTCGCCGCGTTGGACGGGAGGGTCGCATGACGCTCTGGACCGCAGCCGAGGCCGCCGAGGCCACCGATGGACACGCCACCACCGATTGGCAGGTGAACGGTGTCTCGATCGACACCCGCACCTTGCAACCCGGAGACCTGTTCGTCGCGCTCAAAGCTGCCCGCGACGGCCATGATTTCGTCGCGCAAGCGCTGGATAAAGGGGCAGGTGCCGCGCTGGTATCCCGCATTCCTGAAGACGTATCCGAAGATGCGCCGCTCTTGATCGTTGATGACGTGCAAACCGGTCTGGAAGCGTTGGGGCAGGCGGCCCGTGCCCGGACGGCGGCGCGCGTGGTGGGTGTGACCGGCAGTGTGGGCAAAACCTCGACCAAGGAAATGCTGGCCAGCATATTGGAAACGCAAGGGAAAACCCATGCAAGCGTCGCCAGCTACAACAACCATTGGGGTGTCCCGCTGACACTGGCGCGGATGCCGCGCGATACCGAGTTTGCCGTGATCGAGATCGGCATGAACCACCCGGGCGAAATCGCACCTCTGGCGCGTCAGGCGCAGCCGCATGTGGGGTTGGTGACGACGGTGGCTGCGGTGCATCTCGAAGCGTTCGACTCGGTCGCGGGGATCGCCCATGAGAAGGCCGCGATTTTCGACGGGTTGACCAAGGGCGGGGCCGCCATCGTGAACGCCGATATCGAACACGCCGACATCCTGCGCAGCTGTGCGCAGGCGCAGGGCGCGAAGATTGTCGATTTTGGTCGAACGGCCCATGATTACGCTCTGACCGAGGTGGAGCAGGGCGCCAACAGTCTTCAGGCGCAGGGTAATGTTGGCGAAAACACTATCTCGTTCGACGTCCAATCGGCAGGCACGCATTTTGCCATGAACGCGCTGGGCGCTCTGGCGGCCTGTGTCGAGCTGGGCGTCGATCTGGATCAGGCCGTTGCTGGCCTGCGCCGCTGGTCCCCGGTCAAAGGGCGCGGGGTGCGTGAGGTTATCGCGCTGCCTGGCGGCGATCAGATCGAGCTGCTGGATGACAGCTACAACGCCAATCCAACCTCGATGGAGGCCGCATTGGACGTGCTGGCCGCATCGCAAGGTAATCGCAAGATCGCCTTTCTGGGCGACATGAAAGAGCTGGGTGCGCAGGAACACGCGATGCACGCGGCCATGGCCGATGTGGCCGCGATGGCTCAGGTCGATCAGGTTCACTGCATCGGTCCACTTATGCAGGCGCTGCATCAGGCCTTGCCGGAGGGCAAGCGTGGGCTTTGGACTGAGACCAGCGCCGAGATGGTCGGGCAACTGCCCGAGTTGATCCGTAACGGCGACGCAGTGCTGGCAAAGGGTTCGCTCAGCATGGCATTGGCGCAGATTGTTGACGGTCTGCGGAAAATGGGGCAAGGGGGCGCGCTTGAGCCGTAAGCGCCCGTGATGCCCGTGTGAGAAAGGTTTTGGTATGCTCTATTGGTTGACCGCCCTGTCGGACGGAGGGGATTTCTGGAACCTCTTCCGCTACATTACGTTCCGGGCAGGTGGAGCCTTTCTGACGGCATTGATCTTTGGATTTATCTTCGGAAAACCTCTGATTAACGTACTGCGTCGCAAGCAGGGCAAGGGCCAGCCGATCCGGGATGATGGCCCCGAAGCGCATCTGTCCAAAGCCGGAACCCCTACTATGGGTGGCCTTTTGATTGTTGGCGCACTGGTAACTTCAACGCTGGTCTGGGCGCGTTGGGACAATCCCTATGTGTGGATGGTACTTTTCGTAACACTGTCTTATGCGGCCATTGGATTCGCTGACGACTACGCCAAAGTATCAAAACAGAATACCAAAGGCGTTTCGAGCAAGATGCGTTTGGCTTTGGGAGTTCTGATTGCGGTTCTGGCGTCTTTTTGGGCAGGATTGCACCATCCTGCCGATTTGCAAAATCAACTGGCTATGCCGGTGTTCAAGGATACGCTGATCAATCTGGGCCTATTTTATATCCCATTCGCGGTCATTGTGATCGTTGGGGCTGCCAATGCGGTAAATCTGACCGATGGTTTGGACGGGTTGGCCATCATGCCCGCGATGATCGCCGCCTCGACGCTGGGCGTGATTGCCTATGCGGTGGGGCGGGTCGACTTCACCGAATACCTTGACGTGCATTATGTGCCCGGCACCGGTGAAATCTTCATATTCACCTCAGCGCTTTTTGGAGCGGGGCTTGGCTTCTTATGGTACAACGCCCCTCCGGCAGCAGTGTTCATGGGGGATACAGGATCGTTGGCTCTGGGCGGTGCACTTGGCGCAATCGCTGTTGCAACCAAGCACGAACTGGTGTTGGCCATTGTGGGTGGCCTATTCGTGGTCGAAGCGCTGAGCGTGATCATTCAAGTGCTTTACTACAAGCGCACTGGTAAACGTGTATTCCTGATGGCCCCAATCCATCATCACTATGAGAAAAAGGGCTGGGCTGAGCCAACGATTGTGATCCGCTTCTGGATCATCTCGCTGATCCTGGCGATGATTGGTCTGGCGACTTTGAAAGTGCGGTAGGACTCCCGCCGGGTTCGGAGGGCCTGTGGCCCGCCTGCCACCCGTTGGGCCCGGCTCGCGCTGCCGCGCGAGCCTGAGCGCCCCCTTGCCTTTGGGAAATCCTTCGGTGCAGTGTGGCGCAAATTTCTATGCGATGAAGGTGGACAGCAGATGATCCCGGTCAAAGGGTTTTCAGGGAAAAAAGTTGCGGTTCTGGGGCTAGGGCGGTCTGGTTTGGCCACGGCTCGTGCATTGCAGGCGGGCGGTGCCGAACCGGTGTGCTGGGATGACAACCCGGCCGCGCGTGAGGCGGCTGAAGGAGAGGGGCTGGTCTGCTCTGATCTGCGCCGACATGGAGCGTTCGAAAATATTGCTACCCTGATTGTTTCACCTGGTATTCCGCATCTTTATCCCATGCCCAATCCGGTCGTGGCTGCTGCAACGGATGCTGGCGTCCCGGTAGACAATGATATTGGCTTGTTCTTTCGCTCCTTCGCCGGGCCTGAATGGCACAACTATGACACCCCGCCGCGTGTCATCGCAGTGACGGGATCGAACGGCAAATCAACGACTGCAGCCCTGATCCACCATATCCTGACCGAGGCCGGGCGCGACTCGCAGTTGGCGGGCAATATTGGGCGCGGTGTTCTGGATATCGATCCGGGCGGTGATGGCTCGGTGGTGGTGTTAGAGCTGTCCAGTTATCAAACTGAACTGGCCCGCGCCCTGACGCCAGATGTGGCGGTTTTCACCAATCTCTCACCTGATCATCTTGACCGGCATGGAGGTAAGGGTGGCTATTTCGCAGCCAAACGCCGCCTCTTTGCCGAAGGCGGGCCGGATCGCGCCGTGATCGGGATCGATGAGGCTGAAGGCGCGTTTTTGGCTGGTCAGCTGGCTGAGGGGCCGTCTGATGATCGGGTGATCCGCATTTCGGTTGCGCGTAAACTGACTGGACCGGGCTGGCAGGTTTTTGCACGCAAGGGATACTTGTCTGAATACCGCAAGGGACGTCAGACGGGATCAATTGATCTGCGCGACATCAAGGGCTTGCCAGGCGCGCATAACCACCAGAACGCTTGTGCTGCCTATGCTGCCTGCCGTTCTCTGGGCTTGGCCCCCCGCGTGATCGAAGACGCGCTGCATAGTTTTCCTGGTCTGCCGCATCGCAGTCAAATTATTGCCGAAGTGGATGGGGTGACCTTCGTGAACGACTCTAAGGCCACCAATGTGGACAGCGCCTTGAAAGCGCTGAGCGCCTTCAAAAAGGTTCGCTGGATCTGTGGCGGGCTTGAGAAAGAGGGTGGGCTTGAGGCGCTGAACGGGGCCGAAGGTCACGTGATCAAGGCCTATGTCATTGGACGCGAGGCTGCGGGTTTTGCCATGCAGCTAACTGCGGATGCTCAGGTTTGCACCACTATGGCTGCCGCTGTTGAACAGGCCATGGCAGACGCGCAGCCGGGCGAGGTGGTCTTGTTGGCCCCTGCAGCGGCCAGTTTCGACCAATATGACAATTTCGAACAGCGCGGTGATGACTTCACCGCCGAGGTGAAAAAACGCCTCTGAAAGCAAGGCGTTTGCAATTGTTTGCCGGTTCGGCGAAGCTGAGCGCCTATCTGCTTGACGCGCAATCTGCATTGGTTTTTGCCTTCAGGAAATTCAACACGAGGTTATGAAAATGCCAAACCGTAAGTTTCTATTGATCGTTCCCGCTCTGCTTTTGGCGGGGGCATGCACCAATACCGGTGCCAACTATCAGCCCGTGATCGATGGTCCTGTAGGCCCGAACTACAATGTCGATCTGCAGCAATGCCAGCAACTGGCGGCCTCACAGGCCAGCGTTGATGGGTCCACTGCTGGCAATGCGGCCATCGGCGCGGTAGGCGCAGCTGCCGTAACGGGCATCGTTCAGGACAGCAGCGACAATCTGGGTCGCGCAGCCGTTGCCGGCGCTCTGGTTGGGGCAGGCGCGGACGTGATCAATAAGAACCAGAACAAGGAAGTGCTGGTGCGCAATTGCATGCGCGGTCGAGGCTACAACGTCGTTGGTTAACGGCCTGCGATGGTACTTCCTGCAGCGTGGCCCGAAGACCACGCCCATTGGAAGTTATAACCACCCAGCCAACCGGTGACATCCACCGCTTCACCAATAACATAGAGGCCGGGGACTTCCCTGGCCTCCATCGTTTTGGACGACAACCCTTGAGTATCGATTCCACCCAGCGTTACCTCGGCCGTGCGATAACCTTCAGTGCCAGCAGGGGTGAGGTGCCAGTCCGACAGAGCCGCGACTAGATCGGTCAGCGCAGCATCGGATTGATCCGCCAGATTGCCTTGCATCTGGAAATGGTGCTTGAGGTAGTCCACCAGACGCGAAGGTAAATGGCGTGCGAGCTCTGTGGTCAGCGCCTTGCGTCCACCCGCCTGCCGCTGATCCCGCAACAGCTCGAACAGCCCTAGATCCGGGATCAGATTCACCCGAATGACCTCGCCCTCGCGCCAATACGAAGATAGTTGCAGTACAGAAGGGCCGCTCAGCCCGCGATGGGTGAACAGCAGGGCCTCATCGAAACTGGTGCGTTGATTTGACAGCCGCACGGGCAGCGAGACACCGGATAGGTCTTTGAACCGTCCATCTGAAAAGGTGAATGGCACCAGCGCTGCCCGGGTTTCGGTCACCTTTAGCCCGAATTGGCGCGCAATGTCGTAGGCCAACCCTGTTGCACCCATCTTGGGGATCGACTTGCCGCCCGTGGCCAAAACCAGATTGCGGCATGTCAGGGAAAGGCGATTGCCTTCTCGCTCGACCTCCAGCGAAAACCCGCTCTCGGTCTTGCGCAGCGAGTGGAGGGTAGTCTGTACCCACAGCTCGGCCCCGACACGTGCCATTTCGTCCAGCAACATTTGGATAATCTGTTTTGACGAACCGTCACAAAACAACTGCCCCAGAGTCTTCTCATGCCAGGCAATGTGGTGACGTTCTACCAGATCGATGAAATCCCATTGTGTGTACCGCGCCAAAGCCGATTTGCTAAAATGGGGGTTCTGCGACAGGAAATTTCCTGGCCCCGCATGCAAATTGGTGAAATTGCACCGCCCGCCGCCGGATATACGGATCTTTTCGCCGGGCGCTTTTGCGTGATCGATCACCAGCGCGCGTCCACCGCAATGGGTCGCGCACATCATGCCAGCCGCCCCGGCACCAAGGATGATTGTATCGTAATTCATGTATGGCCATTGGCCTGTTATCCGCCGGATGGCAAGGGCCACCGGACCACGCGCGTTGAAGTGAGGCGGATTGATCTTGTTCTACAAGCCTCATGGTCCAGTATTGGAGCAGTGCGCACGCGCCACAGGGGTGAAATATCCCGTGAGCTCAGCTTGACCCATCGTAAACCAGGCTCTAGCAAAAAATGGCACATATACTGGATATGTGCGTGTGTTTTGAAATGTTGTGGAGTTACGCCCGATGCCAACGAATATCTATGGTGCGTTTCGCAGCAACACCACGTTGTCCGACGCAGGCGCTTCAACAACCGTCGTGGGATCAACTTTCCAGATTTTTGCATATGATCAAATCACCGTCGAAGATGGTGCCGACGGTACGATTTACAGCGGTGACAGCATTTCCAACGAAGTCTCGAACGATCCGACGCAGACTTACAACGGTGAGATCATATTCTGGGATTTTACGGTCACGGTGACAGATGGCACCAACACCTACCAGATCGGCCTGTTTGACTATGATATCAACGGCGATGGTGACTCGATCGGAGTTGACAGCGAAGACGGATATTTCATGGCATTTATCGGAGGGTCTATTCCGCCGTTAAATACGACGCTGACGATCACGGCGATCGTCGATAATGGACCCAGCATTGATGTAGATACCGTTGTACCATGTTTCACTTTGGGGACTAAGATCGATACCCCGTCTGGCCCGAGACCGGTTGAAACCCTCGAAACAGGTGATTTTGTTCTGACACTCGATAATGGACCTCAGGCCATCCGTTGGATCGGAAGGCGCACTCTGGACAGTATTGACCTGAATATTAAACCCAAGTTGCGCCCCGTCAGAATTGCCAAGGGTGCGTTGGGCGAAGGTCTGCCCGAACGCACATTACGCGTTTCTCCGCAACATCGGATGCTGCTGCGCTCAGCCATTGCTGGACGCATGTTTTCCAGTCACGAGATCCTGGTTCCAGCGATCAAACTTTTGGGGCTGCCGGGGGTTTCGGTGGATCAGGAGGCGCAAAGCGTAACATATGTTCACTTCCTTTTTGACAGGCACGAGGTGGTCTTCGCAGAAGGCGCACCATCGGAAAGCCTGTTAACCGGGCCCGAAGCACTAAAAAGCGTTGGGAAAGACGCCCTGGCGGAAATCACCGAGTTGTTTCCCGAAATTGTCGCCAAAGACTACGAGCCTCAGGTGGCACGCCTCGTGCCGCAACAGGGTCGGAAGATGCAATCTCTGATCCAGCGTCACGTGAAAAACGACAAGCCGTTGTTGTCCTGACAGATGGTCCCAGCGTGCGGCGCGGGCTTTGACAATGATGTCGTCATGTCGGGAAAAGTGTTTTGAAAATCTATTCCGTCATTCCTCTGGTCTGAAAACAAAAATCACTGTAGACTCCCGAACAGATCCCGAAAACGGGACGTTGACGAGGCAGATAGTGGCGGTATCTCATGACTGAGATGGTGTATGGCGCGGTCCAGGACCAGCGCGGCGAACCGATTCTACCGAAGTGGTGGCGGACGATTGACCGCTGGACGATGTCCTGCGTTTTGATCCTGTTTGTCATAGGGCTTCTGCTTGGGCTGGCCTCTTCGCCGCCGCTCGCGGGGCGCAACGGATTTGATCCTTTCCACTATGTCGAGCGGCAGGCGCTGTTCGGAGGGCTCGCGCTGGTTGCGATGCTTCTGACCTCGATGATGTCACCCACGCTGGTGCGGCGTCTGGCGATCTTGGGCTTTCTGGTCTCGTTCGTGTCGCTCGCCTTCCTGCCGATCTTTGGCACGGATTTTGGCAAAGGCGCAGTGCGCTGGTATTCGCTGGGCTTTGCCTCGCTGCAACCATCAGAATTTCTCAAGCCCGGATTTGTCGTCGTGGCAGCGTGGCTGTTGGCTGCTTCGCAGGAAATCAATGGCCCTCCGGGGCGGTTATGGTCCTTTGCGCTGTGTATGGCGATTGTTGCGATGCTGGTGATGCAACCCGATTTCGGTCAGGCCTGCCTGATCCTCTTTGGTTGGGGGGTAATGTATTTCGTGGCGGGCGCTCCGATGTTGCTGTTGGTTGGCATGGCGGGGGCCGTGGTTTTGGGCGGAATGTTCGCCTATTCCAACTCAGAGCACTTTGCGCGCCGTATCGACGGTTTTCTAAATCAGGAACTCGACCCGACCACTCAGCTTGGCTACGCGACGAACGCAATCCGCGAGGGTGGGTTGTTCGGTGTTGGCGTGGGCGAGGGACAGGTGAAATGGTCGCTGCCTGACGCGCATACTGATTTCATCATCGCAGTGGCGGCAGAGGAGTATGGTCTGATCCTCGTTCTGATCATCATCGCACTCTATTCGTTGATCGTCGTGCGTTCGCTGCTGCGACTGATGCGCGAACGCGACATGTTCATTCGCCTGGCGGGTACCGGGCTGGCCTGCATGTTCGGTGTACAGGCGATGATCAACATGGGCGTTGCTGTACGTCTGTTGCCTGCAAAAGGCATGACGTTGCCTTTCGTCAGCTATGGCGGCTCGTCACTGATCGCAGGCGGCATCGCGGTTGGCATGTTGCTGGCCTTCACCCGAACCCGCCCGCAAGGCGAGTTGGGTGATATTTTGCGCGGGCGAGGATGATGCCGTATCTTCTGATCGCAGCAGGTGGCACCGGAGGACACATGTTCCCGGCGCAGGCACTGGCAGAAGCGATTCTGGCCAAAGGCTGGCGTGTGCGCTTGTCCACCGATCCGCGAGGCGCGCGCTATACCGGTGCGTTCCCCGAAGGTGTTGAAATTGTCGAGGCATCCTCGGCAACCTTCGCCCGCGGCGGTCTGGCCGCCAAAGTGCTGGTCGGGCCCAAGATTGCTGCTGGTGTGACCGGTATGGCGGCGCAGATGATGCGCGACAAGCCGGACGTTGTGGTGGGATTTGGAGGCTATCCGTCGATCCCGGCGCTGGGAGCGGCAACGCTGTTGAAAATCCCGCGTATGATCCATGAACAGAACGGCGTTCTGGGTCGCGTGAATAAAGTGTTTGCAACTCGGGTCGCACAGGTGGCCTGCGGTGTCTGGCCCACCGATCTGCCGGACGGGGCCAACGGTATCCACACCGGCAACCCGGTGCGCGGCGCAGTACTGGAACGCGAAGGAGCGCCCTTTATTCCGCCCGGAGATTACCCGATGTCGGTGCTTGTAATGGGCGGCTCGCAAGGCGCGCGTATTCTCAGCGATGTGGTCCCCGGTGCGATTGCAGCGTTGCCCGAAGCCGTACGCGACCATATCCGCGTCTCGCATCAAGCCCGCGACGAGGATAGCGAGCGGGTCAAAGCCTTTTACTCCAATCACGGCATCCGCGCCGATGTGCAGCCATTTTTTGACGATGTGCCGCGTCGCATGTCTGATGCGCAGCTGGTTGTCAGCCGCTCGGGTGCCTCCAGCATCGCCGACATCTCGGTGATTGGCCGTCCGTCGATATTGATCCCGCTTGCTACCGCCGCTGGTGACCACCAAACCGCCAATGCGCGCGGGTTGGTTCAGGCGGGTGGGGCGATCATGATCCCGGAAAACGCCCTTGACGTTCCCGCGCTGACAGAGCAGATGACCACGGTTCTCACCAACCCCGAAGCCGCACAGCAAATGGCCCATGCCGCGCTATCGGTCGGGGCTCCGGACGCGACCGAGCGTCTGGTCGCCCTTGTCGAGCAACTGGCGCAGAAGGAGACCTCATGAATCCAGCAACCAAACTGCCGCAGGACGTTGGACCGATCCATTTCGTGGGCATCGGCGGGATCGGGATGTCGGGCATCGCCGAGGTGCTTTTGAACCTTGGCTACCGGGTGCAAGGTTCGGATCTGAAAACCTCGAAGATTACTGACCGACTAGCTGGGCTGGGTGCTGAGATTTTCGAAGGCCAGCGTGCCGAGAACCTGCAGAACGCCGCAGTGGTCGTCGTCTCGACCGCGATCAAACCAGGCAACCCGGAACTGGATGAGGCGCGCGCGCAGGGCCTACCGGTGGTGCGCCGCGCCGACATGCTGGCCGAACTCATGCGGCTGCGCTCGAATATTGCCATCGCCGGAACCCACGGAAAAACGACCACGACCACGATGATGGCGGAACTGATGGTCGCGGGCGATTTCGATCCCACCGTCATCAATGGCGGCATCATCCACGCCTATGGCTCGAATGCACGGATGGGGCAGGGTGAATGGATGGTGGTTGAGGCGGATGAGAGCGATGGCTCGTTCAATCGCCTGCCTGCAACCATCGCCATCGTCACCAATATCGACCCCGAGCATATGGAGCACTGGGGCGATTTCGACAAACTGCGCGACGGGTTTTACGAATTCGTCTCGAACCTGCCATTTTATGGCCTTGCTGTCTGCTGCACCGATCATGCAGAGGTGCAGGCTCTGGTCGGTCGCATCTCGGACCGTCGCGTGCGCACCTATGGCTTCAACGCACAGGCCGATGTGCGGGCCGAGAACCTGACCTATAAAGGTGGCGTCGCCCATTTCGACATCCATTTGCGCTACGAAGACAAGGTGATCGAAGGCTGCACCCTGCCGATGCCAGGCGATCATAACGTATCGAATGCTCTGTCCGCAGTGGCTGTTGCCCGTCATCTGGGGATGAAAGCTTCGGAAATTCGCGACGCGCTGGCCAATTTCGGTGGTGTTAACCGCCGCTTCACCAAGGTCGGAGAGATCAACGGTGTCACCATCATCGACGATTATGGTCACCACCCTGTTGAAATCGCAGCTGTCCTCAAGGCTGCGCGCCAAGCTACCGAGGGCCGCGTCATCGCCGTCCACCAGCCGCACCGCTATTCGCGATTGTCTGATCTGTTTGATGATTTTTGCACCTGCTTCAACGATGCCGATGTGGTCGCCATCGCCGAGGTCTTTGCTGCGGGCGAAGACCCGATCGAAGGGGCCGACCGTGACGCACTGGTCGAAGGGCTGATCCGTCATGGCCACCGCCATGCGCGGGCCATTCTGGATGAAAGTGACCTAGTGCGGCTCGTCCGTGAACAGGCCCGACCGGGGGATATGGTTGTATGCCTCGGTGCCGGGACCATCAGCGCCTGGGCCAATGGATTGCCTGACCAATTGATTGCGAAGGCGAGTTAGGCTCGTGTCGCTTTCGCTCATCATCGCCTGCGCCTGGGTTTTTGCCTCAACCATCGTCGCAATACTACCGATGCGTCTGCAATTTCCACCGGGTGTTGTGCTGCTGGTTAGCGCACCCGTACTGATTTTTTGGCTTGGACATGATTATGGATGGTTCATTGGGGCATTGGCTTTCGCCGCCTTTGCTTCGATGTTTCGTAATCCGATCCGCTATTACTGGCGTAAATGGACGGATAAAGAGGTATCAGAGTGAATTGGTCGCTTGCGCTTGCCGGTCTTTGGGGCGTTGTTGCCAATATATTGGCAATGCTTCCAAGCAAAGACAATCACTGGAAACGGGCATATTTCTTGATAGCCGTAGGAATTCCAATTCTTGGTTATGTCACCTATGAAAGCGGTCCCTGGATCGGGCTTGTGGTGCTGGCTGCGGGTATGTCGATCTTGCGCTGGCCGGTGATATACCTGACCCGTTGGACAAAGGCGAAATTGCAGGGCATGAAGGCGGTCAACAAGTAACCGACCATATCAGGAGGCCCCCATGGTCGACATTGCCACCTTTGCTTATCTGCCATTGATCTCTCTCATCTTCGGCGCCGTATCTGGTTTTGTTGCCGGACGCTGGATCGGTATCAAAGCGCTGCTTTGGCTGATCGGTTTGACTTCGGCTGTGGCATTGGTGCTGATCGTGATGTTGGCTGGTGTTGAAGCAGGCGAAGAGGAAAATGCATTTGGCCCATTTGTTTGGCTCACAGGTGGTGTCCTACCTTTCCTGTTTGCCGTCATCATGGGGGGCGTCGGCGGACGCAGCCTGTCAGCTAGGACAAATGCATGACCCATCTACCCGTGGTCCGAGGTCGCCTGACCGAGGCGCGTGCGCTCAATGATTTGACTTGGCTTCGCGTTGGTGGACCTGCTGATTATTTGTTTCAGCCCGCTGATATCGAAGACCTGCAGGCCTTTTTGCGCGACCTGCCCGCGGACGTTCCGGTTTTTCCCATGGGTGTCGGATCAAACATAATTGTACGGGATGGCGGCCTGCGGGCCGTGGTGATCCGTTTGGGGCGCGGGTTCAACGGTATCTCAGTCGACGGAAATACCGTTACAGCAGGCGCGGCGGCACTGGATGCGCATGTGGCGCGCAAGGCAGCGGATGCAGGCGTTGACCTGACATTTCTGCGCACGATCCCCGGCTCTATCGGCGGGGCGGTGCGCATGAACGCGGGTTGCTATGGCAGCTACACGGCGGATGTGCTGCAAAAAGCCACCATCGTCACACAGCAGGGCGAACTTGTCGAACTCAGCCCCGATGACCTCAACTTCCGCTACCGTCAATCTGATCTGCCCGAAGGTGCGGTGCTGGTTTCAGCCACCTTCCAAGCCCCCTCGGGCGATCCGGCCGGGCTGCACGCCCGCATGGAAGCGCAGCTTAAGAAGCGCGACGAAACGCAGCCAACCAAGGACAGAAGCGCTGGTTCGACCTTCCGCAACCCGGCTGGGTTTTCTTCGACCGGGCGCGAAGATGATGTGCACGACCTCAAGGCGTGGAAGGTGATCGACAACGCGGGCATGCGCGGCGCTACCAAAGGCGGCGCGCAAATGAGCCCCAAGCACTCGAATTTCCTGATCAATACCGGTGACGCGACTGCCGCTGACCTCGAGGGACTGGGCGAAGAGGTCAGAAAAAAGGTTTACGAAACAAGCGGCATCACGCTAGAGTGGGAAATCATGCGGGTCGGTGATCCGCTGAAATAATATAGCCCCAACCGTCAGACCAAAACAGGCAAATTCAGGCGACGGATCAAAGGCATAAACGCAATACGGACCACTACATAAGGTCCGGGGACATTGAGGCGCACATTGGGTATGTCGAGCAGGACAAACCCCAAAGTGGCGGTATTGATGGGCGGCCCCTCGGCGGAACGCGAGGTGTCTCTCAGCTCTGGGCGCGAATGCGCGGCCGCCCTTGTGGGAGAAGGCTTTGAAGTGGTCGAACTGGACGCGGGTCCCGACCTCTACGCGCGCCTTCTGGAGATCAAGCCAGATGTGGTTTTCAACGCCCTGCATGGCCGCTGGGGCGAGGATGGCTGTGTGCAGGGTCTACTGGAATGGATGCGCATTCCCTACACGCATTCCGGCGTGCTGGCCTCGGCTTTGGCGATGGACAAACAGCGCAGTAAGGATGTTTATCAGGCCGAGGGTCTGCCTGTCGTGCCCAGCGTGATCGTGCCCAAGGTCGAAGTGGTCGAAGTCCACGTGATGGAACCACCCTATGTGGCCAAGCCCAACAACGAAGGTTCTAGCGTCGGCATTTATATCGTGCACGAAAATGCCAACGGCCCCCCGCAACTGGACGCGGCGATGCCCGATCAGGTGATGGTTGAGAAATACGTCGCAGGCCGTGAACTGACCGTGACGGTGATGGGCGACCGCGCCCTTACGGTAACCGAAATCATGACCGATGGTGGCTGGTACGACTATGACGCCAAGTACAAACCCGGCGGCTCGTGGCACGTGCTGCCCGCCGACATCCCGCAGGATATCTTTGACCGCTGCATGGACTACGCGCTGAAAGCCCATAATGCACTGGGTTGTCGCGGCGTATCCCGTACCGATTACCGCTGGGATGACAGCATGGGTGCGGATGGTCTGTTCCTGCTGGAAACCAACACGCAGCCCGGCATGACGCCAACCTCGCTGGTGCCCGAACAAGCCGCGCATCTGGGCATGACATTCGGCGAGCTTTGCGCCTGGATGGTGGAGGACGCCTCATGCGACCGCTGACCGCCACCCGCACGCCAGTGATCCACCGGACCAAACCGCTGGCGGGGCCAGATGCGGATTTTGGTGCTGCTCCAAAGTCGGAATCCGAAGTTGAACCTAAACTGCGCTTGCGAGGCACCCGATTCTTTGGTCGCGGACGCTTGTCTGATCCTGCGCCTTCGCGCCTCAGCTACCGTTTTCAGCGCTGGATGCTCACCCCCGGCATCCGGCGCGGGGTGAAGATTGGTCTACCGGTTCTGGCGGTCGTCGGATTGGTCGGAGGCTTCTTTGCCGCTGAAGAACGCCGCGAGGCCGTCAGCGCCTATGTCGCCGGCATCAAGACCTCGATTCAGGAACGTCCGGAATTCATGGTCAACCTGATGGCCATCGACGGCGCGGGGACCGCGCTATCGGAAGATATCCGCGAGGTTGTGCCTCTCGATTTCCCGCTCAGTTCCTGGGACCTGGATGTCGAGATGATCCGCGACACCATCACTGGGCTCGATCCGGTGAAATCGGCAACTGTGCGCATTCGCCCCGGCGGTATCTTACAGGTGGATGTAGTTGAACGTCAGCCGGTCATCGTCTGGCGTAGGCGTGACGGGATCGAGCTATTGGATGAAACTGGTGCCCACGTGGATATGATTGCGGCGCGTGCTGATCACGCAAACTTGCCTTTGATTGCCGGGAAAGGCGCGGACAAGCATGTGCCCGAAGCGCTGCAGATTCTGACAACCGCCCGCAGTTTGGGCGAGCGGGTCCGGGGGCTCGTGCGAGTTGGTGAACGCCGCTGGGATCTGGTGTTGGATCGCAACCAGCGCATCATGTTGCCAACCGAGCGACCCGCGCGTGCACTGGAACGCGTGCTGGCCGTAAACGAGGTGCAGGACCTTTTGGAACGCGACGTGGCTGCGGTTGATATGCGCCTTGGCCAGCGACCAACCATCCGTATGAACAAAACAGCCAGCGAAGACTGGTGGAACACAAAAGTAGATGTGAGTGACGGGCAGTAACGACCATGATGACCGATCTTTATCAGTCCCAACGGGCCATGCGGCAGATGCGCCGGCAGGCAATGCAACGCGGTGTTGTCGCCATTTTGGATGTGGGCAGCTCCAAAATCGCCTGCCTCGTCCTGCGCTTCGACGGGACGGGGCGGTTGTCCGAGGACAATTCGATTGGCTCCATGGCGGGTCAGACCGGGTTTCGGGTGATTGGTGCCGCGACCACTCGCTCGCGCGGGGTGCAGTTCGGCGAAGTTACCGCGATGCAGGAGACCGAGCGCGCCATCCGCACCGCCCTGCAAGCAGCGCAGAAAATGGCCGATATCCGTGTTGATCACGTCATCGCGTCCTTCTCAGGGGCCAATCCGCGCTCATACGGTCTGGACGCACAGGTCGATCTGGAAGGCCAGCTGGTCACCGAGGCCGAAGTGGGGCGCGTGCTGAACGCCTGTGATGTGCCGGATTATGGCGAAGGACGCGAAGTGTTGCATGCCCAGCCGGTGAATTTCGCACTGGACAACCGTTCGGGTCTGATCGACCCGCGTGGACAGTTAGGTCAAAGCCTTGCAGTTGATATGCACATGCTGACCGTCGATGCGGTTGCGATCCAGAACATCGTCCGCTGTATCAAGCGCTGCGATCTGGAACTGGCAGGGATTGCGAACTCAGCCTACGTTTCGGGCATTTCCGCATTGGTCGAGGACGAACAAGAGCTGGGTGCAGCCTGTATCGACATGGGCGGCGGTACGACCAGCATCTCAATCTTCATGAAAAAACATATGATCTATGCCGATTGCGTGCGCATGGGCGGCGATCACGTGACCAGCGATATCTCCATGGGCCTTGGAGTGCCCGCAGCAGTGGCCGAACGGATCAAGACCTTTAACGGCGGTGTCCATGCCACCGGGGCTGATGATCGTGACTTGATCGATATTGGCGGCGATACCGGTGATTGGGAGCATGACCGTCGCACCGTCAGCCGTGCCGAATTAATCGGCATTATGCGACCACGCGTCGAAGAAATCCTCGAAGAAGTCCGCACCCGCTTGGATGCAGCGGGATTTGATCACCTGCCCAGCCAGCAAATCGTTCTGACTGGCGGTGGCAGCCAGATCATGGGACTCGACGGTTTGGCCAGTCGTATTCTGGGCCAGCGTGTTCGCTTGGGTCGCCCGCTGCGCGTCCATGGTTTGCCGCAATCGGCCACGGGGCCGGGTTTTTCCTCGGCGGTGGGGCTTAGCCTGTTTGCTGCGCATCCACAGGACGAATGGTGGGACTTTGAAATCCCGGTTGACACCTACGCTGCTCGCCCGTTCAAACGCGCCGTGCGTTGGTTCCGTGACAACTGGTAAACAACTGCGCCTGGTAGCACTTTGCGCGGCGTTCTTACCCACCGTCGCAAAGGCCCAGACACTGATCACGCCTGAAGCGTTTCTGAACGCTGTTGTTGGTAAAACGATCACCTTTCACGAAATCCGCAGCGGCATGCTGGTCGGAACTGAAGAGTTTCTGAGCCCGACTCTCTCTGTCTGGCGGATGGAGGGGCGGGGATGTGTTTACGGCCAGATCACCACGCCAAACGGCCAGATATGCTTTCTCTATGATGACACACCAGATGGCGTACCAGTCTGCTGGTGGCCCTTCTTGCACGATGACCGGCTGATGGTGCGTCTCGCGCGTTTCATCGGTAGCGAAACGCAAGAAGTCCGAAGTGTTACAGATGACAGTCTAAACTGCCCAAGTACTCCTGTAGGCTAAAGAAATCGGTTGCAGCCCGCGCCAGAATCCCGCAAGATATCCACAAGGCCCGAAAGAGGTCTAGCGGCAGGACGTTGAGCAGTTTTCCGCGACCATATTGAATGATCAACGAGTTTCGCACCCCCGTAGGGCGGGTGTGGTTTTCCGTACGTAGTGGTACATGAGCCATTCGCCGCAACATATCGCGGTTGCAGCGAAATGCGGCAGTTTGTTGCCTTATTTCCTCCATATTTTGTGGAATCTGGCGATTTTTCTGGTGACGTTTCCGAAATGACACAGTAAAATCAAT
Source organism: Ruegeria sp. O11 (assembly GCF_056535285.1). Lineage (NCBI taxonomy): Bacteria > Pseudomonadati > Pseudomonadota > Alphaproteobacteria > Rhodobacterales > Roseobacteraceae > Ruegeria > Ruegeria sp. O11. Next base: position 32,938 of record NZ_JBQERS010000003.1, on the reverse strand, counting down.
TGTGGATAGGTCAGAATAAACCGCATTTTGCGGCAACATATAAAACAGGCGGACAGAGCATGACATTAAATCTTTCGATGCCCGGGCACGACGAACTCAAGCCTCGGATTACCGTATTTGGCGTTGGCGGCGCTGGGGGCAATGCTGTCGACAATATGATTGAAAAGCAGTTGGACGGCGTTGAATTTGTCGTCGCCAATACAGACGCGCAGGCGTTGCAGCAAAGCCGCTCATCAGCGCGGGTGCAACTGGGTGTCAAAGTCACAGAAGGGCTGGGTGCGGGGGCACGCCCGACCGTGGGAGCCGCGGCTGCCGAAGAAAGCATCGAACAGATCGTTGACCACCTGGCAGGGGCACATATGTGCTTTATCACTGCCGGTATGGGCGGCGGCACCGGCACAGGTGCGGCCCCGATCATAGCACAGGCTGCGCGAGAATTGGGTGTTCTGACCGTTGGTGTTGTGACCAAACCCTTCCAGTTCGAAGGGGCCAAGCGGATGCGTCAGGCCGAAGACGGCGTTGACGCATTGCAGCAAGTTGTCGACACACTGATCATCATCCCGAACCAGAACCTGTTCCGTCTGGCCAATGAAAAGACCACGTTCACTGAAGCGTTCTCGATGGCGGATGACGTTCTGTATCAGGGCGTCAAGGGCGTGACCGACCTGATGGTGCGTCCGGGTCTGATCAACCTCGACTTTGCCGACGTCCGCGCTGTGATGGATGAGATGGGCAAGGCGATGATGGGTACGGGTGAAGCCACTGGTGAAGACCGCGCCATTCAGGCTGCTGAGAAGGCGATTGCCAACCCGCTGCTGGACGAAATTAGCCTCAAGGGCGCGAAGGGCGTGCTGATCAACATCACTGGTTCGCACGACCTGACCCTGTTCGAATTGGACGAGGCCGCCAACCGCATCCGCGAGGAAGTGGATCCCGAAGCCAACATCATCGTCGGTTCGACCCTCGATACCGAGATGGAAGGTGGCATGCGTGTTTCTGTTGTTGCGACGGGTATCGATGCCAGCGAAAAAACCGACGACGTGCCAGTCGCACGCCGCTCGATGTCAGCTCCGCTGACCCGTACGGTTTCAGCGGAAGAGCAGCCGCAGGAGCCGGTTGCCAGCACCCCGACAGCAGAAGAGGACAACATTGCTCCGACGCTGTTTGAATCCATCGAAGACGTTGAGTTCAACGAGGGCTGGCAAGACGAACAGCCCGCGGCTGAACAGGACGATGACGGGCTGCCTCCGCCTGCCTATCAGCCACAAGTGGCACAATTCGAGCCGCAACCAGAAGTGGAAGAAACCCCCGAGGCTTACGTCGATCAGCGTGCTCCGACCCCCGGCACTCCGTCGCCGGAAGCGATGCAGCGATTGCAGGCAGCCGTACAAAAGGTACCGCATAACCGGCTACGTCCAACGGCTGAGGCCCCTCGTGAACCTGCCCCACAGCCGCAGCAGGCAGCCGAGGATCGTCCGCGTTTTGGATTTAACCGACTGATCGATCGTATGACTGGTCATGCGGCCGATACGCCTGCGCAACCGGTGCGCCAACAGCCTGCAATGCGGTCGGTTGACGCTACGGCACCTGCGCAGGATGAGGTTGATCCAGACCAGGAGCGCATCGAAATTCCGGCCTTCCTGCGGCGTCAAGCGAACTGATCGCGGTAACAAAATCGTTTGAAAGGGTCGCAAACGTGCGGCCCTTTCCCATTGAAACACAAGGCATTAAACCCATGTAAGCAGGGATTTGCCGATGTGTCACAATCATGTTTCATTCGGTTGCAAAGAGTGAGTTGAGCCTTGACGCCCCCTTCCTTAGTTGAGGATGCAACACAGCCCCCGGCAGGCTGGACACAATTCATCGAGGCTCACATTGCAACATACGCTCAAATCTTCAGTCACGTTTACGGGCACTGGGCTGCATAGCGGCAAGCCTGCGACGATGGTTCTGAAGCCTGCGGCAGCAGGTCATGGAATCTGGTTCAAACGGATTGATATCGAGCTGGGCAATGCGATGATTCCCGCAATCTACGATGTTGTCGAACGCACGCCGCTTTGCACCCGTCTCGTAAACGAAGCGGATGTTTCGGTTTCGACGGTTGAGCATATCATGGCGGCACTCGCCGGGTGCGGCATACATAACGCTCTGATCGAGATTGACGGTCCCGAGGTTCCGATCATGGATGGCTCGTCGGTCGAGTTCGTTCGCGGTATCATGGCTAAAGGTGTGCGTCGTCAGGCGAGCCCTGTGCTGGCCTACGAAGTTCTCAAACCGATCACCGTTTCGCGCGAGGGCGCAAGCGCGTCGATCGTTCCTGCCGAAGGGCTTGAGATCGAATTCCACATTGATTTTGAAGATCACGCTATTGGCAGTCAGACCAAAGTTCTCGATATGCGCAATGGATCCTTTGCGAGAGAGTTGTGCGACAGCCGCACCTTCTGCCGCCGTACGGATGTTGAGGCGATGCGCGAGAATGGTCTGGCGTTGGGTGGAACGCTGGAAAACGCGGTCGTTGTGCAAGGTGACGAAGTTCTGACACCGGGTGGTTTCCGCCACGCTGATGAGGCCGTGCGTCATAAGATGCTAGATGCCTTGGGTGATCTTTATCTGGCAGGCGGTCCGATCCTGGGTCGCTTTACCGGTGAAAAGTCGGGTCATGCTATGACCAACACGCTGCTGCGCAAGCTGTTCGAGACACCTGGTGCGGTGCGCCCGATCCTATGTACGCCTGAACAAGCCGCACGCTTGCCGGGTCAGGGTCTGGTGCGGAGTGAAATTCCACAAGTCGCGTGACCTGGTCAACTCTGGCGACATTTGCGTCAATAGGGTGGATAAGGCGTTTTGCACTGGAATTTTATGTGCTAGACCGAGGTCCGATCAGGGATAAATCCCGCTAAGTTAACGACAAGGATGGGCGGAATGGTTGGCACCAAAGCGGCAGTCAGATTCGCAGCGGCGATTCTTCTGGCAGCATCTTTGACGGCGTGCGGGGACGGAGGCCTTTTCAGAAAAAAGGGCGCTGACCGCAACCAGAACCTCGAAAGTTTCACACCAGAACAGATTTATACCCGTGGTGAATATGAGCTGTCTCAGAACCGTTCTGACGACGCGGCGTGGTATTTCTCTGAGGTCGAGCGGCTTTATCCCTATTCCGACTGGGCCAAGCGAGCGCTGATCATGCAGGCGTTTTCCTTTCATTCGGATCAAAACTACGAAGAAAGCCGCGCCGCTGCGCAGAGATACATCGATTTTTATCCAACCGACGAAGATGCGGCGTATGCGCAATATCTTCTGGCGCTCAGCTACTATGATCAGATCGACGAAGTTGGTCGCGATCAGGGCCTGACCTTTCAAGCGCTGCAGGCCCTACGTACGGTGATCGAAGTCTACCCTGATAGCGAATATGCCACCTCAGCGGTTCTCAAATTTGATTTGGCCTTTGACCATTTGGCCGGAAAAGAAATGGAGATCGGGCGCTATTACCTGCGTCAGGACCACTTTACTGCGGCCATCAACCGATTCCGTGTTGTGGTTGAAGACTTCCAAACCACCTCGCACACGGCTGAGGCGCTGTATCGTCTGATCGAGGCTTACTTGGCACTGGGTCTGGTAGATGAGGCGCAATCCGCCGGCGCAATTCTGGGTTACAACTATCAATCCTCTGAATGGTACGATGCAGGTTACACACTGTTGACCTCACGCGGGCTGGATCTGAAGAGCCGAGGCAATAACTGGCTCAGCACGATCTATCGCCAGACCATCAAAGGTGAGTGGTTGTAAACGCGATGGCTAAAGGCGTGGGACGCTAAGACCCGATGCTGCGCGCCCTTGATATCCGCGACATGCTGATCATCGACCGGTTGGAGCTGACGTTCCAGCCGGGCTTGAACGCTTTGACCGGTGAAACCGGGGCAGGCAAGTCGATCCTACTGGACTCTTTGGGTTTTGTGTTGGGTTGGCGCGGGCGGGCTGAACTGGTCCGTCAAGGCGCTGAACAAGGCGAGGTTGTCGCTGAGTTCGAGTTACCTGAAGGCCATCCTGCCCATGCCGTGTTGGCAGACGCCGGTTTGCCTGGGGGCGAGGAATTGATCCTGCGTCGGGTCAATACGGCTGAGGGACGTAAGACTGCTTGGGTCAACGATCGTCGTTGCACGGGTGAGGTGTTGCGGGCTTTGTCAGAAACCCTGATCGAGTTGCATGGCCAACATGATGACCGGGGCTTGCTGAATCCGCGTGGCCATCGCGCAATGCTGGATGCGTATGCAGAGGCAGAGGACAAACTTGCTGCTGTTCGCTCCGCCTGGGGTCAAATGTCCACCGCTCGAAAAGTGTTGGCTCAGACCGAAGCTGCGCTGACCTCCATGCGCGCGGAGGAAGAGTTCTTGCGTCATTCCGTGGCTGAGTTGGACAAGCTAGATCCGCAGCCGGGTGAAGATGCCGACCTCGACGCTCGCCGCCGTATGATGCAGGGGGCCGAGCGCATCCGCGATGACGTAGCCCGCGCTTTTGCGTTGATGGGCGGAGATGGGGCCGAAGGCGCCTTGGCCGACGCAGTGCGCTGGCTGGAAGGTGTCTCGGACCATGCGGAGGGGCAGTTAGAAGAACCCATCGCTGCGCTTGGCCGTGCCCTAATCGAATTGGGTGAGGCGCAGGATGGTGTGAATTCCTGCCTGCAAGCGCTTGAGTTTAACCCCTCGGAGCTGGAGCAGATCGAAGAGCGTCTCTTTGCGATCCGCGCACTGGCCCGAAAACACGATGTGGCACCAGACGAATTGGGTCCCTTCGCTGATACGCTGCGCGACCGTCTAAACCGATTAGACGCCGGCGATGCAGATATTTGCGATAAGCGCGCTGCCGTTGCCGCTGCACAGGCGACTTATGACAAGGCAGCTGAAGCTCTTAGTTCTTTAAGGCAATCTGCAGCCAAAGCGCTCGACAAAGCGGTCATGGGGGAACTTGCGCCGTTGAAAATGGAACGCGCGGTTTTCCAGACCGAGATTGCGCCTGGCGATCCCGGTCCCGAGGGCATCGATGCAGTAGCCTTTACCGTCGCCACGAATCCCGGGGCGCCCTCAGGGCCACTTAACAAGATCGCTTCGGGCGGGGAACTCAGCCGCTTTCTGCTGGCACTCAAGGTTTGCCTGACCGGCGAGGATAGCGCCCGCACAATGATCTTTGATGAGATCGACCGGGGCGTTGGCGGAGCCACCGCTGATGCGGTCGGGCGGCGTCTGTCGTCGCTGGGACGGGGTGGGCAGGTGCTGGTGGTGACGCATTCGCCGCAGGTCGCTGCCCGCGCAGCACATCATTGGCGGGTGCAGAAGCAGGTGGCAGGGGATCAGACCCTGTCAACCGTGACCCCATTGTCCGATCCTGATCGCATTGATGAGATTGCGCGCATGGTCGCGGGTGACACAATTACGGATGAGGCGCGCGCTGCAGCCCGTGCCCTGCTTGAGGCTTAACGCGCAACGCCTGTAAACAAACCACCGTGAACCGACTTTTCTCTGCGCTCCACGTCGCTTACTAAAGGTCAGCGACCATTCTTACGCGATCCCCATGAGGGCCAATGACCCAGTCCACCCGCACTGTGCTGCGTAATCAATTCAATCAGGCGCTGTCGGCCCTGAAGGATGCTTGGCGCGTGATGCTCCATCGTGGTCCCAGCCAGATACAATTCTGGTTTATCGCGCTGATCATCGGGATCGCTGCTGGTTTCATGGCGCTGGGGTTCCGGATGTCCATCGCGTCGCTGCAAGCCTATCTCTATAGCACTGACAACATTCTTTTCCTTCATAGCCATGCTGAGAAACTGCACTGGTTCTGGATATTCATCACACCCGTCATAGGCGGATTGGTTGTCGGGGTTCTATTAAACCGATTTACAGATGATGGACGGGTACGTTCAGTCGCGGATGTGATCGAGGGATCGGCCATAACTGATGGGCGCGTCGAGAAAAAGGCCGGTATCGCATCATTCATTGCCTCGTTGATCACGCTAAGCTCGGGTGGCTCGACGGGCCGAGAGGGGCCGGTCGTGCATATGGCAGGGGTTATTTCGACCTGGGTCAGCGACCGTATTCGCGCAGATGGGATCACTGGGCGTGATCTTTTAGGCTGTGCAGTGGCTGCCGCTGTCTCAGCCAGCTTTAATGCCCCAATTGCAGGAGCGCTGTTCGCGCTTGAAGTTGTGCTGCGCCATTTTGCCGTGCATGCCTTTGCCCCAATCGTTATCGCATCTGTCGCGGGTACCGTGATCAACCGTCTGGCTTATGGCGACGTGACCGAGTTTACATTGGACACGCCCGGTTCGCTGCAGTTTTATGTCGAATTGCCTGCCTTTCTGATCCTTGGACTGATCTGTGGGTTGGTATCGTTGCTGCTGATGCGCTCGATTTTTTTCGCTGAAGATATCGGCACGCACATCCAAAATCGATTATCGCTACCAGGCTGGCTGCGCCCGGCAGTGTCTGGTGCGATGCTGGGTCTATTGGCGATCTGGTTCCCCCATATCATCGGCGTGGGTTATGAAACAACAATACGCGCCCTGACAGGTGACATAGTGCTAACAGCGGCAATCGTGCTGGCCGTTTTGAAAACAGTTGCAGTTGCCATCACCATGGGTGGGCGCATGGGGGGTGGAGTCTTTTCCCCTTCACTGATGATTGGGGCGCTGACCGGGTTGGCTTTTGGTCTGATCGCCACCGGCCTGCTACCCGACGTATCGGGAACTCATACGCTTTATGCCTTTGCCGGGATGGGTGCCGTTGCTGCGGCGGTATTGGGTGCTCCGATCTCGACAACGCTTATCGTCTTTGAATTGACCGGAGATTGGCAGATCGGCCTCGCCGTGATGGTTTCGGTCTCGATGTCCACAGCGCTGGCCTCGCGTCTGGTGGACCGGTCGTTCTTCCTGACACAGCTGGAACGTCGCAATGTGCATCTGGCCGCCGGGCCTCAGGCCTATTTGCTGGCCATGCTGCGGGCGGGCAGCGTGATGCGACCGCTTGGTGGCACCCGCTCAATAACGAAAGAAGAAGCGCAGGCGCTGATCGAACAAGGGCTTTGCGTCAAGGCCAGCGCCACGCTCGAGGCTGCCATGCCCTATTTTGATCGCGACGACATCCCCTGTATCCCGGTTGTCATAGTCGACGAAAAGGGGTGTGAGGATCCCGTCGGAGCGCTCTATCACGTCGACGCACTCAAGGCGTATAACCGCGCACTGGCCGCGACAGCGGCCGAAGAACACTCTTGATCAGCCGTCATAAACGCTGGCTGCATCACCCAGATAGTTATCCCAGGCAAACCAGTAGGAAATATGCCCGGCCACCCGCGGCAATTGCGTACCATTCGGGGAGACCAGCGCCTCTTCGGTGACGGTCCATTTGGTCCCTGCTTCGTCGAGCAGCCCGCCGTTCGGTGTTGCACGGAACTGATGCGGACCACGTTCGTACGCGCGCACGCTGCGTTTGTCTGGATCGCCCATCAGCATCAGGTTCCGTCCGCCGATTGCATCATTGATGACCGGTTTGCCCTTAAACGCATCCAGAGGCCAGGCCCGCGCTGCGCCAAATTGGCGAACGGCAAACACATAGTCTTTTTGTCGATGCTTGGATTGATCGACCAGCGCAGGGAACATCAGATCAGGCGAGGCAAAATAGTCACGATACACGACACCGGATCCATAGTTGCGTCGATAACCAGTGTTCAGCGACAGAACCCGGGTATTGGGATGTGAGGCTTTCCAGCTATCCCAACGTGTAATCACCACCGGGCGCTGCCTAAGCTCGATCCCACTTTCTGTCAGCGGACCTACAACAGGTTTGCCGGTATACTGGTTCCAGAGCGAATGCGTTTCACGATCGAACATCAACTTGTTTGAACGATAAAGGAAACCGGATGAACCAAAGATAAAGGGTTTCCGTCGCCCTGCGACCTGCGTTTCAAACAAGATTCCCGAACCGCAAAGTGTGCAGTAAGCCAGCGCAACCGGAACGCCGCCGATTACATCATTGAACATCTCATGCCAGCCCATGATCCGCAGAGGATAAGCGCGCTCGTCTTCGTTGATCGAAACGCCAAAGACCAAATCATCGTCTTTCAGATAATCTGCCTGCGTTGCTGAAATCAGTTTGGGATTATCCAGTGACGGGATGCCATCCTTGACCACGCCGCCCCAGGATATCTCTTCCAGTCGGATCTTCATTTTGTCGCGTTTCAGATACTCAGGTCGCAGAAACAGGTCAAAATTCTGATCAATCCCCAATAGAACTTCGCGTTTGAAGGGCGCGAGCGACGGATGGGGAACAATCTGTGCGTTCCGTTCCTGCCATAGCATCCATTCGAACCAATCCGTGCCGTGGTTTTCTCCGGTCAAAGCTTCCATGACTTTGGCGATGTCGCGTACGCGACGTCCGCTGAACCGCATCGAAGTCAAAAGCGCTGGGACAACATCGGGGTTATCTCTCTCGGTCATAAACTCCATACCGGCTTCGAATTCCGCATTGTCTCCGAACACGGTTGAACGCACGGCGTCATATACAGGGTCTTCCTGTGCCCACAGCGTTGTGGGCAAGACCATCCCAGCGCTAAGAAGTCCCGCAAAGCCTCGGCGAGAGATCGACATGGCATCCTCCGGTTTCGTTCGCGCCCATTCTGCCTGCAAACCTCTTCACATACACGAAACACCCGCGTGAGGCCTTCGTAACATCCCGAGTTAAAGAGGTTGGTTGTTAGTACTATGAAGCCAATTGTTTCTTACGTGCCGCGACCTGACATTCGTAGCGACTTATTATTATGAACCCCCAAAACGTAATTTGGATGTTGGCAGGTTTCGTTGGCTCGACATCGTGCGTTTCTCTGCACATGATGCTCGACAAAGCTCTGGGGATCGGATTTTTTTCGATAACTGTTGCCGGGAAATACAAAAAGGAAAACACCCCATGCAGGATCATGGCTATGAATCTGGCAGATTGAATCTACCGTTTGTTGGTATTTCTACCTTCGCAAAATCACCATACGTCGCGGATTGGAATGCTATCGGTGCAGATGTTGCGATATTGGGGGCGCCGTTCGACTTCGGGACCCAGTGGCGGCCCGGCGCGCGGTTTGGTCCGCGGGCCGTGCGCGAGGCCTCGACCCTGTTCAGTTTTGGTCATGCCGGCGCTTATGACCACGAGGACGATGCGACCTATTTGGATAGCTCGGTGCGGATGGTTGATCTTGGGGATGCAGATATTATCCACACCAAGACCGAAGAGAGCCATGCAAATATCGCTTATGGCGTAGGCAAAATCCTGCAGGCGAAGGCTATGCCCGTGACCATCGGCGGCGATCATTCGATCAACATCCCATGCATCAACGCCTTTGCCCAGGATTGTGCGCAGAATGGGCCAATACATGTGGTTCAGATCGATGCCCACTTGGATTTCGTGGATGAACGTCACGGCGTTACCGCCGGACACGGTAACCCGATGCGGCGCGCGATTGAGAAAGACTATGTTTCGGGTATGACGCAACTTGGTATTCGCAATGTATCCTCAACCGCGAAGGAGGGGTACGAAGACGCCCGTGCACGTGGTTCGGACATCTTGTCGGTAAGGCAGGTACGTAAGCTGGGAACCGAGGCCGTGTTAGCACGCATTCCAGAAGGGGCGCGGTATTATGTGACGATCGATATCGATGCGTTTTGCCCTTCGATAGCCTCAGGCACCGGCACGCCCAGCCACGGCGGATTTCTATATTATGACGTGCTGGAGATTCTGCAGGGACTGGCCAAGCGCGGAAATGTTGTTGGCATCGATTTGGTCGAAGTCGCGCCTGCCTATGATCCCACCGAAAGCACCCAGATTCTGGCGGCGCAGTTGTTGCTGAATTTTCTTGGTTTCATCTTTCACGAACGCGCACAGCGATAGAAGATACGGCTTGTCACTTCGTCCTTTGCATTTCGTGGTGCATGTTCGGGCGAAACGACTTGCTCTTAATAAAGCCGCTTCGAACAGAAGCTCCCGAAGGCTTCTTCGGGAGCTAACTATGTTGAATGTCCGCAGCGCTGTGCTTTGCCACCGATGATACGGGCTCAACAAATGCCCAGTTCATGGATTGATGGATATCTTATGCTTGCCGTTCAAACATGTAGTTCAACCAATTGGATAAGGTTTCCGCAGGTGTCATCAAATACAGCCATGGTCGCACCGCCAGCCTTCACAGGAGGTTGTGTGAACTCGACACCTTTAGATTCCAGTTTGGCAACTTCTGCATCGATATCTTCAACACTGAACGCTGAAACGGGAATGCCGTCAGCCATAAGTGCTTCTTGATAGGCGCGCATAGCAGGATGTGCATTCGGTTCAAGGCCCAACTCCACCCCATCTGAATCGTCGTCGGAGACCAATGTCAGCCAACGATATTCTCCGAGGGGAATATCATGCTTCACAACAAACCCAAGTTTGTTGGTGTAGAAATCGAGAGCCTTGGACTGATCATCAACAGCGATGCTTTTCATATACATTTTCATCTAGTGTCTCCTTGAGAATATAGTTCCACCCAGGGGTTGATTGCATCCGAAATTGGCGCTGATACAAGCGTGTGAATCTTGGTGCGCCCTCGCCAGGTCGTGGCGATGAGACCAGCCTGCTCCAAAGTGTTCAGATGTCTTGTGATGCCTTGTCTGGATATTGTGACTGAATGCTCTTCGAACAGTCTTGCGCAGAGCTCGAAAAGCGTCTGGTGCTCTCGTTTTCTCAACTCATCAAGGATCAACAAGCGGGTTGTGTCACCGAGGGCGCTGAAAAGAATGCTTAGCTGCGGGTCAAATTGAACGCTCATGCCATATAATGCAACAAAATTGTTGCATCTCAAATCGAACCTGCGTTCGTGAAAATTGCAGCATTGTTTAAGTTCGGGTCGGAGCGAACAATGCGCTCCGAGCCTTTTTGTCGTTTGTCTGCGCTATTTTAGGTAATGGGCTGCTATTGCACCCCACCTGTTTAATTACGCGCCGATGATGTTGTGGCCGGGGCCGTAGGGGAAACCGGTGATGTTTTCGGCCCCGTCCTCACCGACCACGAGGATATCGTGTTCACGATATCCGCCTGCGCCGGGCTGACCTTCGGGAATCCAAAGCATCGGCTCGATTGAAACAACCATGCCGGGCTCCAGCACCGTGTCGATATCCTCGCGCAGTTCCAGACCGGCCTCGCGCCCGTAGTAATGGCTGAGGATGCCGAAGGAATGGCCGTAACCGAACGAGCGGTACTGCAGCAGGTCCTCATCTGCGAAGAAACGGTTGATCTCAGCGGTGATGCCCGCGCATGTCGCGCCGGGTTTGATCAGGCTTAGGCCCAGCTCATGCGCGGCTACATTGGCTTTCCACAGGCGCAGGCTGTCTGCGTCGGGTTCGCCCAGGAACAGGGTGCGTTCCAGCGCGGTGTAATAGCCCGAGATCATCGGGAAAGTGTTCAGCGACAGGATATCGCCCTTTTGCAGCGCGCGTTTGGTCACTGGGTTGTGGGCACCGTCGGTGTTGAGGCCGGACTGGAACCAAACCCAAGTATCGCGATACTCGGCGTCCGGGTAGGCGCGGGCGATTTCCTCTTCCATCGCGTCGCGACCGGCCATGGCGATCTCGATCTCGGTCGCGCCTTCGCGGATGGCCGCATGGATGGCAGCCCCGCCGACGTCAGCGGTACGCGCGCCGCCTTTGATCAACTCGATCTCTTCTGCGGATTTCACCATGCGGGCGAACATTGTGTCAGGTGCGATGTCGATCAGTTCCGGCTGACCGAGCATGTCCAGCGCCGTATTGCGCGCCGCCAAAGTCATGTGGTCGCCTTCAATCCCAATTCGTTTGGCCCCGTCGATCAGGCTGGCCACGGCGCGCCAGTAATTGTCGCGCTTCCAGTCGGTATAGATGACATTGTCTTCGACCGAGCGCCGCCACGGCTGGCCCGCGTCAATATTGGCCGAAACGGTGGTGCAGGCATCTTGTGTCACCACGCAGCCGTAAGGGCGACCAAAGGAACAGTACAGAAAGCCAGAATAATAGGCGATGTTCTGCATCGATGTCAGCAGGACTGCAGGGATGTCATGCTTGGCCATGATGGCGCGCAGTTTGCCAAGGCGGCGGTCGTATTCGCCCTTGCTGAACGGAAGGGGGGCTTTGTCGCCATTGTGGCAAGTGAAGAATTCGGGGCGTTTTGTTGTGTCTGTCATCACAAGGTCTCTCATCTTTGCCGGGCGGCAAACCCGGCCACTTGTCCCGGCGTTCAGGACAGGCGGTCTCGGGGTCCGAGAGCCGATCAGCCCAGTGTGTCCGCGACGCCATCGCGGCTGGGATGAACGGGTGAATCGTTAGATTACGCGCGGGCCTGCGTCAAGACGGGGAAAGCCCCCGCAGACGCTCGGACCGGCGGCGCAGCAATTCAACTGTGGTCAACAGCGCGATCGAAATCACAACAAGGATTGTCGCCACAGCCAGAATGGTCGGACTGATCTGTTCACGCAGGCCGGTGAACATCTGCCAGGGCAGGGTCTTCTGGCTGGCCGAGCCGACAAATAGCACAACAACCACTTCGTCAAACGAGGTAATGAAGGCAAACAAACCGCCCGAGATCACGCCCGGCAGGATCAAGGGCATCTGGATCTTGAAGAACGTCCGCACTGGACCCGCGCCCATATTCGCCGCCGCCCGTGTCAGTGAACGGTCGAAACCTACCAGCGTCGCGGTCACGGTGATAATCACGAATGGAATTCCCAGAACGGCGTGGGCAAGGATGACTTTCACATAGCCAACGAAGTTCTTGTTCATGCCCAGTGTGCCCTCCATGAAGCGACCGATATCGCTGTAAAAAAAGAACATGCCGGTGGCAGAGATGATCAGTGGCACGATCATGGGTGAGATTAGAATGCCCATGATGGCGCGCCGGCCGGGAACATGGCTCTGGCTGAGGCCGATGGCTGCCAGCGTACCCAACGAAACCGAGATGATTGTCGCAATCGGGGCGATGATCAGCGAGTTCTTGAAGCTGCGCTGCCATTCATTGTTGGTAAAGAAGTCGCGATAATGCTTCAGCGAATACCCTTCGGGGTCTAGACGCAACATTTCCGGCGTGAAGGTAAAGAAGTCCTGCGCGTTGAACGACAGCGGCAGCACCACGAGAATCGGGGTGATCAGGAAGACGAAAATCGCACCGCAGATCACCCGGAACAGGTAGTGATAGAACACTTGTTTCGGCGTCAGGTACGGCAACAATTTCTGACGATAACGGCCTTCGTACAGCCAATAGATAAACCAGACGAAGAACCATCCGCCCAGCAGGCCAAGAACGCCACCCATCGCGCCAGAGAACAGAAAACCGACAATGCCAAAGCCCAGAATGTTAATCCAGCGGGCCAATTTCTCATTCTTGAGGACCGTGATGTAGATCCAGGCCACGGCTGCGATCAGAGCAGCGCCACCTATTATGCCGAGCAGTATCGACCCATTGCCCGCGCCGACAAAGATACCGGCGAAGGCTCCAGCCAGCGCGACGCTGGGTAGGACCATTGAAAGTGGTTTGCGGGATATCGGAGTAAGTGCGGCCATGTCGATTATCCCAGTTTCACATTATCAATGCCGACGATCTTATCGTAGCACCAGTAGAGCAGCATAACGACCGCCAGAAGGATCGTCCCCAATGCCGCGGCCAATCCCCAGTTCAGCGAGGACGAGATGTGGTAAGCGATCCGGTTCGAGATGAAGACACCCTTGGTGCCGCCGACGATTTCGGGCGTGATATAGTAGCCAATCGCCAGAATGAACACGAGGATCGAGCCCGCGCCGATGCCCGGAATGGATTGCGGGAAATAGATGCGCCAGAAGGTCGTCCAGTTGGTTGCGCCCATGGATTTTGCAGCACGGGTATAATAGGGCGGAATGGTCTGCATCACCGAATACATCGGCAAGATCATGAACGGCAGCAGGATATGCGTCATCGCAATTATCGTGCCGAATTGGTTGTTGATGATCACTAGTCGCGCGTCATCAGCCACCAGCCCAAGCCAGACCAACGTTTCGTTGATCACGCCTTGTTGCTGCAGCATCACCTTCCAGGCTGATGTCCGTACCAGCAGCGAAGTCCAAAAGGGGAGCAGGACAAGGATCATCAGCAGGTTCGAAACCCGCATCGGAAGTGTCGCCAGCAAATAGCTAACTGGGTATGCCAGCAGGATACAGGCTCCGGTAATCACCAGCGACATGAAAAGTGTTCTGCCGAACAGCTTGATCAGGATTTGCTTGTCTTCGGGTTGAGACTGCGCCCCTTCAGGCGTGCGGCGCATGTCGACCGCGTTGAGGAAATAACCATTGGTGACTGCAGGAGAGTGCGTCTTGATCACCGCCCAGGTCTGCGGTTCGCCCCAACCGTCATGAACCTCAATCACCTGGTCCTTGAATGGGCCATCGGTTTCGGGGTCCATCTTGCCTAGCTTCCGGCCTGAGCGGCGGAACATCGAAGACATGCCTGTCTCTTCGTAGTTCAAACGCGAGCCCAATCGGGTATGTGTCTTGTTGTCTACGGCCACGACCATGTCTCGGACGAACGCATCATATACTGCCTCGTCCGGCAGTTCGCCGCTGGTCTCATCCCAGTTCTTCAGTGCCTCAACCGTAAGAGGCAGCGTTTCCTGCACGATGCTATTTTCAACCGAACGGAACAGCATCGAAGCAATCGGCACGATGAACGAGAACAAAACAAACAGCAGCAAAGGGGCCACCAGCATCAAAGCGCGCAGCTTTTGCCGCCGCAAAGAACGTGCAAGCGATTGCTTGAGCGGTGTTCCGTCCGCTGCCAGCATAGGTCCGGCGTTTTGGCTAGCGTCAGTCATCGGTGCCCCTTGGGTTTTCTTTGGTCCGGGGGCGGCGCACCGCCCCCGACTGTGTCAGGAAATTAGCCGCTTATTGCGCCAACCACGCCTGGAATTTGGCGTCGATGTCGTCGCGGTAGTCCGCCCAGAACTCGTAGTTATACAGGAACGTGTTCTTCGCGTTTTCCGGATCGGTTGGCATGTGCGGTGCCATGTCGATGCCCAGTTCGGCGTGCTGACCCACCAGCGGTGCCGACGAAGCACGAGCTGGACCGTACGAGATGTACTTGGCCTGATCTGCCAGACGCTGAGTGTCGGTCGCGAACATGATGTAGTCCAGCGCGCGCTGCTTACGCTCATCGCTTAGGCCAGCCGGAATGATCCAGCCGTCCAGATCGAACACTTGTGCGTCCCACAGCATCGCGACGGGCTGCTTCTGCTCTTCGATCACGCTGAACAGGCGGCCGTTGTAGGTCGATCCCATGACGACTTCGCCATCAGCCAGCAACTGCGGTGTGTCCGCACCGGCAGACCACCAGACTACGTTGTCCTTGATAGTGCCCAGCTTGGCCAGCGCTTGCTCCTGACCTTCCGGAGTTGCGAGCACGTCATAGACGTCATCCTTGGCGACGCCATCGCAGAGCAGGGCCCATTCCATGTTGTTGATCGGACGCTTTTCTAGCGAACGCTTGCCCGGGTAGTTTTCAAGATCGAAAACAGCGCAGATATCGCTGGGCGGGTTGTCCCCTACCAGATCGGTACGATAGCCGAATGTGGTCGAATAAACGATCTGAGGAATAAAGCAGTCGCTGACAAGCAGGTCGCCGAAGTCGTCCGCAGCCGAGGTGCCATCGGGTGCCGGGGCCAGCATGGTGTCAGGGTCGATTTCCATCGCCAGACCTTCGTCGCATAGACGGATCGCGTCCGCAGCAACAACGTCAACCACGTCCCAGGTGATGTTACCCGCTTCGTTCATCGCGCGCAGTTTGGCAACCGCTTCGGCTGAACTGTCATCGTTCAGGATGGTGACGCCGGTTTTTTCCGAATAGGGCTCGTGATAAGCCTTCAGCTGCGATTTGGAATAGGCTCCGCCCCAAGAAACGATTGTCATCTCTTCAGCAGACACCCCGCCAGCCGCTGTCGCCAGCGCTGCTGCGGTCAGCAGTGTTTTGGTTGGTTTCATGTGTTACTCCCAGTACTTCCCGTTTATCATAGTGTCAGCTGACGCACGGGTTTTCGCCAGCCGGTCCCTCGGTGAAACCGCGCTTGTGCCGCGCGGTTTGGTCTATGCGTCGAGCGCACGACAATCCTTGGCCAACCAGCCGATATCGATCTCTTGACCGGGCTGTAGGCGAACGGCATCGGGGGCGTTGCGCGTCTTGACGATGAACTCGTCATTCCCGGCCACCGACATGCGGAAGCGGAACACGTCACCCATGTAGATGAACTCTTTGACTGTGGCCTTTAGCGTATGTGCGTCTGCATGCAGTCGGTCTTTGTTGAATTCCACACGTTCGGGCCGAATCGAGACCTTGGTCCGTTCACCCGGATTATGCACGTTGATCGGAACTGCATCGATTTCCGATCCGTCATCCAACTGCACAAGACAAGTGTCACCGTCTATCGATTTAACAACACCTTCTAGTGTATTGTTTTCACCGATAAATTGTGCAACGAAGCTGTTTTCAGGTTCTTCGTATAGTTGATCCGGTGGCGCCAGCTGTTGAATGCGGCCATCGTCGAATACCGCCACGCGGTCGGACATGGTCAGGGCTTCGGTCTGGTCATGGGTCACGTAAACGGTTGTGATACCCAACTCATGCGCCAGACGGGTAATTTCGAACTGCATATGCTCACGCAGTTGCTTGTCGAGCGCGCCCAGCGGTTCATCCATCAGAACCAATTCGGGCTCGAACACCAGTGCTCGGGCCAGGGCGATCCGCTGTTGCTGACCACCAGAAAGCTGCGCTGGACGGCGGCCGCCAAAGGCGCCCATCTGGACCATATCCAGAGCCCGTTTAACTTTCTCTTCACGCTCAGACTTGCCAAGCTTGCGAACCTCAAGCGGGAACGAGAGGTTCTCGGCTACGGTCATGTGCGGAAACAAAGCATAGTTCTGGAACACCATCCCGATACCGCGTTTGTGCGGCGGAATGTTGTTGATAGGTTTCCCATCCAGAAGAATTTCGCCATGTGTGGCGGTTTCGAATCCGGCAAGCATCATCAAGCAGGTTGTTTTGCCTGAACCGGACGGCCCGAGCATAGTCAGGAATTCGCCCTTTGGCAGTGCCAGGTTGAGATCTTTAACGACGAGATTCTCGCCGTCATAAGACTTTTGCACGCGTTGAAATTCGACAAACGCAGCGTCGCTATTTGTGTCGGTCACAAGACCCCCTGTTGCGTCAATTGACTATCCGGTTGGTCCGGATTTCATTGATCTTCTCGTGTATTAAACCCGAGGCTAACAAATGGTCGCAAGCCCGTAAAGCAAATGGATTACTGATAACGTCGCTTTTGCCTAGTTTTGCGACATGTTCAGCTTCTTCATATGCCAGGCTAAGCTTTGATTGCTTGAAAGAACCGGTTTGCGGATCACCTTTTCGATCCGGGGAATCGCAGCAAGGGTTCGCAGGTTCGTACAGCTCAAGAACACCGCATCGACGGCTGAATCAGAGCCCAGACGGATTGCGGCTTCAATCACAGATTCGGTTGATATACGCACCACCTTGGCTTCTTCTGCCTCGCCAAAAGTGCCGAATACATCCATCGTGATTCCCTGATCCGCAAATGCGCGACGCAGCGGGGTGTTCACTTCTTCTATATACGGGGAGAGCAGCGCAAACTTCGATACCCCTCGATCCTCGGCGCAAGCTGTCGCGGCGCGCAAAGGATTCGTTACCGTTTGAACATCACAGGTCTGCTTGACCATTTTCTCAACCTGATCCGACCCGATGACTGAGCTGGCGGACGTACAGCCATATCCCACAACCCGATATCGCCGTGCCTTGGGCAGCAAATCGGCCGCTGCTGGCAGGTCGGTTTCCATCTGCGCCAGAGTATCAGTGTTAACCTCATTCCCACTGGGTATGCGGCTGACATAGAGTGGGCTTTTGTCATTGGCGAAAATTGTACGAAACTCAGGCTCGATTGTCTCATCCGTCTGTAGCACGATCAGGCCCATTGGCACCGCTGAGGGATCATCCGCATCTAGGATATAGGGCAAGGTGCTCATAGCTCAGGGATCTCCGGTCCGATGCGCGGGCTTAGGAATACAGGCGCGCCCTCGGTGATTAGAATGTTTTCTTCATGAACGAGGATCTTGTTGTTCACGGCGATGCCTGGCTCCAGAGTTAACACCATCCCGGCCTCCAATTCTGTATGGTCATCAGGGATAAGCGAGGGCCATTCAGTCAGTGACATCCCCAACCCGTGGCCCAGTCGACCAGCATCCGTACCAACACCACCGTCAGTCAGGATCGCATTCATGGCATGAAACAATTGCGACGCGGTGGCACCGGGACGAGCTTGTTCAAAGGCGGCGTCCGATGCTTCGATCAGCCGCGAATGCGCCGCACGAACGGGCGCGCTTGCCGGACCGACCGACCAGTTGCGATCATAATCACAGAAATATCCATCGCGTACGAGGCCTGTATCCAGCATCAGAACATCACCCGACCTAAGTGGCGTTTGACTGGCAGGGGAGATCACGTCTGTGTACCCGCCTTGCTCGGCACCGCCGGCCAGATAGGGAACCCAGTCCGCGCCTTCCTCAAGGCAAAGCATCTGAAAATGTCGAAAAACCTGATCGAGCGGTGTACCGGCCGAGGCAATTTCCGGCACCCGTGCAAACGCGCGCGCGCTGATTTGACAGGCTGCTCGGATCTTGGCGACTTCGGCATCAGATTTCACCATGCGCAGCCCCCTTAGGATGCCTTGGTCCCCGACAATTTTGCGCGCACCTATAGCTGATTGAAGGCGTCTTAAATCGGCCAGAGGCATGCGCAGATGAGTCTCATGCCCATCGGGGCAACCGATTTCATCGCCCTCGGCCGTCAATTCGCTCAGCGTATCCGCCAGCAAAGATACCCCGTCATCTATTAAATCGGGTGCACTCCAGGTGCGAATGTCATCAATCCAAGTCTGCGCCATGAGCGCGGCACCAATGGAGGGAATTACTGCAACCGGTTTACCGGTGGCAGGTACAATCAGAAACCAGGGTCGTGTCGGACTTTCCCAAAACCGAGTGAGATAGCCGGTGAAGTATCGTAGTTCGGGCTCCGTTGTGAGCAAAAGGGCTGCGAGACCTGCCTGTCGCATCCGCGCTTGAGCACGCGCAACCCGAGCCTCGAACTCTGCCGGAGCGAATCCAGTCATGCCGGCTGCTCGGTCAACATGCACAGCACCTTTGCATTGGGGCCAATTTCCAAACCGGTGCGGCTGGCGTCGTTCAAGACAGCGGCAATTCCAGCGCCTCCCGAGGCACTGGTTTCCAACCCTGCCTCTGCCATGACAGGCAATTGGGCTGCTACGTCAGTGTCGCTGATGGTAAGAAATGCATCAGCATCCCGCGCAAGCCCATTCAACGCAATAAGCGACGGTTCTTTGCAATCCAACCGACCCATGATGCTGTCTGGCCCATCTGCAAAAACGCAGTGCCCGGCCTCGATGCTGGCCTGAAGCGCGGGGGCGGACGTCGGCTCCACAACTATGATCTGTGGTTCGTCACCCCAAACCACGCGTGCATAGGCGGCAACAGCGCCAGCCATGCCTCCGACTCCGGCCTGCAGCAGAATATGGGTGGGCACTTCGGGGCATTGCTTGGCTGCTTCGACAGCCATTTGTAGATACCCTTCCATCAAAAGATGTGGGAGTTCGGTGTACCCGTCCCAAGAACTATCCGAGAGCAGGGTCCATCCATTTTCTTGCGCGGCAAGGTTGGCGGCCTCCATGCTTGCTGCGTAGTCCGCACCGGCCCGAACCACCTGTGCGTTTTGCGCGCGCAGACGCTCGGCAAAGCTCTCGGGAACGGTTTCCGCGATGTAAACCACCGCATCGGCCCCGAAGACACGAGCACCGGCGGCCATACTCATCCCGTGATTGCCCGCGCTTGCCGTGACATATGTACGCCCTTTGAGGGTGTCGCTGCCTGGATTGTCCGAAGCCTCGTTCGCCTGGCAGGCAATAACATAAGCAGCGCCCAGAGCCTTGAACGATCCCAGACCCATGCGGGGCCGTTCATCTTTGACCCAGAGGCTTGCGACCGGTGCAATCGCTGATGCATCAACCAAGGGCGTTGGCTCAAAATCCGGGCAGAACGAACGGTGCCGCCCCAGTCGAAGGGTTTCGACTGACGGGTAGGGGGCCTGATCCGCAAGCTTGGATCCGTTTCGAAACGGGTTGCTGATTATCTTCATTCTTCGCTCCCTGACCGGTTTATGCGCAGACGTGAACGAATTGCCCGAACCCTGTCAAGTAAAGCGTTTCCTTGAAACGTCCGATCCTGAATTTTGATCGCACCGACATTCGAATTTATGGATCAATCCATTGAGTATCTTTTCAATCGTTTTGGTTGCTTGTAAGAGATTGCCTAGGTCATCAGAGTGGTTTGAAATTGTCGCTCAGGTGATATGCGGGCGTGATGGAATGGTAGACATATCGGACTTAAAATCCGAAGGCCTTAGTGCCGTGTGGGTTCGAGTCCCACCGCCCGCACCAGTTGAGCTTCAGACCGGGAAACCCAGCCGGGATATCAGTTTCCAGATGTCTTTGTTCGCGTCCGAAAGCTGAGAGACGACATCCTCGATTTCTTTCATCGCTTTGTCATCCACCGTATCTTCCCGCCCTAATTTAATATCAGTTTTGCGATCAGCGATTCTCATCAGGATGGTCTTGGGATTTCCGCTTTCCTGATCAAAGGAGTAAATGCAGTGGTTGTACTTATTCCGGATGGAGGACAAGCGAGACAAACGCTGGGTGTGTTCAAGGATCTGATCACGGATTTCAGGCGCGCGACCTTCCATCTTCGCAAGACGCTCGACCAGATCGATGCGAGCTCGCGTCGTGTTCAAAGTCAGGAAAATGATCACTGCTACATCTTTGTTGGCCTCGGTTAGCCCAGCAATGAGGTGGATCAGAAGGCTTTCGGTATTTGTCCACATGTAATTGAGGCGACCCACCAGAAGGATGAGCCGGTCAAATCGGGTTTCGAAAGCCTCATCCAACGGCTGCGCTACGCGCTTCGTTCGGCGCGACCTCGAAATAGAAATGAGCGGCCTCGGTCCGGTTGCTCACTTCGATTTTGCCCGAAACATTATGCATGTGCAGTTTGACTGTATGTTCAGTAATGCCCAGCCTGGTCGCAATCGTTTTGTTGCTTTGGCCTTTGGATACAAGCCTCAAAACTTGTTTTTCCCGGCGTGTAAGCTTTGCGTATTGCAGTAGTTTGTCGGGTGACCGAGTTCTGGTCGCAGGCTGTTTTTCGATTGGTACGTCCGCTGCGCTTGGCGATGCCGCCATACTGTCGGCCAGAAAACAAGGCAGGTGCAGTTCTTCATGCATGAGAAGCCGCAATATCGCGCGCCACACATCCGGAGCGACGTTCATCGGCAGATATCCGATGTTGCCAAAACTCGTGCGGTCCCAGTGTTCGAACAATATCCGAGCGGGGCTTTTCTTGCGATAGGCGAAGGCAAGGCAGCCGTTTTCTGCAACTTTTGCATAATCGGCGGGTCGCGCCAGCAGCTCATCCAGCATCATCTGATCCACCACGATTATTCGTTCGGCGGAACTCGCGACACTACTTTTGGCCAGCACGTCTTCCAGGTGATCAAATCGCTCTGCACGAACACCGAATTCAGTTTGAACACTTCTTAGGGTTTGGTCCGAATAGAACAGTTCTTTGCCGATAAATATGATCGAAAGCTCTTCGGGATATTCGATCTGACTACGGGCATCGTCTTGTAAGGAATAACTCACTGATCTTCCCCCACTAGCAAAAACGTCACCTTCTGAAGCCAAAAAATGCGGGCACAGGGTTAAGCGACGTGAGAAATTTTATCATCCAAATTACGTGTGATCATACCTGAAAGTACGGGTTTCAGCAACCAGAGGCAGTATTTAGGAGCTGCATATCTAGAACCTTTGATCAGGTTCAATTCCAATCCAGATTGCCTAACCTGATGAAATGGCTTCGTTAATAATAATGTTCGATCTGCCGAGATTGTTTCCCCTTCGATTTGGCGATGGAAGGGGCAATTTTTCAAATAAAGTGCATTAATAATAAGCAGTTAAAGAAACTAGTGCTTTCGACCAGCTATGCATGCCCGCTCATGACTGCAACCATGATGGTGCTTTGATTTGTAAAGCGCACTTGAACCTGACGTGCCCATGGATTCGCGTATTTTGGCGAGACCCCCGTGGTCACGGAATCGGCTAAGCCGAGAAAGGGGGGCAAACCAAACAGAAGACGATCACTGCCGCGCGAGTGTCCAGTTTGACGCTCTTTGCGCGACGTTTGTTTTAACCGCGCCAGTAACCGCTTTTTAGATGAATGGCGGTCGGGTGCTTCCGTAAAAGTGGAATTTATTATGAGACGCCAGCCTAATCAAACGACAACCGTAACAACAGTTGATGAAGTCCAAATCGACGATCTGGACGCCGATTTTGATACTGATATCGCGGTAGACGAAGCAAATATCGAGGCGGACATCAACGCTCAACAACAGCAGCAAGAGCAAGATGTTGATAATTCTGCGAACAATTCTGACTCACAGGACCAAGATCAATCACAACGTTCAAGAAATGATAATGACAACGATCAGGATCAGCGCCAAAACCAAAATCAGAACCAGCAAAACACCAACGGTGGAGAAGACAACAACGACAATGACAATTCGAACCACAACGAAGTGAACATCGACTTCGGCGGCGGCGAGTGGATTCCGCGCGATGACGACAAAGTAGATGTCGATATCGAAGATATTGATGGCGATGTAGGCGACGTAATCACCGCAGGTGACGACCTGGATTATGATCCCGGTGATGATATCAACATTGATATCTCACAAGATGGCCCAGGAAACGACTTCGCATCCATCAACAGCCAGTACGCGAGCCTAGAGGATAACGACTCACTAGGTAACGCATCGGTATCAAATTCAGGTGACTTTAGCCAAAGTGGCAACGCTCATGGAGGTGAGGCCTACGCGGAAGACGGTATCGACGTAAATAACGATGGTGGCGACTCGGGTGATGGCGGAGAGAGCTATGGAGGTGATGCCGATGGCGACACCAGCGGCAGCCATTCGTTTGCACTCGGTGGTCATTCTGGAAACGCTGATAGTTCGGCGTCTGGTGGTGATGGCGCATCTTCGGGTGATGCCTATAACGCAAGCCTTGGTCTTGGACTTTCCGGTGCGCACTCCAGCGGTGACAGCACCGGTGGCGATGGCGGTGACGCCGATAGCGAGTCCAATGCGGATAACTACGGTGAAGCAAGCGCAGACAGCGACTCGACCGGTGGCGACGGTGGTAACGCTGAATCGTTTGGTCTTGGTCTCGGCCTTGCTCTGTCCGGTTCGAACGCTGATGGCGATGCAGATGGTGGTGATAACACCTCAGGCGCGCTGGCTGCCGGTCTCGGCCTAGCAGGCAATGACTCGTCAACCGGAGATGCTGATGGTGGAGATGGTGACGCTGAAAATGACGGTTCGGCTGACAACTCCAGCGAAGGAACCAACGAAGCTAACGAATCTTCCTCTGGTGGTAATATTGGTCTGGGTCTGGCGGGTGCGGGTGCACTTGGCCTGAACGATGCCGATGGCGGTAGCGGTTCTGGCGGCGAAGGATCAGGTGGTGAAGGCTCAGGCGGCGAAGGCTCAGGCGGCGAAGGCTCTGGTGGCGAAGGCACAGGCGGTTCCGGCACTGGTGGCAACGCCAACGGTGGTGATGGTACCGGTGGAGATTCGGGCTCTGTAGAAGAAGCCTTCCCATTCCCGGTACTCCTTGTCGAAGAGGAAGATCCAGACGGTGACGAAGAAGCTGCAGCTGGTAACTCGAACGGTACCGGCGGTGACGGTGGTACTGGTGGTACTGGTACCGGTGGTACGGGCACTGGCGGTACGGGTACCGGTGGTACGGGTACCGGTGGTACGGGTACTGGTGGTACAGGTACTGGTGGTACAGGAACCGGTGGCGCAGGTGGCGGTTACGTAGACACGGATGCGGCAGCGCAAGGCGTTGGTGACCAAGATGCCGCTGGTCCGGTAATCACGCAGTCACCCGGTGACATCGACGGCTCGGCCGATAACGATCAGGACGTTGATGGTTCCGGTGGTAACGGTGGAACCAACACAACCAATGGATCTGCTGACGCCAGCGGTGATGGTATGGCGACCGCCGAAGGTACTGGTGGTGCAGGCGGAACAGCCAACCCCGAGTCAAGCTCGGCGGCAAGCGGCGCAGGTTCTGCTGACGCAACCAACGAAGCCGGAAACGGTGGCGATTCCGAAGCGTGGTCCGACGCAGCCAATGACGGTTATGCAGAAAGCCTTGCCGAAGCGATTGCCGGATACGGTGGTGACGCGTCATCTGACAATGATGCAGACTCGTCGGCTTCGGGTGATGCAACCGGTACCGCGACGTCTGGCGCCGGTGGTGCAGGCGGTGCTGCGGCATCGACCGGAGGAACCAGTGGTGATGTCATGGGCTCGTCGACTGGTGGTGCAACCACGGGTGCAACGAATACCGGTGGCGAAGCGTCTGGTGCGTACTCTGGCGCTGGCGGTGCTGGCGGTGACGGCGGTATGTGGGGCTCGGACAACGGTGGCGACGGTATCGTCAACGGTGAGTCTTATGCATCCGCAGCTGCGGTAGTTGACACATCTGCCTTCAACCAATCGATCGTCATGGGTGCCAACGTGCTTGGTAACTCGGTCGACACGACCATGGTTGGCGGTTCGATGACTTCGACTTATTCGAGCGACGACACCGAGGTCTAAGACCCTATTCGCGGGGGCCGCATTATCGGTCCCCGTTCATTGAAACCGCTGAGGCCGCGTCGAGCGGCCTCGGCCCAACATATCCCGAACCGGAAATTTTTGGGCCGGTAAGGGCGTAAGGGATCATCGAAATGTCATTCGATAGTGTTACCGAAAAGATTGCACACTTTATTGGAACTTTTGATCTCACGATTGAAAAAGCCCGGCTGAGGGATCAGTACGAAGAGTTCACCGCCGTCAGACGCAAGGCGGAACTCGACGAACTGGAAGAGCCCGCAAAAATCCGGGTCAAAGCAGATCTTGAATTAGACCCGGGCAAATTTGGCCCGCTACCCTATGGGTTCAACACTTCCCCGGCCACTCCTGAACTTCCACCACTGGTTGACGGACCGGATATTCAAACGGCCATCACACTAGAGCCACCACTCACTGACGGTCCACCGTTGCCTGAGGCGACCACCGGCATCGGCGCAACGTTTATAATCGAACAGAAGCTTGAAATTGTGACCGAACTTATCGGTTCGGCAGTAACCTATACATTCCAGAACATTTTCCTACGCGACAATGATGTCGTGGGCGAAGGGGATTTTCGCGACGTCGACCAACTTATCGCCCAGGCAGAAGCAGCAGCGCAGGTTGCGGCCTCGATGCATGGGTTTGCCGTACCTTCATTCTCGATCTCCGACTATCTGTCTATCGAGTATGTGGAGGCATTGGCCGCAGAGATGCTTGCACCGATCAATGTCGAAGTTGAAGGTGCGGTTGTTTATCAGTTCCACGGCGAAGACGCGATCGGTGTAATCGTCAATGGTGAGTATGTGGACGAAGCCCCGGTTTGGGATGACCTTTTGCCCGAGCATCACAGGCCTGACGAAGAGGAAGAGGATGAAACGCCTGATGCGATGCCCGCGGAATGGGATCAGGATGAGGATTCTGAATTTGCAGACGGCCACACGGTGATTGCAGGCGGCAATCTTGCGATCAACGAAGTGAACGCAACTGTAGCGTGGGTCGACGCGCCCTACATCGCCGTGGGTGGTAAATCGATCGAGTTGGCTATGATCAGCCAAGTTGCTGTTGTGTCGGATATGGATGTAGGCACGAATGGCGGATCGGGCACCAATGTTGTGCACTCATCGACGATCGAAGTAGAAGGTAATTCAGCCCCTTGGTTGATGCAGGGGGCAAACGACGACGCTCCGGCATTCATACATGTTGATTGGATCACCACTGACCTGATCGTCGCTAATTTTGTGAAGCAGAACATTGATGCGACAGATATCGATCACATTGATACCGAGATCAACGCGACGACGACGCTCTATGCACTGGGCGACAATGAGTTGGTGGATGTCACCAATATCCTCCAGCTTGGCAGCTACTACGATCTGATCATGATCGAAGGCGACATGATTACGGTCGATGCCTTTATTCAGACCCACGTCTTGATAGATGATGATGTGATCACGGGCGGCTTGCCGGGCCCGATTGATGGATCGGATGAGAACCTCGTCATGAACGAAGTCGCGCTGACGAAAGAAGGCGAAGACACGCATCAAGAGATGCATAGCTCAATGGCCGAAGCGATGGCCTTTGGCGAAGACGACATGGCGTCCTTGGAAGAGGCGCTGATGAACGATCCAATGTTCGCCGGGATGGAGCAGATGCGTGTGCTCAAGGTCGACGGATCGCTGGTGCAGGTCAATGTCGCCGAGCAATCGACCATGCTTGCTGATCAGGATGACGTACATCTGCATGGCCCAAACGCCGATGAGACCGAAGTGGTGGCGGGCAGTAATGCGATGCTCAATGCCGCCCATGTCACCAAGGCGGGTGTGGATTCAGTCGTCATGGCTCAGGACGGGGCCTTTTCTGATCTATTGCTACATCAAGCAAGCCTGATTGATATGCCGACGAACGAGGACATCGCTGAGATGACCAATGAGGCGATCGCCGCCATTATGGAAGAGGCAGGTATGCCTGGTTATGAAGGCGGTATTGGCCCTCAGGGCAACGATCTCACGCCCAGCGAATTGGCGAATTCCTCTGATGGCCTGCAAACCATGCTGGCCTGATTTTCCCTGATTAACGAGTGACCGGAAGGTTAGTTTATGTCGATCGTTTTTTCGTCGCGCCGCACCCGTTTTGCTAGCCCATTGGACCGGCACGGAGGAGGGGGTCCGTTGACCCTCAAAACCCGTGATCGCGTGGCCAAGTCAAACGGGAATTCTTTGTCGAAAACAGAGGCACGATTGCGGTTGACCCCTGAAATGCGGATGCCTGAGCCTTGCGTTGGAACGGCAGCTGCAGAACCTGCGACGCACCCCAATGATCCAGAACAATTGCCGCGTGCGGCGCAACAAACATACAGACCGACGCAGGCAGAAGCAGAGGCAGAGCAGCAGAATGCAAATTCAAAATCGTGCGCTGGCTCTCCCCTTCGGCGCACGCGGTCGCGGCCCAAAAAAGACAAGGATCCTGTGGGTGGCGACGCTGGGGTGGCCGATGCGGAAGCCCCTGATCGTGAAGCCGCCGATCAATCGACTGCGCGCATGACCCCCTCTGTGCAGTCGGACGGCAAAAATCGCATGGGCACCACGATCGAGGCTAAGGCAAATGAACCGTTGATGCGCCTGGAAACGGGAGGCGGCGACGGGAACGGGCCACCCCAAACTTTTCACAAACGCACCCCGCCCGAAGATTTCCAGAAGACTCTGCGCACATCGCTGCGGGCAATCTGGCGCAATCTGGCTTTCGTGCTGGTTCTGACTTGCGCAACTAACGTTCTGATCCTTGCGATCCCAATTTACCTGTTTCAAATCAGTGACCGGGTTCTGACCAGCCGGTCACTGGATACGCTTATCATGCTGACCGCTATCGTCGCCGGGGCGGTCATTTTTCAATCAGCCTTTGACGCTGTAAGGCGATTCATGTTGATGCGCACGGCGGTCGAAGTGGCCGCGCGTCTTGGTGCTCCGGTTTTGAGTGCCGCTGCACACGCTTCTCTGCATGGTAATGGACGTGAATATCAGACCTTGGGTGATCTGCAGCAGGTGCGGGGCTTTCTGGTTTCTGGCACATTGATTTCGTTTCTCGATGTTCCGTTTGCGCCGCTCTTCATCCTGATGATCTTTCTGGTCCACCCGCAATTGGGGATGATTGTCGTGACGACGGCTCTTATCCTGATGGTGATCGCGCTGATCAACCAGAAGATGACGGCCAAGCCCTTTGCCAAGGCCAATCAGGCGCAATCTTTGGCCAACCAGCATTTGGATTCGATGTCGCGCAACAGTCAGATCATCAACGCGTTAGCGATGATCCCCGAGGCGGTGCGCATCTGGGGTCGTGACACCGCACAATCGCTGACCTGGCAGGTCAAAGCGCAGGACCGCAACGTCATCTTCGCTGCTATTTCCCGTGCCGTTCGCTTGCTGACACAAATCAGCATTTTGGGGTGGGGCGCCTTTTTGGCCCTGCAGGGAGAGATCACCGGAGGAATGGTCATCGCCGCTTCGATCATCGCGGGCCGGGCCTTCGCTCCGATTGAGGGATCGATTGAGGGCTGGAATACATTCCTGCTAACGCGAGGTGCTTTTGGCCGGATCAAGGCACTGCTGTCGAGTTCGGCTCTGCAATACGAAAAATTACGCCTGCCGCGGCCCGAGGGACGTCTGGATGTAGAGCGTCTGCTCTATGTCCCGGGTGGAACCAAGAGTGTCGTTCTAAACGGGATTACCTTTGCACTGAACCCCGGGGAAACTTTGGCAGTCATCGGGAATTCAGGCGCGGGCAAAACGACGCTGGGCAAAACGCTGGTGGGTTCGATTCTTCCGACCTCGGGAAGCGTCCGGTTGGATCTGATGGATATCCGCAATTGGGATCCACGCCAGTTTGGCGAGAATATTGGCTATCTTCCGCAGGACGTGCAGCTGTTCCCAGGTACCATCAAGGACAACATCGGCCGGATGCGTGCGGACGCCACAGATGAGCAGATCCACGATGCCGCCGTTCTGGCAGACGTACACAACATGATCGCGACGCTGCCACAAGGTTATGAAACCGTGGTGGCCGCAGACGGTTCGCCCCTTTCTGGCGGGCAAAAGCAACGTATCGCTTTGGCACGGGCTTTCTTCGGAAACCCGCGACTGGTTGTTCTGGATGAACCGAACTCGAACCTCGATGTGGCGGGCGACAAGGCGCTGGCACGGGCGATTGAACAGGCCAAGGAAAGCAAGATCACCGTGGTCGTCATCACACAAAAACCAACGCTACTGAATGTGGTCGACAAGATCATGCTGCTGACTGACGGACGTGTGGCGCTGTTCGGGCAACGCGAACAGGTGCTGGAAAAGCTCAACGGGCCGCGCCAGCAACCACCTGAAATTCAGGGCAAGGGGGATTAAGCGATGAACGAAGTGGCACGCACCGACGAATCCGGGCTTTGGTATGCCGAGGTTCCGCGCTCGATCACCAAGTTCATAGTGATTGGGTTAGCCATGCTGATCATCTGTTTTGGTGGCTTCGGCGTCTGGTCATTCCGCGCGCCTCTGGCGGCTGCGGTCATCGCGCAAGGCAGCTTTGTCGCCACCGGTCGTAATAAAATCGTGCAGCACCTGGAAGGTGGGATCATCGAGAACATTCTGGTCGCGGAAGGAGAATCCGTTCAGGCCGGACAGATCATGATGACATTGGACCAGACCTCGGCCGAGGCCAATGAGCGCGAGTTGTTCATCCGCAAGATCCGCCTTCAAGCGATGACTGAGCGGCTTCTGGCCGAGCACAGCGAACAGGAAAACCTGGTGTTTTCGCCAGCGCTGATCGAAGCGTCAGACGACGTTGAGGTCATGACGATCCTCGACAATCAGAAACTCAGCTTTGATGTTTCGCGCAAGACTTTACTGAACGACATCGCCCTGCTTCAGCGTAATATGGAGGCATTGAAAATCCGTGCCTCGGGGTTTGAAGCGCAGTTGACCAGTATGGAGCGCCGCTCGGACATATTGAAGGAAGAATATGACACCAAGCTTTCACTGTTTGAGAAAGGGCTTGTACGCAAGGGCGATCTGAACACGATCCGCCGGGTACAGGCCGAGGCCGAGGGTCAATTGGCACGCCTGCGGGCAGAGACTGCCGAGGTCAATCAGATGTTGCTGAAGTACGAAGAACAGATTCTGCGGACACGATCAGCTTATCGTGAGGCCGCTCTGGACGAATTGGGCGTTATCGAAGCCGATCTGGAAAGTGTGCGCGAAAAGGCGCGCCAGGCCCGCAGTGTTCTTGACCGTGCTGTGGTGCGGGCGCCGGTCACAGGAACCGTCGTTAGGTTACACCATCACACGCCCGGTGGCGTTATCGAAACAGGCGAACAGATCGCCGAGATCTTACCCGCTGACGCGCCGTTGATTATCGAAGCGCAAATCCCGAGAACAGAGATCGACAGCGTCATAACTGGCCAGATTGCGACGGTTCGGCTCGTGGCCCTCAACCAGCGTACGACGCCTGTTCTGGAAGGTCAGGTGTTCTATGTCTCGGCCGACTCGCTTGTCGAAGATTCTGCTGGCATGCCGCAAGAGGTGTATCTGGCGCGCATCTCGTTGACCGCCGATGAGATGAGCCGCGTACGGGGGTTTGTTCCCACGCCCGGAATGCCTGCCGAGATCATGATCCAAACCGAAGAGCGCACATTTGCCGCTTATATCGCCAAACCGGTCGTCGACAGTATGTCACGTGCCTTCAGGGAACATTGATTGCCTGAACCTCTACACCTTCAATTTTCTGCATGTTAGCCTTTAGCGGATCAACGAGCAGGAGAGACGAAGATGGCACTGACGGTCAAGGACATGATGCAAGCAGCGAACGCCGCAGTTGAGCGTATTGGTGCCAGCAAGGCGCAGGAATTGCTGGGACAGGGGGCATTACTATTGGATATTCGCGACGCACCAGAACTGGAACGTACCGGTCGCGCCGTTGGTTCGCACCATATCCCACGCGGAATGTTGGAATTTCGGGCTGATCAAGATTTGCCATCTCATGATCCTGAATTGCGCAAGGACAGGGTGATCATCCTGCATTGCGCGTCAGGAGGCCGGGCAGCGCTGGCAGGAAAACTGCTTAAGGATATGGGATTTTCTCATGTCTATAATCTGGGTGGGTACTCAGATTGGGTTGAGGGTGGCGGAGAAACCATCGGTCCGATGGATCGCGGAATGTAGCGATGAATTCTGACCCAAATCAATGCCACGAATATACTAGGGGTGTAATGTCTTGGCCAGAAACCAAACGACAGGACGACTGGCCATGATACGCCTTGCAGCCATGCTATATTCTCTGATCGCTACCGCAATTGCAGGTAGTGCTGTAATCGCCGTTCTGGCCGCCGGGATGGTCAGTTCGGTGGCGATCATTTCTGCGGCCGCTGCAGGTGCTGTTGTTGCCGCACCCGCGTCATGGCTCGTAGCCAAGCGTCTCTATCAAGGTGCATGATCAGGCGTCAGAAAGGTTCTGACGGCCGCTTCGAATTCACGAGGTTTCTCGGCGTGCAGCCAATGGCCTGCGCCGGGAATTTTGGCAAAGCGTGCAGCGGGAAACATCTGACGGATTTGGTCGCGATATTCGGGCAAGACATAATCCGATGCGGCACCAGAAAGAAAAAGAGTCGGACCATCCCAATTGCCAGACGCCTCTGGAAAACCCATAATTTTGGGCATTTCATGAGCCAGAACATCAAGATTCAAACGCCATTTCTTGTTCTCGACATCCAGAGATTGCGTGAAGAAGCTCTGAAGTGCTTTTTCAACTCCCTGATCCGCCAGCTGCGATTCTGCATCAGATCGTCGTTCAACATGTGACATATCAACAGCGCGCATCGCTTCAATGTATTTGATCTGGCTATGTCCGTAGGAAACCGGAGCAATGTCGGCGACCACCAGTTTGCGAACCTTGTTTCCGTGCTTTAGGGCTAGCACCATTGCGGCCTTTCCGCCCATAGAATGCCCGACGACATCTGCGGCACCGCCTATGCTGTCGATCACTTCGGCCAAATCCTGCGCCAATTCGGAGTATCCATGCTGATCATTCCAAAAGCTGTAGGCATGATTGCGCATATCGGCTGCGATCACCTGCCGCTCGTCTGACAAGCGCCGCGCAATCACACCCCAGTTTCGCGCCGAGCCATATAGGCCATGCGCTATCAACAAAGGAGGTTGGTCAGTCGGGTCGCCATGGATGATCGTGTTCAACATGGCTATGTGATACCTGCCACCAGATGGAACAACCAGCCCCATTGTCGTCAGCATTGAGCGCGGTTAGATTGCCCCGTCAGGAGACGTGAATGTCGCAGGAATTCGATATACAGACCCAAATCGCGCAGACCATCTTACTGCTGCGTAAAAAGCTTGGTGTGCGGGACAAAACCCTGACAGCATCGGTTCGCCGTGCGAGACGTAGATTGCCGCGTAAGGTCTATAAGCAGGCACTGGTGCTTGCGCAGGCCGAGAAGATGGCAGTTCATCCAAAGCTACGGCTGTTGCTGGATACACCCAAACTCGAGCAGGCATCGGAGGATGTGCAAAGCCATCTGAATGCTATCAACCTTGCTGACCGGCGCTGGGGGTGGTTTCTAAGCTTTCTGGGGTCGCTTGCTTTGGGCTTGCTGGTTTTGACCGCCGTGTCGATCTTTATCCTCAGGTCGCGTGGCTTGATCTGATTCGCAATTCAAGCGCAATTGCGCGGATCAGAGGATGATGCAAAGAGCCTCCGGCCGGCTAAAACCCAGATCAGACGTCACACCTCCGAGAACAATATTTTTGAAGCGTTTGAGGCTTGTATTGCCCGTATCTTCTTATTTGATGTGCGCGCAGCAGATTTTGCCAACGACGCTGGATGCATCAGGCACCACTGATTTCTCACGTGTACGTCAATCTATATAGCAAAGCGGCGCCCACAGGACGCCGCTTTTAATGATCAAAGTCCGGACTTTTCAGAGGTTCGGATAGATCGGAAACTTGGCGCAAAGCTCAGCGACTTCGGCTTTGACCTTTGCTTCGACTGCGGCATTGCCTTCTTCGCCATTGGCGGCCAGACCATCGACAACT